>NZ_PIRS01000010.1:0-81542 GCF_003048985.1 Campylobacter concisus
TTTTCTTGACATATAATAATGTTTTTTGTATAATCTCAATTCTTTTTTAAATAATCATGTCTTGCTAGCTCAGTCGGTAGAGCATCTCACTTTTAATGAGGGGGCCGTTGGTTCGAATCCAACGCAGGACACCATTTTTTGGGTTTATGACCCTTTCGTCTAGTGGCTCAGGACTCTACTTTCTCTGTGTAGGAACAGAGGTTCAAATCCTCTAAGGGTCGCCAGATATTTTAAATTTTAGGTCGCTTAGCTCAGTTGGTAGAGCGCCACCCTTACAAGGTGGATGTCATAAGTTCGAGTCTTATAGCGACCACCATTGCTTTAGGTGCAGCGGTAGTTCAGTTGGTTAGAATGCCGCCCTGTCACGGCGGAGGTCGCGGGTTCGAGCCCCGTCCGCTGCGCCATCTACTAAGCCTTAGGTTAAGGTTCTTGATTCTATTTTTCTTGTTTTTTGAGTGATCAAATTAAATTTTAAGATTATAAGTTCTAAGATAACACTTTGTTATTGATATTTAATCTTGCCTCGTTAGCTCAGTTGGTAGAGCATATCACTCTTAATGATGGGGTCGTAGGTTCGAGACCTACACGGGGCACCATCTTTGGCCCATTCGTCTAGCGGTTAGGACACCAGCCTCTCACGTTGGTAACACGAGTTCGAGTCTCGTATGGGTCACCATTTTTATTCTAAATTTAACTCAAATTTTGAAATTTACTGGTAATGCGATAAATTTGACTAATAAATATTTAACCTGTAATAAATTGAACTTTGATGTAAAAATGTGTAAAACATCTTTTTTCTTTATAAAAGGTGAATTTGTGTTAAAAACTACCAGAGTACCCATATAGAAAACGACGAAACGCTCGTTTTTTACATCTATGGATTATGATACTTTCTTGATTGCTTGCTGGTATGCGAAACAATTTTGGTATTTAGATAGCAGAAATTATATTGAAATACTGTATTCAAAAATCTCAGAATTCTTTACTGAAGCTCTAAAAACTTGTTTTAATAACTAGGTGCTTGAGTTTAGTAAAAGGTTTTAGGCGAAAACGGAACAGTAATTTATAAAAGTTTAGAGATTACAAATAATGATGACATTATGACTGCTGGAGTTTGTCATTTCAATTTTTAGAAATACATAAATTTGATACATTTGCTGATTTTGTCTTGATAAATTTGACTTATAAGGTAAAAGAGCAGGGCGCATTTGACTACGCCCTTTTATAAATTTAAGATGAAAACTTGCTTGATCTTAAATTTGATCTATTTTAGCTCAAATGCAAGCGTTGCAGCAATCGTCTCATCATCGCAAATTTTTGAGTCGGCAAATGGCATTTTATGCACTGTTTGTAGCAGCCATTTTCCAGGTTTAAGTGCAAGTACTTCTATCGTGCCGTCTGGCTCAGTTTGGCCGTGAAATGCGCTTTTTTCTTTTAAAAATCCATCAAATGTTCCATCAAGCGTGGCATTTTCTAAAGGTTTGCCTTCAAATAGAATTTTTACTTTAAATGGCACGCCAACTTTGAAATTTGCTGGATTGTCAAGCGGGACTATCTCTAAGCGCTGCTGTGAAGGCTTTGTTACAGAGTCGTCCTTGGCGTTTTTGTTTATGATGCCTTTTGCGCTCATGCTCGCTTTTTTGCAGTATTTGGCGTCCTTGATGTCCTCTTTGGTTTTGCCCATGTGCCATGTGCCATCGCTCGCTTTTGTCCAAAACGTAGGCTTATACTCGCCAGCTATAAGGTATGAGCCGTCTTCTAGTTTGGCCCTTTCATAGTGGTAGTTTTCGCCGCTTTGTTTTAAGCTCAGTTTTTCGCCATTTTTGTTTATAACGTATGGGGCTTCAAAAAGGGCGATCCTATTATCTGGTATCTTTTCAACAGTTGGGAAGTCGTCTGCGTAGCCGATATCAACGCTAGTTACGTCCTTGCTGCTTCCAAAAAGCCAAAATTCGTGAGCTAAAGAGTGGCTGCTAAGTGCTGCCAAAGCCAAAAGTGCAAATAAATGCTTGTTCATTGCCTATCCTTTCAGATTAAAATGTCTATTTTCTATTTCTAATATATATCACAAAAATATTGTTAAATTTTTATAGATCTAAATTTTGTTAAGTTTTAGAAAATTTATAAAAACAGCACGTCTATAAAAATAGTTTAATCACTGAAATTACGAAATATAAATCAGTTGCGCAATTATATCAAAATAATAATCATTGTCAATATAAAATTAAATTTTACATACAAGAGGATAAACCAAGATAAATTTATTTTTGCCGTTTATGCAGCCAAAAAAGTTTCATTTTTGAAATATTTTGTATAAAAATTATTTTTTCTCATTATATTTTAATATTATATTAAGATTAGCTCCTTTATAATGTCACTAAATTATTTTAAAAAATATAACTTTATAGTTATTTCCAAGGAAGGTTAAGATGAGAACTCTCTTATCTTTAAGCATGGTGTGTGCTGCGCTACTTGCTAATGAGACTAATCTAAAAAATGAGTTAAACAACGAAGAGATTAGGGCGAATATGGCAAGCTCTTTTAACGAAAGCTCCAACATAAATTTGCTTAACGAAAAACCAACTTCAGAAGGTAAGCTAAATTTAAACGAAACCCCATGCTTTAAAATAGATAAAATTTCACTCTTAAATGAGAACGAAGTAGCTAGCTTTAACGCTAGTAGTGGTGCTGATGAGGCTATAATAAGAAAAGCATATCAAGATAACTTTTCTAAATTTAGCTCTATTTTAGAGGCTAGCTTAAACAAGCTTGACTTTAAACCAAGCAGCTGTCTTGGCAAAAACTCTATCAATCTAATCATAAACTCTTTTAACAACGAGATAATAAAAAGTGGCTATATCACTTCAAGTGCGAGCCTAGTTACAAAGAGTCTAAAAGATGCCAAGCTAGAGTTTGTGATAAATCTTGGTCTAATAGATGATATAAGCATCAATGAGCTTGACACTCAAAGAAATAGAGCTAGCCTATTTAGCGCATTTGGTGAGTACTCTCATAAAAATAAAGTGGCAAATATAAGAGATATCGAGCAGGCTCTTGAGTCACTACAAAACGTCTCGAAAAATGATGTTAGCATTAAATTCTTACCTTCAAATAGAGCTGGCTTTTCAAACATAGTGATCACTAGAGTTGATAGCTTCCCACTAAAGGCTGCTATTAGCCTTGACAACCTTGGCTCAAAACAAAGCGGCAAGTACCAAGGCATGCTAAATTTAAGCATACTAAATTTACTTGGATTTAACGAAATTTTTAGCTTCTCGCGTGGCAAGGATGTGCTTAAAAAGTATGAGGTTACAAATAAATTTAATGGCGCCACTGATCACGGGGCTTCAAATAACTACTATTACGGCTTTAGCATCCCGTTTGGCTACTTCATGCTTGAATACGAAAAGAGCAAATATGACTACGCCCAGATCATAAACGCAGCCTATAACCTCTACACATATAAAGGTAGAAGCGAGAGTGACTCACTAAGCCTTGCTTATACATTTTATAGGGACTCAAATTTTAAAAATAGCGCTTATGTAAAGCTATTTAAGAGAAAAAATAAAAACTACCTAGAGGACTACGAGCTAGATAACCAAGCTAGAAGAAATGCTGGATATGAGGTAGGCGTAAAATCAAGCTGGAATTCTTACAACCAAGCTTTTAGCGCCAAGCTAGCTTATAAAAAAGGCACTGGGATATTTAACTCACAGCCTGATCCTTTGGAGGATAGCGGGGAGGCTACATCTAGGTTTGCTCTAATAAATTTAAACCTAAACTACAAATATAAATTTAAACTTCCACTAAGCTATGATCTAAATATCAACGCAAGATATGGTCTAAATAAACTAAGCTTGCAAGATCGTTTTAGCATAGGTGGATACTACAGTGTTAGGGGCTTTGACGGGGAGAGCTCGCTTGTTGGAAACCACGGAGTAAGCGTAAGAAATACCCTCTCATATAACTACTATAAGAGCAACTCTGTCTATGCAGGGCTTGACGCTGGCATGGTAAGAGCCCCAAGTAGCGGCATAAAGGATAAAAACACCCTTGCAGGATACGCCATAGGTCTAAGAGGCAGCATAAAAGCCTACAACAACCTAAACTACGACATATCAGTCTCTAAACCTCTTTATAAACCAAAGAGTTTCGAAACTAAATCAACAAATGTAAATTTCATCATAAGCTACGAATTTTAAGGATAAAATATGCTAAAGAACAACCAAATTTCAAATGCACAAAAACCTAGCCTTTTAAAAAAACCTAGCCTTTTAACCATAGGCTTAAATTTCTACGTAAGTCTCTCTTTGCTACTTGGCACTATGCCAGCATTAGCAAATGAGCCAAGCATCATAGCTGACCCAGGTGCTAGCAACCGCCCTGATATACTAAAAGCTCCTAATGATACGCTAATAATAAACATCACAAACCCTGATAGCAAAGGCGTTTCCATAAATGAATATAGCAGGTTTAATACGCCAACCACTGGCACTATCCTTAATAACTCTAATAAAAATATAGATACAAAGATAGCTGGTCAGATAGATGCAAACTATAGACTTACAAAAGAGGCAAGCCTTATTATCAACAAGGTAAATTCGGCTGAGAAATCATCTCTAAAAGGAAATTTAGAGGTTGCAGGTAGTAGAGCCGACGTAGTCATAGCAAACCCAAATGGCATAAGCGTAGATGGTCTAAATATGATCAACTCTCGCTCACTCACACTAACAACAGGTAGTATCAATAAACTAAGTCCTAAAGAGATAGAGCTAATATCTAATAACTCTATCGACATCGTAGGAGACGGCCTAAACGATAAGAGCAGCGACTATACAAATGTCATCTCAAATGCTGTAAATTTAAACTCAAATATCCACGCAAATGAGCTAAACATCATCGGTGAAAAGGCGGTTGCTTCAAGCAATGGCAAACTATATAACGACGTAAAAACTAAAAACCAAGAAAACAGCTTTAGCCTAGATAGTAGCGCGCTTGGCGGTATGTATGCTAATAAAATCAAACTAGTTGGCACAAGTAACGGCGTAGGCGTAAATAATAACGGCCTAGTTATAGCAAATAATAACATAGAGATAAGCCTTGATGGCGATATAGTTAATGCTGGCGCTATCGCTTCTAATAAAGATACAAGCATAAAAGCAAATACTATAACAAACAAAGATGAAGCGCTAATAGCAGCCAAAGAGAACCTTAATATAAAAGCAGATACTTTGGTAAATACATCTAGTCAGATTTATGCTAAAGATATAAACGTAGAGGCTAAAAAGCTGGTAAATAACTCAAGCTCGCAGGCTAGGGTAGATACAGTGCATAAACAAGGCACTATGCACCTAAAAAAAGAGGGTGTCAATAGATATAAGCTTGGTGTAAATTTAAAAGAACTAAAAGAAAAAATAATCACCAGACTAGCTAAAAAACTAGGCAAAGATATAAGTGAGCTAGATGAAAACGAGGTAAATGAGCTAGTATTAAAAGAGGCTGCAAATAAAGATGGCGCTCTATATGCTCTAAATTTACACAAAGACTCCCATCTAGTAGGCACCAGTCAAAAGATATTTCACAACCTAAGACTAGACTATGATACAAACGAAGTTCTAGTTGATACTAGTAGAGCAAAGAATAATGAACAAAAAAGAACCATCACATATAGCATAGTTAAAGATGTTCTAAACGAAGATGATAAAGCTAACTTCATCCCAGGCAGCATAATAGCTAATAATGATATAAATTTAAATGTAAATGATGTCTTAAACGATAAGAGTGTTATATATGCTGGTGGAGATTTAAAACTAAATAGCGATAATGTAGAAAACATAGCTCTAATGCTAAATAACAATGTAAATAGCTATAGCGTTTATAAATGGAAAGAGAAAAAGAAATGGTATAGAGGTGGAGGATGGAAAACTAAGGGCGGAACAGGAAAAGTTTTTAACTTCTCATACACTGATGTTGGCCTGCCAGCAGTCTTTGCAGCGGGTAATAACATAGTAGGAAGCACTCAGGACTTTTCAAGCTACGCACTAAATGATGATATAAAGCTAGCAAATGTTGATCTGGATAAATTCTCTGAGCCAATATTTAATAGCCCAGTTATTAAAAACCTAAATAGAAGGGTTAAAAACCAAGGGTATTACTACAGCCTTGATAGTATAAACTCTGCTTATATAGCAAATATCCTTGATGGCCTATATGAAGCAAGAAACGAGAGCATAAGCAAATTTAAAAAAGAAGCAAAAGATAAAAACGTAAAAGCCTCAGCTCTAGTAATGGCTAACAACATAGACCTAGACGCCAAAGGCAACATAAGCCTAGCTGGCAGCGTAGTGGCTGATAATATCAATCTAAACTCACAAAATTTAAACCTAAATCACCTAGAGCTAAACTCTAAAGATCTAAATTTAAAAGCAGGCGCAGCAAGTATCAACTCAAGTGAAATTTCAGCCAAAAGTATAAATGTAAATGCCAATAATATAAGCTTAGACAAAGAGTCATCTCAGTTTAGCAAGGCTTCAAATTTAAAAGCAGACGAGAGCCTTAACCTAAACGCTAAAGAAAATTTAAACATCACTGGCTCAAATTTAGAGGCTGATAAGATAAATTTAAACGCAGATAATATAAATATAAACGCCAAAGAGTTTGCCTACAGCCATAGCGCAAAAGAAAAAGGTGTGGAATTTAACCAAAACATCCAAACGCTAAATAGCGCAAACCTAGACGCAAAAGATATAAATTTAAACTCTAAGTCAAATACACAGATAAGCTCAAGTAACTTAAGAGCTACTAACAAGCTAAACATAGAAGCTGGAAATGATATATATGTAGTTGGAGCAAATACAAACGAGAGCACGGAGACTAAAGAGAAGTCAAAGGGCTTTTTCTCTAAAAAAGAGTCACAGCTAATGGCTATAAATCAAAAGGTAATTAGCTCAAATTTAAATGCAGGTGATATCAGTCTAAAGGCTGGTGGTAATGCAATAGTAACTGGCTCAAATTTAAGTGCCAAAAATGATATAAATATAGATGCGAATAATATAAGTATAAATCCTAGCGCATATGAGAGCTTAGAGTATTCTCAAACTAATAAAAGAGGCTTTGGTGGGCTTAAAAGATCTATTGATATGCACTCTTTATCAAATTTAAATCTAACCTCTTCATCGCTATTAACAAATAGTGGCAACATAAATTTAAATGCAAATAAAGATATATCTATCATCTCTTCAAATATAAACTCAGCATCAGCTCTAAATTTAAATGCCTTAAATACCATCTCTATACTAGCAGCCAAAGAGCAAAGCAAAGAGATAAGTATTCACAAAAGCTCCACTTTTAATCCTCTTGGAATTTTAACCTATGTGGCTACTCTTGGAACCAGTGGCGGTAAGATATATAGTGCAAAACATAACGAACAAGGCACTCTTGATGGTATATCAAAGCTTTCAAATATATCAGCTAAAGATAACATAAACTTAAACACATCTGATGCGACTATCACAGCAAATTTAAGCTCAGATAAAAATATAGAGGTAAAAGCAAACCAAACCACCATCTTAAACGCTACTAATACTCATGAAAGCTACAGCATATCTAAAAGCAAGAGTGTAAGCATAGCTAGATTGCAAGATATATTAAAAGATATTAAACCAAAAAGCCTAAGTGAGCTTAAAAAAGATACTAGCATAAAGCTAAGAGTAGCAGACGCTAAATATAAAGAAGCTACCAATAACACCTCTTCTTTAAATTCCATCAGTTCTACCCTAAATGCCAATAATATCAATATAGATACTAACTATGATATAAGTGTAAAAGGCTCAAACCTAAACGCAAAAGAAGATATTAGCTTAATTAGTAAAAATGGCAACATCTACATCTCAAATAGCACAGATACAATCGATTCCACCTCCACTTTAAAAGAGGCACAGGCTGCCCTCTCCATCACTGCACAAAACGAATATGCACAGATCGCTCCAGCCACTATAGCCCTACAAGAAGCCGTCAAACAACTAAATAGCGTAAAAAAAGAATACGAACAATATAAGAATGAAAAATCAAATTTACAAACCAAACTAAATGAACTAAAGCAAAGATATAAAAACAAAGAAGTAGGCATCAATGCTTCTGACATAGAAGATCTAAGTGATATATTAGATAATATAAAAGATGAAGAGAGATACTACATAACAAACGTAGCACTAGCTACTACAAATGTAGCCTCTAAAACAACAGCTCTAATATCTCAAATAGCAGCAGCATCTGCAAGCTCAGGAACATATGGCTTTAGCGTAGGAGTAGCGGCTGATATTAGCGGTAGCGATACAAAAAGTAGTAGCAAGCAAATAACTTCCGTCGCTTCAAACCTATTAGCTAATAACATAAATATCTCGACTAATACACATAAAGATACTAGCACTAACATAACTGGCTCAAATCTACTAGCTAATAATAATATAGATATAAACACTAAAGATCTAAATATAAACTCTAGCCAAGATAGATTTGAATCAGATGAAAATAGTAAGGCTCTTAGTGGAAGTGCTAAATTTACTGTGTATGGTGGAGGAGGTGGAAGCCTAGGTCTAGATCACTCACAATCAAACAGCTATAGTGAAAGCATCATCAATAATAACTCAAAGCTAATATCTAATAAAGATATGAATATAAACACAGCCAATGACACAACCATAAAGGGGGCAAATTTAAGAGCTGATGGAACACTAAATTTAAAAGTAGGAAATAATCTACTCTTAGAGAGTCTAAGAGATAAATATACTTCTAATCAAAAAGACTTTAGTATATCAGCAGGAGTTGGCTTTAGTGGTAAAATACTATAGCCAAGAGTAATGGTATAACTACAACAGGATTATTTGATAAAAACCATTTCGTAGATATTAACACCATAGATAAATCTAGCACCAATGCAAATTTCTCTAGATCAAGATCAAATACAATAACCAAACAAACCATTCTCTCATCTATAACAGCAAATGAGCTAAACGTAGAGGTAGGTAAAAACACTCATCTAAAAGGATCACTACTAGCAGCAGGAGAGTATGATAAAGATAATACCTTTATAGATAACCACAACCTAAATTTAAAAACAAATACCCTAAGCTATGAGAACCTATCAAATACAAGCTATAACAAAGGAACAAACTTTAGTATAGGAGCTAACTATATCCTAGAAGATAAAAACAATAAAGATAGCAAATCAAATAACAATCAAGAAGATAAATTTACAGGTCTTAAATCAATAGATCTATCTAACCATAGAAATTTAAGCTACAGCTTATCTAAAAACCTAGCAACTCTAGGTAGTGGCAACATAGAGATAGCAGATAAGCAAAACTCTGATGATCTAACAAGACTAAATAGAGATACTACTAAACTAACAAAAGATCTAATAAATACTAGCATAAGCTCAAATGTAGATGGTAGTATGGATGCTAGGGTGCTAACTAAGAGTGGGCAAAAGGATATAGCTAAAGAGATAACATCAGTGGCTAATAGCCTAGATAACCTAAATAGATATATAAAAGATAGTTTACCTAGAAATAAACTAAGTGAAGAAAAAGCCAATGAAATTTATAAAGAAATAAGTAATAATGGGCTAAGGGAAACTATAGTAAATATTTTTAAGCAGCAAGGACTGGACAATGAGCAGATAGAAAATTTAATGTCCGATAGGGATATTATTAGTCTAATAAAAAGCTACAACACCATATCTAGTAAAACATTATATTCTTCAACAGACAACTTGGTAACGTTCGATAAAGATGGTATACCAACTATAAAAGTTACTAATACGAAAGAAGAGAATTTCTATGACTTTGTTATAAAAGGTGCAAAGGCTGTAGACACTATATCTAAGGCGATAGGCGAAAGTAATGCAGTAGCTGGTATATTTGTAATACAAGTAGCAACACAAGGACTACTTAAAACAGCTATATCGGTAGCTAGTAATGAAGTAAAAGATAGCTTTACAAGGGGGATAAAAGAGGGGCTTAGTGAATATATAGCCAATGATTTATTAGATATAAATAATAAAGGTAATGATGAACAAAGAAAAAAAGATATAAAATTAGCTTCTGATTTATCAGCTAGCGTTAGTATAGATATATTCGTTGGTGGAGCCTACTCTATAGTAAAAGGCTCAAAAAATGTAGTTAAGGCTGATGAGAAGTTAAAAGAAAGTAATGTAAATAGTAATACTATTGCAAAATCTAATGCCGATTTAAAGCGTAACGAGCATAATTTAAATAATAAAAATAGTAGTGATGGGGTTGCTGAAAGTGATATTAAGGCAACTAGTGAAAAAATAGTAAATGAATTTTTTGATATTAAAAATATAAATACATTTAAAAATGCAAATATCAAAGATGTTGAAAAATTTTTAGACAAAGAGTTACAAGGTTGGACAAAAGAAGCCCTTAAAAAAGGTGATGGTGTGAGATATACAAACGGTAAAGGCGGTTCGTTTGAATTAAATAAGGGATATGCAAATCCAAAAGATGATATTCATGGTAATCCGTATCTGAAAGCAACAGTCGGTAGTGAAAAAGTAAGAATTCCATTAAAATAAGGAAAAATATGAGAAAAGAACATATTATAGAGTTGTTATCTTCGGCAATAGAAGGCGACGGAATTATTTCGGTTGTTTTTAATTTTTTTCACAATGAGTGGCATTATTCATTAGATGAGTTAAACGAAATAATACATTTTGGTGTAAAAAATGGAGATTTAACAATAGAGAATGTAAAGAATGCAAACATACGCTACGACACAATAGATTGGCGATTAGATAATATTTATCAAGAAATTGTAATGGTCGATATTTATAAATATATGCCACTTTTATTTAATAAAAACCCACAAGTGCCAAAAGAGTATGAAAAATTTATAAGTGAGTAGGTATTATGAGCAGTTATATAGGAATTGGTTTTATATCTAAATGGACTACCAAAAATATTTTTATTTCACTAGACTAAATGATGGTAGTTACAATATTGAAAGGATAACAATTGTCAAATAGTGCTAGGCATATTAAAAAATGAAAAATTATTGGTGGATGTTTTATTAAAAAACAAAAATGATTTTTATAAAAATATAGATTTCATCTATTTGGATTTAATAGTAGAATGGGTGATAAAAGCGGCAGTTTTGATTATTTTAGGGATAGTTTATTATAGTAAAATGGTGCGCACATAGTGCCTAGCAAACCAAATTAATATTGATAAGGATTAATTATGGACACCAAAATTCTATCGTCAACCAAAAGAGCACTACAAGGTGAAATTACGCAAAATATGCGTGCGTTATATGTAGCGTTGGAAAATTTTACTATTAAACTATTATTTATATATAATGGTGAAATAACAGACGACGATCAGGATAATATAGGATATATTAGTAGTTTGATTATCGCAGATTTTAACGAATATAAAATCGATGAAAAAGCAATTAGAATAGATTATCCAAAATCATTTATGCTATCAAAGAAATATGTTTTAGCATATGAAAGTCAAGAAAATATTGCATCAAATTCTGATAAAATTTTTGTGGATTTGGATAAATTAAAATTGGATAAAGATTGGTGCATTTACAAACTAGACTAATAGCTGTTGGCACAAGATATATAAAAGAGTAAAATTCTTAATGTAGATAGTTTTATGGTCTGACTAAAATCAATAAACTACCCAAACAATAGAAATTTAAGCTACACACTATCTAAAAACCTAGCAACTCTAGGTAGTGGTAACATAGAGATAGCTGATAAAGAAAACTCTGATGATCTAACAAGACTAAATAGAGATACAACCAAACTAACAAAAGATCTAGTAAATACTAGCATAAGCTCAAATGTAGATGGTAGTATGGATTTAAGAGTGCTAACTAAGAGTGGGCAAAAGGAGATAGCTAAAGAGATAGTAGATACTAGCACCATAATAGACGCCATAAAGCAAATATCAACTACAGATAGAGCAAATATATTCTCATTCTTTAAAGAAGTAAGCAAGCAATACAAAGTATTAAATGGTGTTAGAGAAGAGGTGGCAAACTCACCAGAACTACAAGCATTTTTATCTAGCAGCACTACAACCGAAGTACAAAGAAAAGAGACTATGACACTAATAACACTTGCTGTTATGAAGAATTTAGGATATCTACCAAATGATATAAAGTCTATATATACAGATGAAAGAGGATATAATGGCGAAGAAGTAAAAGGTTTTACAAGCTTGCAAACTGGAGCTAGCTATATAAATTTCAAAAACATAACCAATATGAAAGATCTTGTAAAGACCATAACTCATGAAAACCAAAGATCTATGGATATAAGAGATAAATTTAGTAAAACAAAAAACTAGAGAATATGCAAATTTAAAAGGCATTTCACAAGACGAAGCGTTAAAGCTACTTTTAATGGCTGTTGCTAGCATGACAGATATGCTATGGAATAACTCGTTTGACGCAAATTCTCAAGATTTAGCACAGGCAAAAGAGTATCTATCGCAGTTTAAAGATCAAACCTATATAGATAAAGAGGGAAAAGTTCAAAACTACTTCGTAGCTAAAGAAAATGACTATACAAAGCCATATATAAATTTATACGAAGCTGCATTTAGCGGAGTTTTAAATGTTTCTGATTATCTAAAAAGTGGCATAACTCAGTCTCCTTATCAGGGCATAATGGATAAAATAAAAAATGCTACTGACCATGCTTTAAATAATAAAGCAGTAGGAAGTTAGATAAAAAAATCTCTAAGAAATTGTTCTAATGGTTTTATGCTTTCAACTGAAGGTGAATGGAAAGAATATACTGGGAAGAAATTCAATGAGCCTAAAGGTGCTATTTTATTTAATCTACTTGAAGCCTAATTTTAGTACAATGATGTAGAAAAATCTAATTTAGAAAGGTACTTAGGGTAAGGGGATTAAAATGAATAAATTTAAGTTAGCAATGTTAGCTGGAGTTGTCGTAGTTGCTATAACTGGATGTGGTAGAGAGCCAGTTGTATTAGATGAGACTAATACCTATGCGTTTTATAATGACTTTGGTCTAAATATTCGTATGATAGTTAAAAGAGAGAAAAAGGAGATTAAGGATAATTGCCCTGAATATATCTTAGTTAGTGAGGTATCTAAGTATATTGAAAAGGACCCTAAACATAGAGACCCTAAGATTACTTGTTCAGTTATTTCTTTTCCAGGAAATGCATTTTATTTCCCATATAACTTCAAGGATGGTAAATTCGTTAGAGGTGATTTATTATCTTCGAAGGCACCTACAATTCCTATATTTGAACAGGCAGTAGGTTTTGATAAATCAAATAAATATCTGATAATCAAACTTACTGCATACGAGTCATATGCAACTAAAGTATATGACGATACTCCAAATAAACCAGTTAGTGTGATTAGACCATTAAATGAAAATAATCAGATGCCACTAATTGCACTTAAGGAACTTGAAAACCTGTTTGTTGACTATAATGATAAAGTAGATCCAGCTGATTGGAGACTCTTAATGGTTACGTCAAGTGGAAAAAGAGAATGGTTTAGGATAGAGATTAGTGAAGTTAGAAAAGTATTTATTATAGTTCCAGATGACTCAGTTGAAGGAAGAGAAGATAAATATTTTAGAACACTTAATGATATTTATGGATTAGATAGATATTTCAATAACGAGTATTCAGCACCTAAAGAAAGAACAACTGCAGATAGGATGAAATAGACAAAGGATATAAAATGAGTAAGATAATATTCTTAGATGTAGATGGTGTATTAAATATCTATAGTGAATCATATAGAACAAATGACACTAAATATGATTACCATTTTCCAACTGATATAACTAGACTAGAGTTTCACTTAGTTAAGAGACTTGAATACATTAATAGATAAAACTAATGAAAAACACTTCATAATTACAAAAATGCCCGAGTAATGCAAATTTTAGTTTTATAGCACCAAAATCCAAAAATAGAAATCAAAAAAAGAAAATCAAGAATTTGCTAAAGGTTAAAAATGTAAAATTAAAGGATAAAAGCAAAATGTTGGTGGATTTTGAGCTAATGGGCAAGGTTTGGAGTAAACCCATTTTCAGCTTACAAAGTGGCAGGATAATAAGTGGAAGTAATATCTATTTTTTTTTAATATCAAATTTAGTGCTTTATCTAATACTATATATAAGTAAGCGATTTATGCTAAATTTCATATATAAATTTCTGAGATTTTTATCTATATTATGTATTGTTATAGGTTTTGCCATACTTATCTATTTTGCTTGCCATATTGTCTATTATCACAACAATTGGTCAGAAATGAGAACTGGAATATTCATGGCTGTGATAGTTGTTTTTTTTATGAATATGATCTGGCCAGCCATTATATTGATAGATTGGCAAAATAATCCTAAGCACTTTTCTGGCTATTATCAACTATTTTTGAATATATTTCTGATAGTTACTGTTTTTTTGATGGGGGATAACGTTGGCTTTTAATAATATTGGTCTAATTTTCGGATCTATTGCAAGTTTTATATTTTTGATTTTTTGGCTAAAAGAGTCTAAAAACAAGGGTCGAAAATTTATGATTAGATACTTGTTTGTTTTTGTTGGTGCTATAATGATCATCCTGACAAATTTTATAAACATTCCTCAATTTTTTGCATACGACCTAGGTGATAGAAATTTACTCTATATCGCATTTGCTTGTTTATGTCTCCAGCTCATAGTTGATATTTGCTATGTTATCTGTGCTATTTTTCGTAAAGTTAAACAAGTTGATTTATGAATATAAATAATTCTTTTAAATTTGGCAATGATGCGTTTTGAAATATTTTAATGGGTAGTTTTATTGGCAGGATAATCGACATTGGTTTTATGCCAAACGCTCCGTGGCTGTATTGGCTGGTATTTGACACTGTAGGATTACTATTTTTAAAGATGTTTATAGAGGATGTTATTTCAAGTTTATATTATTTCAAATTTAATACAAGGGGTAATATCCAGTCTATTTTATATATCTTGTTTGACCTAGTGATTATATTCTTGATCGCTTTTTTGTTTTATAGGCTATATTTTAGTGTCACTAGATCGGATGGCATTTTGCTCCTAACAGCAAATTTCTCACTTTTTCTTGTTGTTGCGGTTTTCATTTATGCTATTGTTGAGGCAATTAGACATTTAGCAAAACCACAAAACAATGCTATAGAAGCCAAACCTAAATTCTTTAGAATTTCTCGATTAAAAAGCCATAGGGAGAAATTTAGGGAATGGATATGATAGTAAATAAAAATGATAAGCAGCACCGTCTAACAAATGGACAGTTAGTGGAAAAGTGAAAAATAAATGAATTATTTAATAGGTTTTATTATTTTTGCCGGAGGGCTGTCTATCCTAGTGGATCCGGCCCCACCGATAAATATTTTTGGTCTGCCAAAAGGAGATGTTATCCCTCATGGTCTAAATATACCAGTGGGATCTGTCATGGTGCTGTTTGGCTTGCTTTTTATATACAGGGAGCTAAAAAAGTAGTTTAAGGGCTACAAATTTGGCTTTTAAAGGCAATGAAAAATGAGTAATTTCTTTATATCTATTGGATTTTTGATAACTGCTATTCAAATTTTTACTAGCAAGAAAATAGCAAGAGCATATGATAGTGCCGACTACTCTTTGATGGGAGATTTCTACTTGCTTTCTGGTGTGACGGCATTGGTGGGCGCCATATTATTTTTTTGGCTCGGATATAGGTCTCTTAAATTTAAAAATATCAAGAAAGAATTTGAATACAAATGGTGTAATAGCTGTGGCAGAGCCATTAAAATCAGCAAAGATACCTCTTGGTGTCCAGATTGTGGCAAGCCACTAACTAAATTTAACGACAAGCACGGTAAAAAAGCATCTAAAATATAGCACTCCTTCATTGGCTCTGTAAATTCCATATAAATTCATTTAAAATTTAGGCGATATTGCCAAGATAGGAAGTGGTTTAAGGTTTATATTTGCCGATCCGTTTGGTTAAAAAAGGAAGTTTGGTTGGGTATATTTTGGGATGTTTTCATAAATGTCTTAATTGAAATAACAATAAAAAGTGGATCGCCACTATTATATTGGGTGTTGTTTGATGCGGTCGGGCTAGTTCTTTTTAGTGTTCTTTTGAGTATGATTGTGTTTGACCTGTGTTGTTTTGTTAAATACAGATCTGTTAAATGGTTTGATAAAAACATAATAACATCTTTTATTTTTATATCTGCCATTTTTGGTGTGTTTTGTTTTTTGTATATTAATTACAGCTATGGAACCTTGCGATATGTAGCAAATTTTTCACTTTTTCTAGCTGGAGCGGTTCTTGTTCGGACTATCTATAAGGAAGTAAAAGCAATGTCAAGGAATTACGACAATACCACAAGAGCTAAACCAAAATTCTTTAGAATGTCTCGATCAAAAAGGCGTAAAGAAAATTTGAAAAATAATGCTAGAAAGTAGAAAATATGTTTAATCGCATAGGTGGCTTTTTTATAGGATTTATGTGCTTACTTTACTGTATCTCTATGCTAGCTAACAAAAATGTAAAAGTTGGTGAGAAGTTTTTTAAATTTGACGATACTGGTTATTTATACTTGCTACCAGCATTTGGATTTTTGGTGCTAAGCATCTATGGTTTTTGGATGGCTTTTAGAAAAGAGCCGCCAATAGTGCAAAGGCTAGAGGGCATGTGGTGCCCTGACTGCATGAAATTTTATAATATAGGTGAAACTACATGTGAAAAGTGCGGACAAGAGCTACTAAAATGCTACAACACGCACTATGAAACAAGGCCAAAACCAAAGACCGAGCCGCTATTTAGGTCAAAACCTAGAAATAAAAAGCGAAAGTTAAAGAGATAGGAAAGCAATAGCGATCGAGAGGATGTTATAGTAAAGCGAAAGAGAATAGATGAAATTTAGAAATTTTATATTATTTATAATCACTCCGTTTGATGTATTGGTTGCTACTTTAAAACCGCAACTTACGAAATGTTTATTTATTATCTTATTTTTGTCGGGATGCGGTATTGTTACGAGTGTAGATGATGACAATAAAGAATCTAAAATTTTGAGTGTAGATCAAATAATATCTACCAAAGAGGGATTGCTCTCTTTGATGGCACCTATACATAAGGATATAGGCGTTTTTTATGGAGTATATAAAGTAGAGGAAGGCATGGCGTTGACTTGGGCTGTAAAAAATATGATGGCTTCAAAGCTTATTATTTCGACAGAGTCTTATCCTGGGCATACTTTTGAATCTGCAAAATATCTCAATCCAAAAAATCTTAAAATTTTTGAAGAAGAGACAAAAACTAAAGAGAGTTTTTACAATACTACTACTAGTGCTATATATAAAAAAGCATATCTTGATTATATAGATGGAGTTAAATGCAGGACATTTGTCCATGCGGATTTGAGACAGATTTATCAAAATGTAATTGATGGTGAAAAGACATATACGCAATACTATGATACATATTGTTCATTTTATCAACCAAAAAACATTAAAAAACCAACAAATATGGTTAGACTACAATATGAATATAGTTTTAATCGCCAATCAAAAGCTTTTACAGATAGCAACAAAACAGAGCAGGAAGTCTTAAATGATATACATAATATATTTAGGCAAGACATACAAGCAATATTTTCTACCATAAAGCTTGGCATGGATAGAGAGAAGATGAGAAAAGAAGGGCTTTTGTTTGATAAACCATATAGGGTTCAGTTTTAGATAAAATTACAACTGCAAACTATATGCAAAGAATTTGATAAAAATAGTGGCTATACATAAAGGAGTGTAGTAAGGTGAAGATACTAATAATTTCATTTTTAATAGCTTTCATAACAGGATGTAGTTTTGATAATACATATAAAAGTGATATATATGATCGCGACTATATAAAAATGGATGCAAACACTACACTTTATAGCTCAAATAAAACATTTTCAGTAAAGGCGCCGATAAATAGAGGCATCTTATTTGAGGGTTTAGACAAATATGATGATTTTACAGTGTTGCAGCGCCGTATCATCGGGGAGATAGTTGAGATATTTTATCTTGAAATAGATAAGATAGATACATTCGATGGAGAAAAGTATCTTGACTTGGAAAATATAAATTCTTTTGAGCTAAATACTAATAATCCAAATATAAAATATAAAAATGAAACATTTGGACAGTATTATGATAGGGCTTTTGTCAATATCATAGATGGTATAAAATGTAGAAGCTTTCCCAAAGAACTAAATAAAAAATATAATCATCAAAACAAGGGTGATGGCATAATTCAGACGCAAGAGTATGAGACATATTGTAGCTTTTATGGTGCCAATGGTGTGCCAAAGGTGCTTCGTATAAGATCTGAGTATAGTTTTAACTTATCAAGTGAGGTATTTAAAAAAAGCACCCTCTCAGAAAAAGAAAAGTTAAATAAAATAACAAGACAATTTAGGCAAGATACGGAAGAAATTTTTTATAATATAAAAATCAATATGGATAGACAAAAGATGCGTCAGCATGGGTTATTATTTAATACAAAATCAAAGGAGATAAAATGGAAATAAAAAAATTAATCATGTTTGCTTTGTTGGCATTTGTTTTTACGGCTTGCGCTGAAAAAGAATATATATGTCAAGACCATGAAAAAGATGGCGCAGTATGTGGCTATAGACCATAAGTAGCCATAAATATTTAGAAATATAGAATTTAAATTTATAGGACGGACTCAACAAATCCTTGTTTGCATGGAAAGTTAGATACAAGCTGGAGCTGAGCCATTTAACGAATTATAAAAAATGTAACGACAAATACGAAATAGTAGATGATTTGCGTTAAAATAAGCTTTTAAATTATAATAGATAAATCCCATAAAAGATACAATAACAAGATTTTATTACCATAAAAAGGAACTCTAATGAAAAATTTAAAACTTATTTTTATATTCACACTACTAACCACATCAAACCTCTACTCAAGTGAAAAAATTCAGCCTAGCTTTGATTGTTCTAAAGCTAAAACAAGAGTAGAAAAGTTGGTATGTTCTGATGAAGATATATCAAGAGTAGATAGAGATATGCAAAAAGCTTATGATCTAATGATGGGAAAATATGACATCCCTTATATGAATGAAGAGGCCAAAGAGGAGATAAAGCCATATTTAGAAAAGCTAAAACAAAGTCAGATTGACTGGGTTAAGTATAGAGATAAGTATTGCAACACAGAAAAAGATAAAGAAGAATTTAGAAGGTGTGTCCTTAACAAATATTATAATAGGATAGAATCTATAGTTCCAAGCTACGATTGGAGAACAGGTTTTTCAATAAATGATAAAAATAGCACAAATGATCTATGCTATAACTACTTTACGCAAAAATTCTGGATGGACTCTCCAAAGCCTGTAAATAAAGATAATCCACCTTATGGGGAAGATAAAGAGTTTTATGAGAAATTTCTAATAGATGCTCTTGATGAAGATGTTGCAAAAAGAGAGCTAAACACCACCAAGAACTACTACTACACTAAGCTTGACTTTGCTCCAGTTGGAAGCTTTATTATGTGCGTAGGTATAGGTGGAGAGGAAAAAGATATATATGATCTAAGAAGTAAAACATATAAACCTTATTGCACAAATTCTAGTATGCAGTTTGGTGATTTTTTAAATGGTGAGTACATAAAGCCTGGAAAAAAACCAGAATCTGGACTTAAATTTAAAGAGGTAGAAGAGACCAAGGAAGAGTTTAAAAAGAGAGGCTTAGATTATTTTGTAAAGGAAAATTATGCTGATTTTGCAACAGAAGTCTATAAAAAGACAATAAAAAATGATATAGGTGGCTTTAGTAATGCAATATATAATACTAATGATAAAAGCTATGATGCAAATATACTTTCAGATGGAATAGTTAGAATACTGTATGCTTCAAATTTACATGGAAAAGAGAGAAAAGATAAATTCGGAAGATATGCATATCCTGATGGCTATTCTAGTTCACCCACTTTTATAGTTGCTGATAAATTCTTCTTTAGGGTCTATATGAATAAATATGGAAATTATCTGGTTTGTAGAATGCCTATCCAAAGCAGATTTAAAGATAGAAATGATACTAAGCTTGTAAGAGAGTATCTTAATCAGTTTAAGGAGTTTTAATGCCAATCAATGAGAGAAATGCTAGTAATTTTAAAAATGAGCTTGGGAGTACATTAAAAAAAGCTGAAGGCTTTATATATGAGCTATATTACGATACTAATAAAATAGCGACTATAGGTTGTGGTTTTAATGTAACCTTAAAAGAGATACTAAAAGAAGTTTGTGATAAGAAATATTCTGAACCTAAAATGAGTGAAGAAGAATTTGCTGGGTTACTTAATACTATTAACGGGATAGGGGTAAAAACTAATGGAAATTTGAGATCTAAGGTATCAGAGTATCTAGAGAGCATAAAAACAGAAGACGGAAAAAGTACGAAATTTGGCGAATTTAAGTTAGATGATAAACAAATCGGCGATATATTGCCAGAGGTTGTTGAAATATTTAGAGATGGTCTAAATAAAAAACTAGCTTATACCTCTATAAGCCCACAAGAGAGTAAAATAGATAAATATAGCATAGGTAGTAGAGAATATATAGCTCTAATGAGCATGACATATAATAATCCAAGCCTTGTAGGAAATGGACTAAAAGCTCACTTAAGAGCTAAAAACCGCTTTGGAGCTTGGTATGAGATAAGATATAAGAGTAACGCAGATAATGATATAGGTATAGCTAAGCGCAGATTTGCAGAGTCAAATGAATTTGGGCTTTTTGAAAGTAATGAAAACAATAACGCGGTCAAAGAAAACGAACTAGGAGATATAAGCATAAACGCAATATCCTTTGAAGAGTGTTTGGATCTATTCTCTCTTTTAAATGTAGCAAAGATAAAAGAGAAAGATGAGCCATCTATAACCTATCTACAAAACGCTATAGCCTATGAGACTACTAAGGAATTTAAAGGCAATAGAACTATAGCTGGCTACTCAAATGGCAATGCTGACTTTAACGAACACTACAGAAAATACAACACTATCTTGCAATTTTTTGCAGATAAGATAAATGCTCTTTTAAAAAATGTCACCTCAAAGACCTTTAAGCTAGAAGATATCTATGTGATCACCACAAAAGATGATAATAGTCATAATATCTCAAGGATAAATAAACTTTTAAAAATAAGAGCAGAAAATGGTGAGTTTAAGCCTGAAGCTAAAAGAGATATCTTGCTTATATAATCCAACAGCCTCAGCCCTTCCTGTAATGCCTATCCAACCAAAAAACACAACCTTTACTATCGTTTTAGCAGATAATACATCGCTTGATTGTTCAAATTTAAACCCAGATGGGAATAGCAATGAGAGTGAGATAGTGCTTATGAACTATAAGCAAGATGTAAGAGAGCCTAATAAAAACTCAAGAGATGAAGAGATAAGCTTTATAAAGCCCTCTACAAATGGTGAGACTATCATATATAAAAATGCTAATGGAATTTTTATATCACAAGATGAGAGATATGCCTTTAATAGCGGCAATGTAATAACTCTTAACTTCTTTGAAAAAATGAACTTTAACCTCTTAAATTTTGCTAAAGAAAACAGCTATAGCATAAGAAGCGACAAGGCTTCAAGCATGTTTGATATAAAGCTAAGGCTACCAGACGCTACTGATAGTATCTCTACAAAAAATGAAGGAAATTTCAACATAGTAGTGAGTGATCTGATCATAAAAGATGAAGAGGGCAAAAGCTGCGACATAAAAGAGGTGTATCTTCATAATGGTGAAGATAAAAGGGTCTATCCCTCATACTACCTAAAGAAAAACGATGATAAAGACTCAGATAGTAATAGTAGCTCTAAAAACTCATATACGGCTAAATTTAGAATAAATATAAATTTAGATAAAAACTTTTCAGGCTTTAAAAAGACTTCAAAATTTATCATAGCTACATTTGATCTAAGCAAAGAGTATGACACTGGCGAGATACATGCCAAAGAAGATACTGCTGTTGTCACTTTAGCTAGCAAAGATAAAAAAGATGGAGGTGCTGAGTTTGATATCAAAGTATCTACAGTCGCTTATCAAAAAAATATAACTGAGATCAGGCTAAATACTTCAGAAAACACTAACGCTACAAATCTAAGCATAAAGGATACTTTAAATTTAGAGGCTGTTTATCTACCAAACAAGGGAGATGATGACTACAAAGAGGTAAACTGGGCATATAAGGTGATAAAAGAGGATAAATATAATAGTGAGGTTATGGTAGATAAGCCAATAGGGACAATAAATTTAAGTGAAGAGAAATTTAAAGGCAAAAAGATCACCTTTAGCCCAAAAGATGATATAAAAGATAAAGAGCTACTAAAGAAGCTAAATCATGGCAACCATATCATAATGTTTTTTGCCTATCTAAAATCACCTGCGTTTAATACTAATTTTGGAAAGACGCATATTAGAGTAGATATAAAAGCACCTATATATTTAAAATACTCTAATGGCAAGCTTTGTATATATGAGTTTGGGCATACTGATGCTACTATGTGCTTTGATACAAGCTTGTCTGATGATATCTTTGGTAAAGAGGGCAAAGATGAGAAAGTAGAGCATATGCCTAATGGGGTTTATTATATAAACTCAAATTTAAATAGCGGGGATATAGATATATATGAAGATGATAAGCTAAGTGAGACATGCTACCAAAGCATAGATGGCAAAGATAGATCATATATAGAGCCATGTAAAATTTATGCAAGAGATAACAATATACAAAGAGCATCATCTACAAAAAGTGGGATAAATTTGATAAATAGCGAGAATAAAAACAGATTTATCCAAAAATTTAACGAAGTAAAGCAAAGAGTTGGACTAGACAGCAAAGAGGTTAAGCTAGAAGTTGGGTAGGGATGCGATACCATAAATATATAAAAAGAGCGCACCAAACTGATACGCTCACTGCTAAATTTACTCTTTTATCTCAAATGCAAATGTAGCTTTTGCTTTTTCTTCATCACATATCTTTGGATCACTAAAGGCAAATTTATAGACCGCTTCAAGCATCCACTTGCCTGGTTTTAATGCTAGTACCTCGGTAGTGCCATCATCTTCAGTTTCACCATGAAAAGCACTCTTTTCTTTTAAAAATCCCTCAAACGTTCCATTTACAACAGCTTCTTTTAGCGGCTTGCCCTCAAAGAGCACCTTTACTTTAAATGGCACGCCCACCTTGAAATTTGCAGGATTATCAAGTGGAACGATCTCTAGGCGCTGATGGGCTGGATTTGTGACAAAAACATCTTTTGCATTTAAATTTATTATGCCCTTTGCACTCATCGTCGCATGCCTGCAAAATTTAGCCCCTTTTATATCCTTTTTATTCTTATTCATGTGCCAAGTACCATCGCTAGCCTCCGTCCAAAAAGTAGGCTTGTATTCGCCTATGATAAGATAGGTGCCGTCCTCTAGCTTAGCTCTTTCATAGTGGTAGTTCTCGCCACTTTGTTTTAGGCTGAGCTTTTCACCGCTTTTTGTAAGGATATAAGGAGTCTCGAAGTTGTTCACCCTTTTTTCATCGATCTTTTCAGGATTTGGAAAGTCATGCCCAAAGCCGATATCGACACTTGTCAGCTCTTTGCTATCTCCTAGCAGCCAAAAGTCGTGAGCCAAAGCATGGCTAGAAAAAGCCGCCAACACCAAAAATGCAAATAAATTTCTCTTCATAAATTCTCCTTTGGAATTAAAATGTATATTTCACGCCGATGCCAAATACTCTGCCGTCGCCATAGGTCGCAAGGACGTTTCTACCCTTGTCTCTAGCGTAAGAGAAGTACTCTTTGTTGGTTAAATTTTTTACATAAAAGTATATGTCAAAGCTGTCTTTCAAGTAGCCGACCTTTGTATCGATCGTGCTGTAGCTCTTTTGATAAATTTCATTTTTTGCATCAAAAAATGTCTTACCGATCAAATTTGTATCAAGCCTCGCATAAAGCCCAAATGGCGCGTAGTATGATGCGCCTAAAGAGAGCTTATACTCAGGGTTGCGCTCAATCCTATTGCCTTTATTATTTGAGCCATCTTTGTTGAGGTAGTCGCCGTATTTTGTCTTAAGCAAACTAGCCGCAAAATTTAGTTCAAGCTCATTTGTCGCCCTTAAGACGCTCTCAAGCTCAACTCCCATTGATTTGGATTTTTTAGCGTTTGAAGTGGCATAAGAGTTTGGATTGGCTGGGTCGTTGTAGATGATGTGGGTATTTTTGATATCCATATAAAATACATCAGCCAAAAATCTCAAATTTTCATAAGCGCCCTTCACTCCGATCTCGTAGTTATCACTTGTTTGTGCCTTAAATTTATTATCTTCTACGCTGCCACCCATAGTGTAGAAGTTAAATCCACCAGCCAAATAGCCTTTTGAATACATCGCATAGATGTTTAAATTTTCGTTTATGTCGTATCCTAGTGCGACTTTTGGCAAAAAGGCGTTAAATTTAGCTTTTTCATCTAGCGAAAATTGCGGCGCGCCTTTGTTTGAGCCCATGTTATAAGAGTAATAATCAACCTTTGTGTGTTTTCTTATTTGTTGAACCCTTGCGCCAAGCATTAGATCAAGCCTGCTAGTAAGAGGGTAGGTTATCTGACCAAAAGTAGAGGCTGTTTTGGAGCTGGTAGTTGAAGGCTAGTCTTCGATCACTGTGTTGCCAGTGTCTTTATACTGATCGCCCGAGCTTTTAAAATTTTGCTTCTCATCTTCTAGGTAAATTCCTCCGACCCATTTTATCTCTTGCTCGTCATTGCTACTTAGCCTAAGCTCTTGCGAGAGTGTATTGTCTTTTAAATTTAAAAAGGTGATTAAGCCGTTATGGTCAGGGTCTAGGTAGGTTTTCTTGCTACCAAAATCCTCATCATAAATGCCATCTTTTCTAACTTCTCGGTAGGTTGTGGTTGATGTTAGATCAAATTTGTCAAACTCGTATTTAAGATCGATCGCGCCTTGGTTGGATCGCTGTTTAACGTAGGCGTCATTTTCAAGATCGATGTGCTTAGCGTCATTCTTTTTTATGCTAAAAAACTGAGACTTTGCTATCAAAAGATCATCAAGGGATTTGTCTTTGCGATTAAAAAAGTCGCCGTAAAGCTTGATGCTTAGCCTATCTATTGGAACGATCTTTAAATTTAGTCCAAGATTATAGTTTTGCTTGCCGTTTGCGTATTTAGAATTTAGATCGTTTACGATCCAGCCATTTTGCTTTGAAACTGATCCATTTAAGCCAAGAAATAGCTTATCAGGGATGAGAGCACCACTTGCGTCAAATGTTGCTAGGCGGTATTTTCTAGTGCCATACTCCAAGCCAGCGCCACCGTGCCAGTCATTGCTAGGCTCTTTTAATACGACATTTATGACGCCTCCTATTGAATCTTTACCATAAATCGTACTACTTGGACCTCTTAAAATTTCAACTCTTTCGATGTTTGAAAGAGGGATGTAAGAGGCGTCTTTATTGCTTTGAGCCACACCCCCAACATAGATAGTCACTGGGTTTGAGCTAGTAAATATCGAAGGATTAAGCCCTCTTGTGCTGATGCCCTCATACATTCCAGTTTGCCCGTTCATGTTTGGCACGGATTTTAAAAGCTCGCTTACATTTTTTATCCCTTTTTCCTCAAGCTCGGTGCCATTTATCACATCGATACTTTGTGGGACGTCTTTTAAATTTTGACTGATTTTATTTGCTGTTACCTCCACGCCCTCAAGCGTGACCTCTTGTGCCTCAAGCGCCTGGCTCGCTGTAAAAGCTACCAATAGAGCCGAAAAATACAAAACTTTCAAGATAAACTCCTAGTTTTAAATTTAACAAACAATATAAATAATTAAAAATAAAGAACGCTAAAAAATACAAAATGCAGAGACAACAAAGTTATGAAATTATATCAAAATAATAATCATTGTCAATATAAAAAATTTAAGATAAAATTTATTTTTACAAAAAGTTTTTAAATTTTGTACTTGGAATTAATTTAATTTTTATATTTTTGGCTCCAGCGCCTGCGCGCCGATGGCTAGAAGCGGAAGTAAAAATAGAAATTTTAGGATTTTCACGGTTTTTCCTGCTTTGTTTGATTTGGGTAATTTTAAAATTTGAAGCTAAATTTAAGATGAAAACAGGCTAAAATCCGTTATCTGTTTTTGTTTCTTAATAATTAATTCGCAAGTTGGTTTTTGATAATATTTCACAAATATGTATTTAAAATGTAAAGGTGCCAAATATGGATGTAAACATAGAAGAGCTATTAAATTCAAAACGAGATTTGAGCGAAGAAGAGTTTAATGAAAACCCAGAGCTAGCATATCTTGTAGACAATTTCGGTTTTGATGTTCTAAGGGACAAAATTTTTATTGCGGATGACTGGTATATTTTGGATCAAGTTACGTTAGGGAGTCGTGTTAATAAAATTACGACTCCTTATTTTAGTAATCCATCATATGATAGTGTTAATTTTATTGACTATATAAAAAATGCAAAAACAAAAATTTTATTCGATAGTTGTACTCTACATTGTTCTCCAGTAGCTGATACGGTAGTAGAAATTAATACAGATATTATTTTTAATAATTGTATTAGCACAAGTACTAATGTAAAAGCAATTCACGGGTACATATTTAAAAAAAGGGTTTATCTAAATAACTCAAATATTAATTTTACAGATTGCACCTTTGAAGATGATTTTAAATGCGAAAATGCAAATTTTGATGTTGATTTTTCTCAAAGCAAATTTCTTAAAAATTTTACGTTTCACTTGCTACAAAGTCACAATATAAACTTTGAAGGCGCTCTATTTTATGCAAATGCATCATTTAAAGTAATACAAAAAATCGAAAGCGCAAATTTTTACCAAGCAAATTTTAAAAACACGGTAAGTTTTTCACCAATACGATTCGGCGACGGTCTTGTCAATTTTAGCAAAGCTAAATTTGATAAAGCTGTGTCATTTTATAGATGTACCTTTGGCGGCGAGACTAAATTTAATGGCGCCATATTTGGCGGTATAGCAAAATTTACTAGAGTGACATTTAATAATACAGTAAATTTTGATAAAGCAAATTTTAAAAATGAATCACGATTTTGTAAAACACAATTTAGTAAAACTGCGATACTAAAAGAAACAATATTCAAAAATAAAGCTAACTTTTCAAATGCAGTATTTAACGAAAAAACATATTTTACAAATGCTATTTTTGAAGCAGATACAGACTTTAGTTCTACTGCTTTTAACGATGAGGCACGGTTTTTTGATACGGACTTTAAAGATATAGCGACTTTTGAAAATACAAAATTTGAAGGGAAAGCAAACTTCAAAACAGACAAAAATCTTACTTTTGGGAAAGATGCAAATTTTAGCAATACGACTTTTCAAGATAATGCTTATTTTAATAATAGAGTTTTTGAGGATTTTGTCGATCTTCGCGAGAGTGATTTTAAAAGAGTTGCTTGCTTTTACGGTGCGATTTTTAAAAAGCCAGTTAATTTCTCATCAATTATTTTTAATGGTGCTTTAAATTTTGTAAATGCAAAAACAGATTTTACTTACGAAGAGCTTAAAAAGTTTATCGAGGATACAAGTACCAATAATATAGAAAAATGCATAAGTGCAACAAATGATTTTAGGGACGGGTTTAGACTCATGAAACACGCTTTAAATAACAAAGGTAATGCGCTAGACGCAAGCTTGTTTCACCGCCTAGAGCTATACTGTAAAGAGCTGGAGCTAGAATTTGCTCTTGAAGACATAAAGGCTAAAAATAGTAAAACTTGCAATGAAGTAAAAGCTACAAAAGAGCCAAAAGATACAACTAAAAATAAAAATAGTATTGAGCTCTTTTTTGACTTGATAACGCTAAAGTTATATAGAAATACCAGTGATCATCACACAAATTTATTTAAGATAATAAACTTTACTATTCTAAGTATTGCTGTGTATGGATTGTCTTTTTGGGTTTTAGATGATTTTTTGTTGAAAGCAATGATTGATAGTCCTAAAATATTGATGCTGTTGTTACTGTCTATTTTTCTAATTGGATTACTAGTATGTTTATTGTATTTTGTTGTGAAATATAAAATACTGTGGGTAACTGTACCGATAGGAATTGTTGCATATGTAAGTTTCATTACACCAGGCTTAGTTAGTGCTTTTGACTATTCTATTTATGTTATTGTTTTTATACTTTTATATGTGACATTATATGCTTTGTCGTTTTATTTATTTAGATTTAGCTTTGTGCGTTTTATGACATATCTAATTTTTATGGCTATCTTTTTGGATAAACCCGTATTAATAACGCCGTTTATTGGTATTTTTACATCAGAAAAAATAGCAGAAAGTAAATTTGAAGAATACATAGTAAAATACAATAATAATAGCTTGGATGATATGCTTCTGGATGCAAATTTTATCAATATAAAAGCAGAAAATAAGATCAATTTTATAGCTAAAAATAGAAAAATGATTTTAGAAAGATTGGATAATAGCAGAACAAACACTCCGTTAATTGATTTTGTGAAAAAATACATCAAATGCTCCAAAGAATCTATGGATCATAATGCTAGCTGTAAAATTTTACATGAAACTACTAAAAAAACGTATGAAAAGGTTCTAAATGCTCTAAAATACGATGAAGCAATGCAATCAATACAAAAAAGCGCAAATTTACTTTATGCTTTTATTATGCTACTTGTCGTTTATTCACTTACAAAAACTGCACGTAGAAATTCTATAGTGCCTAGCTAGAGATTTATGTAGCTATTAGTGGCAGTAATAAAGGGAATAATCCTTTTGCTTGCTTCTTAAATATATATTGGCGAAATTTGGCGGCTTCTTTATTTTAGATTTTGCCGTTTGCGATAATAGACAAGTAAATTGGGCTAATTAAGAGAGATAAATTTGGCCATCTCTTAATGTATCCGCTACAGCTCGCCATTCGCACATGAGCCTTTCAAGGCTAAATTTAGCATTTGCAGGGCTAGTTGATGGTAGTTTTATCACTTCATTTTTTGTCGCTTTTATGATCTCATCTTCTAAGTATTTTTTACAAATTTCATAAGCTTTGCCACCGTTTGCATAAACTTGCCTGATCTTTGCCTCTTTAAATAAAGGCTTTAAATTTACAGGTATGATCTTGCTCATTTTTGCGTCGCTTGAGCCCTCTATCTCGCACGATATCGCAGCGTCATATATCGCGATGTGGTGAGAGAGTAGAAATTTTATCTTTTCATCCTTACTTTTTGGCACAGCAGCGTTTAATATCCCAGCCAGCACTCGCCAAAAGCGGTTTTGCGGATTTGTATAGTAAAAGCCAAATTTACGAGAGATGACAGATGGAAATGAGCCTAGGATCAAAATTTTAGAGTTTTTATCAAAGATTGGCTTAAAAGGGTGCATTTGGCTCATATTTCACCTTTTAAATTTAAAGAAATTTTCTCTTGCCGCTTAAATTTGGCAAGAGAAATTTAAATTTATTCAGCACTTTGCGCAGCTTCGCTGCTCTCTATTTCGTCGCTAAAGTCTGCTAGGCTTAGGCGTTTTAGCTGGCGGTAGCGTCTTTGTGCGTCAGCTTTGTTTTTAGCTAGTAACTCGTCTGCGTGCTCAGGGTTGGTCTTCTTAAGCGAGTTGTAGCGAACTTCGTTTAGCAAAAACTCTTCATAAAGCGACCAGTCAGGCTCTTTTGAGGTGATTTTGAGCGGATTTTGCCCCTCTTTTAAAAGGCGCGGATCGTATAGATATGTCGGCCAGTATCCGCATTTTGTGGCGAGCTCGCCTTGGCCGCCTGACTGCGATAAGCCGCCTTTGATGCCGTGAGCGATGCACGGAGAGTAGGCGATGATGAGGCTTGGGCCATCATACGCTTCGGCCGCTGCGATCGCTTTTATCACGTTTGCTTGGCTCGCGTTTGAGTTGATCTGCGCTACGAAAATGTTACCGTAAGTCATCGCGATGTAGCCAAGGTCCTTTTTCTGAGCTGGCTTGCCACTAGCCGTAAATTGCGCTATCGAGCCTGCGCGGCTTGATTTTGAGCTTTGACCGCCAGTGTTTGAATAAACTTCGGTGTCAAGCACTAGCACATTTACGTTCTCACCGCTTGCTAGCACGTGGTCAAGTCCGCCAAAGCCGATGTCATACGCCCAGCCGTCGCCACCGATAATCCATTGCGACTTCTTGACGAGAAATTTCTTAAGCTCTAAAATTTCTTTAACGCCTGGTGCGCTTAAATTTTGCTCTAAAATAGGCAATAAATTTTTCGTGATCTCTTGCGTTTTTTCGCCGTCATTTTTGAAATTTATCCAGTCGTTGTAAAGCGCTGAAAGTGCGTTTGGCACGCTATCTATGTTATTTCTCATTATATCTTCGATGCGGTGGCGCATGGTCTCCATCGCTACGTTCATACCCATGCCAAACTCTGCGTTATCTTCAAATAGCGAATTTGCCCAAGCAACGCCCTTGCCTTCGTCATTTGTGGTGTATGGAGTAGATGGGGCTGAGCCGCCATATATCGAGCTACAACCAGTCGCGTTTGCCACGATCATGCGCTCGCCAAAGAGCCTTGTTATAAGCGTGATATACGGAGTTTCGCCACATCCCGGGCAAGCGCCGTGGAATTCAAAGAGCGGCTTAGCAAAGCCAACGCCTTTAACGCTCTCTTTGTTCATTAGATCGTCTTTGTAAGCGACCTTTTTAAATAGATAATCAGCGTTTTCTTGCTCGTTTTTGCCTAGCTCTTCTTCAAGCGGCACCATGACGAGCGATTTTTCTTTGCTTGGGCAGTTTTGCGCGCACAGCTCGCAGCCGGTGCAGTCTAGCGGGCTTACTTGGATTTTATATTTTAGTCCCTTGACCTCTTTGCCTTTGGCCTCTAGGTTATGCTCTTTTACGCCATCTGGGGCTGCGCTAAGCTCGTTTTCGTCTATTAAAAATGGCCTGATTACAGCGTGCGGGCAGACAAATGCGCACTGGTTGCACTGGATGCAGTTTTGCTCGATCCATTTTGGCACCATTACGCCAACGCCGCGTTTCTCGTAAGCCGTCGTGCCAGCTTCGAAGTGGCCATCCTCGTAGCCTATGAAGGCTGAGACTGGTAGGCTGTCACCGCGAGCCGCATTTATCGGTTTTACGACGTTTTCGATGAAGCTGTTGCCGATATATTTTTCATCTTTTTGCTCATCATCTGCTAAATTTGCCCACGCAGGATCGACTGGCACCTTGATAAGGCCATTTGCGCCAACGTCGATAGCGTTATAGTTCATCTGCACGATCGCCTCGCCTTTTTTAGCGTAGGCTTTGTGCGCGTACTCTTTCATATATTTTTGCGCATCTTCAAATGGTATGATGTCTGCAAGCTTGAAAAATGCCGACTGCATTATGGTATTTGTGCGGTTTTTAAGTCCGATGTTGTGTGCTAGCTTTGTTGCGTTTATGATGTAGAAATTTATATTTTTGCTAGCTAAAATTTTCTTAACTTTATTTGGCAGTTTGGCTATGGTCTGCTCCGCGTCCCAGATAGAGTTTAGTAAAAATGTGCCGTTTTCTCTGATGCCGTCAATCACATCGTAAATTTCAAGATATGCGGCGACTGAGCATGCTACAAAGTGCGGGTTTGAGACGAGATAGGTCGAGCGGATCGGCTTTTTGCCAAAGCGAAGGTGCGAGCGTGTGTAACCGCCTGATTTTTTACTATCGTAGGCAAAATATGCCTGCGCGTAAAGATCAGTCTTATCGCCGATGATCTTAATAGAATTTTTGTTTGCGCCCACGGTGCCATCAGCTCCAAGGCCGTAAAATAAGCACTCTTTAACGCTCTCATCGCTTAGTGAAATTTTCTCTCCAGTCGGTAGCGAGGTAAAAGTGACGTCATCGACGATACCCACTGTAAAGCCATCTTTTGGCTCACTTTGGTTTAAATTTTCAAATACAGCTAGCATCTGTGCAGGATCGACGTCCTTTGAACTTAGGCCGTATCTGCCGCCAACTATGATCGGGGCGTCCTTTTGGCCGTAAAATGCAGCTTTTATATCAAGATATAGTGGCTCGCCAAGGCTGCCAGGCTCTTTTGTGCGGTCAAGAACGGCTATTTTTTTCACGCTCTTTGGCATCACGTCAAAGAGATACTTCGTGCTAAATGGGCGGTACAAATGCACCTTGATGATGCCCACATTTTCGCCTTTTGCGTTTAGATAATCAACGACCTCTTCAAGAGTTTGCGTCACTGAGCCAATAGCTACGACGACACGAGTAGCCTCAGGGTCGCCGTAGTAGTTAAATGGCTTGTAGTCTCTACCAGTGATCTTTGAAATTTCAGCTAAGTAGTTTGCTACGATGTCTGGCACTGCGTCATAAAAGCGGTTGCTTAACTCTCTTGTTTGAAAGTAGATATCATCATTTTGCGCTGTGCCTCTTGTTTTTGGGCTCTCTGGATTTAGCGCTTCGTCTCTAAATTTTTGTAGCGCCTCTCTGTCAAGGAGTCTGTCAAAGTGCGCGTAGTCCATCACTTCTACTTTTTGAATTTCATGGCTCGTTCTAAAGCCGTCAAAGAAGTGTAAAAATGGCACTCTGCCCTTGATCGCTGCTAAATGCGCTACGCCAGCGATATCCATCACCTCTTGCACTGAGCCGCTTGCTAGCATAGCAAAGCCAGTTTGGCGACAGGCGTAGATGTCTTGGTGGTCGCCAAATATTGAAAGTGCCTGTGCCGCAAGCGAACGAGCTGAGACGTGGATGACGCCAGGGAGGAGCTGGCCTGCTATCTTATACATATTTGGAATTTTTAAAAGAAGGCCTTGAGAAGCTGTGTAGGTCGTAGTTAGGGCGCCAACTTGTAGTGAGCCATGCACCGTGCCAGCTGCACCGCCTTCGCTTTGCATCTCGACTACTTTTACCGGCATACCAAATAAATTTTTCTTGCCCTGCGCTGCCCAAAGGTCAGTGTAGTCAGCCATAGGCGAGCTAGGAGTGATAGGGTAAATTCCAGCTACTTCGGTAAATGCGTATGATGCGTAAGCTGCGGCCTCGTTTCCGTCCATAGTTTTCATTATTTTTGACATATTTCCGCCTTAAAATTATCTTAAAAATGGCTTTATTATAAAGAAATAATCCAAAATTTGTCATTAATCTCTATCATTAAAAAATTAAAATTTATAAATAACTAAGATGTAAGTCAAATTTTAATATTGTAAGGGTAAAGTAAAAAAGGATGAAATTTTGATAAATATTCATAAAATAGCCTATCTAAGGGTTATTGCGCTAGCTTTTGCAGCTTTTATATTTAATACAACTGAGTTCGTGCCGGTGCCGCTTTTGAGCGACATAGCAAAGGATTTTGGCATGAGTACGGCTGATACTGGGCTCATCATCACGATATATGCGTGGAGTGTGACGATACTTTCGCTACCTTTTATGTTGCTAACTGCAAATTTAGAGCGAAGGTCGCTACTTTTAAAGGTTTTTATCATTTTTGTCGCTTCTCACGCACTTTGCGCTGTTGCTTGGAATTTTACTGTTTTAGTCATAGCTCGCGTGCTAATAGCCATCTCACACGCCATATTTTGGTCGATCACCGCCTCGCTTGCTGTTAGGGTGGCACCTATCAATAAAAGCTCGCAAGCCCTGGGACTTTTAGCACTTGGCACATCAATGGCGATGATACTTGGCTTGCCACTTGGCAGGATTTTAGGTGATAGCTTGGGCTGGCGTGTCACATTTGGGCTCATAGGGATCTTTGCTGTGGGCGTTGGCGCTTGGCTATATAAAATTTTGCCACTTTTGCCTAGCAAAAACTCAGGCTCGCTAAAGAGTTTGCCAGAGCTTGCAAGAAATGGCTTCTTGATGGTGATATTTTTGCTAACTGCTATCGTTATCAGTGCGCATTTTAGCACTTATAGCTACATTGAACCATTTGCTAAAGACATAAGCGGCTTTGATGGTAAATTTATCACCATATTTTTGCTTTTATTTGGCGTAGCCGGTATCGTAACAAGCGTGCTTTTCTCTAAATTTTATAAGCTCATACCAAATGCTTTTACAGCTACCTCAATAGCTATCATTTTAGCTTGCCTGCTGACGTTAAATTTTATCGCTACAAATGAGAGCTTTATGCTTGCGCTTGCCTTTATCTGGGGGCTTGGCATAGCTGGGATAAATATGAGCTTTCAGATCAAGGTGCTAAATTTAGCCTCAAATGCCACGGACGCTGCGATGGCGATATATTCAGCCATTTATAATATCGGCATAGGAGCTGGCGCGCTAATAGGACATCAAACGATAGTTCATCTTGGCGAGCAAAATATCGGCAACGTTGGCAGCCTTTTTGCAGCGGCTGGACTTGTCATCTTTCTCGTTGCAGCGGTTAAATTTAAAAAGGCTGAGTAAATTTAGCCTTTTTTAAAAACCAAAAACGTTACAAATTTCTACAAATAAGTGATAATAAATATCATAACTAAGAATAATTTTAGCTAAGCTTTTTTATAATCGTTATCAGAAAACGAATAAATTTTAGGAGCTTGTTATGTCAGTTTTAGTTATCGGAGCAGATGAGATCACGCCTATTAAGGCTGTTTTGCATGATTTGGGAGCTGAGAAGATAGAGCACTGGGACGCTAGAAACGAAAACCGCGTAAATCGCAAGCCGATCCCACAAGATACTGAGTGCGTGGTGATGCTAACTAGCTTTTTAAACCACAATACGATGAAGACTATTAAAACTCAAGCGAAAAAGAGAAATATCCCTATCGTTTGTGCAAAAAGAAGCGTTAGTTGCGTATTTTGCGAGTATTGTAAGGTCTTTGGCCTAGATAAGGAATTTGGATGCAAAGAATAATCGATGAAGTTCGGATTTTTATCAGATATTGGCGAAATAACTCCAAGTATTTTTGCAAAGCTTGACAAGCTTTCGCGTGCAAAAATTTTTATCGCACTTTATAATGTTGGCGTAGAGAGCGAGCTAAAGATACCGCTTTCTTACGCTAAATTTCTAAATTTCAAAGACATTTTTGAGGCTAGGATAAATTTCTTACTGCGTGATAAATTTTTAAATTTCAAACCAGTTGATAGCTTTTGCATACCTTCAAACGTCGTTATAAATGCTTATTTGAAAAATAATTTTAAAGGGTTGAGATTTGTAGCAAAAGAGCCAAAGATGGCAGCTGCAAAGATGATAAAGATGCTTTATAGAAGCGGAGAATTTGAGTTTTTCATTGATGCAGCGCAGATGTTTTGTCAGTTTGTTTATGATAAAATACGCCTCCGCCATCAGGACAAAGAGATCGTGCTAAATGGTGGTGTCATCTCGGTCAAAAAAGATGGCAAAAATTTACTCAGCGTCATGCCAAGCTTTAAAAAAGTGAGCTTTGATGATATGAGAAATTTAAACGACGACATCGATGCAGCCGTTTGCGCGCTTGGTCACGAGTGCGAGATGGTCTATATCGTTTGCCCTAGAAATGAGGAATTTAGGCGGCACGTTGAGGTTAGACACTGCTTTGCAAGAGGGTGCATAAAGCTCGTGCCTTATACGATTATTAGTAAAATTTTTTAAAAAGGATAAAAATGATAGGTATAGTTTATGGAAGCAGCATGGGAAATACTGAAGATGCAGCAAAACTTATAAGCGAGAGCTTGGGACTTGAAAACGAGCTTTTAAACGTCTCTGACGTGGACGCAGCAAAAATAAATAGCTTTGATAAGCTCATCCTTGGCACATCGACTTGGGGTAGCGGCGATCTTCAAGATGACTGGGACGCGTTTGATTTTAAAGCGTTAAATTTAAGCGGCAAAACGGTCGCTGTTTTTGGCATGGGCGATAGCGAGAGCTACTCTGATGAGTACTGTAACGGCATGGCAAAGCTTTACGATGAGGTCGTAAAAGCAGGTGCAAAAGTAGTTGGCGAAGTTAGCACTGATGGATATACATTTGATGGCTCTGATGCCGTAAGAAATGGTAAATTTGTAGGTCTAGCGCTTGATGCTGATAACCAGAGCGACAAAACTGAGGGTAGAATTTCAGCTTGGATCGAGCAGATAAAACCATACTTTATTTAATTCAAATTTAGCTAGATCTTCTAGCTAAATTCTCTCTTTAAATTTAACAAAACAAATTAAAAAAGCGCCTCACCCCTCTAAAAGTGAGACCGCTTCGCCATTTTTGCTATCTGGCACGTTTGCAAGCTTGTCTAGCGCTTTATTTATCTATATTTAAGCTTGTCGTGAGCTATTTTAAATTTGCTTTGCCAACACGGTCAAATTTAGCGTAGATAATCACAGAGATAACGATGATCGCGCCGTAAATCATACGAGTATAAAAGGCGTCAAAACCCATAGCCACGATACCACTCTCCATTATGCCTATGATAACCGAGCCTATTAGCGTGCCATAGACGCTTCCACTTCCGCCATTTACGCCAGTTCCTCCCAAAAATATCGCCGCAAAGACAAGGAGCATATATCCATCACCCTGCGTCGGCCACCAGTTGATAAACTCTAAGCTCAAGATAACGCCAGCTAGTGCGCTCATCACTCCTGTGTTGATAAAGAGTAGGTATTTTGCCTTGTCTACGTCCACGCCTAGCATTTTGGCGGCCTTTTGGTTGTCGCCGGTAAAGAGTATGCCATCGCCAAATTTATGCCTAAATATCACTATATATGTCAAAAATGCTATCACTACGGCTATGATGGACTGAGCTGGGATACCAAATACACGCCCTATTAAAAGCTCTTTTATCGCTCCTTCAGCTGTGGCTAAAGATAGGGCTAGTCCGCCGCTAGCCACGGTAGCTAGGCCTCGCCAGAAAAACTGAGTGCCGATAGTGGCTATGATAGATGGGATGCGCGCGTTTATGACTAAAAAGGCATTTAAAGCACCGCAAGCACCGCCCACAGCCAAACTTACCACTAGAGAAAGAGCCAGACTGGAGCTAAATTTAAAGATATAGGCAAAGACAAAGCCGCTTATCGCCATAACTGACGGAAAGCTCATATCAAATTCGCCCGCAATTATGAGCGGCAAGAGTCCAAGCGCCAAAATAGCAATGATGGGTACACTAACAAGGTAGCTAAAATATATATTTTTTGACAAAAATACATCTGGGGCAAATGCTGCAAAGACGCCTAAAATAGCAAATAAAATTAGCGTGATGATCAAATTCTTACTCATAAAAGGCCTTATATAGCTCATCTATGCTAGATATATCGCTTCTTATCAGCACTTTTTGGCGTTTGCCACCGCGTAAAAATAGAAATTTATCCGCTAGATTAAAGGCTTGATGTAGGTCGTGAGTGATGATGATCGTGCTTAAATTTTGCTCTTTTAGTGACTTTAGATAGTCCATAAAGCGCTTGCTCTGATCTACCCCAAGCGCTGTTGTGGGCTCATCTAAGATCAAAATTTTAGAGCGAAAGTATATCGCCCTAGCGATCGCAAGCCCTTGTTTCTCGCCACCGCTTAAATTTTTTGCCTTGCTTGTGGCATCTAGTCCAACACCGCTAAATCCTAAAAATTCTTTTAAAATTTTATTTGCGATCTCTATCTCTTTTTTGGTATCTATGAGTCCAAATTTAGTTATGTGGCGAGTGGCGAAGATGTTGCGATAAATTTCTTGTTCGCTACCTAAAAAGCCCTCTTGAAAGACCACTTCTATCCCCATATTTCGCGCTTTTAGGAGGTTAAATTTATCCTTTTGGATAGGAGTATTTGAAATTTCAAATTTATCAAAACTATCAAATTTCTCATATCCGCAAAGGCATTTTATCAGAGTGGATTTCCCAGCTCCATTGTCGCCCAAAAGCGCTATAGTCTCGCCACTTTGCAAGTCAAAATCAACGCCTTTTAAAATTTGCGTGTTGCCAAAACTTTTAAAGGCGTTTTTTAGCTTGACTATCTTATCTGATGCCATTTTTTACTAGTGGCTCGATAAGATCGATGTTTTTAGATGTTATGAAACCGCCACCTGTATCTAGCGTAAAGCCAGAAAATGAGTATTTTTTATTCATCACGATCTGAAGAACACTAAAGTATCCTTGAAAAAATGGCTGAGCGTCAGCAACTAGGTCGATCGAGCCATCTTTGATACCAGCTATCGTTGCAGGTGAGAGCGAAAAGCCCGCGACATTTAGCTTCTCTTTGTCTAAATTTAAGCTTTTTAAAAACTGCGGTGATTGTGCTGTAAGTGCGCCGTGGTCAAGAACGACTAGCTTTGTGTCAGGGTGTTTTGCCATATATGCGCTAAATACGCTAAGCCCTAGGCTAGGGTCTTTGTTGATCTCAGGTGAAATTTCTATATATTCTACATTTAGTCCATTTTCTTTAAAGACTTCAAGCATGGCTTTTGCTCTAAGTCCGCGTGTTGGCTTGCTTAAAAGCCCCCAAACCATCACTTTTTCGCCTTTTTTGAGGTCAAATTTTCTGATAGCTTCGTTTGCCATAAGTTGGCCTGCTTTGTAGTTGTTGCTTCCTGCGTAGCCAAAACCATCTGCTTTAAATTCATTAAGGCTATTTGGTAGCTCGGTATCGATGCTAGTTACTGCTACTTTGCTCTCAAGCGCTTTTTTGATAAGTGGCTTATATAGCTCGTCGCCTGGGTGGCCCATGACTACGATGCCGCTAGGAGATGCAGCAAGAGCGGTTTTGAAATTTTCAACCATCTTGTTTGGATCCCACTCAGAGTACATAACTTTTAGATCGACGTTTAGATCTTTAGCCGCCGCTTTTGCGCCATTTGAAATGACCGTAGAGAAGTTATCTCCGACACTGCCTGCTTCAAAATATATCTTTATCTTATCTTCTGCACCGCAAATGCTGAGCAAAACCGCCAGTAGTAAAAACAACTTTTTCATTATTTTCTCCTTTTGTGAAAATTTAATCTCAAATTTAAATCAAAAAACTGCCCATAAAAAAATGAAATTTGCAAAAAGTAAAATTTAGAATAATTTATGCAAATGTTAGTCGCAACTGCGACCTGGGTAATATTTTGGCGCTATTTTATCACAAAAATAAAAGGGCGGCGTCTCACTCCGCTAAAAGTGAGACCGCTAGAGCTTTTACTCCCTTAAAATCAACCTTGCCGCTTGCAAGCGTTGGGATATCATCAACGATGAATATATAGCTTGGCATCATTATAGGAGCTAGGCTGCTCTCTTTTAAAATTTGCTCGATATTTTCAGGCTCTGTGCCACTTTTTACTAAAAGTGCGATCGCTTCGCCTTTTTTGCTATCTGGCACGTTTGCGCTGCTAAAGACAACGTCGCCCCCAAGTACCTTTGCAAGCTCTTCTTCGACGCTTCCAAGGCTTATCATCTCGCCGCCAATTTTAGCAAATCTCGAATATCTATCGACGATAAACACAAAGCCGTTTTCATCGATGTGGCCTTTATCGCCAGTTTTATAGTATCTTACGCCATCAATGTGTGTGATGACCTCGCTTGTTTTGGCTTCGTCGTTTAGATAGCCCTTCATCACCTGCGATCCGCCGATGACGATGAGTCCGTCTGTGCCAGTTTCTAGCTCTTCAAGCGTCTCTGGGTCGATTATTTTTATGATGGTGCCAGGTAGAGGCATGCCAACGCTGCCAGGTCTATTAAATGTAAGCTCTTTTAGGCTCTCTTTTTCTAGGATATTTGGCATATTTACAGCAGCTACTGGCGCCGTTTCGGTCGCGCCATATCCTTCATAAATTTCTATGCCAAATTTGAGCCTAAACTCGTCTTTTATCTCAGGTTTTAGCTTTTCAGCCCCAGCTACGACCATTCTGGCACTTTGAAACATCAGCGGATGAAGCTTTTTGTTTCTGGTGTAGAGCCTAAAAAACGTTGAGGTGCCAAAGATAATGCTAGCGCTGTGTCTTGCGGCCATTTTGCCGATAGTCGCTCCGTCTGTTGGGTCAGGCACACTTACCATTTTTATGCCCTCACAAAGCGGCATGAGTGTGGTGACTGTTAGGCCAAATGAGTGAAATACTGGGAGTGAATTTAAGATCACGTCATCTTTTTTGAAATTTAGAAGTTCGCTTATTTGCTTAATGTTTGCAAGTAAATTTTTATGGCTTAGCTCGATGCCTTTTGGCTCGCCTTCGCTGCCGCTACTAAATAAAATGGTAGCTGTATCTTCTAAGCTTACACGCTTAAAATAGCAAAGCTTAATAAGCCAAGTTGGAGCAAAAAAGGCAGTTAAAAGTGCAAGAAATTTCTCTTTTTTTGAGACGCTAGCTGAGAGATCTTCTGCAAATTTAGCTTTGCCACTCATCGCATCTTTTAGATCAAAGCCCTTAAGTGCGAGCTTTTCAAGAAATTTGCTAGAGGTTATGACCGTGTTTATATCTGCCTTTCTTAGGGCGTGATTTAGCGAGGTAGCATTAAGCGTATAGTTTAAATTTACGCTCACTTTGCCCATGGCAAGAAGCGTCATATTGACGATAGCTGCGACGCTTGAGCTAGGTAGCAAGATGCCTATATTTTTCTCATCTTTTAGCTCGCGTTTGAAAATTTTGATAAAGACTAAAACAGCTGTTATAAATTTCAAGTTGCTTAAATTTAGCCCAGTGCTGTCGCTCACGCACTCTTTAAATTTATCCTCTTTTGCGTTATTTAGCCACTCGCTCGTTAGTGGTTTTTGCCTTGAGATAAAGCTCTCCCACGATGAAAAGCTAAGCTCAAGCACCTTTTGCTTCATCTTTGCAGCGTTTATAAATGTGGTTATTGGCTTGCCAAAGGCGACGATGATGTCGCGTCTGCCGTTTTTAGAAGTGAGGTCTTTGTAAAATTTACTAGCTCTTGAAAAGCTAGATCCCCAAAGGCCACGAAGATAAAATGGCACGATACAAATTTCTTCTAGATCTCTTATGATAAGCTCAAAGCCCTTTTGAAATTCATTTATCTGGCCGTTGTAGCTGATGTGGCCCTCTGGGAAAAGTGCGACCACTTCGCCATTTTTTAGGCACTCTCTAACTAGCTCTATGGACTCTTTGCTAGCGCCTGCGCCTATTGGGATCACTTTAAAAAATTTAAAAATTTGCTTTAGATACCATTTGTTATAGATAGTTCTATACATGACAAATCTTATGCCCCTTGGGCTTGCAGCTTGAAGCACGAGCCAGTCGATCCAGCTGATGTGATTGCCAAGAAGTAGTGCGCCGCCACTTTGTGGTAAATTTTGAAGTCCTTCAACGAAAAATCGGTACTTTGTCTTTAAAAATGGCAATAAAAGCAGCCTTGTAAAAAGGTGTGGAAGCTGCAAAATGGCGTAAAAACTGCCGAGCAAGCAAACAAGCGCTGTAAAGACAAAGAGTCCAGTGGTTGAAATTTCAAAATATACTAAGCCTATGCCAATGGCTAGAAATAGCAGCATTGAGACGTTTTGCAAGAAGTTGTTTGCCGCCATTATCTTGCCGGTGGTCTTTTGCGGGGCGAAGTACTGGATCATCGCATTTAGCGGCACTATAAAAATTCCACCAAAAAAGCCAAATGCAAATGAGCTAAGGCTCACTACGCCGATGCTTGAGCCAAATGCGAAAAATAAAAGCGAGAAAAATATACCAATAGCACCCATTGGCACGATGCCAAGCTCGATGTGTAGCTTTGACATAGAGCCAGCCACGTATGAGCCAAATGCTATGCCTATGGCACTTACTGCAAGGATGGCCTGCACTGCTAGAGAGCTGTCGTCATTAAAAACTGCCTTGTAGTGAGCTGGAAAAGCTGCGATGATGATCTGAGAAATTCCCCAAAATATGCTAAGACCTGCGATGCTTAGCCAGATATTTTTATCTGATCTTACCTCTTTTAAATTTTCTCTCAAGTAGCTAAGGCTGATGTATTTTTTAAGCTCAAATTCTCCGCTTTGTTCGTTTGTTTCGCTGATATAAGGTAGCTTGTAGGCAAAAAATGCTTCAAGTGCGCTAAATACGACTAAAAAGATGCCGATAGGATAGACACTTTTTAAAATTTCTTCCGAGTTTTCGCCTTGGATGTATAAATTTTCAAATATAAATGAAAACAAAAATGAGCTAACCAAGATAGCTACGATGGTAAGTGCTTGGATGACGCCGTTTGCTGTGCCAAGTCGCTCAGTGCCGACAAGTGCTTTGATGATGCCGTATTTTGCTGGTGAGTAGATCGCACTTTGAGCAGCTAGTATGAGCGTGAGCGCAAATGCCACGCCAAAGGCACCCAAAAGGTAGCTAATAAGCACCGCAACGCTGATAACAACGCCAAAGACGGCGCAAATTCTAATAACCTTTGTCTTTGCAAATTTGTCATTTATAAAGCTTGAAGGCGAAAATAAAAATATAAATGGAAGCAAGATCATCGCATTTATAACGGCTGTTAGGATAAAAAGCGTATCGCCTGAGTAGGTCTTTAAAAGGACGTTTTGGATGGTTATTTTGTGTGCTAGATCGACACTTGCGTTTAAAAATGCGATCGCAAGGTAGGGCAAAAAGCCAGTGACTTTTAGTAAATTCCTCATGAATAAAGCCTTTTTGGATTTAAAATTTTGTAAATCTAACAGCAAAATATTTAAAATATCATTAATAAAAAACTCTAGCCATAAATTTTGTGGTGAAATTTCTTTGAAAAAATTTAAATTTTATATGCTTTTTGATAAAATCTGCCCATCAAAAATAAGGAAAAATTTATCATGGACTATGAAATCATCGTCGTTGGCGGCGGACATGCTGGCATTGAGGCAAGTCTTGCGGCTGCTAGAATGGGCAAACAAACTTTACTGATCACTATCTTAGCCGAGCAAATAGGCGCTGCAAGCTGCAACCCAGCCATCGGAGGCCTTGCAAAAGGGCATCTTGTAAAAGAGATCGACGCGCTTGGTGGTCAGATGGGGCTTACAACTGACGCCGTTGGTATCCAGTTTCGCGTGCTAAATGAGAGCAAAGGCCCAGCAGTACGTGGTAGCCGCGCTCAGATCGATATGGATAGATACCGCGTTTATATGAGAAATTTGCTTTTAAACACTCCAAATTTAGAAATTTCTCAAGAGATCGCCACTGAAATTTTAAGCGAAAATGGCGAAGTAACTGGCGTTAAAACCCACCTAAATAACATCTATAACGCAAAAAAAGTGATAATTACAACTGGCACATTTTTAAACGGGCTAATCCACGTTGGATTTAATAAACTTGAAGCTGGTCGCGTGGGCGAGCTAAGCGCAAAGGATCTAAGCTCTAGTCTAAGAGAGCTTGGGCTAAATTTGGGCAGGCTAAAGACTGGAACATGCCCAAGGATCGACGCAAAAACGATAAATTTTGAAATTTTAGAGAAGCAAGATGGCGACGCAAAGCCAGTTGCATTTAGCTTTAGAACTAAAAATTTCTCCCCAACGCAGCTACCATGCTACATCGCCTACACAAACGAAACCACCCATGAGATAATCCGCTCAAATTTCGATAAAGCGCCACTTTTTACAGGTCAGATCGAGGGTATCGGACCAAGATATTGCCCTAGTATCGAGGATAAGATAAACCGCTTTGGCGACCGCGACAGACACCACCTTTTCATCGAGCCTCAGACCCTTGAAGCGACAGAGTACTACATAAACGGCTTTTCAACTAGCTTGCCTTATGAGGTGCAAGTGCAGATGCTCCGCTCTGTAAAGGGCTTTGAAAATGCTAAAATAGTAAGGCATGGATACGCCATCGAGTACGACTACGTCGAGCCAACGCAGCTAAAACATAGTTTGGAGACCAAAAAGGTAAAAGGTCTTTATCTAGCTGGGCAGATCAACGGCACGACTGGATACGAGGAGGCCGGTGCTCAGGGGCTAATGGCTGGCATAAACGCAGCGCTTTCGCTTGATGATAAAGAACCGCTCATCTTGCGACGTGATGAGGCGTATATCGGCGTTTTGATAGATGATCTTGTCACAAAAGGGACAAAAGAGCCATATAGGATGTTTACGAGTAGGGCGGAGTATCGCTTGCTTTTGCGTGAGGAAAATGCCATTTTAAGGCTTGGCGGATATGGTCATGAGCTTGGGCTGCTTGATGATGAGACTTTTAACGAGATCGAAAATATAAGAAGAAATTTAAAAGAGGGTTTAGAGTTTTTAAACGAGACTCAGATCACGCCAAGTAAGGCAAATTTGGAGCTTTTAGCAAGCCTTGATGAAGAGCCGATCAGCCAAAACGTGAGCCTTCAAAAGATCGTAGCTAGAAAGAGCTTCACGGCTGAGAAACTAAGAAAGCTTGATGAGAGATTTGTAAATTTAGACGATGCGAGCATGGATCAAATTTTAACCGAGTGCAAATATCAGCACTACATCAGCGAGCAAAAAAATCAGATAGAAAAAATGAAAGATATGATGGATGTGAAAATCCCTGAAAATTTCGACTTTAGAAGCATAAGCGGACTTAGCAACGAAGTGGTCGAAAAGCTTGAGAAATTTGCCCCGCCAACGCTCTTTGCGGCGAGTGAAATTTCAGGTATCACGCCAGCGGCGATCGATATCTTGCATATTTATATAAAAATGAGCGAGAAAAAGGCTTAAATTTAAGCCTTTTATGGTTTTAAAATTTAACTGGCGTTTAAAATTTAAAACAAAGTTGCTCATTTTTAATAGTTGCTATTTATAATTTTTTAAGTTTAATAAATTTTATTATTAAAATTTCTATTTTACGAGAGCTAAAATAGAAAAATTTTTTATCTTAACGTTTAGACATTAGATCAAATTTATCTTTTATAAAAAGCTTAAAATCACGATATATGGATATTTCTGGGTAAATTTACGTCAAATTTTAGTGTAAAAAAAGCTTAAATTCACTTTATTTTTACAAACTATATTGTGAGATTATAGTTTTTTAATTTTTTGAGAGTATAATCGTTTAAATTTTATTTATAGAAAGGAAATTAATGTCAGTAAAGCAAGAAAGACGAAGCTTTATCGGCCTTGCGTTTGGTGCCGTGGCAGCTGTTGGTGGCGCGATGTCACTAGTTGCCATGAAAAAGACCTGGGATCCGCTCCCTAGTGTAAAAGCTGCTGGTTTTACAACTGTCGATCTAAGCCCGATCAAAGATGGCGAGATGAGACAGGTTGAGTGGCGTAAAAAGCCTATTTTCATCCTCAAAAAAAGCCCAGATATGGCTAAAAACGACAAGAGAGATGTAGTCGTTGGAGATGCGAGGTATGTAGTTCTTATCGGACTTTGCACGCACCTAGGATGCATCCCTGAGTATAAAGCGAGCAAGCAAATGTTTGTCTGTGCCTGTCATGGCGGCGAATTTAACGTTGATGGCATACAAACATACGGACCTCCACCAAGACCGCTTGATATCCCACCATTTAAGATCGATGGTACCAAGCTAGTTCTAGGCGAAACAAGCCCAGAATACGAAAAATTAGTAGCTAAAGCTTAGGAGGTTAGTGATGTCTTTATCTCATAAATCAACTGGCGTTATTGACTGGCTTGACCAACGCCTAGCTTTTACAAAACTTATGAAGGTTCTAGTTAGCGAATACTGGATCCCAAAAAATATAAATTTCCTTTGGGCGATGGGCGTTATCCTAACGACGCTTTTCTTGCTTTTGATCATCACTGGCTATTTGCTTATGATGTATTACAAACCAGATGTAAATTTAGCCTTTGATAGCGTAAATTACACTATCATGCAAGAGGTCGAGTATGGCTGGCTTTGGCGTCATATCCACGCAGTTTCAGCTTCTACGATATTTCTTATCATGTATATCCACTTGCTTACTGGACTTTACTACGGCTCATACAAAAGAGGCAGAGAGGTCATTTGGGTAAGCGGTATGGTGCTATTTATCTGCTTTTCAGCAGAGGCATTTAGCGGCTATATGCTCCCATGGGGACAGATGAGCTACTGGGCGGCGACTGTTATCACTCAGCTTTTTGGTGGTGTGCCAGTTATCGGCGATGCTTTGGTTGAGTGGATCAGAGGAGACTATGCAGTTGGCGACTCAACGCTTACAAGATTTTTCATGCTTCATGTCTGCTTGCTACCACTTGTGACTATCGTTGTTTTGGTTATTCACTTCTACTCATTAAGAGTTCCTCACGTAAATAACCTAACAAGCGAAGATATTGACTTTGACGTAGAGGCGCAAGAGTATCTACACGGCGACAGAGCAAAAGCTAAAGTTATACCGTTTTGGCCAGGATTTTTGGCAAAAGACTTCATGTATGTATCATTTTTCATGATCTTTGTCATATATCTTGTTTGCTATCACTTCAACTTTGCGATGGATCCTATCAACTTTGAGCCAGCAAATCCGCTAAAAACTCCACCACACATCTACCCAGAGTGGTACTTCTTGTGGCAATATGAAATTTTACGTGGTTTCTTCTTTGATATAGCTGGAATTTCAGCTTATAACATCGGACTTATCGCATTTGCCTTTGCAGGCGTTGCGTTTATGCTTATACCACTTTTTGATAGAAGCGGTCTTGTAGCTCCAGCTCATAAAAGACCACTATTTTTTGTATGGTTTTGGGTGCTAGTTGCTGACCTTATCGTCTTATCTATATATGGCAAGCTCCCAACAGGTGGCATCAACGACTGGATAGGATTTTATGCTTCATTGCTATTTTTAGTGCTATTTATAATCGCACTTCCAGTTATCACAATACTTGAAAGAAAAAGGGGCTAATCATGAAAGAGCTTAAAATTTTTGCCATCGTTGTTATCCTTTCAGGTATTTTATACTGGGGTATCGAGCCTTACGCTCACACAAAGCTTCATCCGCACACTGCAAATGCCGAGTACAACTTCTCAAAAGAAGATACTGACTACGCAAAGCACTTTTTAGAGCAGAAAAAAGAGGCGCTTGAGGCTGCAAAAGCTAGCGGCAACAAGGCTAGCATCGATGCAGCTACAAAAGATGTTGAGACAGCACAAAAAATTCTTGATGACTATACAGCTTTTTGGGCTGATATAAATTCGATCGACCTTGCAAAAGGTGACGCTGCAAAAGGCGCTGAGACATTTGGCGCAGCTGGATGTACAGGATGCCACGGCATCGAAGCAGCCGGCACTCCAGCTAGTATGGACGCTGAGACAGCTAGCCAAAGCTTTGGCGTAGTGCCACCAGATCTTAGCACAGCTGGTAAAATTTATGATGAGAGATTTTTGGCTGCACTCATCAAAAATCCAACTATGGCTGTAAAACTATCTCATAAATTTAATGACGAGCATCCTTATCCGATGACTGCATTTATGGGTGCTGGCGGCGATATAAACGCTGAGATCGCTGACATAGTTGCTTACCTTAAAAAGGTATCAGCTGACGCGGATGCAAAGAGCAAGATTACTGAAGAAAAGGTATTTGCTGATGCATGTCAAAGATGCCACGATATGAAGTATGATAAAAAATATACTCTTAGCAACAAAGCAAGCCTTGCAGCATATATGGGCTCAAACCCACCAGATCTATCTATGATGATCCGCTCAAAAGGTGCTGATTACTTGCATAAATTTATAAACGATACTCAAAAGATGCTTCCAGGCACTGCTATGCCTAGAGTTGGCTTAAACAAAGCTGCTGAAGATGACATAGTATCTTACATAGAAAAAGTAGGCGATAGTAAAAAGGCTGAGCGCGAGAGCACTGGCATTTACGTGATGATCTACTTCTTCATCTTAGGAATTTTTGCTTGGCTTTGGAAACGCAAAGTCTGGAGCGAACTCCACTAAAATTTAAGAGCCTTCTTGGCTCTTAAATTCTTTATAGTAAATTTACATATACAAATAGGTATGTAAATTCCTTTTTAAATTTATTCTTTTTTCAAATTTTAAACTTTCATTCACTCACAAGAATCGACTACTAAAATTTGGCTTCGCTTACCGCTTAGCTCAAATTTTAGAGCCGAAATTACTCGCTCATGAAATTTTAAAATTTACTTATTACTCATCTGATTTAGCAAAACAAATTTGCAAATTTTAAAATCTTATTTACTCGCCTTAGCAGACTACTAAATTTAGGCTGCACTTCGTTTAGCACTAAATTTAGAGCCGTGATATGCTCGTTCATAAATTTTAAAATTTGTTATAAACTCCTTTGGCATAAAACACATGCGGCGCAAAGCGCTATCGCATGTACTTTGAACGTGCGAGGGGATTGTGGGATCTAAATGGAAATAAGGGGACGGCTTTGCTTCGCTAGCTCGCAACTGCAAGCAGACCGTAATTCAAGCCCCCCCCTGTCTCCCTTTTGGATAAAAAGAAATTTACAAATTTAATAAAGCTATCTTTGCAAATTTTAAAACTTTCACTCACTCGCAAGAATTGACTACTAAAATTTGGCTTCGCTCACAGTTTAGCTCAAATTTTAGAGCCGAAATTACTCGCTCATGAAATTTTAAAATTTGTCAGAATTTTCTAAAAATAAACCGCATGCAGTGTGAAGCACTAAAGCATGCCCCTCTAACGTTGTCGGGGTTAGGGGATCGTTAAGGGGGAAGGGAGCCTTCTTTGCTTCGCAAGCTCGCAACTGCAAGCAGACCGTAATTCAAGCTTCTTCCCCCTTAACAAAGAAACAAAACTTTAAATTTTTAAAAAACTATTCTGTAAATTTTAAAATCTTACTCACTCGCCTTAGCAGACTACTAAATTTAGGTCTCGTTACCACTTGCCACTGAATTTGGAAGCGTGATATGCTCGCTTATAAATTTTAAAATTTGCCGGATTTTGCGCTTTGATAGTGTCGTACGTGCCCAGTGTGCAACAGGTATTTGGCAAAAGATGCGGCAAATGTGAGGATATTAATAACTTGCAAGCGAGTAAATTTACATTTTCTGGCAAATTTACTCAGCAAAAACCACATAAATTTACGCAAAGCAGCCAAATTTAGCTCGCCGTAAAGCCACACTAAACGGCTAAATTTCTTTGGCGATCTTGCTCATTTTGTTTATCAGCTCTTCACGCTCGCTTGATTTTAGGTTGCCGTATTGAAGCTTTGTCATCATCTGCATGAAGTCAAATTGCTTAAACATCTGCGCGTCGCTCTTTAGCTCTTTTTCAAGCTTCTCGTAGATCTTCTCTGTCTCTTCGTTGGCTTTTTCTAAATTTTGCAAAAAGCTTCCAGTCGCACTTGAGTCAAGGTCGTTTTTCGCTGCCTTGTCAATGGCGTTTTTTAAATTTGATAAATTTTCAGAAATTTTCATCTGCACTTCCTTTTGGATTTTAAAATTTAGAGCAAATTTTATTCCTAATTTTCATCCCACCACTTTTTTCTAGGTGGATTTTGCACGGTGAAAACCTCTCCGATCATCGGCGTTGCATATTTTAGCTCAAGTTTTGTAGCTGCCTTTTCAAAACGCTTGATCGGCTCGTCCCAAGCGTGATAAGAAAGATCAAATTTACCCCAATGCACCGGCACGCCAAGCTTAGCTTCAAGATCTTTTAGTGCTTGCGCTGACTCCTCTGGCTTCATGTGCACGTAAGGCCAGCCATCGCTGTAAGCGCCATTTTCTATAAAAACTAGGTCAAAGCCGCCAAATTTTTCATTTATCATCTTAAAATGCTTGCCATATCCGCCATCACCGCTAAAGTAAAAGCTAAAGCCAGCCTCCTCTACCGCCCAGCCGCCCCAAAGAGTGGTGTTTCTTTTAAATGTGCGCCCGCTAAAGTGCCTTGAGGGGCAAAAAGTGAAGTTTAAATTTCCTATTCTCTGCTCATTAAACCAGTCAAACTCGTAAATTTTGCCTTCATCCACGCCCCATTTTACGAGGTGAGCTTTGACGCCAAGTGGCACTAGAAATTTGGCTATCCTATCCTTTAGCTCAAGGATCGTTTTATGGTCAAGATGGTCGTAGTGATCGTGCGAGATGAGGGCGATGTCGATCACCTCTGGGTAGTCGCTAACGGTGATGGCGTGCTCGTAGGCAAAGGGCTTGCCGCCAACTGGCAGAGGGAATGCTCGGTGCAAAACTGGGTCTGTGATGATGATTTTGCCATCAAGCTTGCAGATTAGGCTAACGTGTCCAAGCCAGATAAACTCGCCATTTTTGAGGGCGTTTGCGTCAAATTTTAAATTTGGCAAAGGGCGCTTTGGTAGCTTGCCTTTTGGTGGAAAGAGCGCTTGGAGGGTGAAATTTAACATAGATGCTTGCGGACTTTTCTTTACCATATCAATCGTTGGCTCTAAATTTATAAAAACTTTGCCGTTAAAATTTGGCGAAGCCTCTATCAGCCTTTGGCTCTTGGCATCTGGTCTGCCGCCAAAAACAGGGACAAATTTCATAAAAGCAAAAACTGAAGCGATAAATAAAACTATGACTATAAAAATTTCCATCAATAATCCTTTTAAATTTAAAGGTTGGATTATATTTTAGATTTTTAAATTTCAGTTTCATTTAATTAACCCAAGCTTAAAAAACTAATTTTTAAGTTTAAACTTAATTAAGATAATTTTACTCTTTTTACTAATTATCTGTTATGAAATATTAATCTTTTTTGATTAATCACACGATAATAACGCTGTTTAATAGCATATCTTAAACTAATATAAAATAAAAATTTAATTTCAAAAATACAAAATTTGTCAGATAGCTGACGGAATTTAATCGCCAGAAGTTATAGAATTGTTTCAAAAATTTCAGGAAGGAGCGTTTGAGATGTTAAATAAAAATTTAACTATCTCTATTCATGTGATTAACAATCACTCTATTAGTGAGCAGGGCGGTCTTGCCTTGTTTTTTAGGAGGAATTTATGAAAAAACATAAATTTGTGATTGCCGATTCTAAACGCTGCATAGGATGTGCGACCTGTATGGCTGCATGTTTTAAAAGTGCTTATGAACGCGGCAAACTATCACGTGCAAGGCTAAGCGTCTTAAGAGAAGCTAGCGGTGTTATGCCGACTCAGTGCAGACAATGCGACGATGGCCCTTGCGCAAATGTATGCCCAACTGGAGCGTTGCGATTTAACGATAATTGCATCGAGCTTCACGAGGAAATTTGTATAGGTTGCAAGATGTGCACGATCGCTTGCCCTTATGGTGCGATAAGCTCAAGTGCAGAGCTTATGCCTTCAGTAAATTACGCTGTCGAGCCAAAATACTATCTTGAAGTAGAGTCACAATCAGGCGCAAAAAACATCGCAGTAAAATGTGATATGTGCTTTGGCCGTGAAAATGGACCAGCTTGCGTTGATGTATGCCCAACAAGCGCTCTTATAATGGTTGATCCAGAAGAGGGCAAACATAAGCTTGGCAAGAGGATAGACTACGATGCAGCGAATAAATTTGCTACTAAAATTTTAAACGGACAAGGAGCATAAGATGACTACGGTTTATATGCTATTTCTTGTAAGTGCCGTCGTTAGTATCTTGCTCTACTGCGCTCCAAAAGCCGCTGTTAAAGTTGGTTTTGGACTAAGTGCTATAAGCTGCTTTTATGCGATGTGTCACTTCGTTGCAAATATGGGAGTAAGTGATAGCTTTGCTCTTATGGATGGCTTTTTGTATTCGCCAAAATTTGCGCTAAATCCACTTGGAAATTTCTTCAGCTTTGTCGTTGTTTTCATCGGATTTGCAAGTAGTGTTTATGGTATGAGCTATGCAGAAGAGTACATAAAAAAAGCAAATGTTGGTGTGTTTGCATGTTTGTTTAACACATTCATCCTTTCAATGCTTCTAGTAATCAGTGCTGATAATGTATTTTGCTTTGTTGTTTTATGGGAGCTTATGACTCTTGTATCATCATTTCTTATCATCGTCAATGACGGTAAAAATACACTTAAAGCGGTTATGGTATATCTTGGTATCGCACAAATTGGTGCATTTTGTATAACCTGTGGCTTGCTTATCACAGCTTACTATGCAGGAAGCTTTGAATTTAGCGCATTTATGGGTGTTAAGATGCCATTTGGCGCTTCTGCTGCTGTATTTATACTATTCTTGGTTGGCTTTGGTAGTAAAGCTGGTATGTGGCCATTCCACGTTTGGCTTCCACAAGCTCACCCAGCAGCACCATCAAACGTTTCAGCTCTTATGTCAGGCGTTATGATTAAAGTTGCTCTATTTACTCTAGTTAAATTTACACTTTACCTACCACTTAGCACATACTTTGGTCTTACAATACTCGCTCTTGGTGCAGCTAGCTCACTATTTGGTGTTTTATACGCTCTTTGCCAACACGACTTTAAGGCTTTGCTTGCTTACCACTCAGTTGAGAACATAGGCATCATCTTGCTAGGTCTTGGTACTGGCATCTACGGCGTTGCAGCTGGAAATTTAACACTTGCAGCAGTAGGTTTTCTAGCAGGTTGCTACCACGTAGTTAACCACGCTATATTTAAAGGTCTGCTTTTCCTTTGCGCTGGTTCAGTTATCCACGCTACTCATACACAAAATATGGATATCCTTGGAGGTCTTGCTAAAAAGATGCCATGGACAAGCCTTGGTATGTTTATAGGTATCATGGGTATCGCAGCTTTACCTCCAGTAAATGGCTTTGTTTCAGAGTGGTTTACATATCAAGGTATGCTTCAAGGTGCGATGGGAGAAGGAACATTAGTTAGATATGCATTTACACTTGGCGTCGTAGCTCTTGCGCTAACAGGCGTTTTGGTCGGTATGCACCTTAAACTTTACGCTGTTATCTTTGCAGGTACTCCAAGAGATCAAAAAATTTGGGAAAATGCTAAAGAGAGTCCGATAGGTATGGTTCTTGGTATGATCATTCTAATGATAGGCTGCGTTGGCTTTGGTCTTGGCGCAAACTACATAGTTGATTACATCATGCAAGCTGTAAATTCTATCGCTATAAGCGACTATAAAGCTAGCCTTGGTGCTATAAATGTAACTTCACCTATGGGTAGCATGATCTCAACTCCACTTATCGCTTTAGTCCTATGTGCAACTATGATTTTGCCATTTATCATCCTTGCTGTTATGAAAGCAAACAGAGATAAACCACGCGAAACTGATCCTTGGGCTTGTGGCTTTAAATATAGCTCACGTATGCAAATGACAGGTGGTCCATTCACTGGCGACCTTAGAAAAATTATGCAATGGCTATTTAGAGCTGATAAAAAAGTAGTTACTAGAAATTATTTTGACGCGGTTGAGTATCACAACCATCCAAAAGATATTTGGTGGGGAATGTTTTATGAGCCAGTCATTAAATGGTGTGTGAAATTTGCTGATAAGCTAGGTATCGTTCAAAGTGGTTATACAAATGTATATGCACTTTATATCTTGCTATATCTTTGTGTCATACTTGCTGTGGGCTACTTTTTAGTTTAGGAGACGAAAATGCAAACTATACTTTTAATGATATTTCAAGTAGTCGTTATCGTTTTGGTAGCTCCTTTGTTTGATGGTATGGCAAGAAAACTTAGAGCTAAACTTCAATCAAAACAAGGTAGCGATTTCTTTCAAACATATCGCGACATTATAAAGCTTTTTAGAAGAGGAAGAACCGTCCCTGAGTGCTCTCACTGGGTATTTAGATGGGCTCCATTTTTCCTTTTTGCAACTTCAGCTGCAGTGCTAGCTGCTATACCTATCACTTATAGCAAAGACACTGTATTTGGAGCTTACTCAGATATATTTGTTATCCTCTATCTTGGTGCGCTACTTAGATTTGTATTTGGTGCAGCTTCAATGGATAGCGGCAACCCATTTGCAGCAACAGGTGGTGGCAGGGAGCAAATGCTTGGTGTTTATGTTGAGCCAGTTATGATTATGTGCTTAATCGTAGTTATGCTTGCAGCTAAAACATCAAATTTAGTTGAGATCCAAGAGATGGTAAGAACTGGCGTTATCGGATATCAAATTCCAAGTTTTGCCGTTGCTTCTATCGCATTTTTGTGGTGTATGTATGTTGAGACTGGTAGAAAGCCATTTGACTTAGCTGAAGCAGAACAAGAGCTTCAAGAGGGTGTTCTTGGTGAGTATGCTGGTAGCGACCTTGGCCTAGTTCAAGCATCACTTATATTAAAACAGTTTGCTATGATCGGACTTTTCCTAAGCATATTTGAGCCATGGAACTTTAGCAATCCTTTCTTAGCTATTATCGTTTTTGTGATAAAAACTGGAGTATTTTACGTCGCAGCTGTATTTATAGACAACTTTGGACCACGCTTTAAAATGACTTCATCTTTACGCAAAAATGCTCTTGGTGCACTTGCTATTTCGTTTGTTGCACTAACACTTTATGTAGTAGGAGCGTGAGATGCAAACACTAGATATATTAGCCATTTGCATGATCGTAACTTCGCTTGCGGTTTTTGGTCTTAGAAGCTTGAAACTCTCAATCATCGCTTATGCGATAGAGACACTACTTTTAGTTAGTATATTTTTCTTGCTATCTGAGAAATTTAACGCTGAGCAGCTAAAAACTTGGGCGATCGTTGCGTTTTTTACCAAAGTTCTTTTCGTGCCAGGAATTTTGTTCTGGCTTATCAAAAAACTTGGCGTAGTTAGCGAAGATGAGCCAGTTGGTGGATTTTTTGTAAGTCCTGTTATTGCTATGGGATTTTCTCTAGCTCTTTCAATGAGTATCCACCCTATATTTTTAAAATTCTCTCTTATCAAAGAAGAGATCATGTTGATCGCTGCTGGAACAGTCTTTATGATGGGAATTTTTGGCTTCATGCTAAGAAACTCATTTATAAAACAAATTCTAGCTTACTGCTTGTTTGAAAACGGTATCCACCTAAGCCTTGCTCTAATGGCTTACAACTCACATGAGCTAGTTGAGCTTGGAATTTTAACAGATGCGATATTTGCTGTTATTATCATGAGCGTTCTAGCGATTAGATTTTATAAAGCTTATGATAGCTTAGATACTTCTAAAGCTTCAAATTTAAGGGGTTAGAGATGGATAGTTTAGCTTTAATACTTATCTTACCGCTCCTTGGTGCTTTGATCTTGTTTTTAAGTCCTAAAAACTATGCAGTACTTAGCGGACTTCATGTCTTGTTTTCTGCTGCGACATCAGTGGCTTTACTTAACAATGTTCTTAAAGTTTTAAGTGGCGGAACTTTTTATAGTTTTGATAAATTTTTATTCTTAGATAGCTTAGGCTGTGTTTTCTTGGTGCTTATCGCCGTAACTGGATTTATAGTAAATTTCTACTCTATCCATTACATGAGATGGGAGCTTGAAGATGGACACATCCACTTAAGCGATCTTAAAAAATACTACGCACTAAGCCATGTATTTATCTTTACAATGACTTTAAGCGTTATTTGCAACAACGTTGCGTTTATGTGGGCAGCTATCGAGGCTACTACACTAGCTTCTGTATTTTTGGTTGCTATACACAAAGATCAAAAATCAACAGAGAGTGGTTACAAATACATCGTTCTTTGCTCAATCGGTCTAGCATTTGCTCTTTATGCAACCGTTCTTCTATACTCAGCTACATATAGCACACTAGGAGACGGCGAGGCTTCTATGCAGTTTTCAAGCATAATGGCTAACGCTAAAAATCTAAACCCAGATGCAGCAAAACTTATCTTTGTGTTTGCGCTAATTGGTTTTGGTACAAAAGCTGGTCTTGCTCCAACTCACACTTGGTTGCCAGACGTTCACGCTGAAGGTCCAGCACCTATCTCAGCATTGCTATCAGGCGTACTTTTAAAATGTGCGATGCTTGCACTTTTAAGATACTACGCTATTGCAGCTCAAGCAGTTGGATTTAGCTTTGTTGAAGGCGTAATGATCGTATCAGGAACTATCACACTTTTTGTAGCAGGATTTTTCCTAATAAGACAACACAACGTAAAAAGAATGTTTGCATACCACTCAATCGTTCACATGGGTGTTATCGCATTTGCACTTGGTGTTGGCGGTAAATTTGGTCTATTTGCAGCGATATTCCACTGCTTAGCTCACAGCTTTACAAAAGCTTTGGCTTTCTGCTCAACAGGTAATATAGCAAGAATTTACGGCCACAAAGATATGAGTAAGATGGGCGGCATGGTTAAGATCGCACCTATTACAACTATTATGTTTGGTGCAGCTGTATGCTCACTAGTTGGTGTTCCAGCATTTGCTATATTTGTTAGCGAATATAACGTCTTTGTTGGAGCTATCACAAGTGGTCAATACATCGCAGTTGCGCTATTTGCTATTGCACTTGCAGTTATTTTCATAGCTGACTTTGCGCACTTTAATATGGCAAGCTTTGGCGAGCCAAAAGGTGTGGTTGTTCATAATAAAGAGATGAGTTTATTTGAAAATTTACCTCTTATAGCACTCTGTGCCCTTATCATAATCTTTGGCGTATGGCACGTAGATAGCTTTTATACGCTAGTAAATAACGGTGTTAATATAATGATGGGAGCTTTAAAATGAGAGGCGATAAATTTGTTGAAATCCTAAAAACAAAGGTAAAAATTTTAGAAGTAACTCGTCAAGCAGACGATCAGATCACAGTTTTGGTTGATAGAAATGATCTTCCACTAGCTGTTAAAACACTTTATTATGATATCGGTGGCTTTATAAGCACTATGATACCAAACGACGAGCGCCAGATAAATGGCTGCTATGCGCTTTACTATGCTATCTCAATGGAAGGTAGCAAGATGACTGAGGCGGACGACTTTGCAGCTGAAGATAAGTGCTTTATCACAGTTAAAACTCTTATCCCAGGAAGCGATCCGACATTTCCATCAGTTACTCCGCTCGTACCAGCTTGTGTTTGGTATGAAAGAGAAGCTTATGATATGTTTGGCCTAGTAGCTGAGGGTCTGCCTGATAAAAGACGTCTAGTTTTAAGTGATGACTGGCCAGACGGACTTCATCCACTTAGAAAAGACGCTATGGACTACCGCTACCGCCCTGATCCGGTTGATCACAGAGATGAGCCTGATGCGGAGTTTTTATTTCCAACAGGCGACGCAGTAGTCGATGTGCCACTTGGACCACTACACGTTACATCTGATGAGCCTGGTCACTTTAGACTTTTCTGCGACGGCGATGAGATTATTGACGCTGACTACCGCTTGTTCTATCAACACCGCGGTATGGAGAAGCTAGCTGAAAACAGAATGAACTATGATCAAATGGGCTATCTTGCAGAGCGTGTTTGCGGAATTTGCGGTTATGCTCACGCTATTGCTTGTATCGAAGCAGCAGAAAAAGCTATTAAGCTTGAAATCCCACTAAGAGCTCAAGCTATACGCGTCATCTGTCTTGAGATCGAGCGTCTTCACAGCCACCTTTTAAATATCGGTCTAGCTTGTGAGGTTACTGGTAACTACAATGCTTTCATGCATATCTTTAGGGTTCGTGAGTACTCTATGGAGCTAGCTCAACTTGTAACTGGCGGACGTAAAACATACGGCAACGTCGTTATGGGCGGCTTAAGACGTGATATGACAAACCATGAGATCAAAAAAGGCTTAGAGATCATCAACAAACTTGACATTCAAATTTCAGAAATTTGGGATGCAGTTTTGGAAGATAAACGCCAAATCGGACGCTGGAAAGGTGTAGGTATATTGGATCGTCAAATAGCACGTGACTTTAGCCCAGTTGGTCCAAACATGAGAGGCTCTGGCTTTAAACGTGATAACCGCTACGATCATCCATACGACTTCTTCAAACAGATAGAATTTGAAGTAGCAGTTGAGCATGGTTGTGACGTTTTTGCTCGTGAGATGGTTAGATATAAAGAGCTAAAAAGCTCTATCCACATCATCCGCCAATGCTTTGAGATGATGCCTCAAACTCCGATCATGATCGATCCTGTGACTATGATCAAGCCTGAGAATTTCGCACTTGGTCACGACGAAGCACCACGTGGTGAAAATGTTCACTGGATCATGCAAGGTAGCGCTCAAAAAGTATATCGCTGGAGATGTAGGGCTGCGACATATAACAACTGGCCAAGCCTAAGGTATCAATTTAGAGGAAACAATATAAGTGACGCTGCACTTATCGTTTGCTCACTTGACCCTTGCTACTCATGCACCGAGCGTGTTACTTTGGTTGATGTAAGGACTAAAAAAAGTAAAATTTTAACAGAAAAAGACCTTAAAAAATTCTGTCAAGATGGCGGGGTTAGTAAGAAGGATTTAAGATGATGAAGTTATTTGACATCACAGAAAAATATGGAAAGGCGACATACGCCTATCCATTTGAGCCATATATTGTGCCTGAGAATTTCCGCGGTCAGCCAGACTATACATACGATCTTTGTATAGGTTGTGCAGCTTGTGGTATCGCTTGCCCTAGTAACGCAATAGAGCTTAAGATGAACGATGAGCAAACAAGGCTTGTTTGGCAGTTTGACTGCGGTCGCTGCATATTCTGCGGACGCTGCGATGAGGTTTGCCCAACTGGAGCTGTAAGACTTAGCGATAGCTTTGAGCTTGCGGTTAAATTTGACAAGAGCGCTCTTATACAAAGAGGCGAGCTTGAGATGCAAACTTGCAAATGCTGCGGCAAGCCATTTACACCAAAAAGGCTTATAAATTTCACTCTTGAAAAGCTTGGCACAGCAAATTTACTCCCAGGCAGACTTGAAGAGGCAAAAGAGTACCTTTTTATCTGCCCAGAGTGCAAGAAAAACCAATCTGCTGAGAGGCTAACAAAAGGCGTTGAGGAGGCTATAAAATGAGTCTATATCAAGTCCCAGAGGACATAAAAACAGCAAATGACCTAACTGCAAAGCTAGAGCATTTAAAAAATATCAAAAGAAGCTTTAGCGTTTATAGGATCGACTGCGGAAGCTGCAACGGTTGTGAGATCGAAATTTTCGCTGCTATCACTCCGATGTGGGATCCAGAGCGCTTTGGCTTTAAACTTGTAGCAAACCCAAGACATGCTGATATCTTGCTTTGCTCAGGACCAGTCACAAGACAGATGTATTACCCACTTCTTCGTGCTTATGAAGCAGCCCCAGATCCTAAGATCGTAGTTGCTTTTGGCGCTTGTGGTAGCACAGGTGGAATTTTCCACGACGCTTATAGCGTTTGGGGTGGTATAGATAAGATAATCCCAGTTGATGTCTATATCCCAGGATGCCCTCCACACCCAGCAAGTGTTATTTACGGTCTTGGTATGGCTCTTGGCATCATCGATCAAAAATTGCATAAAAAAAGCTATGAAAATGACAGCACTACGCCTCCACCAGTTGAGAAGTCAGTAATGGGCGATATCTTGTTTGAGCGTGACTTGCAAGCTGAAAGTAAAAGGCTGATGAGCTATATCTTTGGTAGAACGCTATTTGAAAAATATATGGACGCTATCAAAGCCTCAAGAGATATCCACAACCCAGAGCTTGCACGTGAAGCGGTTGTAGCAGCTATCAAAAAAGAAGATGATCCTAGATATGCTGAGTGTATGGCACTTTTGCATAATGACGTCTATCTAAAATACGCAAAAGCTGGTAAAAATTTTGCGATCGATGTTGATAGCGAGGTTTGGAGTAAAAGATGATTCAAGTTTATAAGCTTACAAAAAGGCATATGGACGACAACGAGAAGCTTCCACGCGAGCTAAAGGAGATAAAAATTTTCTCAACTTGCGTGGGACACGGTGTTGGTACGATTGATTTTAGCGAGAAGATCTTAGAGCTAAGCGATGAGGAATTTGACGAGATGATCAAAAACTCAGGCGAATATGTAAAATTTAAGATCGGAAATTTAAGCAAGTATTTTGAAGTTGAAATTTTTGCTGAGCATATCACTAGACTCTTGCCACAGCTTTGTGAGTGTAAGCTTAAAGAAATTTTGGCAAATTTAAAAGAGGGATATATCGTGCTTAGGAAGGACTTTTGATGAAAAAGGCCATCCTTTGCATCGGTAATCCTATGCGTGGCGATGATGATGTGGGCAATGAAGTCGGCCGCATCGTAGAGCAGGAGCTAAAAGAGTGGAAGGTATTTTTTGGGCAAGATGTGCCTGAGAATGAATTTTCAGCTATTAGAGATTTTGCACCTGATATCTTGATAGTAGTCGATGCGATGAGTGGTTTTGATGAGGATAAGATAGAGTTTTTTGATCTAAGTGACGATAGAGATTACATCTACTCAACCCACAACCTCCCAACGCCAGTGCTTTTAAGCTATTTGCGAAAAATTTGCCCAAAGACGCTTTTTCTTGGCATTAGTGTCTTGCTTGAAAATGTCCTTGATTTTGAAGAGGGCCTAAGCGAGCAGGCTAAAAAAAGTGCCAGAAAAGCTTTTTTAAGAATTGTAGAGATTGATAAAAATTTAGTTGGTTAAATTTAGCAAGTGCTAAATTAAATCTGGGGTTTGCTAAAGATAAATTTGATCATTTTGGATTTGAAATTTAGTGTAAAAACTAAGCTTTAAACATTAAATTTTAACACCAAATGTCTATCTTTGGCACTGCTTCTTTGTTTTTTATAGATCAAAGAAGCTTAGAAATAAAAAGGAGACGTGATGTTAAATCCGGCAGAAACCGCTCAAGCGGTCTCAAATTCAATGGAGCATAAAGCCCATACTCCACTTGTAAGCATTATATTTCTTGCTATCATGGCTGGTGCTGCTATTGCTATGGGTGATATCTTCTGGGCTCACTCAACAGTTGGTATGGCTGAAAAACAGTCTATCGGTCTTTCAAACTTCATCGGTGGTATCACATTTAGCTGCGGCCTCATGATGGTTGTATTTTATGGCGGTCACCTATTTACTAGCTCTGTTTTAAGCGGTGTTAGTGCGTATGAGGGCAAATTGCCACTTGGCAAAACCATAAGCTACTGGGTAATTGTTTGGATATTTAACTTCGTTGGTGGCGCATTGATCGCTTATATGTACTACTACTCTGGTTTGCCACTAAAGTATGACGGCTACATCTTGCAACACTTCGTGCCAGCAGCTATTGGCAAGATCACAGCACCATTTCACGAGCTATTTCTTCGTGGTATCTTTTGTAACGTCTTTGTTTGTATGTCTATCTGGACTGCGACAAGCGAGAGTAACCTATCTGGTAAATTCTTTGCCATTATGTGGATGATCGGTGCATTCGTTGCTTGCTCAATGGAGCACTGCGTTGCAAATATGTTCATCATCACTGAAGCTATCATCTCTAAAGCTCACTACATAGCAGCAAGCGGTGGCGACATCAACGCTGCAGCAGCTTTACTTCACACTACAGCTGATAAACTAGATGTCATCAACTGGACAAATTTCTTAAGCAAAAACTTGCTCCCAGTTACACTTGGCAACATCTGCGGTGGTCTTTTCTTTGTTGGTCTTGTTGGCTTCATGGCTAATAAATTTGATATGAAGAAAAAAGCTTAATAAACTCCCTTTTAGTCTTTGCTATTATGGCAAAGGCTAAATTTTAAATTTCTCTCTTTTTTACCTTAAAAGTTTCAAAAAAATCTCTTATTTTTCATCTAAAAAATGTCACACTAATTTAAAATTTATCGTTTTAACTCTCTTGTTTTTGAAAATTTGTGACATTTTGGAGTTTAAAACATCTTAGCTAATAAATTTAGAGCAATAATAAAGCTAAAATTTAATATAATCCCACGAAAAAAGGAGAGCTTATGAAAATTTTCAATGCATTTTTTACTGGCATTATATTTGTTCTTGCTCCTATTTTTACGCTATTTGTTGGAATTTACAACAACTACTTTTCATTTTATGGCATAAACGAGTATTTCAATGTGATTTTTGTGGATAACGTGCCTTTTTTGTGGCTTTTACCTGTGTTTTTTATATTTGGATATTGTTTCTTTTACGCGCCATTTAGGAAAATTTTTAGAGCCTTTTATCTACTCCTACTCCTGCTTTGCGCACTCAGTTGGTATCCTGATTTTGGACGAAGCTTGGGCGAGGCTTATTTTATGAGTAAGCCACTTGAGATGGATCTATCTTCAAATTTACAAAGCGAGCAAAAAACAAGCGGCAAAGTCCTTTATGACGGACGAAGAGAAATTTATTTTCTAAGAAGTGACAATGATAAAGTCGTTAAAATTTCAAAGTAAAGTTTTACCTTTATTTAGTTACAATGGCATAAAAATTTAAAGGTTTAAAATGCGTATAAAACTTCCACACGTACCTTATGTCTCACATAAAATAGCAATAGATCTTTTAAACTGTGGTTTTGTAAAGTTAAACAAAGGTATCGAGCCAATCGTAGCAAAAGCAAGTGAAATTTTAACTACTGACGTTCAAAAAGAAAGAGCGCTGGATGAGCGAGTAAATGAGCTTTTAGAGAAAAACGAGGACGAGATGCAAACTATGCAAATCGACCGCAAAAATATGTTTTGGCTCGTTAAAAAGAAACTTGCTGGCGAATTTGACGTCATTTTAACTCATGAAGATAGATTTAGCAATGTCGCCCACAAGATACTTGAGACTATTTGGAAGAGCGGGTTGGTTGATTATAGCGTATCTGAAAACCGCGTAAAAAACGTGATATATGGCTCGATAGATGAGTATCTAAAGAGCTATGAGAAGATAGAAGATAGCGTCTATGAGATGATGCAAAACTACAAACGCAAACTTATCCCAGGAACTGACGAATACGACCTGATTTTTGAGCGTTTATATCAAGATGAGCTTAAAAAAAGAGGAATGCTTTAATGAAAGCTTATATCTATATTGAAAACGGCGTTTTTTTAGAGGCAAAGGCCTTTGGTGCTCACGGCGAGTGTGCAGGCGAGCTCGTTTTTAATACCTCTATGACTGGCTATGAGGAGATCATGAGCGATCCAAGCTATGCTGGTCAGTTTATCGTCTTTACTATGCCAGAGATCGGCATCGTTGGCATAAACGAAGATGATATGGAGAGCCTTAGAATTCACGCAAGTGGCGTCATAATGAGAAGCTACAACGAGACTCCGTCAAACTACCGCTCGCAAAAATCTTTGGGTAAATTTTTCGAAGAGCAGGGCAAATTTGGCGTTTACGACGTTGATACTAGATATCTAACAAAGATGCTACGAGATGAGGGTGCTTTGATGGCATACATCTCAACGCAGATAAGTGACAAAGATGAGCTAAAACGCAGGCTTGAAAGTAGCGGACGCATAGAAAATATAAACTATGTAAAAACAGTGAGCGCAATGGATGAGTACGAGCATAAAAAAGGCGCTTGGGATAGAAATTTAAAATCATATAAGCCGCTAAAAAGTATCGGCAAAAAGATAGCTGTTTTTGACTTTGGTGTAAAGAGAAATATCTTAAATGAGCTATGTGAAACTGGCCTTGAGGTCATCGTCGTGCCACACGATACTAAGGCTGAAGTTTTGATAGATAAATTTAAAAATGGTGAGATAAATGGTGTCTTTTTATCAAATGGTCCAGGCGAGCCAAAGAATTTAAAGGCCGAAATCGCTGAGATCAAAAAAATGATAGAGGCAAAAATCCCTATATTTGGCATCTGCCTTGGACATCAGCTGCTTTCAAATGCCTTTGGATACGAGACATATAAACTTAAATTTGGTCAGCATGGAGCAAACCATCCAGTATTAAATTTAGAGACAAAAGCGATCGAGATAACAACGCAAAATCACAACTACAACGTGCCAGAGAGCATCGCTGAAGTAGCGGTTGTGACACATAGAAATTTGTTTGACAACACGATCGAGGGCGTAAGATACAAGGGCTATCCGATCTTCTCGGTGCAACATCACCCAGAAGCAAGCAGCGGCCCTAACGAGAGCAAATATATATTTAAGCAGTTTTTAGAAATTTTATAATATGCAAAACATAAGCCTTTACATGATTATCTCAGTTGCGATTTTGAGCAGCTTTAGTCATTGCATCGGCATGTGTAGCGGGTTTTTGAGCTTGCAAGCTCTATTTTTTAAAGGCAAAAGCAAGAGTGAAATTTTAATGCTAAGCACGCTTTATAACCTAGCTAGAATTTTTGCTTATGTGGCTTTGGGAGCTTTGTTTGGCGCTTTTGGGGCAGCCATTAGTTTTGGTATGCAAGCAAGAGGCGTGATATTTTTCATAGTTGGCTTAGTGATCGCATTTATCGGTATCGCTTTGCTTTTTAGGGGCGAGCTTTTAAAATTTATAGAGAGCGAAAAAGCACTTAAATTTATAGTAAAAATGGCAAAAACAAGCGTGCAAAAGAGAAATTTGGCAAATTTTTTACTGCTTGGCTTTTTAAATGGGCTTTTGCCTTGTGGCGTGGTCTATTATTTTTTAGCACTTGGAGTTTTAAGCGCAAATGTGGCTGACGCATCTCTGATAATGCTTATCTTTGGGCTTTGCACCTTACCAGCGATGCTGCTAGCTAGCTTTGTTTTTGGCTTACTAAGAGAGAAATTTAAAGAGATCATGTTTAAGCTCTCAGCTTGCATAATGATCTTAAACGGACTTTATCTATCGTTTTTAGGATATAGAGTAAATGTCTAGTTTAAATTTAGACGAAAAATTCCTTTCAAGTAGCGAGGGTATGAGGCTTGCTAAGCTTGCGATGATGGGCGAGATGATGGCAAATATAACTCACCAGTGGAAGCAGCCGCTAAATGAGCTAAGTTTAGTTTTATATAAGATGAAAAAGCTTGCGGGTAGCGAAGATGGCGAATTTATCGGCTCTTATGAGAGGGCTATGCAGATCATAAAGTATATGTCAGAAACTACTGATGAGTTTAGCTCGTTTTTAAACCCAAATACACTTTCTCAAGAATTTAGCCTAGCAGATGCAGCTAGAGCATCGATACAGATCGTAAAAGGCGTGATGAAAAAAGAGGGCATCCATATAGAGCTTGAGGTGTTAGGGGACTCTAAAATTTATGGTCATAAAAACAGGCTCATGCAAGTCATCATAAATTTACTAAATAACGCAAAAGACGCACTAAATTTACAAAAGATAGAAGATAAAAATATAAAAATAAAGATTGATAGCGATGAAAAATTTGCTTACCTAAGTGTAGAAGATAACGGTGGCGGCATAGATAAAAATGTGATAGATGAGATCTTTAAGCCATATTTTACCACCAAAGAAGATGCCAAAGGCACTGGATTAGGACTTTATATGTCAAAGCAAATAATAGATCAATTTAACGCAGAAATAACAGCGGGCAACAGCGATAATGGAGCCTGTTTTTTAATAAAGTTACCACACAAAGGAGAGATAGATGAATAAAATTTTAAAGAACCTAACGGTTTTGCTTGTCGAAGATGATAGCGACAGCAAAAAGATCATGCACGATGTGCTAAGTGACAATTTTGAGAAAGTTTTTACTGCTCAAAATGGTGATGAAGGTTTGAAAAAATTTAAAAAATATAATCCGAACATGGTAATTACAGACGCCTTTATGCCAATTAGCGATGGACTTGATATGACAAGAAACATCAAAGAAATTTCTAAAGATACACCTATCATCGTCCTAAGTGCGCACAGTGAAAAAGAGACTTTGTTAAAGGCGATCGATGTTGGCGTTGATAAGTATCTCATAAAACCTATCATGGCGGATGATCTTTTAAATACGTTAGAAAATGTTGCAAAAAATAAGATAGAAACATCAAATATCATCCAAGTGGCAAACGGATATAGTTTTAACAAAATTAAGCGCGTTCTTATCAGAGATGGCGTTGAAATTTCACTTACCAAAAAAGAGCTTGCATTTATCTCACTTTTGATAAAAAGACTTGGTACGCTTGTGCTTCACGATGAGATCAAAAGCGTCGTTTGGGTTGGCGAGAGCGTTACCGAAGCAGCTATTAGAACCTTTGTTAAGCGTGTTAGAGACAAAGTTGGCAATAGCTTTATAAAAAATGTTCCTGGACTTGGTTACAAAATAGACAGAAGAATTTCTTAGTATTAAATAATTTATATTAATTAAGTTTTTTTATAGATTTTTTATCTTAGAATAACAATTCGTTAATATAAATTTAACTAGGAGGAGAATTGATGCAACCATCTCAGCTGCTACACTATGATTATAGTGTAGCAAAGCTATTCATGTTTGCCACGATACTTTTTGGTATCATAGGCATGGTTATTGGTGTAGTTATAGCCTTTCAAATGGCCTGTCCAGAGCTTAACTACATAGCTGGCGAGTATTCTATATTTGGAAGACTGCGCCCCCTTCACACTAATGGCATTATCTTTGGCTTCATGCTCTCAGGTATCTTTGCCACATGGTACTACATCGGACAGCGTGTTTTAAAGGTCTCGATGAGTGAGTCGCCATTTTTGATGTTTATTGGCAAGCTTCACTTTTGGCTATATATGCTTGTTATGATTTTAGCCGTTGTTACGCTTTTTATGGGCGAGAGCACAGCAAAAGAATACGCCGAGCTTGAGTGGCCACTAGATATCGCAGTGGTTTTGGTTTGGGTGCTTTGGGGTATTAGTATATTTGGTCTTATTGGTATTCGCCGCGAAAAGACACTTTATATCTCAGTTTGGTACTACATCGCTACATTTTTAGGCGTTGCGATGCTATATCTATTTAACAATATGGAAGTTCCAACAAGGCTCGTTAGTGGATATGGCTCATGGTTGCACTCTGTCTCTATGTATGCTGGCTCAAACGACGCTTTGGTTCAGTGGTGGTATGGTCACAATGCGGTTGCATTCGTCTTTACAGTGGCCATCATCGCTCAAATTTATTATTTCTTACCAAAAGAGAGCGGTCAGCCGATATTTTCATATAAACTATCGCTATTTTCATTTTGGGGTCTGATGTTCATTTACCTTTGGGCTGGCGGACACCACCTCATATACTCTGCTACACCTGATTGGATGCAGACTATGGGTTCAGTCTTTTCTATCGTTTTGATCCTGCCTTCATGGGGCTCCGCGATAAATATCCTTCTTACGATGAAGGGCGAGTGGGCGCAGCTTAGAGAGAGTCCGCTTATCAAATTTATGATCCTAGCTTCTACATTTTATATGTTCTCAACACTGGAAGGTCCGATACTTTCTATCAAGTCTGTAAACGCCCTAGCGCACTTTACTGACTGGGTGCCAGGACACGTTCATGATGGCGCTCTTGGCTGGGTTGGCTTTATGATCATGGCGGCACTTTATCACATGACACCGCGCGTGTTTAAGCGTGAAATTTACTCAAAATCGCTAATGGAAGCTCAGTTTTGGATACAAACAACAGGTATCGTCTTATACTTTGCATCTATGTGGATCGCTGGTATCACGCAAGGTATGATGTGGAGAGCGACTGATAGCTATGGAAATTTACTCTACTCGTTTATAGATACGGTAGTCGTGCTTATCCCATACTACTATATAAGGGCTATTGGCGGACTTCTTTATCTAGTTGGCTTCTTGATGTTTGCTTATAACATCTACAAATCAACTTCTGCTAAAGCTATCTTAGCAGAGCCAAAAAGCGCTTCGCCAATGGGCGGCGGGGCAAAATCTAGCGCGGAGGTGATGTGATGTTTGCTTGGCTAGAAAAAAATCCATTCTTTTTTGCGGTTTGTGTATTTGTCGTCATCGCTTACGCTGGCATAGTTGAAATTTTACCAGACTTTGCAAACAGAGCTAGACCGCTTGAGGGCACAAAGCCTTACACCGTTTTAGAGCTAGCTGGCAAAAACATCTATATGCAAAATGGCTGCAACACTTGCCACTCTCAAATGATCCGTCCGTTTAAGGCAGAGACCGATAGATATGGCATGTACTCGCTAAGCGGCGAATTTGCCTATGATCGTCCGCACCTTTGGGGCTCAAAAAGAACAGGTCCAGATCTTATGCGTGTGGGTAATTATAGAACGACTGACTGGCATGAAAATCACATGCTAAATCCAGCCTCAGTAGTGCCAGGCTCGATCATGCCAGCATATCCATTTTTATTTAAGAAAAATGCTGATATCGAGACTGCTTACGCTGAAGCGCTAACGGTTAAAAAGGTCTTTAACACGCCTTATGACGAAAAGGATATGCCAGCTCTTGGCACGCTAGAGCAGACAAATGCTAATGTCAAGGCTGAGGCTGCAGCTATCGTTGAAAACATGAAAGATGAGCAGGTAAAAAGTGCATTTGAAAAAGGTGAAATTCGCCAGATCGTAGCACTGATTGCTTATCTAAATAGCCTAAAGTAGGAGCGAGAGATGGAGAACATTAGAGAGCTTCAAGCTTATGGCTATTTTTTCTTGACAGTATTTTTGGCGATCACTTTGTACGCTTACTTTTTTCATCTTTATAAGAGCGAAAAAAATGGCAGAAGAAACTACGAGAAGTACTCAAAACTAGCGCTTAACGATGAGATCGGTGGCGAAATTTTAGAGCGCAAGGCTATAAAGGAGAGTGTATGCAATGGCTAAATTTAGAAGATAATATAAATTTACTTGCGTTAATAGGTGCCATTTTAACAATCGTAATAACCGTTGTAATAGCCGGTAAATACGTTGGACAAATGAAAACAAAAAAAGAAGATAACGTGGAGCTTAGCGAGCACAACTGGGACGACATAGGTGAGTATAAAAACCCTGTTCCGCTGGGCTGGGCAGTTGTATTTTTACTTATGTTAGTTTGGGCGATCTGGTACTATTTGCTGGGCTACCCACTAAATTCTTACTCACAAATCGGCGAGTACAACAAAGAGGTCAAAGAAGCAAACGCTAAATTTGAAAAAGAGTATGCAAATCCAAGCAAAGAGACGCTTCACGCTATGGGCGAGAGCATATATCTCGTGCAGTGCTCAGCATGTCACGGCATCACAGGCGATGGCATAGGCGGCAAGGCTGCAAATTTACAAATTTGGGGCAGCGAGAAAGGCATAGTTGAGACTATACTTAATGGCTCAAAAGGGCTTGATTATCCTATGGGTGAGATGCCAGCAGGCTTAGCTGACGCTGATGGCGCAAAGGCGATCGCAGCTTACGTAGCCAAAGAGATAAGCGCGATAAAAAGCACTAAAAATGAAAATTTAGTAGCAACTGGCAAAGAGCTTTATGCTGCATGTGCCTCATGCCACGGCGAAGATGGTAAGGGCATGGATGGTATGTCGGTTGATCTTAGCAAATATGGCTCGGCTAGCTTTGTGGCTGACGTGCTAAATCGCGGCAAAAAAGGTGCGATCGGCACTATGCCTAAATTTAATGATGGCAGGCTAAATGAGATCCAGCAAAGCGCAGTTGGCGAGTACGTCATATCGCTATCAAAGGGCGAATAATGGAAAATAACAATAGAAATGTCTTTGCCTTAAATGGCATTAGCGGGTTTTTAATAGCGGTGGTGCTTTTGCTCTCTATCCTAGCGGTGCTTACATACGTTGGCATCGGCTTGCAAAAAGAGGTCGCAACCAAACCTTACTCACTAAAAGATGCAGCTAGCATCGAGATGAAGAGCGTTGATAACGCTCAACACGTCATTGTAAAGGAGTAGCGATGCTAGGCATAATAGAAAAAGCCATTATCCTGCTAATAGTCGTCGCAGGCACAATTTGTGCTTGGTCAGTGCTTACACCAAATCACCTATTTGTAGGCTAAATTTGAAGAAATTTGCACTCATTTTTATCATTTTGCTGTGGCAAAATTTGGCTTGGGGTGCAAATTTTGTTATCAATGATGATAGAATTTTAAGCCAAAAAGTGAGCCAAAAGCTAAATGAGATCGGCAGCGAGCTTTATCAAAAAAGTGGCATAAATTTAGTAGTTGGCGTATATAAAGATGGCGAGCTGGGCATGCTTTTTAAAGAGCAAAATTTAAGCTCGCCTTTTGTCTTTTTAGTGCTCATAAAAGATAAGCAAAAGGTTGAAATTTTTAGCGATACAAACACTTCAAAGCTCTTTAACAAGGAGCAAATTCTAAGTGTAAATCCAGAATCAGGCACCATTATCCCCATTTTGGTCTCAAAAAACGGCAAAGATGTCTATAACGCCGCTATCTTAAACGGCTACGCTGATATCGCCGAGCAGATCGCTGAGAGCTTAAATTTAAAGCTAGAAAGCGGCATCGGTAGCTCAAACAAGACGACCTTAAATTTCTTGCGAATTTTCATCTACGGCTTGATCGCATTTTTTGTTCTCATCATCTTTTACAAAAAGGTAAAAAATGGCTAAAAAGAGCTTTTGGCCTTATGGCATCGTGCTTAGCATAGTGGCTATCATCTTGGCATGCGCTGCAACCATTGTTGTTGCGATAAACAACCCAGTCGAGATGGATAGTGCTTATATGCAAAGTCACCAAAGTGTTGATGAAAACATCACATTTATAAAAGAGAGCGAGGCGAGATTTGATAAGAAATTTGAGCTTAAATTTGAGCCAGATTTTCAAGGCTTGCAGGGCAAATTTAAATTTCTCCTAACGCCAAAAAGTGGCGAAATTTCAAGCCTTAGCTATGAAATTTTACTAACTCGTCCGCAAACAAATAAAGACAACAAAACATTAAGCGCCTCATGGCAAGAAAACGAGCTTGTAAGTGATAGTGTTAGCCTAAAAGAGGGTAGGTGGCAGCTACTTTTAAGGCTAAGCGACAAGCAAGATACGAGATATTATAAATTTGATTTTAACGCTACAAAGTAAGTTAAATTTACGTCTAAAATCTCTTTTGCCAAAGTCAAAACCAAATAAATTTACCTGCAAATTCGCTAAATGCCAGATCAAACCTCTTTAAAGCCAAAATTTAATCCCAAACGCTTGCAAGTTGCAACATACTCTTTAAATTTATAGATGAGCGGCGAGTATTTTTGCGTATCTATCTTTTCATCTTTTAACAAATTTTCATCCACAAAGATGCCAACTATCTTGCAAGTGACTATACAAAACCACTCTTTTATCTCGCACTTTTCTACGATCGTTTCTATCTGTATCTTGCACTATTTTATGCGCGTGCTTTGGTTTTTGGCGCTAAATTTAAGCAATATAAACCCGACGGCGCCCGAAACTACCGAACCTAGCAAGATAGCGAGCTTGTCGGTGTAGGCAAAGGCGTCCGTGTCGTTGTAGGCTAGGCCGTTAACGAAAAGGCTCATCGTAAATCCTACGCCGCAAAGCACGGCGATGCCGTAAAGCTGGATGAAATTTGACCCCTCGGGCAGCTTGGCTAGCTTAAATTTGATCGCCAAAAAGCTAAATCCAAATACTCCGATTTGCTTGCCGACGAAAAGCCCCAGCGCCGTGCCTAGCGCTACCGGAGACAAAATCTCGTCCAGTCCGACGCCTCGCAGTGAGATGCCTGCGTTTACGAAGGCAAATATCGGCAGCACGCCAAACGCTACCCAGCCGTGCAGGTCGTGCTCGATGCTTTTTAGCATAGATTTGCCTGGCTCGTCTTTAAAGCTAAGCGGTATGAAAAAGGCCGCCACGACGCCGGCAAGCGTGGCGTGAACGCCTGATTTTAGCACCGATACCCACATCACCGCGCCTACGATCAGATACGCCGCCTTGCTCTTTACGCCGAGTCTGTTTAGCACGAAAAGCGCGGCTAGACAAACGCTCGCGACCGCAAGCATTTGGGCGCTAAGCTCGCTCGTGTAAAATAGCGCGATAATCACGATCGCGCAAAGGTCGTCGACGATCGCTAGCGTCATGAGGAAAATTTTTAAACTAGTCGGTACGCGAGGCCCGAGTAGGCTCAAAATCCCCAGAGCAAACGCGATATCCGTTGCCGTCGGTATCGCCCAGCCGCCAAGCGCGAAGGAGTCGTGTTTCGTAAAAAGATAGAAGATAACCGCGGGCACTATCAGGCCGCCTGCCGCGCCGATCGCTGGTAGCGCGATTTGCGACGGATTTTTTAGCTCGCCCTCCAGCACCTCGCGCTTTAGCTCAAGTCCGATGAGAAAGAAAAATACCGCCATCAACCCGTCGTTCACCCACAAGATCAGGGGTTTGCTTAGTCCGTATTCGCCGAAGCTCATGGTAAATTTGGTATTTAAAAATTCGTTGTAAAAATCGCTCAAAAACGTATTTTGACACAGTAGCGCCGCGATCGTAGCGATCATCAGCAAAATCCCGCCGCTGGCTTCGTGTTTTAAAAACTCTTTTATTCCGCCCATTTTGCTTCCTTTTCGTAATTTCGGCGATTATAGCGTATTTTTACGCTCGCATAAAATTCGGGCGAATTTGGCTATAATCAGTTCAAATTTAAAGGTAAATTTAGTAGACGCATCGCTAAATTTTGCCATACCGCGCTTGCGGGAGCGGGACGCTTGCACACGGTTTTTATAGATTAAGGAGCGAAAATGAATGAAATTTTAGATATATGTAAGCGTGCAAAGGCTGTTTGCGGCGAGCTTTTGAAACTTGATAGCAGGGCTAAATTTGCAGCCAAAAGTTTTTAGCCAAGGTCAAAGCCAAATAAATTTACCAAACGCTAGATCAAACCTCTTTAAAGCCAAAATTTAAGCCCAAACGCTTGCCAGTTTTAACGTACTCTTTAAATTTATAGATTAGAGGCGACCAACTTTTAGTATCGATCTTTTCATCTTTTAACAAATTTTCATCCACAAAGATGCCAACTATCTTGCAAGTGACTATACAAAACCACTCCTTTATCTCACACTTTTCTACGATCGTTTCTATCTGTATCTTGCACTCTTTTATGCGCACGCTTTTTGCCTTTACGCCTGGCTCTTTGTGTAAATTTGCCACCTTAAATTTATCACTTTCGTAGCTGTATCCAAGGGCTCTTTTCTCCTCTAGCACATCCTCGTCGCCTGTTAGTTTTTCTATCTTTTTTATAGCTTCAAGCAAGCTCTCATCACATAAATTTAGCGTGATGTCTGAGCCATTTTGGATATTTTTATAGCCTTTGTTATCAACTCCGATGCCAAGTACCACGCTATCTCCTAGCGTCCAAGAGGATGAAAGCACGGTGATATCATCTCGCCCTTTTTGATCTTTTGTGGTGGCAAGCAAAACTGGAAAGCCGTAGTAAAAGCCATATCTGTTTAACTCTTTATGCATTTTTACTCCTTTTTGAAATTGTAGCCCCCAGCACTTTAAGGCTTAAATTTTTAATGAATTTAGAAAAATTTTCAAAGCTTAGCTTAAGTGAGAAAAAGCGCTCTTTTATCAGCTTTTGGCTATCATTTTTAAAAATTTAAGAGAGAAAAATGCACAATCTAAATCAACTTTTCGTCTTTACAAACTCGCGTAAGATCAGGGAATTTAACGCTGGTTTTAATGACGAGCTAATCCCAAAAAGTCTAAGCATCGCTGAGTTTTATAAAAAGGCCATCTTTGTAAATGGCCGCTTTGAGTGCGATAGCACCTACGCTTTAGTGCTTATGAACAGAGCCTGTGCCAGCGTCAAAGAGGCAAACTCGGTGCTTAAAATCCCAACTGAGTTTTTTGAGTTTTTGAAAAACAACGACTATCTTTTTTCATTTTTTAAAGAGCTAGCCATTAGCAAAAAGAGCATTGAAGAGATAAAATTTAACGACATTTACGCTGATTTTGAGGAGCATTTAAGCATACTTGAAGCGGTTTTAAAAGAGTATGAGAGCTTGCTTGATAAAGAGGATCTTTATGATGATATAACCCTGCCAAAAATTTACTCGATAAATGAAGCTTACATAAGAAGTTTTAGTGAAATTTCACTGCACATTGATGGTATTTTAAGCGAGTTTGAGTGGGAAATTTTAGAAAAAATTTCAAAACTAACCACGCTAAAAATTATCTTTCAAACTAGCGTTTTTAATAAAAAACTAATAGAAAAGATAAGGCAAATTTCAGCCATTAGCGAGTTTGAAAACTATAAAAAATATGAGCTAAATTTAAATACAAATGAGCTAGTTTGCTTAGAAAATATCACAAAATTTGAGCCAGTTTTAGTAAGAAATTTCGCCACAAGAAGCTTGCAGTGCGCTTACGCTATGGCAAAGGCGAGCGAGTTTGTGCGTGAGGGCATAAAACCTGAAAATATCGCTGTCATCTTGCCAGATGAGGGCTTTAGTGAGATTTTAAGGCTTCATGATAGCGCTAAAATTTTCAACTACGCCATGGGCGAGAGCTTTAAAAATACAAAATTTTATGAGGCGCTTTACTACATCACAAGAGCGATCAATGAAGAGGCAAGCCCAGTTTTTGATCAAAGCAAGTGTGAGAGCTACGAGGAGCTTGGCTTTATTTTAAGCGAATTTGGCGTGAGTGAGCAGCTTTTTGAGAAATTTAAGGCTAGCTATTTTGAGGCGTGTGAATTTAGCAAATTTAAAGAGCTAATAGATGAGCTTTTAGTGCTTGAAAATGAGCCAAGATATGAAGAGAAGCTCGCACTTGAGCTTTTTAGGATGGAGAATTTATGCAGGTATTTTAGCTTTAGTCTAAAGCAGCTAAGTGAGATTTTCTTGCTAAATATCTCACGCCTAAGCATCGATGACGTGGGCGGCGGAAAGATCAGCGTCATGGGCATGCTAGAGAGCCGCGGGATGAAATTTGATGGCGTTATCATAGTTGATTTTAACGACAACTTCATCCCGGCAAGAAGCGCAAACGAGATGTTTTTAAACTCAAAAGTGAGGCAAAAAGCGGGGCTTATAAGCTATATTGAGCGCGAGAATTTGCAGAGATTTTACTACGAAAGCCTCATAAATAACGCCAAAAAAGTGGCGATAAGTTGCTGCGTAAATGAAGAGAGCATACCTTCAAGATTTTTAAAAAATTTCAAAATGATAAAAGATGAAAAATTTAGCGATGAGGCCTATTTGAAGCTATTTTTAAAAGGAGAGGCGAGCTTAAATTTAAGTGATGATGAGATTATCTTAGAGCATGATTTCTTCGCAAACCCACTCTCATTTTCGACGTTAAATTTATTTCTAACCTGCCCAAGAAAATACTACTACACAAAGATAGCTCACATAAATGCGCCAAAAGCTATTGCAAGCGAGCTTGGCACAAAGCAAGGAAATAGCGTTCATAGCGCACTTTTTGAATACTATACGAGTGAGTTTTATAAGCAAAATAACGTCTTTGATCTAGCCGTTTTTAAAGAGATGCTAGCAAAGCAAAATCTTACGCCACTTGAGTTTGAAATTTGGACGCATAAATTTAAAGAGTATGAAATTTATGAAAACGAGCGTTTAAGGGCTGGTTTTAGGATACTTGAGTGCGAAAAAGAGGTGCAAAGCGAGTTTTGCGGCGTGCAGATAAAGGGATTTATCGATAGGATCGACGTTGGCGCAAACGACGACGTGCTTATACTTGATTATAAAACGGGCGAAGCAAATGTAAATTCGCTCCAGCTTGCATTTTACGAAGCGCTTTACGGCGGCAAGGTGCGAAGTGCTTACTATGCCCTAAAAAACGAACCTAGCTTAGTTGGCTCTAAAAAAAGCGTAGAGGATCTAGGCGGCGAGATAGGAAAGCTAAAAACCATAAACAAAACCAAGATAAATTTTGAAAGAAAGAGCGGTGCTTGCGCATTTTGCGAATACGCTACACTTTGTAGGAGAGAGTTATGAAAAATTTTTTAGCCCTAAAAGCAAGTGCTGGAAGCGGTAAGACCTTTGCGCTAAGCGTTCGCTACATCGTTTTGGTGCTTCGAGGCGAAAATATAAACGAGATCGTCGCTCTAACTTTTACAAAAAAAGCAGCAAACGAGATGAAAGAGCGCATAATCGCCACTTTTTTGGACTTGCAAAACAAAAAAGGCGAGCTTGAAGCGGTGTGCGCGGAGCTTGATATAAGCCAAGATGAGGCGATAAAAAGGCGAGATGAGAGGCTTAGCATCTTTTTGCAAAGTGAGCTAAAAATTTATACATTTGATGCGTTTTTCTCTGGGATTTTGAAAAAATTTAGCCAAAATTTAGGCATTAGCCCTGATTACAGCGTGCAAGATAGCTTGCAAGATCTGGCGTGGAAAAAATTTGTAAAAGAGGCTAGTAAGGATAAAAAGCTTCTTAGTGAGCTTGCGCTAATGATGATCATTTCAAGCCAAAAAGAGGCTAGCTTTTCGCAGACTTTGGCGAAATTTTATGAGAGCTTTGGCGGCGAGCTAAAAGATAGTGGCGCAAGCTATCCAGATGATAGCAAAGTAAGGGCGGCGCAAAGGGCGATAAATGAGCATATAGCCTTGCAAAATGGCGCTAGCGATGTGGCTAAAAAGACATTTGGCGAGCAGAATTTATTTGAGCTATTTAAGAATAAGGTTTTTGCTAGAGAAAGCCTAGACTACCGCACTTTTAGCAAAATTTATACTCCTGAGCTTGATAGGCTCTTTTTTGAGCTAAAAGAGGCAGCGAAAAACTACATTTTAGAGGTCGAAAAGTATAGGCTAAGTGGCTTTAGCAAGCTTTTAAAGCTTTACAAAGCGTCAAATTTGGAGCTAAACAAGGAGATAAATGCGCTAAGTTTTGCTGATATAAACAAGCTGGTTTTTAAGCTTTTGGTGCAAAATTTGGATAAAGAGGCGCTTTATTTTAGGCTCGATGGCAGGATAAATCACCTCTTAGTTGATGAGTTTCAAGATACAAACGTGATCCAGTACGAGATCATCTTGCCGCTCATCGCTGAAATCGTCTCTGGATACGGACAAAACGGACTTGGAAGCTTCTTTTACGTGGGCGACACGAAGCAGAGCATCTATAAATTTAGAGGTGGCAAAAAGGAGCTTTTTGACAAGCTCGGAGATGATTTTAGTCAGATAGATATAGAAAATTTGCCAAGCAACTACCGAAGTTTGAAGGCTTTGGTGAAATTTAATAACGCCGTTTTTGAAGAAATTTATCATAGATATGGGCTTAGTTTTGAGCCACAAGAGCCCGCTAAAAAAGATGAGACGCTAAGCTACGAGGCAAGTGGCGAGTGTGCGTACTTTGAAGTAGAAAAAGATGACTACGGCTACTTGCGTGTGCTAAGCGATGAAGATATCGCAGGTGCGGTCGTTTCGCAAGCAAGTGAGCTTTTAAAAGCTGGCGTAAATGCAAGCGATATAACCGTGCTTTGCTGGAAAAATAGCGACATAAGCTTCATCTCAGAAGTGCTTAGTAGCGCAGGGATAAAAAGCGTCAATGAAGGTACTTTGGAGCTAAAAAGAACGCCGCTTGTCGCAGCGATCATCGAGTATGCGAAATTTTGCCTCTTTAAAGAAGAAATTTATGAGAAAAATGTAAAAGCGCTAGTAAATGCAAATGTCAAAAAACTAAATATAAAGCCAGAAGTGAGCGCGACAAATAGCCTATTTTACCTAGCTAAAAATTTAGGCATAAGCATGGCAGACGTTGATATCTTAAGGCTATTTGAGCTAAGCGCGGGATATAAAAATTTAAGTGATTTTATATTTAATCTTGAAAACTTTAGCTCTAAAATCAGTCCAAAAAGCAGCGACGGCGTGAGAGTGATGACCGTGCATAAGTCAAAGGGGCTTGAGTTTGCTCATGTCATAGTTTGCGACATGATGGGCAAGGGCAGGGGTGATGACTCAAATTTCATAACCGAATACAGCGAAAAGGGCGAGTGGATCGTAAAGAGTAAAATTTCAGGCAGAGAAAATTTTGATAGCGACTACGCAAGCGTTTTAGAGCAGATGAAAGAGCTTGAAAAGCAAGAAAATATCAATAAAATTTACGTCGCTTTCACAAGGGCAACAAAGTCGCTCATCATCATCAAACAAGTCGTTCCAAGCGGAAATAGCCCAAGCTTTTTCTCGTTTTACACAAGAAGCGACAAGAGCGAAGCAAATGACTATCTTGATCTAAAAGAGTTTAGCTTTGGCAAAATTTTACCTAGTAAAACTGAGCAAAAAGAGCTAAAAAAAGATGAAAAAATGCCTGAAATTTTAAGGATAGAGAGGCAAGAGGTTGAGGTAAAAGAGCAAAAGACGAGTGGTAAAAATTTAAGCGCGATATATTTTGGTCTGGCGTTTCACTATCTGCTTGAGATGAGCGAGAAATTTGATGAAATTTCACTAGAAAAAGCTAAAAATTTGATGCTAAATAAATTTCATAAATTTTTGCCACTTGAAGCACTTGAAGATGCCTATAAAAGGGCGAAAATGCTTATAAGTGAGCCAAAATTTATAGAGTGCATACAAGACAAAGAAATTTATAAAGAGCAGCCATTTAAAGTAAAAAATGAGCTAAAACAGATGGATCTTTTTTGCTTTAATGAGCGTGAAATTTGCGTGATTGATTATAAAACGACAGATAAAAATATAGAAGAGAACAAAAAGCAGGTAAAAGAGTATAAAGATGCGCTCGCTAAATTTTATGAAAAACATAGTATAATCGCCGTCATTTTCTATGCACTTGAAGGCAAAATTTCATATATTGAAGTTTAAACGCTACTTAATTTAAGCTTTGTCAAAGCATTCTTTAAATACAATCACAACTCAAAAATTAACTTGGCAAAGGTAAGAAAATGACAAAAATAACAAGGCCAAACGAAGTTAAGCGAGACTGGATCGTAGTTGATGCAGCTGGTAAGCGCTTTGGTAGATTGCTAACTGAGGTAGCAACTATACTTCGTGGCAAAAACAAACCATGCTTCACGCCAAACGTAGATTGCGGCGACTATGTTATCATCATAAATGCTTCTAAAGTAGAATTTACTGGTAATAACAAAGCTGAAGATAAACTTTATCACAGACACTCAGGATATTTTGGCAGCGTAAAGAGCGAGAAATTTGGCGATTTGATAGCAAATAAGCCAGAAAAACTATTTAAATTAGCTGTTCGTGGCATGCTTCCAAAGACAAAACTTGGAAGAGAGATGATAAAAAAACTAAAAGTTTATGCTGGCAGTGAGCATCCTCATACGGCACAAATAGCTAAAAAAGAAGGAAAATAATTATGGCAAAAGTTTATGCAACTGGTAAAAGAAAAACTGCCGTAGCAAAGGTTTGGATAAAGTCTGGAAGCGGTAAAATCGTAGTAAATGGTATGGATCTTAACACTTGGCTTGGCGGTCACGAGGCTATCAAGCTTAAAGTTATTCAACCACTTTTAGTAACAAAACAAGAGAGTTTAATAGACGTAGTAGCTACAACTTTAGGTGGCGGTTATTCAGCACAAGCTGAGGCTTTAAGACATGGCATTTCACGTGCTTTAGCTGATATGGATGCTGATTTTAGAGCAGCGCTTAAACCAAAAGGCTTACTAACTAGAGATTCTCGTGTTGTTGAACGTAAGAAATTTGGTAGAAGAAAGGCTAGAAGAAGCCCACAATTCTCTAAACGTTAATGGTTTTTTGCAAGTGCTTTTGCATTTGCAAAATTTAGGTTATGTAAATTGTCAGATTTACATTAAGAATTTGGTTATAATTTAAAGTTGATTTATTTTTATTTAGGTAAAATTATAGTCAACATTAAAAATCCCTATTTGAAAGGAATTCTATTATGAAAAAGATTGCTTTAGCTATGGTTGCCGCAACAGCGGTTTTTGCGTCTAACGCAGCATACAACTATGAGATCACTCCAACTATCGGTGGTGTTCATCCAGAAGGAAATCTACGTGTAAAAGACCACAATTTTGTTGGTATTAGAGCGGCTAGAAACCTTGAAGATTTTTTCTTTGATCAAGTTGAACTTGGTGTTGATTACTCTCAAAAACTAAAAGAGAGAACAGGTAACGTTGTAAGAGAGGGTAGAGCTCTTAGATATCATGCTAACCTTGTAAAAAATATCGTTGACTTTGGACCAGTTAGCCTATATGGTTTAATCGGTGCTGGTTATGAAGACGTTCCAGCTATTTTTGTTAAAAACGAAGATGGCGGTTTTGGTCAATATGGTCTTGGTTTAAGATACCAAGTAACTGATAGATTTGCTCTTAAAGCAGAGGCAAGAGATGCTATCAAATTTGAGCATGCTGATCACAACCTATTCTATTCACTAGGCTTTGGCATCGGTCTTGATTCAAAAGCAGCTCCAGTTGTAGCAGCAGCTCCAGCAGCAGCTCCAGCAGCAGCTCCAGCTCCAGTTCTTGATGATGACAATGATGGCGTGCCAAATGATATCGATCAATGCCCTAACACTCCAGCTGGTGTAGTTGTTGACGAAAGAGGATGCGAGAAAGTTATCGTTCTTAGAGATTTAGATGTTAACTTCGCATTTGATAGCTACAAAGTTGGACCAAAATATGCAGCTGAGATCAAAAAAGTAGCTGACTTTATGGGTGAACACCCAGATTATAAAGTTGTACTTGCTGGTCACACTGATAGCGTAGGTGCAGAAGCTTACAACCAAAAACTATCTGAAAAAAGAGCAAAAGCAGTGGCTGAGGTTCTTGCTGGTTACGGCGTAGAAAAAGCTAAAATTTCTACAGTTGGTTATGGCGAACTTAAACCAATCGCTACAAACAAAACTAAAGAAGGTCGCGCTCAAAACAGACGTGTTGAAGCTACTTTCAATAAATAATTTTATTATTTAAAATTACTTCTTTATGGCTTGGCTTCGGCTGAGCCCTTTTTTGTTTCTGCGGAGATTATCATGAAAAAAACTATACTTTTTGACTTAGACGGCACACTTATAGACTCTACTTCTGCTATTTTAAAAGGTTTTGATGCGGCATTTTTAGCTCACGACAAGAAAAAACCTGATCATGATGCGCTAAAATCTCTAGTAGGATATCCGCTTGAAATAATGTTTGAAAAACTTGGTGCGAAGAAAAATTTAATAGGTGAATATGTAAAAGAGTATAAAGCTTGCTACGAGAAGATCTATTTAGATGAGACTACGCTTTTACCGCATGCTATGGATGCTTTAAAAGAAGCTAGCACGTTTGCTGATGTTGGTGTTGTTACGACAAAGACATCAAAATTTTCTATCATTTTACTTGAACATTTAGGCGTTATGAAATTTATAAAAACGGTTGTCGGACGAGATGATGTTGTTAATCCAAAACCAGATCCAGAACCTATAAATTTAGCTTTAAAGAGGCTAGAAAAAGAAAAAGACAATGTGTTTATGGTTGGCGATACCATCATGGATCTAAAGGCTGCTAAAGCTGCTCTTATAACTGGCGTTGGCCTTACATGCGGATATGGTAAAGAGTCCGATTTGAGGCAGTTTAGCGAGCATATATTTGCAAATCCACATGAGGCTGTCGGTTTTATAAAAGAAGCTTGATAGTTAAAATTTATTAAAGCTCTTGAGCCTGACACCATTTAAACGTAAATTTATTCATAAATTTTTGTTTTAACTTATTACAAAATGCTTTGATGGACCAAAAAGAATTTTATAATTTCATATAAAGAATACCTACTACTATTTGATTAATCTAGATAATTCTTGTTTTTAGTAAATTTGTTGTTTTAGATAAATTTATTAGCAAAATATGCCAACTAATATGCTCGTATTAGAATTTATTAGGTAGGAATTTTGTAGGCATTGAAAAAGAGCCGAAATTTATAGACATAGTACTTAATCGAAGCTGGCGTGGAGGCTGAGTTTGTCTATAAGATAAGCGAGGGCAGACCAAATGTCGAAGATAGACTTAAAAACGGCGACATCGCACTTGTTATAAATACAAGCGATACAAAATCAAGTGTGGATGATGGCAAAAAGATCCGTCAAAATGTGCTTAGATTTAAAATTCCATACTTCACAACTATCCGTGCAGCACTTGCAGCTGCCAAGTCTCTAAGCACAGTTCAAACTGGCAAAGCACTTGAAGTAAAAAGCTTGCAAGAGTATCTAAGCGAGAAATGAACCAAAAAGAGTGCGTAATAGA
>NZ_PIRS01000011.1:0-79476 GCF_003048985.1 Campylobacter concisus
CTCACTCTACAAGAGAGCACTGTGAAGTGGATTCTGCACTTTTTATAGAAAAAGTCGTTCGCGGTATAGTTAAAAAATATAACTCATAAAAAAGTAAAATTTGCTAGAAATTTCTAGCAAATTTTATATCTCAAAGCAACTAAAGTAAATTTACCCGCAAGCACGAGCAAATTTAGATTATTTACCAAACTCATAAACGATCTTGCCACTTTTTATAGTAGTAGTCGCTGCGCCTTTTAGCTTTTTGCCAAAAAGTGGAGAATTTACCGATTTTGAGCGGTTTATCTTTTCATCATAAATGTACTCGATCTCAGGGTCTATCACCGCGATGTCAGCTAGCATGCCCTCTGCAAGCCTGCCCTTATCTTTTAAATTTAGCATCTTAGCTGCATTTGTAGATGTTAGCTCCACCATGTGCTCTAAGCTTATAACGCCCTCATTTACGAGCTTAAGAGTGAGTGGCACAAGGGTTTGAAGTCCGATGATGCCAAATGGCGCCTTGTCAAATTCCACTATCTTTTCATCTGTATGGTGTGGGGCATGATCGGTGGCGATAACGTCTATAAGACCGCTTTTTAGTGCCTCTCTCACCGCTTTTACGTCGCTTATCTCGCGAAGTGGCGGCGACATTTTGAAATTTGTATCGTAGGCGTTTTTCAAAATTTCATCGTCGCTAAAGCTAAAGTGGTGAGGTGTCGCCTCGCAAGTGATGTTTATGCCCTCTTTTTTACCCATTTCGATGATCTTTAGCGAGTACTCCGAGCTTACGTGAGCGATGTGGATGTGCGCTTTGGTGAGCTTTGCAAGCAGCATATCACGGCTCACTGCGATCTCCTCTTTCTCTCTCGCCATGCCGCGAAGTCCAAGTATGGCTGAGACCTTGCCCTCGTGCATGACGCCCTGCCTGCAAAGCGAGCAGTCCTCTGAGTGGCTTATGCAAAAGCTGTTAAACATACTTGAGTACTCAAGTGCCGCTCTCATCACGCTTGAGCTAGTCACTGGTAGGCCGTCGTCGCTAAATGCAACTGCGCCAGCCTCTATAAGATCGCCCATCTCAACGATCTCGTTGCCGCCAAGCCCTTTGCTAATGGCTGCGATTGGCAAAAGATCGATCAGTCCGCAGTTTTTAGCCTTTTCTATCATCGCTCTTGTGATCGAGGCGTTGTCATTTACTGGGTTTGTATTTGCCATGCAAAGGCAGGTGGTCACTCCTCCAGCAACGGCCGCCTGCGAGCCTGAGATGATGTCGTCTTTATACTCTTGACCAGGATCGCGAAAATGCACGTGCATGTCGATAAGTCCTGGCATGACGAGCTTATTTGTAGCGTCTATGACCTTATCAGCCTCAAATTTCTCACTTCCGATTTTGGCTATTTTGCCGTTTTCTATTAGGATATTTGCCTTAAATTTCTCGTCGCTATTTACGATAGTGCCGTTAATTATTGCTATTTTCATCGTTAGCCCCTATTTTTTGCAAGCGTATTTAGTATCGCCATTCTTATAGCAACGCCGTTTTCAACTTGATTTAGTATGACTGAGTGCGTGCCATCAGCCACGTCTGAATTTAACTCCACACCCCTATTTATCGGTCCTGGGTGCAGCACGATCGCGTCAGGCTTTGCTAGCTTTATCCTATTTTTATTTAGTCCAAAGAATTTCGAGTACTCTCTCGAGCTTGGAAACGCCACGTCCGCACCGCCACGCTCTAGTTGGATGCGAAGCATGATGATGACGTCGCTGCCCTCGCAAGCCTCCTCCATATTTTTGCAAATTTGAGATTCAAATACCTCAGCATCTTTTGGCATCATCATCCTTGGCGCAAAGAGCTTTAAATTTATGCCAAATTTCTTCATCGCCCAGATGTCAGACCTTGCCACGCGGCTTCTAGCGATGTCGCCGATGATCGCCACATTTAGGTTTTTATCCAAAATTTTGCCATGCTCTCTTAGTGTGAAAAGATCAAGCAGAGCTTGGCTTGGGTGCTCATTTGTGCCATCCCCTGCATTTACGACACTAGCTTCTGTCCTATCAGCTGCAAATTTCGCCGCTCCAGAGCTTGGGTGACGAAGCACGATGATATCAGTTCTCATAGCAGCCATGTTATTCATCGTGTCATTTAGGCTCTCACCCTTTGTCACGCTAGAGCTTGACGAGCTGAAATTTATCGTATCAGCTCCAAGCCTCTTTGCTGCGATCTCAAAGGATGTTCTAGTTCTTGTCGAGTTTTCATAAAATGCGTTGATCGTGGTCTTTCCACGAAGGTAGTCATTTTTTTTCACTTGGCTTAAATTTAGCTCCTTAAACTCTTTTGCCGCCTCTAGAAAATATAAAATTTCTTCCTTGCTAAGCTCTCTAGTTCCTATCAAATCTTTATGTTTGTAGCCCATTTTAAGCCCTTTTTGATCTATTTTGTTACAAAGTCACAAGCTGGTTTGTAGCCGTTGTCGCAAGCTTTTTTAAACAAAGCTTTTGCCTTCTCTTCGCTTTTTGCTTCATTATCATCTTTGTCTTTTATAAGGCCATAAGCTGTCATTTCGCCTAGCTTTTCGCACGCCATGCCCTCATTTTCGTCGCACATTTTTGTAAAAATTTTCTCAGCCTGAGCTCTATCTTTTGCCACGCCGTCGCCGTTAAATAGCATAATAGCATTCATCGTGCAAGCCTTTTTCTCGCCCTCTCCGCATGCTTTATTAAAGTAAAGGTAGGCTTCTTCAAAATTTTTCTTTGCATAAAGCTCATTTGCCTTGTCTAAATTTTCATTTGCCATTGCATTTAGTGCAAAAAGTGCTACCGCTAAAACTAAAATTTTCTTCATATTTTCTCCTTATTTAAATAACTTTGGATGGTGTTTTTTCATATATTCAACTATCTCTATAACCTCGTCGCTACCGCTAGCGTCAGAGTTCTCTAACGCATCGTCGATGCACTCTACATAGAGATTTGCCGCCTCTTCAAGCTTATCTTTTTTCACGCCAGCATAGTAAAACATCGCTTCAAGCACCATGCTAAGCTCGTAGCTAAGCTCCTCTACGCTTACCTCTTCTTCTTTCATATCTCCTCCTGTGTTTTTTTAGTTATTAGATCAACTATCTGCGCCTTGATCGGCTCATAGCTAAAGCCATCTTTGAAATTTGCAAACAGCCCGCCGCTAGCGTTCACGTGTCCGCCACCGCCAACTAGGTGTTTTGCCATGGCGCTAACGTCTAGCTTGCCATTTGCGCGAAAGCTTAGCGTTTTTTTATTTGTCACGTCGATAAAGAAGTCAAATTCAGGATTTGCCACCAAAAAGTCGTTGCCGATAACAGAAACATTGCCGACATTGTAGGTTAAAATTCCTTTATGATCTTTATAGCTTATGCTAAATTTCTCTTTATTTTCACTAAGTTTTTTTACGACGTAGTTTGAGATTAGATTGCTTAGCGTATCGTCTCTATCCTCTTTGAAAAATGACTTCTTTATGGCATGCACCTGCATATCAAGGCCTATGTAGTCGTTTTTCTCGTTAAAAAATTTGCTAGCTTCTTTTAAGATATGATCCATATAGAGGTTGTTTTCAGCTTCAAACATCACTTTATTTATCTCTTTGGCGTTTGCCACAAGCCCCAAGCAGACCTTACCCATCTCGAAATTTTTATCATCTTTTAGCCAGATATCCACGGCATTTACGACATCACTAAAAATTTCAAGCTCCTTGTTTTGACCAAAAATGCCCGCAAAAAAGTCGTAAGTGATCTTTGTAGCGCACCTTGAACTATCTAAAAAATACCATGAGTAAGCGCTCGCGCACTCGGCGCCGCTTTGGTGATGATCTAGCAAAAATAGCTTTATATTTTTACCATCTATCATCTCCTCAAAGCTCTCACACTGAGCTAAACTTAAATTTAGATCGGTAATTAAAATAACGTTTTTATCATCGTTTGAGGCATCTATCTCAGATAGAATTTGAGCAAATTTATCATCTATCTCTCTGCCGTAGTTTGAGTTTAGAAATTTCACATCTTTGAAGTAAAAATTTGTTATGTATTGCGCGCCGTATCCGTCAAGATCGGTGTGCGAGAGGTGATAAATTTTCATCTTTTTCCTTTATAAATTTTCTATTTCTATGACGCCAACTGTTTCAAATGGCGTATTTGCCGAGATCTCGGCAAAGCTTAGAACCACTATATCGATGGCGAAATTTGCGCAGATATTTGCTATAAATTTGCGCAAGCTTGGCTCCACGCAAAGCACCATTTCTCCGTGCTGGCTCATCGGTCGCTTCTCTTTTTCACGCCTAAGTGCTTGCACGATCGATGATGTTTGCGCTACGTTTATCATCAGGTGATAGGCGCCGTCTTTATACTGCACCGCGTCCATGAGCTTTTGCTGTGCGGCGGTGTCTAGGATATAAAAATTTAGCTGTCCATTTTCATCTACATAAAGCGAAGTGATGACGCGTGAAAGCGCTGCACGCACGTGCTCGATGATCATATCTAAATTTTTACTAACCTCGGCGATGTCACTGATGGCTTCAAGTATACTAAGTAGGTCTTTGATCGGGATATTGTCTTTAAGCAGCGTTTTTAAGACCTTTTGGATCAAATTTATAGGTGCGATCCTTAGCGTATCCTCGACCACGACTGGGTAGTCGATCTTTAGTTTATCTAGTAAATTTTGCGTCTCTTGGCGAGTTAGAAGCTCGGCTGCGTTTTGCTTGATAAGCTCGCTCATGTGCGTTGAGATGACGCTTGCAGGATCAACTATCGTGTAGCCACTAAGGATAGCGTCCTCTTTGACACTAGCATCGATCCAAAGAGCGTCTAGCCCAAAAGCTGGCTCTTTTGTCGGAATACCCTCGATATCTTCGCTCACTAGTCCGCTATCCATCGCTAGAAATTTATCCGCATAAATTTCTCCCTGACCGATCACGATGCCTTTTAGCTTGAAGCGGTACTCGTTTGGCGGTAGCTGGAGGTTGTCGCGGATCCTTATCTTTGGCATCAAAAAGCCAAGACTTGAAGCGATATTTCGCCTCATAGCGCGAATTCTTTCTATCAGATCCACGTCAGCTAGCTTTAGCAGGCCATATCCTAGATCAAGCTCTAAAATTTCAAGCTTTAAGATGTCATTTATCTTAGTCTCTTCTTCTCTTGCAATCTCTTCGTCGCTCTTCTTTGGAGCCTTAGCAGCCCCACCACTTGCAGCTGCTGCCCCTGCCCCACTTGGCGAAGCGGCTCCAGCTTTTTTAGAAGCAGTTTTCTCTTTTGGCGCAAGGTTTAAATTTAGCCCGCCATCTTTGGTCTGCTTGATGATGTAGCCAAGCCCCAAAAATAGCAGCGCTATAAAGCCAAGCGAGAGCGTCGGAAGTCCTGGCACAAGGGCAAACATAAATAATATAAAGCCCACTATCAGCAAGGTTTTATAATCACCTAATAGCTGATTTAGCGTGCCCTCTGCAAAGTCCTCGTCGTCTTTGCTGGCCCTTGTGATGATGATGGCGGTCGCTGTTGAAGTGATAAGTCCAGGTATCTGGCTAACAAGGCCATCACCGATAGTTAAGATCGTATAGTACTGAGCCGATGTCGCCATATCAAGGCCGTGCTGAAATGAGCCAATAGCAAAGCCGCCGATGATGTTTATGATAGTGATGATGATACCGGCTACGGCGTCACCTTTTATAAATTTAGACGAACCATCCATCGCGCCATAAAAATTTGCCTCGCCGATGATGGCTTGACGTCTTTCACGCGCTGTTTTTTCGTCTATTAGACCTGCGTTTAGATCCGCATCTATCGCCATTTGCTTACCAGGCATCGCATCAAGTGTAAAACGAGCTTGCACCTCGCTCACACGGGTTGAACCCTTTGTTACGACCATGAAATTTATGAGCACCAAGATACAAAATACGATGGTGCCGATGACAAAGTTGCCACCAACAACGAAATTTCCAAAGCTTGAGATGATCTCACTGACCGCTTCTGGGCCGTTGTGACCCTCGCTTAATATCATACGCGTGGTTGCTATGTTTAGCGAGAGGCGAAAAAGTGTGATGATGAGAATGAGTGTCGGAAAGGTGCTAAGGTCAGTTGGTTTTGGCACGTAAATAGAGATCAAAATAATAAGCACCGAAATCGAGATCGAAAGTGCCAAGAAAAAGTCAAGCACCGCGCTTGGAAGCGGCACGATGATGATAGCAAGGATGGCAACGATGATGCCAACGATGCTAAGACTTTTAAATTTGACAATCGGCGCAAGAAACGGTGCGACAAGAGTCAAAATATTATTTTTTTGCTTTGCCAACTTTACTTCTTAATGATGTCACTTAGTTTGATCGCGTCAAGCATCTCGTCGATCTTGCCTTGAAGACCGCTAAACATTGACCAAATTTGACAGCTTGAAGCTTTGTTTGATGGGCAACCAAGTGCTGAAGATGAGCACTCAAAAACGCTTAGCTCGCGCTTTTCGGCGCATTCTATTATCTTTTTTATACTTAAATTTTCAGGTTCGCCGTTTAGTGCAAAACCGCCATTTGCTCCTTTAAATGACTTTAAAACTCCATCTTTTGCTAAATTTTGTAAAATTTTTGCCAGAAAGCTTTTTGAAATTTTAAGCTCATTTGAGATCGTATCGACATCAACTGGCGATGATTTTTGAGATATTAAAATAAGCGAAAGTAGAGCGTATTCGCTTGCCTTTGTAAAAAGCATTTATCTTCCTTAACTCTTTAAATAGCCCTAATTTTATTAAATTTTTACTGCATTTTTCATTAATTTTTAAAAAGCGCCGTTTTATCTAATTTTATGTTTTAAATGCTATAATCGCTCTTCCAAAATTCACCAATCAGGAGGTCATCATGGCTTTGGATTCGGCTAAAAAAGCTCAAATAGTTGCGAAATTCGCTAGAAAAGAGGGAGATACAGGCTCTCCAGAAGTTCAAATAGCTCTTTTAACAGCTAGAATAACTGAACTTACAGAACACCTTAAAATTTTCAAAAAAGACTTTTCATCACGTTTAGGTCTTTTGAAACTAGTTGGTCAAAGAAAAAGACTTTTAAAGTATCTTAAAAACAAAGACTACACTACATATTCAAAACTAATCTCTGAGCTTGGCTTAAGAGATAAATAATCCCATGGAGAGCGATCTGCTCTCCTTTTAAATTTCTAACTCTTTTAAATTTACAACTTCTTTTCATTTAAATTTCACTTTTTCGTAAATATGTTAAATTAATTTAACAATTTTAGCTTTTGTGTTAAATTTATACATTTTACTTTTCATTTGATAAATTTTAGAAATTCATGCAAATTTAGCATATTTTTTAAATTCCTATATATTCGGCTTTTTAATTTTTATATAAAATATAACTTAAAATTAAAATTTATTTTTTAAATAAAGAATTTTTCATAAAAGATTAAGTTTCGCGCTAGTAATATTACTCAAAATAAATATGCAAAAAATGCATAGTTAGAAGGAGAAAGTGATGAAAGAAGGCAAAGTCATCTGTCCTTATTGCGGGACAGGCTGTCAAGTAACCTTGCATGTGGAAAACAACGTCGTTCGTGCCGCTACTGGCGTCGAAGACAATCCAGTCAATCAAGGAAATTTATGTTTAAAAGGCTTTTATGGCTGGGACTACGTTGCAAGTCCAGATAGACTTACAAAGCCGCTTATTAGAAAGAAAAACGGCGTTTTTTCAAAGGACGGTGAATTTGAAGAGGCTAGCTGGGACGAGGCGCTTGATCTTGTCGTAGAAAAGATGAAAGAAGCCAAAGAGAAATACGGTCCTGACTCATTAGCAGGAAACTTCTCAGCACGCTGTACATTAGAGGACAACTACGTCGCTCAAAAGCTAATGCGCGCAGTTATAGGCACAAACAACGTCGATCACTGCGCTAGAATTTGACACGCTCCGACAGTAGCAGGACTTGCTAAAACAATCGGAAACGGAGCTGCCACAAATAGCTTTACAGAGATTGGCACTTATAGTAACTGTATATTAATGATAGGCTCAAATCCAGAAAATGGTCACCCAATAGCAGCTATGCACATCCAAAGAGCGCTAAACCGCGGTGCAAAACTGATCGTTATCGACCCTATCAAGACTGAGTTTGCAAGTAGAGCTGACATCCATTTACAACTAGAGCCCGAGCACAACATCCCAGTTATCAACGCACTTCTTTACACTATCATCGAAGAAGGTCTTGTAAATGAGGAATTTGTAAGAGATCACACAATAGGTATCGAGTACGTCAAAGAAGCTGTAAAAGACTATGCCCCAGAAGTTGTAGCTAAATACACAAGGCTAAATCCAGAGGATATCAGAGCAGCTGCAAGAATGTACGCTACGACAAAACCAGCCGTCATCACTCACGGCATGGGCGTAACTCACTTCAACCACGGCGTTGGCGGAGTTTGTGACGTATCAAATTTATTCTTGATCACTGGTAATATCTGCGAGCTTGGCACAGGCGACTTGCCGCTTAGAGGTCAAGAGAACGTTCAAGGCTGCTGCGATATGGGCGTTTTGCCAAATATCTTTCCAAATCTTGGCTCAGTCACCGACCCAGAGCAAAGAGCTTGGTTTGAGAAAATGTGGCACCTTGAGCCTGGATTTTTAAACTCAAAGATAGGCATCCATAAAACTGAAGTGCCTGATGCGATACTTGATGGCAGAGTGCATTTCTTCTGGACCATCGGCGAAAACCCAGTCATCTCTGAGCCAAATACAAACCACTTCTTAAAAGGCATAGCAAATGTCGATTTCTACGTGGTTCAAGATCTATTTTTAACTGAAACATCACTAAAAGCCGATGTCGTTCTCCCTGGCGTGGCAAGCAGCGAAAAAGAGGGTCTTTACACAAATGCAGAGCGCCGTGTCCAGCACAACGAAGCAGTCATCACGCCTCCAGGAGATGCTAGACAAGACTGGTGGATCGTTTGCGAGATCGCACGTCGTTTAGGTGCAACAGAGGGCTTTAATTTTAGCTCTCCAGAAGAAATTTGGGAAGAAGTTAGAAAATGCGACCCTAGACGCTACGGCGGCATGAGCTACTACCGCATCAAAAAATACCACGGACTTCACTGGCCATGCCCAACTGAAGATGATATGGGCGGTCAGAGCCTCTATCTTGATAAGAAATTCTTTACCCCTGATGGTAAAGGCCGCTTCGTGCCTTGCTTATTTGTGGATAAGGCTGATGAGATCGAGAGCGCAAAACTTGCGTTTGCTAAGAAGATGAATATGTCACCAGAGTATCCTATCATGGCTGGTTCAGTCGATGAGAAGACTGACGCTGAGTATCCGATACAGCTTTTAACTACAAGAAAAGTTTATCAATACACAGTTGGCACCATGACAAGACGCTCACGTGCCATCGAAGAGGGCGGAGATAGCATCGGACCTATCGCTGAGATGAGCCCAGCGCTTGCAGAGAGATACGGGCTAAAACAAGGCGACTTCATCAAAGCTTGGAGTAGATACGGCTACATCGTCGTAAAAGCTGAAGTGACTGACATCGTGCCTGATGGCATCATCCAGATGACCTTCCACTACTGGGAGAGCTCTTGCAACGAGCTAACAAGCAGCGGTTGGGACTACATCAGCAAGACTCCGACATTTAAAGCAGCTATCCAGATCAAAAAGATCGATGAAGAGGAATTTTTACGAGTTCGCGAGCTAAAACGCGAGAAATTCCAAACTTCAAAGATCATCTACGATGACTTCCACCACCACGGAAACGCAGCGATAAATGAGTAAATTTGGCGGGGTAACTCCCGCTAAAATTCTTTACTACTAAATTTAAATTTCTAGTTTTATAAACCCAAAGATATCACTTATTTTTATATTTGTTTTGATTGATTTGATAAGCTTCAGGCGATTACTTAGTAGATCAAAAGCTGCTTTTTAGTCTTTAATTTTAAATTTTCATTATGTAAGCCATATTTATATTAGAATTTGGGGCTTTAGTTTTATAAAAACACGCACTATAAAAATAGCTTTTTTAAAAGAGAATTTTACTTAAACGCCAAAAAGCTCATAAAATTTCCCCATTTAAACGTGCTCTCAACACGCTTAAAGCCAGCATTTAGGGCTAAGTTTCTATTTTCTTCTTCAGTGTATGGCACCAGCACATTTTCAAGCGCCTCTCTTTTTTGGGCGATCTCGTAGCGTGAGTAGCCTTGCGCCTGTTTGTAGTCCTCGTAAATTTCTATGACGCTTTTTGTAAGCTTCTTGTCATCAAAGATGATCTTTTCGCTAAATAAAAAAACTCCATTTTCATTTAGTCCGTTATAAATTTTTTGCACCAAATTTGCTCTTTTTGGCGGTCTGATAAACTGCAAAGTATAGTTTGCCAAAACAGCGTCAAAGCCCTCTAGCTCGCACTCCGTGATGTCATCTAGGATGAAATTTATACTAGCGCCATACGCCTTTGCTTTGTTTTTAGCGTTTGCTAGCATCGCCTCAGAGTTATCCACGCCACTTAGCACAAGATCGTTTCTAAGGTTATTTAGCAAAAGCAGGCTATTTGCCGTAGAGCAGCCAAGGTCGCACACTTTTGCCTCTTTTGGCAAAATTTTAGCTAGCAACTTTGCATTTAAATTTGAGCTCACATCATAAAATGGTACCGAGCGCGAGATCATATCATCAAAAACGCTCGCCACAAAGTCATCAAATTCAAACTGCTTGCTTATAGGCTCTTTAAAAATTTCATCTCTCATATACCAGCTCCATATCCGTCAAAGTATCTCATCGTCTCTCCAAAAAAGAGATCGCACACGCCCACGCACTGCCTAGCATCGTTTATATCGCGCTTTATCTGCTCTTTTAGCTCGCCAAGATTATTAAATTTTTTATTATCTCTTAGGCGTTTTATGAAGCAAACAGCAACGTGCGTCGTCACTTTTGGCGCGACCTCGTCCATGATGTGCGTCTCGACACTAAAATTTCCATCCGTGCTAAGTCTGTTGCCTATAAAAGTGACCGAGCCATAGGTGTATGAGCCCATCCTCGTTCTTGTCGCATAGACGCCTTCGCGCGGCAAAAGATAGCTTTTTATATCTAAATTTAGCGTAGCAACCAGCTCTTTTGCGCCGATGCCCTGCCCTTTTATCACGTTGCCCTCGATCGAGTACTCCCTGCCTATTAGCCTGTTTGCCTCATCGATGTTGCCTTGGCGTATCAGCTCTCTGATGGATGAGCTATGCACGCCCATGCCGTCATAACAAACCTCATCAACGACGACCACCTCGCCATCAAAAATTCTTTTCAGATCGTGCTTGTCCCACGCTCTATTTCTGCCAAATCTAAAATCAAACCCAACAACAATCTTTTTTAAATTTTTAAAATCCCGCTTTAAAAGTGCGATAAATTCCTCGCCACTAAGTCCTTTTATACTCTCAAAATCATACAAAAAACAAGGATAGTTTGAGTACTCGGCTCGCTTTAGCTTTGGCGTGATATTGGCTTTGTTTTTGTCGATGACGACAAGTCCGCCAAACTCGCCAAGCTGTTTTAAAAGCTGCTTGTGCCCCCTATGCACGCCGTCAAAGTGCCCTATCGCAACGGCAGTGATGTTATCTTTTGTTAAAAGCGTAGAAAAACTCGGCATTTCCTTCCTTTCCCTTGACTTCGCACTCTTTGCAAGCTATCAGTTCAAATTTCAAGCTACTTGCTAACACTTCAAAGCGCTTCATGGCTAAATTTACAGCCTTAGCGTCGGTAACAACGCCTTTTTTATTGCGTTTTACGCCAACGCCCACTTCAAACTGCGGTTTAAAAAGCGTGATGATGAGCGAATTCTCGCTTGCTAGCTCGCAAATGGCTGGCAAAATTTCAGCCAAAGAGATAAAGCTCACGTCGCAGGTTATGAGGTTAAATTCATTTTTGTGCGTTTTAGCAAACTCCCTGACGTCAGTTTTTTCATAAATTTTCACTCGCTCGTCGCTTCTTAGGCTGGCGTCCAGCTGATCAGTGCCCACATCGACGCCAGTCACACTCTTTACGCCACGCTCAAGCAAAATTTGCATAAAGCCGCCAGTTGAGCTGCCGATATCAAGTGCGTTTTTGCCAGCTAGGTCAAATTTCATCGCCTCCAAAAAGCTCTTTAGCTTAAGTGCGCCTCGCCCAACGTAAATTTCATCAAGCAGCGAAATTTTAGCCTCGCTAACCTCGCTTGAAACCTTGGTGCAAATTTCGCCGTTTGCAAGCACCTTGCCAGATTTTATAAGCTCGCTAGCCTTATTTCTACTTATGTTTAAAACGCTTGCGACGTAGTTATCAAACCTCAAGTTTTAGCCTCTCATATTCGCTCTCATCGATCACCAGCACGCCTAGCTCATTTGCTTTATCAAGCTTGCTGCCAGCCTCCTCACCAGCTAGGACAAAGTCCGTTTTTTTAGAAACTGAGCCAGAAACCTTTGCGCCAAAGCTCTCAAGCTCCGCCTTTATCTCATCTCTTGGGCGACTTAGCGTGCCAGTTATCACGACCGTCTTGCCACTTAGCGCGTTTGAGATGCTCTGCACCTGCGTCACGCTTGGCTGCACGATCTGGCTTAGGGCTAAAATTTCGTCCCTATTTACCTCGGCAAAGTCGGTTAAACTATTTGCCATCTCCACGCCAAAGCCCTCAAGCGAGACAAGCTCCTCAAAGCTAGCATCAAGCCAGCCCAGTCCAAAGCTACTTGCTAGCTTTTTAGCCGCCACTTCGCCGATGTGCTCGCAGCCAAGGCCGGTGATAAAGCGCGATAGCTCCGCTCCTTTGCTAGCCTCTATCGCATTTAAAAGGTTATTTACCTTTTTCTCTTTAAAGCCCTCAAGCGCCATGAGATCATCAAATTTAAGGGCGTAGATGTCTTTTATGCAAGCGATCAGCCCCTTGTCAAATAGCAAATTTACGATCGCATCGCCAAGACCATCTATATTTAGGCATTTTTTCGATGCGTAGTGAATTATTGAGCCCACCACTCTTGCCCTGCAGCTTAAATTTTGACACTTTACAAAGACCCCTTCATCAAGCAGGTGCGAGCCACAAACTGGGCAAAATTTAGGCCTCTCTATCGCTTGCTCGCTGCCATCTCGCCTATCTTTAAAAACCTTTGTGATCTTTGGTATCACATCTCCTGAGCGGATGATGCCGATGTAGTCGTTTTTCATGACGCCAAGGCGCTCTATCTCGTCAAAGTTGTGAAGGGTGGCTGATTTTACATTAGCACCATCTATATTTACCTCATCAAGCACGCCAACAGGCGTTACTACACCGCTTCTGCCAACTTGAAGTGCGACATCTCTTAGCCTAGTCACCTTTTCAATGGCTGGGAATTTAAACGCCACCATAAATTTTGGAAATTTGACCGTGTAGCCCAGCTGCTCACAGCGAGCAAGGTCATTTACTCGTATCACCATGCCATCCATCATCACGCTCTTTGAGTCGCGATTTGCCAAGAGCTCGTTATATGCGGCCTCAAGCTCATCTTTTTTTAAAATTTTGAAAAATTCATCCCTCTCAAAGCCAAGATCTCGCACAAATTTCATCACCTCGCTGTGATCTTTTAGACCAAGGCTCTGCTCGCCCACGCCCCAAGGTATGAAAAGTAGCTTTCTTTTTGCAGTTACCGCGCTATCAAGCTGTCTAAGACTGCCAGCTGCTGCATTTCTAGGGTTTGAAAGTGGCGCCTCGCCCTCTTTTGCGCGCTCTGCGTTTAATAGTTCAAAGTCATCTTTTCTTATGACGACTTCGCCACGGATTTCAATGAGCCCTTTGTAGCTAATGCTCTTTAAAACAGAATTTATCGTCCTTGCATTTTGCGTCACGTCCTCGCCTGTAACGCCGTCGCCTCTGGTTATCGCCCTAACTAAAACGCCATTTTCGTAGAGTAAATTTAGGCTCGCTCCGTCAAATTTTGGCTCAGCAACAAAGGTTAAGTTCTCTTTATCGCCACGCTTTAGCCACGCATCAAGCTCGCCAAGGCTAAAGATATCCTCCATGCTCCACATGCGCTTTATGTGGCTTGCCTTGCTAAAGCCCTCTTTTACACCTCCGCCCACTCGTTTAGTCGGCGAAAATAGCGAAATTTCACTTGGATTTGCCTGCTCGAAGGCTAAAACCGCATGATATAGCGCGTCATACTCCTCGTCGCTTGCAAGTGGCTCGTCCTCGTCGTAGTAGGCCTTTGCCCACGCATTTAGCGTATCTACTGCTTTTTCATACTCTTGTTTTGTCATTTTTGCTCCAAATTTACACCGCATTTTATCTTAAACATACTTTATAAATGATCCAAATTTAGCTCTCTGGCGTCACATAAATGGACATTTTTATAGACCTTTGCTATCTCGTCCCTCGCTCTCATCAGCGCAAAGCCAAGCAAATTTTGTCCTCGCCACTTCATAGGATTTTGCGCATTTTCATCGCTTGCGCCCAAACCTATGCCCCAAATTTTATCAACTGGGCTTGCCTCGACTAAAATTTTACTCCCAGTTTGAAGCAAAAAGTCACGCAAAGGGGCATTTTGACTAAATTTTAGATAGCTTGCATTTAGCACGACGCCAAATTTGACCTCGTCCCAGACCTTAGCGTCAAAGCCACGCACCTGCCTGCCAAGCGCCTTCATCTGCGCTGGATCTTTGGCGGATAAAATTTGCCCCAAAGCCTCTTTATCGCCAAAACACTGAGCCTTTTTAGCCATCATATATTGCTCGGCGCAAATGTATTTAGTTTCATCTTCCCAAAAGCTAGAGGCGTACCACTGACTAAGGCAGCTGGCACTTAAATTTGCGCTCTTTTGATGACCCCAAAATAGTAAAAATTTATCCGCCTTGCCAGCGTTATAGCGCTTTTTAAGCCATTTTAGATCATATCTAGGCTCACGCTCCCAAAGGCCTATAACAAAGCCATTATTTATAAAAAGCGTGCTTTCATCCTTGCCTAGCCTCTCATCCCAGTATCCACGCCACGTCGCAGGCTCAGCAAAGAGCTGCTGATACTCGCTACGTTCATCTTGGCTTAGCGATTTTAGCCAGTCATTAAATTTAAACTTATAATCCTCGCCAGCGCCCATCCTCCAGCCGATGGAAAATGGATCTATACTTGGAAATTTGATCCAAGGCGGTGGAAGTAAATTTTTCATCTAGCCTCTTTTTAGCCAAGCGCCCTACCAAAGCGTGGCTTGGTTCATCGCCTCGTGCATATTAAAAAGCTGCTTGTGCTCGGCTACATCGTGCGTTCTTATGATCTGAGCGCCGTTTTCAAAGGCTTTTAAGTGCAGATAAAGCGAACCTGGTAAGCGCTCCTTGACCTCGCTTGGATAATAGTGATTTATGACTGATTTGCGGCTAGCACCAACTAGCAGCGGGCAGCCAAATTTCAAAAAATGCTCCAAATGCTTAATAAGCAGTAAATTTTGCTCAGCCGTCTTACCAAAGCCGATACCCACATCAAGCACTATCTTTTTAGCGCCAAGCTCCCTTGCAAGGGCAATCTTTTGCTCAAAAAAGTCTGAAATTTCGCCAATTAGGTCGTTATACTTTGGCGCAATCTGCATCGTGGCAGGGTCTCCTTGCATGTGCATCATGCAAAACTGCGCGTCGTATCTTGCAGCAAGCGTGGCAAGAGAGGCATTTGCTGTAATGTCATTTATCATCTTAAAGCCGTGATTTAGCGCAAATTCTAAACAATAAGGATCAAAGCTATCAAGGCTAAATTTTGCCTTTTCATGTAAATTTAGCTTGTAAATTTCCTCCACGATATCTTTTATGCGTCTAAACTCCTCCTCACGTCCGCAATACTCGCTCCCCGGCCTTGAGCTAACGCCTCCAAGATCGATATAGTCTGCGCCTACTTCGATCATGGCTTCGATTTTTGCTATGCCATTTTGTGTATTTATGCGGCTTTGCTCGTTAAAACTATCTCTATTTATATTTGCAACGCCCATTATAAGAGGCTTAGCGGGCTTTGTAAATTTTGTCTCTAAAAAACCTGCAAGCTTTTTAAGTCCAAAGTCTTGTAGCTTCTCTTTTTTAGCCAGCTCTTTAAGCTGCGCGTTTGTCGCCATTAGCAAGGCTTTGCTTAGGCTCTCGCGCCCTAAAATAGTATCTTTGTGCGTCACAAGCTCGGCGCCGACACTTAGGGCGTCTTGTTTTAGGATATTTGCCGCTGGGGCCTTTATCTCGCCAATGAAGATAAAATTTATCTCGCTCTTTTCTTGCATGAGCTTCGCACCAGCCGGACTTGGCGAGACGGCCTTGCAAATTTGATCAAAGTCGCTTTTGTTATTTATCTTATAAAATTTCAACGTCGTCCTTTCTCAAAGATAGTAAGCAAGAGTGGCGTCAAAACGGCGTGAGACTTGGCGTTTAGATCGGCAAGCTTGATGAGCGAGAAAAAATACTCCATCTCCTCGCCGCTAAATTTATACCCGCTATCAACCGCCTTTGTCACGATAGCGCCCACAAGCTCTTTTAGCTCGTTTTTGCCAAATTTTTGCGCCTGCTCCTCTGCTATCTTTTGATCGATAAAGCTTGTTAGCTCTTTTAGGCTGAGCGATTTTAAATTTAGTTCCACACTCATTTTTGGCTTTTTGGTGAGCTTATTTTCTATGAGCATCCTCGATCTGATCGTTGGTAGAAGTAAATTTTTACTCTGCGTTACTATTATAAATTTGATATTTCTTGGGGGCTCTTCAATGATCTTTAAAAGTGCGTTTTGAGCCTCGGTGCGAAAAGATTTCGCTTCTATAACTAAAATTTTCTCATCTTTTTCGGCGATGTAGGCTTCGGCGATGACCTCTTTTGCATTTTCTAGTAAAAAATCATCACTTATAAAAAATCTTAAGTTATTTACGCCAAACTCGGCTTCAAGCTTGGCTTTTAAATTTTCAAAATCGCTTGTTATGACGATTTTATTTAGCATTTAGAGTATCACCTTAGCAAATAGCACAGCGTCTATGCTCTTGTCAAAAAGTTTGTATAAATTTAGAAGTTTGATGTCTAAGTTTTCATCGCTCGAGCTTAGCGTGAAGCTATTTTGCGCCTGCTCATCAAAGAGCCACATATAGCTGTTTTCGTCAGTCTTAGCTAAATTTGCACGCTTGTCTATGCTTTTGCCGATGTAAAAAAAGATGTAGCCGTTTGGAAAGGCAAGACTTAGCATATCTTTTAAAAGCTGCTTTTGCTCGTTTGTCTCAACGCTGTCAAAGGCTGGATAGAGCGATCTTAGGCTAAAAAATGGCAAAAATGGACGCTCGCTTTTTGTGCGGTTGATATTTCTTAAAAGATAGTTTTCAAACCACTCTCGCTCATCGTCGCAGATGACTATAAAAGCCTTGCTATCAAGCAAAAATTTAAGCCTAGATGCAAGCAAAGGCGTCCATTCGACGCGCTTCTCCTCCATCCAGCTCATATATCTTTCGCTTCTTATAGTCTCAAGCGTCCATTGGATAAAATCTTGCATTATTTATCTAACTTATACGCATCGTGAAGTACGCGAACTGCGAGCTCGCCATATTTTTGATCGACGATCATTGAAATTTTTATCTCGCTTGTTGAGATCATCTGGATATTTATCCCCTCTTTTGCAAGCGTCTCAAATGCTAGACATGCTACGCCGCTGTGGCTCTTCATGCCTACGCCGATAACCGAGACTTTCACGATCGCATCGTCATACTCGACATGTTTTGCAGCTGAGAGCTTTTGCATAGTCTCTTTTGCTAGCTCAAGCTCGTTTTGTGGCACTGTAAAGCCTAAATTTGTCGTGCCGTCGTGTCCTACGTTTTGGATGATCATATCTACATTTATATTTTGATGAGCTAGAGCTGTGAAAATTTCAGCTGCGATGCCAGGCTTATCGACTACGCCTCTTAAAGTTACTCTTGCTTGATTTTTATCTAGTGCTATACCGCTTACTAAAACCGCTTCCATATTATCTTCCTTTGCTATTAATGTACCTTCGTTGTGGTTAAAACTGCTTCTTGTGATTAGTTTGACATTTAGTTTTTTTGCTAGCTCGACTGAGCGATTTTGGAGCACTTTCGCCCCAGCAGAGGCGAGCTCAAGCATCTCGTCATAGCTTATCTTTTCTAGCTTTTTTGCCTTTTTTTCTATCCTTGGATCAGTCGTATAAACGCCATCAACGTCGGTAAAAATTTCACACAGATCAGCTTCAAGCGCACCAGCAAGGGCAACCGCGCTAAGGTCGCTTCCACCTCTGCCAAGAGTAGTGATATCACCTTTGTCGTCTATGCCTTGAAAGCCTGCTACGACGACGATCCTGCCAGCTTTTAGCTCAGCTTTTAGCCTAGTTGTGTCTATCTTTTCTATCCTAGCTTTTGTATGCACATCATCAGTCATTATCCCAGCCATTGCGCCAGTTAGTCCTACGCACGCATAGCCTTTTGCATTAAGTGCAATCGTCAAAAGCGCGGTGGTTACTTGCTCCCCAGAGCTTAAAAGCATATCAGTAGCAACGCCGTCTGGGTGCTTTGAGAAATACTCACTATATTCGACCAATTGATTTGTAACTCCACTCATCGCAGAAACTACCACAACCACGTCAGCGCCGCTGTTTTTAGTCTCTATGACCCTGTTTGCCACAGCTTCGATGCGCTCAAGCGTGCCTACGCTAGTTCCGCCAAATTTTTGAACGATTAACATCAAAAATATCCTTTCTCTTTAAAATAACTCAAAACTTTGTCATAAATAGGCTTTTTGAAGTGATTTATCCCCTCTAAAGCCTTGTTGATATCTACAAATTTATACTCGCTAAATTCTGGATGCTCGGTCTTTAAATTTATGCTCGCACCGTTTTTTAGCCTAACCAAAAAATACTTTTGCGTCTGCCCATCAAATGGGTAAAATTTCTTTGACGCATTTGATGGAAAGTCGTAGCTAAGCCAATCAGGATACTCTTCTAAGAAGTCAAATTTATCAGTTCCGATCTCCTCTTTAAGCTCCCTTTTTAGTGCCTGCTTTGGACTTTCGCCTTCGTCTATGCCACCTTGAGGAAACTGCCATATATCGTCCATATCAACCCTTTTTGCGACTAAAATTTCGCATTTAAAAGGGTAAGAGCTAGACAAAATGACAGCTGCTACATTTGGTCTATATTTTTTTTGCATGTCTTTTCCAAAAAAATTTATTTGAGATGATAACGAAAAAGAGTTAAGAGATAGATAAATAAAAGCTACTTTTAAACTGCGCTAAATGCCAAATTTCTTATAATCGCCAAAATTTAAAAAAGAGAGAAATTTGCAAGTTTATATCCACGTGCCATTTTGCGAGAGCAAGTGTCCATACTGTGCCTTTGGCTCAAGCGATGATGAATTTAAGAAGGTTAGCGCCTATTTTAAAGCGCTTTGCCTTGATCTAAATTCCCAACTAAAAAGCCAAAATGTAAAAGAAATTTCTACTATCTTTTTTGGCGGCGGCACACCAAGCGCGGTAAATGCCAAATTTTATGATGAAATTTTTAGCATTTTAGCTCCACTTTGCATGGCTAAAACTGAGATCACATTTGAAGCAAATCCAAATTCTGCAAATTTGGCTTGGCTAAAGCATGTAAAAAATTTAGGCGCAAACCGCATAAGCTTTGGCGCGCAAAGCTTTTTTGAAGATAAGCTTAAATTTCTAGGGCGCATCCACAGCAAGGAGCAAATTTTTAAAGCAGTTGAAAATGCCCATGTAGCTGGCTTTAAAAATATAAATTTAGACCTCATCTATGACACTAAATTTGATACCAAAAAGCGCCTTTTGGCTGAGGTTGAAAGCTTAAAAAGTCTTGCTATCACGCATCTAAGTGCCTACTCCCTCACACTTGAAGAAAACACCCCATTTGCTGGCAAAAAAAGCTATAAAAAGGATAGCGACACTTTGGCTAAATTTATGATAGAGCAGACACAGAGGGCTAGCTTTAAGCAATATGAAATTTCAAATTTCGGGCAAATTTGCAAGCACAATCTTGGCTACTGGCAGGGCAAAAACTACCTTGGTGTGGGGGCTTTTAGCGTGGGCTTTGTGGATGGCACCAGATACTACGCCAAAAGTAGCATAGACGCCTACATTACGCAGCCAACGCATAGAGAAAGAGAAATTTTAAGCCAAAGCGAGCTAGCAAGAGAGCATATATTTTTAGGGCTTAGAAGCATCATAGGCGTAGAGGCTGGACGCTTAAATGAGGATCAGAAAAAAAGAGCAAATTTACTTGTAGAAAATGAAAAACTGCTCTTTAAAAATGGCAAATTTTACAACCCAAATTTCTTACTCAGCGACGAGATCGCACTCTTTATCGAGGGCTAAATTTATAAAAATTTGAGCAAAGTCAAGATAAAATACAAAGCTTAAATAAAATTTAACAGAGGCAAAAATGTTTGGAATGAGTTTTTCTGAGATCTTGGTCATCGCCGTGATCGCAGTGCTAGTTTTGGGCCCTGACAAGCTGCCAAGCGCTATGGTGCAGATCGCCAAATTTCTAAAGATGTTTAAAAAAGGCATAAATGACGCAAAATCAACTTTTGATCAAGAGATGAAGATAGCCGAGCTTAAAGAGGACGCTCAAAAATATAAAGAGAGCATAACCCAAAGCGCTCAAAGCGTGCGTAAAAAGCTCACTTTTGAAGAGCTTGACGAGATCAAGAAAAGCGCAAGCGACGTCACTGAGAGCATTCAAAACGTCGTAAGCGACACGAAAAAAACGGTAGAAAATATACAAAATCCAACAAATTTAGTTAAAGATGCGATCTTAAACGATAAAAAAGAGGCGTGATGTTTGAAGAGCTAAGACCCCATTTGATCGAACTTAGAAAGAGGCTTTTTATAAGCATAGTAAGTGTTTTTGTCTGTTTTGGCATCTGTTTTACATTCTGGAATCCACTGCTTGCATGGATGAGCGAGCCGCTAAAGCAGGTCTTGCCAGCTGGCTCAAATATCATCTTTACACAGATCCAAGAGCCATTTTTCACAGCGATGAAGGTCGCCTTTTTTGCTGGTTTGGTGCTTGCTTTGCCTATCATATTTTGGCAGTTTTGGCTATTTGTCGCACCTGGACTTTATGATAATGAAAAAAAATATGTGATCCCATTTGTCCTCTCTGCTTCATTTATGTTTGCGTGCGGGGCGGCGTTTTGCTACTACGTGGTCATCCCGCTTGGCTTTACATTTTTGGTAAATTTTGGCGGTCAGCTCTTTACGGCACTGCCAAGTATCGGCGAATACGTGGGCTTTTTTACAAAGCTACTGATTGGCTTTGGAATTTCATTTGAGCTGCCAGTCATTACATTTTTCTTAGCAAAGATCGGCCTTGTCGATGACAAGATGCTAAAAGACTACTTCAGATACGCAGTAGTCGTCATCTTTATCTTTGCAGCCATCGTCACACCGCCAGATGTTATAAGTCAAATTTTAATGGCACTGCCACTCATCGGACTTTATGGAATTTCTATCATCGTCGCCAAAAGAGCTGGCAAAAGCGACGACGATGAGCAAGATAGCGACACAAACAGCGACGCGGGCGATGAGTGATATAAACGATATCTCAAGCTACGACTACTTTTTGCCAGAAAAGCTCATCGCAAAAGAGCCAGTTTTGCCCAAAGAAGAGGCGAGACTGCTTGTTTATCTTAAAAAAACAAAAGAGATAAAACACTATAAATTTAAAGATCTAGCCAGTCTCATCCCAGATGACGCGGCGGTCATTTTTAACAATACAAAGGTGGTTAAGGCTCGCATTTTAGGACACAAACAAAGCGGCGGAGCCTGCGAAGTGATGCTAAATCAACCGCTTAATGATAATAAATTTAGCGTCTATATAAGGGGCAGAGTAAGTGTTGGTAGCGTTTTAAATTTTGCTAATGATATAAAGGTAAATGTGCTTGAGCTAAATGATGATGGCTCAAGAGTGGTAAATTTCACCAAAAATGGCGTCATTTTAGATACGGCGCGCCTTTTTAGCGAGCTAGAAAAGATCGGCCATGTCCCGCTTCCACCATATATAAAAAGGGCTGATACAAAGGACGATGAGAGCTGGTATCAAAGTATATTTGCCAAAAATAGCGGCGCAGTCGCAGCTCCGACAGCTAGCCTGCACTTTAGCGAGCAGATGCTAGAGCAGATAAAGACAAAGCACGAGGTCGCCTACATCACGCTTCACGTGGGTGCTGGGACATTTAAGGGCGTGGAGTGCCAAAACATAAATGACCACAAAATGCACTCTGAGTTTTATGAGCTAAGCGAAAAAGCTCAAGAGATCATAAACTCAAGCAAACCCATCCTTGGCGTTGGCACGACGGTTACTAGATGCGTGGAGGAGTTTGCTAGAAGCAAGCAGACAAGCGGCTTTTGCAAGCTATTTTTAAATTTAAATAATAGACCAATCAGACAAAACTACCTTTTAACAAATTTTCATCTGCCAAAATCAACGCTGATCATGCTGGTTACTAGCTTCATAGGGCTTGAAGAGACGATGAGGATTTATGAAACGGCAGTTAGCGAAAAGTATAGATTTTACTCTTATGGCGATGGGATGCTTGTGATATGAAAAATGTCGATTTTGTCGCGCAAATGGAGCTTTTTTTAGAGGCACTTTTTAAAGACGCAACCACTAGAGATAACGCCATCGTCTTTAACTACAACCCAAACTACCCACGCTATCTAAGCTTTGAAGCGCATAAGCTAATAGGCGCGATCAAAAATTTAAGCAAATTTTACCTAAATAGCGTTAGCAACTCAAAATTGCTCATATCCTTTACTCTAGTAAGCTATAGCCTAAGTTTAGTGCATTTTGACATACATATAAGATGCACTTCATGCCCGCAAAAGCCAAATGAGAGGCTAGTTAAAGAAGCTGGAGAGCTATTAAAAGAGCTAAATGCCAAGATGAGCGAAACTGAGGACGGCTTTAATATAAGCATAAGCGTGCCACTGCCAAAAAGCGGGACATTTAAAAGGCAAAGCGTCGAGATAGCAAGCCTCTTAGGCAAAAATGCGATCATAGCTTGCGATGATGAAAATTTATTTTTAACGCTCAGTCACGAGTTAAGCTTTACGGGGCTAAAGCTTAGCAAACAAAAGAGCTTTGAGAGTTTAAATTTACACATAAAAGATGCCATTTTTAAGCCAGATATCATCTTTGTGCAAAAGGAGTATCTAAGCGACAAAACAAGGCTTGATGAGATGCTAACTTATCAAAAGCTTAAGAATTTCTACATCGTCATCATCAGCAAGGATGAAGCCAAAAGCATCAAAAGCGAGAAGATGACTATGCTTAGACAGCCATTTACTAGCGATAGCTTGCACGAGACTTTAGGGGTGGTGGCTAGAAATTTATAAAATTTTTAGATATCTCTTTAAGATGATAGTGGCTGAGACGCTATCGAGCCTGCCATCTCGCTTTGTGTTTGTGTAAATTTCACTTGCCTCGCTGCTGCTAAAGGCCTCGTCTTGATAGACGATATTAGCCTGCACGTCAAGAAGCGAGACAAAGTGCTCTATGCGCCTTCTCATCTCGTCCTCGCTACTGCCGCCGATCGGAACGCCCACTACTAGCGTGTTTGGAGCGTATTCATTTACTTTTTGGCTTACATCTCTTGCGGCTTGATTGCGGTTTTTTCTAAGCACTGGCTCAAGTGGCGTCACGACCTCGCCAAAGCCAAAAGCAAGCCCTATGCGCTTTAGTCCAACATCGATCGCCATAAATTTCTCTCTCATAGTGCGCTTTTTACTCTTAAATTTGAAATTTCAACTAGCCCTTCAAGCTCGTACTCATAGATGATCTCGCCAAATTTAGCCAATGCTTCATCAAGGCTAACGCCATTTTTGCAAAATTTCAATATTTCGTCGCTTGTTTTTTCTTGCACTTTTACCTCGCCAAAAAGTGAGGCAAATTTAACGTAATCATCGATAAGCTCGGCCTTTTTGCTAGCTAGCAGAGCATTTGTCCCATTGCTCTCATTTATGCGCTGAGGCAGGACAAAGACGGGGATTTTAAGCTCATTTGCGAGCCTTGCACTTTGCATCGAGCCACTTCTTAGATCAGCTTGTGCGACAACCAGAGCTTGCGCAAGCCCCACAACTATGCGGTTTCGCTCTAAAAATCTATACGCGATCGGCGGCTCACCCTCGTCATACTCACTTAGAGCCAAGCCTTTTTCATAAATTTCTCTTATCGCTGCTTTATTTTGAGCTGGATAGATGATGTCAAGTCCATTTGCAAAAACACCGATAGTTCGTGGCATGGCAGCCTTGTGCGCCGTGATATCCACGCCGATAGCCCCACCACTTACCACGCAGACATTTGCGCTTTTTAGCGCTGCGCAAAGTGCCGTGACACACTCTTTTGTATAGACGCTTGCCTTTCTTGAGCCAACGACTGCTACTTTTGGCATGCTAAGAAGCGAGGTGTCACCTATGAAATTTAGCTCTTTTGGGGGATTTTTTAGCCTATTTAGCGCCTCTGGGATGATTTCAAGCTTCATAAAATATCTTTTAGATAAACAACTTCTACATCTTTTAAGATATTGTTTTTGCTAGCTTTTATCACCGCGATCGTGTTTTTCTTTGGGTGTCCGATGGCGATCGCGTAGCCCCTTTTTTTGGCTAAATTTACAGCAGCTACAAGCTCTCGCCTAACCGCACTAGCCGATGGATCATCATCTAAAAATATATCTCTTGAAATGTAAGGCTGATTATACTTTTTAGCAGCCCTTGCTACCGCAGTTTGAGCGATCGTCTTACTATCAACAAAGATAAAGCCCTGCTCTATCAGCGCTCTATAAGCCTTGTCCATCGCGTCATAATCACTAGTAAATCGTGATCCTGTGTGGTTGTTTGTATATTTTGCGCGCGGGAAGTCTCTTCGTATCTTTTTTATCTTTTCATGCATGCTCTCAAAGCTCTCATTTATCGTGAGCGTGCCTATCTCTGGGCTATCAAAGTGCTTTGCTTGCATCGGCAGATGTATCATGTAAAACTCAAATGTTCTAGCGATATTTGGCGTATCTGGGTGAGTTTTTGTCGCTGGGAAAATGGACGGAGTTATCTTTAGACCGATTGATTTTACCATGCTAGCGTGCTCAAATGTCGCAACATCATCGATTATTAGCACTAGCTTAGCACGCCCTTTTACGCTGCTATTTGGAGTAAATGGCACAACAGCAAAGTCATCTTTTTTCGCGCTCTCTTTTTGCGGTTTTTCGCTGTAAATTTGCTTCTTATCTTTTTTGCTAGGCTCAACCTCACTTTTTTTAGCAGGTTCTGGTTTTAAAATTTCACTATGCTTTAAATTTTCTTTTACGCTTAAATTTGCTTCAGCGCTTTTGTTTTGCTCTATTTTTGTCTCTGTTTTTGCCTCATTTTTGCCTGCATAAAATGGCTCGATTACTTGCTCGACCTTTGATTCTGGCTTTTCTTCGCTCTTTGCTTCATGGCTTACATCTACGCTACTTTGCATATTTTTATATAAATTTGCAAGTAGATTTTTCGTATCGTTTTGCTCTTTTTTTGGCTCTTCTTTTTTAGCTTCTACTTTTACTTCAGGTTTTATCTCAGGAGTTATCTTTTTTTGCTCTTTTGGCTCAGTTTTTGGCTTTAGAGCAAGCTCACTTTTATGTTTAGGGTCGGTAAAAATTTTACTTAAATTTTCATCTTCATCAAATTTTAGAGGGTATTTTCTCTTCTCGTACTCTTGTTTTTTATCTTTGCTAGCAACTTTTTGCTCGGCTTTTTTTGAAATTTGTTTCTCGCTCTTTGGCTCATTTACTTTGCTTATCTGCTCAACATCTTTGTTTTTGATGCTAAGAGCTGCGATAAGTGCTACTATCAAAATGGCAGCAATGACGCCGATACCAAGGAAAATTTTATTATGAGAGCGACCTGCACTCTTTTTTGCAGGACGCTTCTTTGTAGTCTTTTTTTCGCTCAAGGCTTAGTTTTTGCTTTGATCTATAAGTTTGCCGTTAGTTATCCAAGGCATCATTGCGCGAAGTTTTTTGCCAGTTTTATTTAGCAAGCTTCTCTCGGCTATACCGCGCTCAGCATTCATTCTAACATATCCTGCTTTTCTCTCTAGGATGAAGTCTTTTGCAAATTTACCATTTTGAATTTCTCTTAAAACTTCTTTCATAGCTTTCCTGCTCTCTTCGCCAACTACTCTGACACCACTTACGTAGTCACCGTATTCAGCTGTGTTTGAGATAGAGTAGCGCATATCAGCCATGCCGCCTTGATACATTAGATCAACGATTAGTTTTAGCTCATGTAAGCACTCAAAATACGCCATCTCAGGCTCATATCCAGCCTCTACAAGCGTATCAAATCCAGCATTTACAAGTGCGCAAAGACCACCGCAAAGCACAGCTTGCTCGCCAAATAAATCTGTTTCAGTTTCATCTTTAAATGTTGTCTCGATGATGCCAGTTCTACCGCCACCTATACCGCAAGCATAGCTTAGAGCGATCTCTTTAGCCTTTCCACTTGCATTTTGCTCAACAGCGATAAGATCAGGTATGCCGCCACCTCTTAAAAATTCGCTTCTAACTGTGTGTCCTGGAGCTTTTGGAGCGATCATGATGACGTCTATGTTTGCAGGAGCTTTGATCTGTCCAAAATGAACATTAAAACCATGTCCAAATGCGATAGCAGCGTGATCTTTTAAATTTGGCTCGATCTCATTTTTATAAATTTCAGCCTGAAGCTCATCTGGTGTTAGGATCATAACTACATCAGCGCCTTTTGTAGCTTCGCTTACAGTTTTTACTTCAAAGCCCTTTGCCTCAGCTTTTGCCCAGCTTTTGCCACCTTTTGCAAGACCGATTACGACACTTACGCCATTGTCTCTTAAATTTTCAGCGTGTGCGTGACCTTGTGAGCCAAAGCCGATGATTGCTACTTTTCTACTCTGAATAAGGCTTAAATCGCAGTCTTTATCATAATAAACATTTATAGCCATTGTTTCTCCTGTTGTTAAAATTTGGCAAAATTATACATTTTAGCAACAAAAACGTTGCTGAAAAAGAGCAAAAAAGTATCTTTAAGTTTTATGCTGCAGCTTTTTGCTATAATGTGACAAAATTTTTAACCTAAAGAGTCACTTTACATGAATGAATCAATTTTTAAAAAAATCAAAGCGCTTCCGCCACTAGACGACACTGTCATACAGATCCAGCGCCTACATGCTGACGAAAATAGCTCGATAAATGACCTCACAAAAGTGGTCGAGAAAGACCCTATGCTAACAGCAAATATCTTGCGTTCAGCAAACTCACCACTTTACGGATTTTCTCAAGAGATCACAACTATCGCAAGAGCCATTTCGCTTTTCGGTATGGCTACTATACGCGGTTTTGCGCTATCAAGTGCCATTAAAAAGACCTTTTCTATAAATTTAGAGCCATATGACATTACCGCACAAGATTTTTTAAATATCTCAATCATGCAAAATGCTTTGATGTATCACTGGTACTCTAAGATAAAACCTAAAAATCTAGAAATTCTCTCTCCTGCTTCATTTATGCTTGAGGTTGGCAAGATCGTTTTAGCACATGAACTCACAGAAAATAACCAAGTTGCTGAGTTTAAAACAAAGTTAAAACAAATCTCATCTACCTATGATCTTGCGCTTTTAGAGTCAGAAATTTTGGACATCACAAACGAAGAGGTTACGGCTAAAATTTTTGAGCAGTGGAATTTAGAGATCGAGCTTGGAAATTCCATCCTCTACTCAAACACTCCAGAAGAGGCACCTGATCATATAAAAGAGTACGCAAGAGCGTTAAAAGTAGTAAAAACAGCGGTTAATATCTTTAACCAGCTTGATGATGTGAGCGTAAATAACGCAACACTTCTTATAAACGAATATGGCTTTGAGAGAGATACATTTTTAATGGCTGTTAGCAAAGTCAAAGACAATTTGTGAAAGAATTTTTAACATCACTTCTAGTTGGCATCAAAGAAAAAGAGATATCAAACGAAGACAAAGAGATCTTACGTAATCTCCTAAACCTTGGTGCCGTAAGCTCCCATAAAGATAAATTTTACCTAAACAACGGCTATGTCTGCGGCAAGCTAGACATCAGCCAAAACGCAACTGGCTTTATCATGCCATTTGACAAGCGTTTCAAGCAAGATATCATCGTCGAAAATAAAAATTTAAACAACTCTCATCTTGGTGATATCGTGTTAGCAAAGCTTTTGCCACTTAAGAAAAAACGCCAAAGCGCTAAGATAGTGATGAGCCTAAAGCTTGCAAATGAGACAAGCGTGGTCTATACAAAACGCTTTGGGGCGGCCATTTTAGGGGTAAATTTAAAAACTGGACTAAGCACAACTCTAAAAGCAACGCAAAAAAGTCTAAAAATGCTCCCGCTTGGGACGCTACTAAAGATAAACAATCTAAACAACGAAATAGTCGAGGTTTTAGGAAATTTAGAAGATCCGCTAAGCGATGAGAAAATTTCTCTTGCTATTTATAATAAAAACGATAAATTTAGTGAGGCCTGCGAGCTTGAAGCAAAGGCATTTGGCGACGAAGTCGATGCTAGCATGTATCCAAACAGAGTTGATCTAAGAAATTTAGAGTTTTGTACGATCGATCCAGTCGATGCTAAAGACTTTGACGATGCCATATATTTTGATGAAAAAAAGCGCGAAATTTACGTAGCAATCGCCGATGTAAGCGAGTATGTGACTGCATATAGTGCCATTGATAGTGAGGCCAAAAAAAGAGGCTTTTCTATCTACTTTCCGCACATCTCAGTGCCGATGTTGCCGCGCGCGCTTAGTGAAAATATCTGCTCACTAAAGCCAAACGTGCCACGCCTTGCATTTTGTTTTAAAATTTCACTCGATGCAAACAATGAGGTAAAAAAAGAGGAGCTTTTTGAGGCAATAATCCTTTCAAAAAGGCGCTTTAACTACGATGAGATCGATGAAATTTTAGAAGACAAAAGAGAGTGTGAAATTTCATGGATCAAGCCGCTTTTTAAACTCACCACGAAGCTTCGCAAAAAAAGGCTTTTGCACGCGTTTGACTTTAGGACAAAAGAGCTTAGAATGAGCCTTGATGAAGAGGGTCAAATTTCACAAACTAGGTTTGAAAGCGACTCCGACTCACATAGACTTGTTGAAGACTGCATGCTTTTAGCAAACAAGGCCGCTGCAAAGCTCATCACAAAGGGCGTTTTTAGAAACCACGCTTCGCCTGATTTTAAAAAGATAGATACCTTGCTTGAGGACTTGCAGCTTTTGGGACTTGACTTTACCTACGAGAGCGACCTTGCAAATTTGATAAGAAAGATCCAAGCAAAGGCCGATGAAATGGGCAACCGCGAAGAGATAGATAAGCTCATCATCAAGTCTCAAAAAAAGGCTGAATACTCAAGTGAAAATTTAGGCCACTTTGGGCTTGGATTTGACAGATATACACACTTTACAAGCCCTATTAGACGCTATTCTGACCTTATTTTGCACAGACTTTTAAAGGCTAAAATTTCAAAAGATGAGAAGCTTTACAACTTCTTACTTTTAAACATCCAAAACACCTGCGCAACCTTAAGCGAGCTTGAAAGAGAGGCCGACAAGGTAGCCTACGACTTTATGGATAGGAAATTTGCACGCTGGGCAGCCGCAAATATCGGCAAAGAGGTGCGCTGCTACGTGAGCGAAAACCAAAATGTTTTGGTTGCCAAGCTTGATGATTATTTTGTTGGAGCTAGGATTTTCATCACTGGATATAGCGCAAATTTACTTCAAAAGCTTGTCGTAAAGATCACAGAGACCGACATTGCGAGCGCTAAAATTTTTGCAAAAGTGGTAAGAAAGATCGATGTATAGAAAAGATTTGGAGCTAAATTTAGCAAATGCAAATTTAAGCAACTACTTCTTGCTTTTTGGGGCGGACGAGTTTCAGATCGAGCTTTTTGGCAAGGAAATTTTGAGCTTTTATGCAAGCGAAGATGCAAATTTATTAAGCCTTTATTTTGACGAGTATAACTACGCGCAAGCAAGCTCTCACCTAAGCGAGCAGTCGCTTTTTGGCGGCAAAAATATCCTCTATGTAAAAAGTGACAAAAAGATCCCAGCAAAAGAGCTAAAAGAGCTCATCTCGCTTTGCTTAAAAAGCCAGGACAATTATTTTTTGTTTGAGCTTTATGAGGCCGACATGAAGCTAGTTTTTGATACGCAAAAGGCTTTTGGGGCAAATTTTGCTAGATTTTTCAAGCCTTCAACTCCAGATGAGGCGATAAATTTACTAGCCAAAAACTCAGCCAAAATAGGCCTAAACATAACCAAAAACGCACTTTATGAGCTTTATTTTACGCATAATGAAAATTTATACCTTGCAGCAAGCGAACTTACAAAACTAAAGAGCCTAAACGCTCACATCGAACAAGACGATGTAAAAAGGCTGGTTTTTGGACTTGGTGGGATAAATTTTGATGACTTTTTCAATAAATTTATGGCTCTAAAAGATATAAAAAACGACTTTTTTACCTACTTGGAAGATCCAAATTTTAATGAAATTTTACTTCTAAACTCACTTTATAAAGCATTTTTTAGGTTATTTAAAATTTATTCTTACATCAAGATAAATGGCCGCTTAAATTTAGACGAAGCGATCGGCTATCAGCCGCCTGTAAATGTGGCAAATTTACTAAAAGCAAATAGCTTAAAGCTAAGTTTAAATGTCTATTTAGAGATATTTAAGACGCTAAATTTAGCCGAGCTAGAGCTAAAAACAAATACAAAAATGGATAAAGAAATTTTTGTTTTATCAACCATTTTAAATCTGCAGCACCTCATATCAACAGCAAATATTAAGTAAATTTAAGCTAAAATCCACCCTTGCTTAATGCAAAATCCTTGCTCACAAAGTGAGCTAAATATCCATAAGGAGAAAAAATGAAACATTACGAGCTTTTATTTATTCTTAAGCCGACATTGACGGAAGAGGAAGTTAAAGCTAAGGTTGACTTCGTAAAAGAAGTCATAACAAAAAACGGCGGCGAGATCGCTACTGTCGTTGAGATGGGCACTAGAAAACTAGCTTATACCATCAAAAAATATGAGCGTGGAACATATTTTGTTATCTACTACAAAGCTCCACCAGCACTTCTTGCAGAGCTTACAAGAAACGTAAGAATCACAGAAGATATCATAAGATTTTTAAGCGTTAAATATGAAAACAAACGCGAAATCGCAGCTTGGGAAAGACTTTGCAAAGGTATCAAGCAAACTATAAGAAAAGAACCTCGCGAGCCAAGAGCACCACGCGAGCCAAGAGCTGAAAAAGTAGACGAGCAAACATTTACAGAAGAATAATCAAGGATAAAAAATGTTCAATAAAGTAGTATTAGTTGGAAATTTAACCAGAGATATAGAGCTTAGATATACTACTAGCGGCGTTGCCATAGGAAATTCTAGTATAGCTGTGACACGCAAAATCACCTCAAATGGGGAAAGAAGAGATGAGACTTGCTTTATTGATATATCATTTTTTGGCAAGAGTGCAGAGATAGCAAACCAATATCTTAACAAGGGATCGAAGCTGCTTATCGAAGGAAGACTCAAATTTGATCAGTGGACCGACAATAACGGACAAAATCGCTCAAAACACTCTATCGCCGTTGAAAGCATGGAGATGCTTGGCTCAAATAACCAAACGCAACAAGGCGGATACTCTATGAATAGCCAAAATAGCGGTGGCTACGGACAGCAAGGCGGATATCAAAATAACCAATATAACCGCCAACAAGAAGCTAGACCACAAGCTGCGCCGCAAAGAAAGCAGGAGAGTTATTCAGAAGTTCCTGATATAGACGTTGATGCTGATAGCTTCAACAATGAAGAAATACCGTTTTAATTTTAAAGGATAAAAAATGGCAGAAAAAAGAAAATATTCACGCAAATATTGCAAATTTACAGAAGCAAAGATTGATTTTATAGACTACAAAGACACTTCGCTTTTGAAGTATTGCTTGTCAGAGAGATTTAAAATCATGCCAAGACGCCTAACTGGCACATCAAAAAGATACCAAGAGATGGTAGAAAAAGCGATCAAGAGAGCTCGCCACGCAGCTATCATACCTTATATAGTTGATCGCAAAGACGTAGTTTCAAACCCTTTTGAAGGTCTATAATCCATAAATTTTAGCCCTATTTTGGGCTAAAATCTTTTAAATTTAACTCTTAATTTTTACTCTTTCTAAGTTTTTATAAAAAATCTTAAATTTATAAGCATTTTAAAAATACCAAGCTAGCCAAATTTATCTAAATATTGTCTAATTTTTAAATTTGCCTCGTAAATTTTTCACGCTTTTTGAAAACTTTTTTATAAATTTACTAGCCAATTTTTTAAATTTTATAAGCATTTTAAAGCCACCAAAGTAGCCAGATTTCTCTAGACGTTGTCTATTTTTAAAATTTACATATTAAATTTCATCAAGTTTTTTTAAAAGTTTTTTATAAATTTCACTCGATAAATTCTTAAATTTATGCACCATTTTTACAATAACAATATTCCACAAAGGCTTTAAATTTGGCTATTCAGTTTTATATTTGTTTAATGGTTAAATTTAGAGCTATTTTACCCATAAAAATACTACAAAACGACACAAAATACTAGACAACACAAAATAAAATTTGAAATTTAAAACAAGAGTTAAAAGTGGGTAATAAATTTAGGGGCAAAGCGCCCCTAGTTTTAGTATAGACCAAAAGTTCCGTCTGTTCTTTTGTAGATGACACGCATTTTGGCATCGACATCGTTAAATACATAAAATTGTTTATCGCTTGATTTTAGTTTATCAAGTGCCTCTTCTACCTCAAGAGGTTTGTAAATTTCAAGCTCCATAGGCACGATCTCCTCGACACCTTCGATCTTTTCTTCGCCTATTCTTGAGCGAAATTCTTTATCATCGGCCTTACCTTTTACGGTAAATTTCTTATCATGTTCCCTTCTTAAAACTTTTGAAGCCTTTTCGATAGCAAGATCTATCGCCGCATAGAGATCTTTATCCTTTTGGCGGACGACTATCGTATCTTTATGTGCCATATTTAGAGAAAATTCTGCATTAAAGCCCTTTTTGCCTTGCTTTTCATCTGCTCCTACCACGCATCTTGCTGAGATGATGTCAAGGTTGTACTTGCCAAGGGTGTCAAAAGCGTCTTGGATATAGTTCTTGATGGGCTCTGTTAGCTCAAATTGTTTTCCTACAATGCTTATGTTCATCGCAATCTCCTTTATAGAAAGTAAGATGATTATAACACGACGAAACTAAAAGCAAATTAAAGTAAAATCTTTATAAAATTTTAAAGTTTTTGAAGAGTTCGTTTGTGAAAATTTATAGGATTTGAGGCTTTTTCCGGTTTTGAGCTGACAAAAACATCGAGCATTATCGTGCCTTGATTTGCTCCTTTTACTATAACAGCATCTTTGTTTTTACAAGCATCTCCCATATCGCCAAAGTATTTTACATATACTTTAAAGGTAAAAAGCTCGCCAAATTCGCCTGTTATAGCTTGGTCATTATTTCCAATGCAAGTAGTACTAAAGTCATTGCTTATGATAGCTAGCATGGCGTACTCAGTCGCCGCACGGGCTACTAGCTCACTTTGCTCTCTTAGATAAATTTCGCTATTTTGCTTAACTGAAGTGCTAGCGATCGAAAGAGCCAGCATACAAATAGAGCTTGCGATAACCACAAAAAATATCGCCGCAATGAGTGTAAAACCTCTCCTCATCAATAAACCGCCTTTGACTTACAGATGGTTATCTCTGAGTTTTTTGCCCTCATGCAAAGTTTTAGCACGATGACACCATTTTTTTCTATAAATACAAATCTCGTAACATTTTTAGCAAGGGTTGCCTTTTCGCCGTTTTTATAGCCCTGACCCATCCATGGACGATAGTCGTAGTATAAATTTAGGTCAAAGACACCATTTGCAGTATCTTTTGGATCGGCACTTTGCTCTGGCACTATGGCGTTTGCTGTGTAGGCTAGATGATACTGCTCTGAAATTTGTTTGTTTGCAAAACCAGAAATTTCTAGAGTATTGCCATCAGTGCTTTTTACGCCAACTTTTGCTATATCTAAATTTAGATTATCTTTATATCCAAAAGAGTTTTGCACATCATAATAAACATCAGAAAATATCGCTACAACGCCACCATCTTTATTTTCAAAATCCACACACCCACTCGCATCATCTTTGCAAGTTAGATCTTTTATGGTTTCAATGACTTCGGTGGTGAAATTACTTCCAGGACTTATCAGACCAGTTGCTGGCGAGCTATTAGCAAGATCTACGTAGCCGCTATATCTGCCTGCTTTGTTACTACCAGAAGGCACATCGTTAAAAATTTCATACGCATAAGGGATAAATTCTAAAATTTCATAGCCACTATTTAAATTTACCCTGCTATCGTTTAGTGGCAAAAACCCTCCACTAGGTTTTCTAGCGATCACACTTGGCTTTATGCGGTGCTCTAGCCTCTTTGAAATTTGCTCCAGCGCGATCTCTGTTTGCATCTCGAGCTCATTTACAGTCCTTGTTTGAAAGTAGTTTGAATAGATGTTCATTATAGCGTTAAAGCTCATCATAGCGATGATACCAAGGATGACTATGACAATTATAAGCTCAAGGAGTGTAAAGGCTCTTTTCATTTCCATACTTTCGTATTTAGCGAGCCACTCTCGCCTAGGTTAAAAGCGTAGGCTTTTAGCACTGATGTCGTCTCTTGTTTTGTGTCATTTTTATATGAAGTAGCAGTTACAATTATCTCTTTTACGTCACTGCTTTTTAGTGGTAAATTTGGTTTAAAATCCCCACTACCATTTTTTATTCTGGCGTTATAGTCTGAGCCGACGATATAGTCTCTGTTTTGATTTGCCGTGTTTAAATTTTTATTTCTTTTTTCGTAGTAATCTACCGATCTTATCGATGCATCTGGTGGCTCTAGTTCTGGTGAGTTTTCATAGGCAAAAACTCTATGACCATCGCCTGTTATTTTGTTTATCTTATAAAATTCATTTCTTTTATCGCCTGGCTTTAAGATGATAGGAAAGAAATAAGCTGTATCAGCGCTAGCACTAACGCTTGAGGCTTTTATGATCCTATTACTAAAAGGAGCTTTTAAGATAAGTCCTATATAAGTTTTAGCGTTCATCAAGCTCTCTTGTGTAATAGCCTTTTGATTTAGCTCGGATGTCGTTTTTAAAACGAGTGGTATTGAGATGCTAATGATCGCCACAACGATGATAGAAAGGATAAGTTCTATAAGAGAAAAGCCTCTTTTTACCAAGAAATTCTCCTATTTGTCTTATCGCTTAGATCGTTAAAGTTATTTTCACCACCTACAACATTTCCTACATCGCCTCTATCTGAGCCACTTTTTAAGGTCTTGCCAGCCCAGTCGCCATTTGGCACGAGAAATCTCACATTAAAGTCGCTTGTTGCTGCATTTTTATCAAATTCATTATATATTTGCCACTCTCTTGCATGCATTTTAACCACATCAGTGACTGCTTTTGGATTGCTTATAAAGATAGTTTGAACTCCGTCTTGGACAGCGCTTACATCATTTCTTAAAATGGTTTCACTAATTTTATTTGTAAAACTAAAATCTGAAAACGCAAGCATGCTTGCTCTATAGTGTGGATTAACAAACCAAAAAGGAGCCGATGGAAATTCTTGCCATGTCTCTCCAGTTGTTTGGTCTTTCATATATTCATTTTTGTCACATCCATTACAATAAGCTCCATAGTAAATTTTAGCTAAAAATCCTAGATACGAACCCTCATAATATGGAGCATAGACTCTGCCATAGTAAAGTTTAGCAGATGTTTTTTCACTAGGACTTGGTTTTGTATATGGCGCACTGCCTAATTTTCCATCGGTTATGCTTTTAAACCCAAAGTCATCACTTGAGACTGTGAAAGGATTTTTCGCAAGATTTACCTTTCTAGCAAAGTTAAAATAGACTTCAGCAGTCGCTTTACCATCTTTAAACGCACTCTTTTCAACGTAGAACATTCCTTTTGTCGCAGTTGGCCCAATGCGCTTTTTTGTCCTTGAAAAAAGTACCTGAAAGAATAAAATTTCATCATTTGCTTTTTCGAGCGTGCCAGCGTTTCCGTCATTATCTGTGTAGTTTAATGGCACTTGATCAAGCCCTATATCAAAACTAGTGACATTAGCATAGCATCCGTCTTTATAAAAAGTTGCAGTGTCGCGGTTAAATAGCCTTGCTACAACATCAAAAGTCACTTTCACCTTTTGGTGATAGCTACTATCGATATAGGTAACACTATCGCTTGGTATTATTTTTAGATTACTTATCTCAAGATCTTCTGGCTTAAATTGAAATAAAATGTTATTTCCTTGTTTTATCGCCATATCACAACCAACCCTACCTTCGTTGTCTGGGTCATTTTCACTTGAGTCTCTCACGCAGTCATCTGCTCTTGGGCTGACATGCTTATCATTTTTAGTGTAGCTTGTATCTTTTATCTCAAAGTATGCATTACCTATATCAGAAAATGAAAATGGTTCTTCAGCCCCAGAAGAATTTAATCTAAAAATATTACCGATGGCTTTATTCTCTTTATCAAAAACAACTTTTAGTCTATTGTCACTCAATAATCCTGAAGCATCACAACCGACTAAATTCATAGGATGAAGCCCAGCAACTTCATTTGAATTGCTTATGCCATCTATCGTATTTATATAGCCTTTTGCTATTACGTCATCACTTGTTAAAGCAGCGAGCTTATAGTTTGTGTATGATTTTCCACCTACAAGGTCGAGATTTTTTCTTACAACAGCATTTAAATCTGTGTCATATACAGCAAAATAACTAGGTCTAACAGCAAAGTCATCTAAATTTTCGCAAGCTACGATCTTGGTCTGTGTCGCAGGAGTGGCTTGTGAGGCTCTGGTATGTGAAATTCTAAATTTAAGGCTCTTATATGCCTTATCTACCTTGATGCCTTCTAGTAAGACCTCGCTTTTTCCATTAAATTTTATATCATCTTTTTTATATAGATTTTTATCTTCGCCTACATATAAACTTGTATCATCATCACAAGACTTAACTAGCTCTACCTTTACATCTCCTACCAAAGAATTTGGCTCTTTTTTACTACCATCTTCTCCGTAGTTTGTTATATATACATTAAAAGGCTTTCCTATTATTTGAGTAAGAAGTCTATTTTTATTTTTTCCGCTTCCATCGTCTTGATTAGTGCTTGGCACAAAGTCATTAGGTTCATCTTCTTCCGTTTTTATATTATAAGAGTAAGGATCACATTTTTTTATATAAGTGTCATAAGGCTTTAATTGTATAGTGCTATTTTCGATTGTAGCTTTGTAGCTATTTTCTGCAAATTTAGAATCAAGTTTCGTATCAAAAACCATATAAGAAAAATTGCTAAAATTTGCGTTTAGAGAGCCGCCTTCACCTGTAGCTGCATTTGCGCCATGTCCTATAAAAAATGTTAAAGTATTATTACTCGCCCTTTGCAAGCCAGTATTGTCACTAATGATCCTCCCATAATATGGATCACTCTCAGAAAAAGAAGAATTTGCAGTAATCTTTATCGCCGCTGATGAGTTTTCAACATATGTCTGACTTGGATCTATTTTTACTTTTAAAGCAATATTTTGAGCCAACTCATTTGTAGGATTAGTTAGCTTTAAGATGGTTCTTAAAGTAGTGCCTTTTGGCAAATTTGTGCTAACAGATGAGTTTTTTACCAGTGGCGTAAAGCTTGTTTCATTTGGCTTTTTATAGCTAATATCTTCCACATAACATAAACTTGGTCTATACACGCGAGTAGAAAAAGCCACAAGAGCTAAATTTATAGGCTCACTATTTACTCCACCATAGTTATTTTCGGCAACTGTAAATTTCATATTAACTTTTCTTAGTTCAGGATACATAAAATTTGATACGTTAAAGACATCTAGGTCTAGTTGGTTATTATAAACTCTCTTAGGGTTCATCAGTTTGTCAAATTTTGTAAAAGACGAGTTAAATTGATTATTTATCGGGTTTTCTACATTATACACTGTATCACTATTGCCATTATCATCAAATGGCAAATACGGCTTTTGTATCTGTATCTTTTCTCCATCTACTTCACGCTTAGAACCAAGGGCAAAAACTGTCAGTGATGCATCCATACTTCCACTTCTTGGCATATAAATATCATCAAAACTTATATCATAGCTATTAGTATGAACAGTCGGAGAGCTATTTTCTTTTATCGGCTCTGGCGCCAACATCTTAAGACCATCATATATAGTTATCATCTTTGGTTCTATGTCATTTTTTATAGCAATTTCATCATCAAAATCATATATGATAAGCAAAGTCCAACCAGCATATTGCGAAGGAGAGTATTGATCCCAGTAGCCGTTGTCATTTTCCCCAAGAAAATATGAAAGCACACCTTTTCTACACCAATTTAAATCTCGAATCTCACCAAAGCGGTTATATACATATGGATCATTTACATCTATAAATTCACAAGTCCCATCAACAGAAGTAGCCCTTATATTTCCAGCTGCAAATGTCCTACTTGCGTTTGATTCACCAAAACTCTCTTTTACCTCTTTTGTCACATCTGCACTTGCTGTATAAAGATAAGTTATACCAGCTTTAATCGGTGTCCATTGGTGACCAATATTAGGAACCCACGACGCATCCATTAAAGCATCATACGACATTGACTTTGGACGATACTCGCTAAAAGAGCCAAACCATCTTACATCTTCCGGTTTGGCATCTATCGTTATTACTTGCGATTTACCAGGGACTTTAAAATCTATCTGCGAGTAGCCTTTTAAAAATTTCATCGCATTTGAATAAAAATTTATACCACTATCTGCTGTATCGTATGGAACATTCCAGTTTTGCGTGATAGACCCAGCCCAATAAAGCCTAGCATATACTATGTTTTTGCCTGTTAGATGGTCTCGGATATGGCTAACTTTTTCACTAAAGTCAAAGGTGGATTGCTCTGAATTTTGACAATAAGAAGGATCGTTTGGATAATATTTAAAATAAGTTTGACAAATTTTAGAGCTATTTGCAGGGAAATTTGCATTATTTATGAAAGTTTTATTTACAAGACCAGATGCAGCTCCGCCACTAAAGCTGTATCCTTTATTATAAGGTGATTCATTTGGTAGCATGATCGTTGCACCAATAACAGCCATATCTCCATTTACCCTAGTGATATTTTTGCCGTCTATCTTTCTTATAGTAATACCATCTTTGGCATTATTATCTAACGCTCCTACTAAAGGTTCCGCATCTATCAATGGCTTTCCTTGACTATCATAACCTGTTACAAATGAATAAAGATAGTATCCATCATTAGCAGTGCCACCATTATTGGCATCGCCACCAGAGAAACTTGTCGTATATATGCTCCAAGTTCTATTAAATTTTTTTATACAATGTGGGATATTTTTAGGAGAGCCAGATTTATCTTCTTCGTCATCCATCATACATTTATAGCTTATATTGCCAAGTAGGGGGAGGTTACAACCAATAGAATTTTCTTCGCTTGGTGTGCACTCTCTAACTGCAGAAAAACTAAATGTAACAACAAAACAGAGTAGATATACTATCCTACGCAAGAAAGTGCCCTCCTTATAACAATAACAAATCAATCATTGATTTTATAGATGTTTTACTGCTTTTGTATGAAATTTTCTATCATTTCAGCTTGTCCGTATTGTGGATACTTTGTAACGTCAAGCACTACTTGAGATAAAGTCATATTGTCCATATTACAAACGATAGGAGCTACGAAATTCACGGTTGATTTCTCAAGTGGAAGGGCAACTACGATGATGTTGTAAATTCTAAGTTGTGAGCTCTCTTTAATGTCCATAAGCTCTTCGTAGTAGCTTGGGATGTCAAATTCATAACTTCTTAACGCAAAAGGATTTATCATAGTAAAAGATGTTTCGTCATCTTTACTTGCTAACTTAACAAAAAATTTATCGAGCTCAATCAGTTCCATCGTCTTGATATGCTCAAAGCCTAAAATAGGGCTTTTAACACTAAAAATCATACTAACTCCTGTTTTGTAAAATTGCCTTATTTTAGCATAGTTTTAAAAAATTTATACAAAAATAATGCCAAAAAATGTAAAATAAGCGAATTTAAAATTTTTAAGGAAAAGCATGAAAAGATTTTCTAAATTTCTAGCAGTCGTAGCTCTTTTAGGGCTTTTTAGTGGTTGTGCTGAAAAATACACCGAACTTTACAATCTAACTCCAGACGAGTGGTACGCTCAGGTCATCGCTGACATAAAAGATGGCGATCTGGAGTCAGCTGATAAACACTACGTTTCAATGGCTAGCGAGCACGTTGCAAGCCCACTTTTGGAGCAAATTTTACTCATCCTTGCCCAAGCTCACGCGAATGATGAAGAGTATCTCATGGCAAATCACTATCTTGATGAATACATCAAAAGATACGGCGATAACGGCCCAAAAACAGAATTTGCCCAATATCTAAAGATAAAAGCAAATTTTGACTCATTTACCCAGCCAAACCGCAACCAAAAGCTAATGGAAGATAGCGTAACTGAGATCGAGAAATTTCTTTATATGTATCCAAACACCGAGTATAAGCCACTTATCGAGACTATGCTTATCAAATTTAAGCTCGCACTTTACTTCTTAGATATGCAAATAGCAGATCTTTACAAGAGAACTGGCCGTGACGTTTCGGCTAAAATTTACGAGCAAAAGCTAGAAGAGTCGCCGTTTAAAAACTCAGATCTTATCAAACCTGACGTGGCATGGTATAGAAAACTGTTTGAATAGGAGAAATTTTGCAAATAAACGAAAACAAAGGCTTCCCAACTGAGATCCCTATTATAGTTGAGGACGAGCTATTTTTATATCCATTTATGATAACGCCGCTTTTTTTAAGCGACGAAGAAAATTTAAAAGCGCTTGAGCTTGCCATACAAGGAGAGACACCGATCCTTGTCGTGCCTACAAAGCCACAGCAAGACGGCGCTAGAGACTTTGATGGCATCTATGACGCAGGCGTTATCGGCACGATAATGCGCCGTGTGCCGCTACCTGACGGACGCGTAAAAGTGCTATTTCAGGGCATCGACAAAGGTAAAATTTTAAAACAATCAGGTATAAACCCACTCCGCGGCATCGTCGATATGCTCCACGTAAAGCGCCCATCGCAGGTCAAGACTGACGCTCTCATCGTAGTTTTGAGAGAAAAAGTAAGAGAGCTTTCGCAGTTTAGCCACTTTTTCCCACCTGATCTTTTAAAGACGATCGAAGAGAGCGCTGAAGCGATCAGAGTTTGCGACCTAGTCTCAAGCGCGCTTCGCCTAAAAAAACAGATCGCTTATAGCTTTTTTGTCGAAGAAAATTTAGAGCAGCGCCTACTAAAGCTCATCGACTACGTCATCGAAGAGATCGAGGCAAACAAGCTTCAAAAAGAGATCAAAAATAAGGTTCACTCAAAGATCGACAAGACGAACAAAGAGTACTTTTTAAAAGAGCAGCTAAAGCAAATTCAAGCTGAGCTTGGAGCGGACACGAGCCGTGAAGAGGAGCTTGAGGAGTACCGCAAAAAGCTTGATGCGAAGAAGAAATTTATGGCTGAGGATGCCTATAAAGAGATCAAAAAACAAATAGACAAACTCTCTCGCATGCACCCAGACTCAGCCGACGCGAACACCTTGCAAAGCTACCTTGACTGGGTACTTGAAATTCCATTTGAAAACATAGCTAAGAAAAAGTCATCTATCGCCGAAGTGAGCAAGCACCTAAATGCTGACCACTACAGTCTTGAAAAGCCAAAAGAGCGCATAGAGGAGTATTTTGCCTTGCGCGAGCTTTTGGAGCTTAGAGGTGTTGGCGAAAAGGTAAATAACGGCGCCATTTTATGCTTTGCAGGCCCTCCAGGTGTAGGTAAAACAAGCCTTGCAAACTCGATCGCAAAGGCACTAAAGCGTGAGCTAGTTAGGATCGCACTTGGCGGACTTGAGGACGTAAACGAGCTAAGAGGGCACCGCCGCACCTATATAGGCGCTATGCCAGGTCGCATCGTGCAAGGTCTCATAGAAGCCAAGCAGATGAACCCAGTGGTTGTTTTAGACGAGATCGACAAGGTTGGCAGAAGCTATAGAGGCGATCCGACCGCTGTTTTACTTGAAATTTTAGACCCAGAGCAAAATAATAAATTTAGAGACTACTACCTAAATTTCAATATCGATCTTAGCAAAATCATCTTCATCGCCACAGCAAATGACGTGAGCATGATACCAGCTGCACTTCGCGATAGGATGGAGTTTATCGAGCTTAGTTCATACACCCCACAAGAGAAATTTGAGATCGCTAAAAAATATCTCTTACCTCAAGAGCTTAAAAAGCACGGCCTAAAACCAAGCGATGTAAGCATCAGCAAAGAGGCACTTGAGCTAATAATTAGCGACTACACAAGAGAGAGCGGTGTGCGAAATTTACGCCGCAGGATCGCTGATATACTAAGAAAAGTCGCCAAAAATATCCTCACCAAAAAGAATGAAGGCAAGATCAGCGTCACGGCTAAAAATTTAAAAGAGTTTTTAGAGAAAAAGGTCTATGAGATCGAGCCAGCGGATAAAAAAGATCAGATCGGCTTGGTAAATGGCCTTGCGTGGACTAGTGTCGGTGGCGACGTGCTAAGGATCGAGGCTATCAGGATCCAAGGCAAAGGCAATATGCAAATCACCGGCCAACTAGGCGACGTGATGAAAGAGAGCGCTCAGATCGCATTTAGCGTGGTAAAAGTGCTGATAGATAACAAAAAGCTAAAAGTGCCGATGGCTATCGTGCCAAAACTAGATGATGACAAGCATAAGCTCGAAGCCAGCGATGTTTATAGGCGATACGACCTTCACTTGCACGTGCCAGAAGGTGCTGTGCCAAAAGATGGCCCAAGTGCTGGTATCACTATGGCAACTGCGATCGCGTCGATACTGACTGACACAAAAGTCAAACACGACATCGCAATGACTGGCGAGATCACGCTAACTGGCAGAGTTTTACCTATCGGCGGACTAAAAGAGAAGCTCATCGCCGCTCACAAAGCTGGCATCAAAACAGCTCTGATACCTCGTAAAAACTATGACCGCGACCTTGTCGATATCCCAGCCGAAGTAAAAGCTGATATGAAGATCATCGCAGTAGATACGATCGATGATGTGCTAAAAAACGCTCTTGTAGCTAAAAAATAATCCCTACTCTAGCCCCATTTTGTCTCACTTGGGGCTAGAGAAATTTATAAATTTTGACAATCCTAAAATCCAAATAAAAAGTCATATAGCGCATAGATGTAGTTAATAATTTAAATAACATAACACATGCGACACACTAAAAAACAAATTTTAAAATTTATGAGCGAGCGTATCACGACTCTAAATTTATAAAATTAGTAAATTACTAAGGCGAGCAAGTAAAGTTTAAAATTTGTAAAATTGCTTTGCTAAATCAAGTGAGTGTCAAGTAAATTTTAAAATTTCATTAGCGAGCAATTTCGGCTCTAAAATTTGAGCTAAGCGGCAAGCGAAGCCAAATTTTAGTATGTAATTCTTGCGAGTGAGTGGAATTTTAAAAATTTATGAAATAGTAAATTTATTTTTAAAATCTGTAATTTAAATTTTAAAATTTATGAGCGAGCATATCACGCTTCTAAATTTAGTGGCAAATATTTATGAGCCCTAAATTTAGTAAGCTGCTAAGGCGAGTGAGTAAAATTTTAAAATTTGTTTTGCGATATAAATTTATTAAAAAGGGAGACAAGGGGACTCGAGTTACGAAGCCGTCCCCTTATCCCCCTTTTTAAATCCCTCCTCTGCTCGCAGTTACGAGACGAAGTTGAAGTAAAAACCCCTCGCACGTTCAAGGTGCATGCTCCAGCGCTTCGTACTGCATGCGCTTTATCATCGGGCAAGTGTCAGGCAAATTTTAAAATTTCATGAACGAGTAATTTCGGCTCTAAAATTTGAGCTAAGCGTTTAACGAAGCCAAATTTTAGTAGTCAATTCTTGCGAGTGAATGAAAGTTTAAAATTTGTAAGCTTTATATTTTTTGCAAACAAACAAAAAACTTGAATTATATTCTGTTTGTAGTTTGCAAAGCAAAATCCAAAAAAGAATATACTCAGCAAATTCCTCGTAAATTTAGAATTTATTTCGGCTCTAATTTTACACATAAGCTTCAAATATATACTTAAAAATTCTACTTCTTCTCTTTCTCAGCCTGAACTTTATCAAGTTTTATATACCCCATTTCAACTAGCTTGTTATAAATTTGAGAGATTTTTGGTCCAGCAGCGCTACCGCCGTGGCCGCCGTGCTCGACAACCATCGTGATGACGTACTGTGGATCCTCAAAAGGCGCATAGGTCGTCATCCATGCGTGAGATCTTTGCAGATACGCCATATCTTCTTCTTTCATACGTTTCTTTTCAGTTTGAGAGATGCCAACAACCTGAGCTGTTCCAGTCTTTGCCGCAACCTTTACAAGACTTCCCACAAAGTGCCTATTTGCTGTGCCTCTTGGGTGATTTGCCACCTCATACATCGCATGCCTAATAGCAGGTAGCTGCGACTTCTCAAACGGCGTAAAAGCATCATCTGTTGGCGTAAAATCAACATCCTTGCCATCAATGCTCTTTAAAAAATGCGGCGTCACATTTAGCCCAGTTGCAAGGCCTGCTGTGTATTTAGCTACCTGCATAGGCGTGACTAGAAAATTTCCCTGTCCGATAGAGGTGATGAGCGTCTCGCCTTGAAACCACGCCTTGCCATACTTCCTCATCTTCCACTCCCTACTTGGCAGTGTCCCCACAAATTCATTTGGCAAATCAACCTCCGTTTTTCTACCAAAGCCCATACGCTCAAGTATCGGCACAATGGCATCTATGCCTATCTTTTGGCTACCCTTGTAAAAATAGTCATCGCAGCTCTCTCTAATTGCCGTGTTCATATTAACCGTGCCATGACCATGCGAGTTCCAGCAGCGAAATTTACGCCCTCCAAGCTCATACGATCCACTGCAAAAAAAGCTATCATATTTGCTCATGCCATTGTCTAAAAAGGCAAGAGCCATACCCATTTTTACGACAGATCCTGGCGGGTAAAGGCCGTTTATCAGCTTATTTGTAAATGGGTGATCGACATTTTTTACAAGTTCCTCCCACTCAGCCTGAGAAATTCCAAGCACAAATGGATTTAGATCATACTCAGGAAAGCTTCCAGCAGCGATGATAGCGCCATCTTTTAGGCTCATAACTATGACGCTTCCTGCATCTTTGCCAAAGACATCAGCGACAAACTGCTGCAGCTCAAGATCGACGGCAAGCTTTATGTTTTGGCTTTGTGGCGCTTGATAGCTCACCTGCTCGATCTCCTCATTTAGCGCATTTACCTTGATCTTTTTAAAGCCTTGAATTCCTTGCAGGATCGGGTTATAAAAGCGCTCTACTCCGCTTCTACCGATATAGTTTGTAAGCTTTGTCAAAGGATCGTTTTCCATATCTTTTTGGTTTGCCCTGCCGACATAGCCGATGATGTGAGAAGCTAGGTCATTGTATGGGTAGTGGCGCTTTGAAGCGGGTCTTATCTCTAAATTTTCACGCAGAGAAAGGGGTGCAAAAAATGGCAAAAATTTATCATAATCAACAAATTCGACCACGTTTATAAAGTCTTGGTTATAGGCTGAGTCGTTTTTGATATATTCATTTTTAAGCTTGGTGACGTTTAAATCACCAAAAAGTGAGCCGATGTAGGCTAGCTCATCGTCTAAAATTTTCACCTTTTTGTTTGCGCTAAGGTGCGGTTTTACATAGATAGAAAAGCCAAGGCGATTGACCGCCATAGGCTTATCGTGCGCATCAAAGATGATACCTCTAACTGGCGGGATGTAGATAGTTTTTATCGCATTTTGCTCGGCGATCTCGTTGTAGTAGGTGTTTGAATTGACACTTAGGTGGTAAATCCGTCCCAAAAGCATGATCCAAAAAAGGGCGATCACGCCAAAAACGATACGCATCCTCATAGCACTTTGTCCCTAAAAAGCACGATAGCAAGCACACTTTCAAGCGCTATAAAAAATAGATACTCTGCGCTAAAAGTCAAATTTGGCTCGTTTAAGACGTAGGCAAAAAGGTTATTTACAAGAAAGGTTAGCACATAGCCAGAGGCGACAAAGATGATGAGCAGGCAGTTTCGCCACTTCATCGTCGTGTAGAGCCAGTCTAGCACGAAGTTGTAAAATAGCAAAAACGCAATGATCGTTGAAAAGAGATAAAAGCCATGAATTTGCTCAGCAAAGACCAGAAAAACGAGTGAAAAATACCATGAGGGCTTAAACTCATTATACTGCTTTTGTTTTCTTGAATACTCCAAAATCATATAGGTAAAAAAGATGCCAATAAGTGGCGGCAAGAAGCCAAACTGCGTAGTTGCGATCTCATAAGAGAGCAAAAAAATAGCCCACCAAAAGCCTTTAAAAATTTTAATATCTAAGCTGCTTATGGTTTGCATTTTACCTACCAAGAGCGTGGTTTATGATAGCTTCCCGTGCCTTGTCGATGCCGCTTTTGCTGAGTGTCGAGACCAAAATGCCACTTAGGTCAAATTTCATTATCGCACTCTTTTGGCTTTGATTTAGCTTGTCGCTTTTTGTGTATAAATTTAAGATTTTCTGATCAGCTCTTAAAAAGCTTTTTAGGTAAGAGTCCACATTCACGTCGATGTCTAAGTCAAAATGTCTAGCGTCGATTAGATGTATAAAAAGTCTGATGTCGCTTCTAAATTTCAAAAACTCATCTAAATTTTTTCGCCACTCGTCGTGTTTTGACTTTGCAACTTTTGCGTAGCCAAAGCCTGGTAGATCGACCAAGATGAGTTTAAATTTTTCTTTTTCGCCCTCTTTTTTTTCCTCACAAAACTCAGCCTCAAAGAAATTTATAAGCTGCGTTTTGCCAGGAGTTGATGAGCTTTTGGCTAAATTTTTTTGATTTACAAGTGCGTTTATGAGGCTGCTTTTACCCACATTTGACCTGCCCAAAAAGACCACCTCGCTCGTTACAAAGCTTGGAGCCTCCTTTATGCTTGGGCTTGATGTGATAAATTTAGCGCTCAAGGCTCTTATCACTTGGTTTTATCCTCGATCTGAAAGATAAATTTAACCGGCTTTTTCTCGTCGCTATTTACGCTATATGTGCCATCTTTTTGATTGACCACGATCTTTTCGCCATAGACATTTTTATCGGTCTCTACCTCGTGCAAATAGCCGTTGCCAGTTACTGTGTATGTCTGCTTTGCAGGCTCGTATGTAAGCGTATCACCCTTGCCTTCATAGTGCTTATCTTTCATGAAAATTTTAGCTCTGGCGTTGCCTGTGGCTACATATTTTACTGGCTGGCGCTTTTTATCAAAATGCACAACAACTTTGTTTGCCTTTAGCTCGTCGTATGAGCCTTTTTTGATATTTACGTTGCCTACAAATTCGCTGATCTGCTTGTTTTCATCAGCAAAAAAATCGTTTGAAGTGATCTCAACTTGCTCTGCATTTAAAAATGTAAAGCCCAAAATCATCGCTAAAATCGCTGCTTTTCTTCTACCCATGCCCTTAACCCTTTTATCTGCGTTTGTTTTTTACCAAGATCGTAGCTGCCACTATCACCTAATGCTTTGTCGCCATTTCTAGTGATGGTGAAATTTGCTTCTGATCTTACTATTTTTGTCTTTGTGTTATATATAACTTCATCGCTTTTAAATTTCAAACTATCATTGTTTTCATAGTTTGCATTTTTTTGAAAGATTATCTCATCGTTTTGCGAGATAGCCTTGTCTGAGCTTAGAAAATGTCTTAAATTTCCCCTTAAAATTCTCGCTTTAAAGTCTAAAAATTCATCCCTGTCACTATATCTGTTTAGCTCATCACTCTCATAAACTCCGCTTATCTTAGTCGAGTTTATCTCATAATCAACCACGTCATTTACCTGCATATTTGATATCTTGGTATCAACCTTTAGCACGTTTGCCAGGTATGGGTCTTGAGTCGCTAAAAATATCATCACAGCACTAAAAATAGCCACGACGAAGTAGAAAATTTTTACAACCAACGCTTAGACCACTCGTCATATAAATTTTCTGATTTTATGATCATCTCGATCATCTCTCTAACAGCGCCATTGCCACCTTTGTGCTTTAGCTTTGTCTTTACATCAAGCTCTTTAATGGCATCTTTTGGCTTAAAGCTCCATGCAACTGCGTCTAAAATTTTATAGTCATTATAGTCATCGCCGATAGCTGCTGCGTTTTTAAAGCTAAGCCCTTCAAATTTTAATATCTCGCTTGCTACTTCAAATTTATCGCCAACGCCTTGATAGACGTGATTTATCTTTAGATCCTCAGCCCTTCGTTCAACGATAGCCGACTTTCTGCCAGTGATGATAGCCACTTTCTTACCAAGCTTTAGCCAGCTCTCTATCGCGTAGCCATCTTTTACATCAAAAAATTTAAGCTCTTCGCCGTTTGCATTGTAGATGATCTTGCCATCAGTGAGGCACCCATCAACGTCTAAAAATATAATTTCTATCATAAAACGCCCTTAGTGCTTGGAGTGCCGATCCTTGCATTTTTGGCAAGCGCTCTGCGGAGTGCTACGGCAAATGATTTAAATGTTGCTTCGATGATGTGATGAGTGTTTTTGCCACGAATTTGATTTAGATGAAGAGTGATGGCTGAATTTATAGCAACAGCTCTAAAAAACTCCTCCACAAGCTCAGTGTCAAACTCACCAACCTTGGCATTTTCATTAAAATTTTCATATACGAGGTAAGCTCTGTTGCTAAGATCTAGCGCGCAAAAAACAGCCGCCTCATCCATAACAACGCTCGCCTCGCCAAACCTCTCAACACCGCTTAATGGATATAAAGCCTCTTTTAAAAGCTGTCCCAAAACTATGCCTACATCCTCGACGCTGTGGTGAAAATCCACATGCGTGTCACCCTTGCATGAAATTTCAAGATCAAGCAAAGAGTGCTTTGTAAAAGCTTCAAGCATGTGGTCGAAAAAGCCAATGCCTGTGCTTATCTTTGCAACCCCAGAGCCGTAAATTTTGAGCTTCATTGAGATTTGCGTCTCTTTTGTGTTTCTAGTTAGTTCTAAAATTTCCTCTCTCACGCCCTAACCTCTTACTATAAATGCGCCTTGGAATTTGCCGCTTCTTGCGTAATCCCTAGCCTCGTCCTCGCTTCTAAAGCCATTTAAAAATACCCTATAAATGGTTGAGCCATCTATCGTAAATGTCTTAACGACTGATCTATAACCATCTATGCTTTTATGCTCTCTTTGGTATCTGTTTGCGCCTTCAAGGTTTTTAAACGAGCCAATTTGTACCATAAAATCTCCACCCACAACGCGTTGCTCTGATGAGATCACGATGCCACCAACTGGAGCCGTTGGAGAAACTGGATTTGGCACTTTTATACCAGTGCTTGTTGGTTTTGTTGGTTGCGCGCTAGCGGTTGTAACAGCGTTAATGTCTTCATTAAAGCCGATAACCTCCATACTAACTGGAGCTGTGCCAGTGCCGATGACATCAAGCTTCATCGCAGCTGCTTTTGAAAGGTCAAGCACCCTGTCAGCCACAAAAGGTCCTCTGTCATTTACGCGCACGATAACACTTTTTTGATTTCTTAAATTTGTTACTTTAAGTATTGTATTCATCGGCAAAGTTTTATGCGCCGCAGTCATATTGTACATATTATAAACTTCGCCATTTGAGGTCGTTTTACCGTGAAAATTTGGACCATACCAGCTTGCCGTTCCGCTGGCTTTATCGCCGACACTTACGACGGTTGGATAGTAGGTTTTGCCGTTTATCGTGTATGGTCTCATTGTTGCTTTTTGAACTGAGGCGGAGTTGTTGCCTCTTACATTAGTTGGGCCACTTGGAGTAAATGGAGCCCCGCTCCAAGAACAACCAGTGATTAGAAGTGTAAAACTTAGTCCTAAGTAGAAATTTAGGCTCTTACGGTATGACAATATTTGCTCCGACATTTAAATTTGAACTAGCCAAAGAATTTGCATCTTTTATATCTTTTTCACTTACATTAAATTTCTTTGATAAAGATGCGATTGTATCGCCTGTTTGAACTACGTAGTTGTGAGATTTGTTTTGAGTAGAAAAAGGGATTATTAGTTTTTGATTATAGCTTACTGCGTTTGTGCTAAGCTCGTTGTAGTCCTTGATCGCTCTGTGGCTAACGCCTGTTTTTTTAGAGATAGAAAGCAAGGTCTCGCCTTTTTTTACAGTGTATGCATAGAAGTTATTTTTGCCATTAAATGGCTTGAAATTATCTGAGAAAAGTTGCTTTTTATTTTCAGGGATATAAACGTAATAATCTTTTAAAGTTGGAGGAGTAAATACAAATTTTAAATGTGGGTTATTACTTTTCATCTTTTTTGTGCTAAGACCGATGCTATCGCCTATCTGAGCTAAATTTGTACCGCCAGGCACTTTTACTTTCGTAAGTCTTAATCCGCCATTTATATTTAGTAAAGATGACTCTTTAGATATCAAAAAGTCCGCATCTTTTGCTATATATGCCGCTCTTAAAATTTTAATGATGAAATTTCTAGTCTCAGCTGGGAGGTATTTTTTCTCAGCATCAAGAAGCGTTACAAGATCGTCTGTACCGGCTTTTTGTATAGCTTTTTTTAGCGCACCATCGCCGCAGTTATATGCCATTGCCGCCAGGTACCACTTGCCAAATTGATTTTTAAGTGATCTTAGATAGTTTGTAGCTGCGACAGTTGATTCGACCGGATCTTTTCTCTCATCGGTGTATTGCCCTACTTTTAGGCCATGAATTTTTGCTGTTTGCTCCATAAACTGCCACATACCAGTAGCTTTAGCGTTTGAGACAGTGTGATTTGAAAAGCCTGACTCTATCATCGCTAGATAGAAAAACGACTCAGGCACGCCTGATTTTTTGATCTGCTCTTTTATCATTGGTATATACATATAGCCATTTTTCAAGGCATCTGTAAATGTTCTTACCTGTGAGTTTTGTATGCCTTGTCTCATCTTTGCATAGTGAGAAGTTTTCATAAAGCTAGCATCGATGTCTAGCTCCTTTAAAATTTTAACCTGAGTGTCATAAGAGCTCTTCTCAGGGGCGTTTGCTAGTAGCAAGGTGCTACATGCAAATAATAAAAATATCTTAAGCATTGCTTTCATTTCTATCCTTTTTCGTGTCAAAGCTTAATGATGCTAGCATCTTAAGCAAGCACAATGCCCAAAATTTAGGCAAAGCACTTAAATAACCTTTTGGCATTATCTGAAGTCGTTTTACAAACTACTTCAAATTCAAGGTTTAAAATTTCAGCTATCTTTTTAGCAACAAATGTCGTAAACGCCGGCTCATTTCTCTTACCACGATTTGGTTCTGGTGTGAGATAAGGGGCGTCAGTCTCTATCAATACCCTATCAAAAGGAATTTTTGGCAGAATTTCAACTAAATTCTTAGCGTTTTTAAATGTCAAAACGCCACCTATGCCAAAGTAAAAATTCCCAAATTTGCAAAGCTCCAAAAGAAGTGGCGAGGCATTATAACAATGCAAAACTGCCCCAGCTTCAAGCTTTGGCGCATACTCTTTTAAGATGTTAAAAGAGTCCTCATTAGCCTCTCTGATGTGGAGGATAACGGGTTTTTTTAACTCAACTGCCAAATCAAGTTGAGCTAGAAAAACACGTTTTTGATCTTCTTTTTCTCTTATTTTTTCTTCTTCATCTTTTGACAAGCGGTAGTAGTCAAGCCCACATTCACCGATAGCCACGCACTTTTTGTCTTTGACAAATTCTCTTAAAGTTTCAATATCGAAATTCTCTTTATTATAAGGATGAACTCCAACGGCAAAGAAAATATCATTTTTTTCGTGCGCTATTTTAGCCGCTTTTGGTAAATCATTAATATCAGCTCCAGGGATAATAAAGCCTTTTAGCCCTAAATTTCTGGCTTCAGATAAAATTTGCTCTAGGTCAAAATCATAAACTTTGCTATCCAAATGACAATGCGTATCTATAATCATAAAGCTATTTCTACCCTATTTCTACCATTTTCTTTTGCGACATAAAGCGCCGAGTCGCAAGCTTCAAGCATATCATCTATCTCGCAGTGACCTTTCCCAAAAGATATGCCGATAGAGACGGTCACTCTTACGATCTTATCTTTTATGATTACCTCATTTTCAGCCACTTTTGCTCTTAAATTTACAAAAAATTTAATCGCCTCTTCTCTTTCTATCTTTTTAAGAACGACACAAAACTCCTCGCCACCAAACCTAGCAACCACATCTCTTCCTTTTGTGTTGTCAGTCAGTATCTTTGCGAGTGATTTTAGTATCTTGTCGCCACCATCATGTCCGTATGTGTCATTTATCTTTTTAAAGTGATCTATATCAAGCATAGCAAATGCATAAGGCTCATCAAGCTCTTCAGCTGCTTGGACGTACTCTTCTATATCTTGATAGAAAAATCTTCTATTGTAAGCGCCAGTTAAAAAGTCGCGGTTGGCAAAATTTGCTATCTTATTTATATTTTCCATCGCCTCAATGGTGTTATTTACACGGCAAATGAGCTCTTCTTTTGAAAATGGCTTTGCTATAAAGTCGCTAGCCCCATTTTTTAAAAATATCGAAGCATCAGTCTTTTCGCTAGGCGAGGTCATCACGATCACGCCAAGGTGGTTTTTATCTTTCTCTTTTCTAACCTCTTTTAAGACTTCTAAACCATCTTTAACAGGCATTCTATAGTCAGTTATGATTAAATTTATATCAGGATTATCAGCAAAATAGCTCATCGCCTCTTCGCCGTGAGCTGCTGCTAGGACCTTAAACTGAAGGCTAGTTAAGATCTTTTTTATCATATTTCTAAAAGGCAGCGAGTCCTCAACGACAAGGACTTTGTATTGTCTATTTTTGCTTAGTCTATTTATCATTTGAAAGATGTAGTTGATATCATCCATGTTGCCCTTATAGACGTAATCAACTATATCTTTGTTTATAAAAAATTCTTTCGTCTTATCATCGATGCTGCCAGTTAAAACTATGGCACAGAGCCCTTGTGCAAGGACGTAATCAACGATCTCGCCATTTGGTGCGTCAGGTAAATTTAGATCCAGGATAGTCATAAAATAATCTTTGCCGTGCTCGCTAATTAGCATCTGGGCTTCGGCAAAATCGTACGCAACGTCGATCGCCATATCCTCAATGCTCTTTTCCATCTGCATGACGATTAGCTTAGCAAGTGCCTTATTATCATCAACTACTAGAATTCTTTCCATATTATTCCTGTGATTTTTTATTAAATTAGCTCGGATTTTAACAAATAAACCTAATCACAAAGCTTAAATTTAAAACTTAAATTTCAAGCTATTTTAAAAGTCCTTTTGCGAAATTTATCGCCTCTTCGCTGATATGCTCGCCACTTATCATACGCGCAAGCTCATTTACGCGCTCCTCTTTGTCAAGCTCTCTTACGACCGAGTCTTCTCCGTGACGCTCTACCAAAAAGTGCGAATTTGCCTTTGAGCTAAGCTGCGGCTGGTGCGAAATAGCAAAAATTTGATAGAAATTTGCAAGCTTAAGCAAGACATTTGCGATACTCATCGCCTCTTTTCCACTTAAATTTGCATCTATTTCGTCTAAAATGATGACATCACCGCCAGTTTTTGTGATCTCACTAGAGGCAGCTATAAAAGCCAGTCTTAAGCGGTTTAGCTCGCCTGAGCTTAAATTTTTAAGCGAGGTCTCGTTTAAATTTAGACAAACCTCATCAACTCCCAAGATATCAAGCTTTTTAGCCTCAATACTCAGCGTAATATCTGGCATATAAAGCTCTTTTAGGTATAAATTTATCATCGCCTCAAGCTCTTTTAAATTTACGCTCCTTGCCTTGCTTAAAGTGCCAGCCAGCTCATTTGCCTTTTTGCTTAAAATTTCAAATTTCTTCTCAAGCTCGCTCTTTTCAAAGCTTAAATTTTCATATCTAGCAAGCTCTTTTTCCTTTTTAGAAAGCGCTTCTAACGCCTCCTCCTCGCTACCATAACGCCTAATGATGGCATTAAGAGCTTCTATCCTATCAAGCACGTTCTCCACGTCGATATCGTCAAGCTCCTCCATATTTAGGCTATCTCTTGCGACCCTCAGCTCGTTCATCGCATCTTCAAAAAAGCCGTTGTCAAGGTCGCTGATGCTTAGCGCCTCATTTACGCTGTGCTCTAGCTCAAATATCCGCTCAGCCCTAGCCCACGCCTCATTTATCTTATCTTTTTTACTAAGCCTTTTTTTAGTCTCCATAAGCTCTTCAAACTCGCCTTTTTTAGGCCCGACGCTTCTTATCTTCTCGATCTCAAAGCTAGCAAGCTCCTTTAGCTCCTCGACCTTTTTCTCTTCCTCTTTTATAGTGGCTAGCTCTTTTGAAATTTTAGAAAATTCCAAAAACACCTCTTCGAATTCCTGCTTTATCTCTTTAAATTTCTCATTTTTTGAAATTTCAAGCCTGTCAAGCAAATTTAGAAATTTCTCATTTTCAAATTCATTTGCCTCTTTTGCCGAGAGATATTTGATGTGCTCGCACGCCACTTGGGCTAAATTTTTCTTTGAGATGGCTTGTTGGTTTATAAAATACCTCGTGCTCTTATCTTTTAAAAGCTTGAAAATATTGACCTCTTCGTTTTCTATGCCAAACTCATCAAGCTCAAATTTGTGTTCTACGTCAGCTTCTATTAGCCTTGCTTCGCTATCTTTTAGCCCAAAAACAGCCATTATGGCGCTCATTAGCACCGACTTACCAGCGCCACTAACGCCAGTAAATACGCTAAGACCCTCTTTGAAATTTAGCTCGACATTTTTAAAATTTAGATAATCTTTAATCAAAATTCGATCAATCATTATAACCCCAGTGAAGTTTCTCTTTTAAAATTTGAAAATAATCCCTACCAATATGACGTATCAGCCTCGCTTTTTTCTCGCTCAGACTCATGCTGACGGCTGAAATTTTACTCATATCAAAGCGGTCTTGTCCGTCTATAACCAAAATGGCGTCGCTATTTGTTCTAAATTTGACCGTGTGATTTTTCGTAAGCACGACTGGACGCTGCGTGAGCGAGTGTGAGCAGATGGGAGTTAGCGCAAAGACCTCGCTTAGCGGATAGATGATAGGGCCATTTGCGCTCATGTTATATGCCGTGGTTCCTGCAGGAGTTGCCACTATGACGCCGTCACCAAAGTATGAGTTAAAATACTTTTCATTTAAAAGTGCCTCGATATGCGTCATCGAGCCGCCATTTTTACTAACGATGACTGCGTCGTTAAATGCTATCTTTTGCTCAGTTTTGCCATCATTTTTATGAAGCGTCACATCAAGCATAAAAGGCGTTTCTACCTCAAATTTATCATCAAAAAAGTCTTTAAAAAACTTCTCGCTCTCATTTATCGTGATATCTGTTAAAAAACCGAGCCTGCCAGCGTGTATGCCAAGGATTAGTGGCGAGATGTGAGCTAGCTTTCTGCAAGTTGAGATGATCGTGCCATCACCGCCAAGCGTGATAAGAAATTCGCACTCTTTGGCTAGTTTTATCAGCTCAAAGCCACTTTTTTCTACCTGCTTTGCACAGCTTTTTTCAAGCAAAATTTCTGCGTTATACTTTTTTAAAATTTTTTCTAGCTTTGCTAAATCCTGCTTAAATAATGGATAATCTTTCGCGATAAGTCCCACTTTTTTGGCGTTTGTGGTATTAAATTTTTGTTCATTTTTCATAGAAATGATTGTAACATATTTTATTTTAACAAAGCTTTTCAAAAGAAAAAAGCGATTATAATTGCCTAAAAAACATTGCAAAGGAGCATTTTATGCGAAGTCATTATTGCACCGATCTTAGCAAAGCTGATATCGGCAAAGAAGTAATACTTTGTGGCTGGGCAAACACATATAGAGACCACGGCGGCGTTGTTTTCATCGACTTAAGAGACGTTAGCGGGCTTATACAATTAGTTTGTGACCCTGCTGACAGCAAAGAAGCACACGACGTGGCTGCAAAAGTAAGAGATGAATATGTCTTAAAAGCAAAAGGAAAAGTAAGAGCTAGGGGCGAAGGACTAACCAATCCAAAGTTAAAAACTGGCGAGATAGAGGTGATAGTAAGCGAGCTCATCATCGAAAATCCAAGCGAGCCACTACCATTTATGATAGGCGATGAGAGCGTAAATGAGGACATCAGGCTAAAATACCGCTTTTTAGACCTTAGAAGCGAGCGTTTGCAAAATATCTTTAAAATGCGTTCTCGCGCAGCGATCGCAGCTAGAAACAGCCTAGATAAAATGGGCTTTATCGAGTTTGAAACTCCAGTTTTAACACGCGCAACTCCAGAAGGTGCGAGAGACTACCTAGTGCCAAGCCGCGTGTATCCAGGCCAATTTTACGCGCTCCCGCAAAGCCCACAGCTATTTAAACAGCTTTTAATGTGTTCTGGCTTTGATAAGTATTTTCAGATAGCAAAATGCTTCCGCGACGAGGACTTAAGGGCTGATCGCCAACCAGAATTTACTCAAATAGACATCGAAATGAGCTTTGTCGAGCAAGAAGATATCATAAATATGGCTGAAACGATGCTAAAAGATATCTTTAAAGCCTGCGGACACGACATCAAAACGCCATTTAGACGCATGAGCTATAAAGAGGCGACCGAGACTTACGGCTCAGACAAGCCCGATCTTAGATATGATCTAAAAATGATCGACGTGATCGATATTTTCGAGCGCTCAAGCAATGAAATTTTTAGCGGGATCGCAAAAGATAAGAAGAAAAACCGCATAAAAGCGCTAAAAGTGCCAAATGGCGACAACATCTTTAGTAAGCGCGAGATGAATAGATTTGAGGAATTTGTACGTAAATTTGGTGCTCAAGGCCTTGGCTACTTCCAGATGAAAGAAGATGGTTTAAAAGGCCCGCTTTGCAAATTTTTTGAGCAAAGCGATCTTGACGAGATCGTATCAAGATGTGAGCTAAAAGTTGGCGACGTCGTATTCTTTGGTGCTGGTAAGAAAAAAATCGTGCTTGATTATATGGGACGATTTAGAATTTTCCTAGCTGAGCAAATGGGCATCATCGATCAAGACAAGCTTGAGTTTTTATGGGTGCTTGACTTCCCAATGTTTGAGCAAAATGACGATGGCAGCTACTCTGCGATGCACCACCCATTTACAATGCCAAAAAATATAGACGAGCCTGATCTTGAAGATATCCTCTCTATCGCTCACGACGTCGTCCTAAACGGCTTTGAGCTTGGCGGCGGAAGCATAAGAATTCACAAAAACGACATCCAACAAAAAGTATTTAAACTTCTTGGCATAGATGAAGCCGAGCAGCGTGAGAAATTTGGCTTCTTGCTTGATGCCTTGACGTTTGGTGCGCCTCCACATGGTGGTATCGCGATCGGCTTTGACAGATTAAATATGCTTGTAAATAAAGCAAGCTCGATCCGCGACGTTATAGCCTTCCCTAAAACGCAGCGCGCTCAGTGCCCGCTCACAAAGGCACCAAGCTACGCTAGCAACGAACAGCTTAGGGAGCTAGGACTAAGGATAAGAGAAAAAGAGCAAAAGGCTTAAAAATTTATTGCAATAAATTTAGACTTTTAGATGTCTAAATTTGAGTTATTTTAAAAATTTAAATTTTTGAGATGAATTTGGATGTTGTGCAGAAAATTTCATCCCAAAGCTAGACATATAGTCTGCTGCAGGGTGAAATTTTCAAACTCATTCAAAGGCGCTCAAAAAATATAAAAAAGGGAAAAAATGAAAAATTTATTTTTAATCATAGGCGCTCCAGGCAGCGGCAAAACAACAGACGCATCGATCATTGCACAGCATGATGAGAAATTTGCACACTTTTCAACTGGCGATCTTTTAAGAGCTGAAGTAGCTAGCGGTAGCGAGCTTGGCAAACTAATAGACGGCTTTATCTCAAAAGGAAATTTAGTCCCACTTGACGTTGTCGTAAATGCGATCGTATCAGCCATCAAAAGCTCAAATAAATCAAACATCATAATCGACGGCTACCCAAGAAGCGTTGAGCAAATGACTGAGCTTGACAAGGTTTTAAGCGAGCAAGATGAAATTTCTCTAAAAGGCGTCATCGAAGTGGATGTTAGCGAAGATGTGGCAAGAGCTAGAGTGCTTGGCCGTGCAAGAGGTGCTGATGATAACAACGAAGTCTTTAACAACCGCATGAAAGTATATCTTGATCCGATCAAGCCTATCCGCAAGTTTTACAGCGAAAAAGAGCTACTTCACGTAGTAAATGGCGAACGCGGCATCGACGAGATCGTAGCTGACATCAAAAATTTACTAGCTAAACTTATATAATTCACAGACCTTGCATCAAAAAGGTGCAAGGTTTTAAAACTTACCATTTATTAACACCAAAAATGTAATATCCTTTGAAATTTCAAAACCAACCCAAAAGGATAAAAATGAAAAAAATCATCATCGCCTCGCTGGCTGCTAGCATCGCGATGGCTGGAGGCTTTGTCTCAAAACACCAAAGTGAGACGATAAGCGTAAAAGAAGCTTTAAAACTAAATGACGACGCCAAAGTCGTGCTTGAGGGCAAGATAAAGTCGCACATCAAATCAGATAAGTATGAATTTATCGATAAAAATGGCGATGTGATCGTTATTGAGATAGGCGACAAAAAATGGGGCAATGTGACAGCCAACGAAGATACGCTTTTAAGGATAAGAGGCGAAGTGGATAAAGACTTCACAAAAACAGAAATCGACGTAGATAGCGTAGAGGTTGTAAAGTAGTTAAATTTTACGCGTATTTAATGCAAAAAATACTAAAATCACGAAAATTTCTAATAAAAAGGACGAATATATGGACGTTTCAAAGATCAAATTTGGCTCAAACCCAGACAAAATCAATGCCGTAATAGAAATACCTTATGGCTCAAATATCAAATACGAGATCGACAAAGATAGCGGTGCGGTCGTAGTTGATCGCGTGCTTTACTCAGCGATGTTCTACCCAGCAAACTACGGCTTTGTGCCAAACACACTAGCAGCTGACGGCGATCCAGCTGATATTTTAGTGCTAAACGAGTATCCACTCCAAGCTGGTAGCGTCATCCCTTGCCGCTTGATAGGCGTTTTGGTGATGGAGGATGAAGCAGGCATGGACGAGAAACTTTTAGCTGTGCCAGTTACAAAGATCGATCCAAGATATGAGGCGATAAAAAGCTACGAAGACTTGCCAACTGCGACACTAAATAAGATCAAAAATTTCTTTGAAACTTATAAAATTCTCGAGCCAAACAAATGGGTTAAAGTGAAAGAATTTAAGGATGCAAACGCTGCAAAAGAGATTTTAGACGCTGCGATAAAAAATTATAAATAAACAAGGAGGGGTAGCTCCCTCCCAGCCCACATAATGTAAATTTATAACGCAGCTTGCTCTAAGCTAGATATAAGAGCCTCTACCCTTCTTTTTTCCTGAAACTGTTTTTCATTGTGATTTTTTACATCATTTTTACGGTTTTTATGCATTTTATAGAAAGATAGTCCAGTAACAAGCACTGCTGGTATAAAAGCCAAATAGCTTTTAGTGAAATAAGTAAAAATAATTAGAGATATAACAAAAACAATAAAAGACGCAAAAATTATAGTAATCATATTGCCAAAACCATATTTAATCAACGATGGCTCAAACTTTGGCAATAAATGATACCCTCGTGTGATGTTTATGAAATAATCAATATCACTATAACCACCAGTAATCTTTTCATAATCAACAACAAGCTCGTCACCATCATCAAGCAGCATATCTGCATTTTCTGTTTGAAATCTAAATTTATCCTTTTTACCTGAAAGCTCAAATGTATAGATAAAGTTATGAACAGTATATGAAGACGTATATGTCGTGCTGTTTAGGCTTCCTTCAATATACTGCTTTTTATTTGCAGTTAAATCCCCTTTAAATAAATTTCCATATTTATAATTTGTGCCTATATCTGTTGTATTTGTAGTAGTTGTATTTGAAAAAGCATCACTTATGACTTCTTTTTTTATATTAGTAATTACGCCTCGATAAATTTCTGACATCTGTCATCCTTTTAATAAATTTGCGATGCCCATTCTAACAAAAAAAAAAAAAACAAAGTCAAGCTAAAGCTTGCTAATATCTACTAAAATAAACAGCTAGATATTTAATTACAAATATGTAAGAACATATAATTTTAGCAACAAATAAGCTTTTTCTTGTATAATACGATTTTATTTCAACTGTGGGTTCATAGCTCAGTTGGTTAGAGCATCCGGCTCATAACCGGATGGTCCCAGGTTCGAGTCCTGGTGAACCCACCATTTTATGTTTTTTATAATTCTTTACACTTCTTTTTAATTCTTTTTATTTCTTTATAATTCCGATTTCATGGGCTAAAAGTAGCTATCTAATTCTTTTTACTTCTTTTTTATATACAATTACTTCCAGATAATTCTAGTTACATATAAGGTAATTCCTACTGCATAAAGGTAACTTTTAAAAAAGGAGTAAAAGATGCCAAGAGTTTCTACTGCAAATTTGTTTGATAAAGATATAAGGGCAATGTTGCCAGCCAATAAAGTATATAAAAAAGCTGTGGGCAATCCAAAAGAACTTTATATAAAAGTGTATCCAAGTGGTATGAAAACATTTTTTATACAATATAAAAACACTACACATTTTAAGTTGAAAGAGTTTAGGGAGGGAATTTACTCAGTTGCTGAGGCAAGAAGAGATGCGATAGAAATTATAAGAAAATTTGAAAGTGGTTTTGTAAGATCCAAAGATAAATATCGAATTTCAGAGCTATTTGATAGATATATTGACAAAAAAGAGAAAATAGACCAGCTAGATAAGGTTTATATAGATAAAATTAAATCTAGGATAAAAAAATACATCTTGCCTAAATTTGGTAATGTTGATATTAAAGATATAAATTTTAATGATCTAAAAACCATATTAACACCATTATTTAATCCATATAATCCAAAGAAATCAAGACTTGAGACTATACACAGAATTATAAATACGCTAAATTCGCTATATGAAAATGCCATTAAAGATAGATATATAGATTATAACCCTTGCAAGGCTTTACACGATGAATTTCCAACTTCCAACAGCTTTAGCCTTAGAAATGGCATCGACACAAGATACCCAGCTATTACAGATGAAAATGAGTTAAAAGAGTTTTTGAATGATTTACGAAATGACAGCAAATTAGATCTACAAGTCAAAAGAGCCGTAATGCTCCAAATTTTATGCGTTAATCGTCCCATTAACACCGTAAGCGCTGAATGGAAAGATATAGATCTTAAAAAAGGGATTTGGACTATTCCACCTATCCAAATGAAAATGAGGCATGCACACCAAATTACACTCTCAAAGCAAGCTTTATCAGTTTTACTAGAACAAAAACAATATACACCATTAGAAAGTAACTTTGTATTTCCGTCTCTTACAAAAACAGGTCATATTAACAGAGACAGCATTAGTAATGCCATAAGAGATATAGGCGGCAGAGAAAAATATAATTCTAAAGCTTCTGCTCATGGTTTTAGAGCCACGTTTAAAACAATTTGCTCTTTACATCTTACGGATCTGGCACAATTGGGCATAAGCGAAAAAACAATAGAAAATGCTCTAGCGCACACAGAAAGCAATGCAGTTAAATATGCCTACGAAAGACAGACAGCAACTATTGATCAAAATAGAATTTTAATGCAATGGTATGCAGATTACCTAAACAATCTAGTTCAATTTATTTAAAGTTAATATCTTAAAGTCATACGATATAAAACATCAGTAAAAGGTTCGGTTTTTTAAAAATTTATATCGTTTTTTTAATGCTATTTCATCGGTTTTTTACTGGTTTTTTAATACAGCTTAAAAAACCGATAAAGCCCTTTAAATCGCCATTTGTATAGCAATTTTTTTCGGTTTTTTAACTTTTTCAGCGCGTGTATGAGAAAACTTAAATCGTTTATAAGCTCGGTAATAACGATATTTTAAAGCATTAAAAAAGTAAAAATTCATATTTTTATTTAAGGTAAAAAACCTATTTTAAGACCATTTTTTGTTTAAAAAGAGGTATTTTTATCTAAATTCTCTTAAGAATATAAAAATTTCTTTCGGTTTTTTACTGGTTTTTTAATTTAAAAAAGTCTATTTTTAGGTGCTTAGAGAGCATTTAAGCAAAAAATATATTACTAAAAGATAAAAAATACTTTGAAATATCGTCTTGATGGGTTTTTTATCGGTTTTTTAATGCTTTGCAAATCATAAAATCAAAATTTCAAAAAATTAGCTATGCTCTAGGATGATGAATTGTAGGTTACTGATAAAAAATTGATTAGAGTTTTCATATTTTTATATCATTTTATTCAAAAATATGTTACACTTGCGTGTCAATATTTAAAAGGAGACATAAAATGACAAACAACATTTCCGCTCTAATCGTCGAGAGAGAGAGAGAGAGAGAGAGAGAGAGAATAAAAATCGCTTTCTAAAATCTAGCTCTACTTCAATCTCATATTTCAAGCAGTTTTCTGCTTTTCTGTTTTTATTTTTTTTCCCAAATTTTCTATTTGCTGCTGGTGGGACTGGTCTGACCAAAGTCGACAACTTTTTTTCAACTGTGAATGGTTGGTTAGCTGCTGCTGGTGTTTTGATCATGACTGGCGCAATCATGGTTGCAGGATACAAAGTAATGTTCGGTGGTCAAGCAATTAGAGAAGTTACACCTATAATTCTTGGTGGTATTCTTATTGGTGGCGCCGCGATGATCGCTGGCATGCTTCTTTAAAAGATACTCCCAATGTTAACTCCTGAGCCTATCTTTAAAGCCTTGACCCGTCCTCCTATGGTATTTGGTGTTCCTATGGTGCCATTTATGGCTATGGCACTTAGTTGGGCTTTATTTGCAATTTTTGCTAAAGTGCTATTTGGAAACGAATATTTGCTTTTAGCAGTTATGATTATTCCTACCACCTTTGTTTTTCAATTTATAGTTAAAAAAGACGATATGGCGTTTAGGCTTTGGGGGTTGAAACTTAGATTTTTTAGATCCCCTGCCATTAATAAATTTTATAATGGTCGGAAAAGCTATATGGCGAATTCGACATATACCAAGCAATCTATGCGCAATTTTTATCCAAGACTTAGCGTTGTTGGACTAAGTGAATTTGCAAATTTAGAGAATTTAATTCCGTATCAAACATATATAAATAATGTTGTCATCACAAAAGATAGAGATTATTTAGCCACATGGCGAGTTGATGGTATAGCTTTTGAAGTAGAAGATGACGAATTAATAGATCTTGCGAAAAACAAGCTTAATATGCTTGTTAGGCAATTCGCTGGTGAAAATATTAGTTTTTATTTTCACAATGCTAGAATTAATACACAAGTTGCCTTGAACGATTATTTTTCAAATGAATTTTTAAAAAGTTTCTCAAAAAAGTATTATGAGATTTTTAGCTCTAAAAATTTAAAAGAAAACAGACTTTATCTAACTGCGATATATTCACCATTTAGTAAGGCTGAGAAACTACACTTTAGAAATCAAAACATAGATACGAAAAAGAAACAGATCAAAGCTCATTTGAAAAGTTTTCACCAAAAATGCATAACTATTGAACAAAATTTAAACCATTTTAAGCCACATAGACTTGGCATATATGAGCAAGATGGTGTAATTTTTAGCTCTCAACTAGAATTTTACAACTATTTGATAGGTGGTAAATTTACAAAAGTTCGTGTTCCAAATGCACCCCTAGACTTTTACCTTAATGGTAACTTAAATGAAATTTTTCCTTCACAGCATACTTTACAGCTAAATTATAATGATGGAACTAAGAAATTCGTAAAAGCAATTGAATTAAAAGACTATCCAAATGTAAGTTTTAGTGGAATATTTGATAGTCTAATGTATGCTAATGTCGAATATACCATAACTCAAAGCTTTACGCCACTTTCAAAAAAAGAGGCGAGAGATGAGCTTACAAAGCAACAAAAAAGATTAGTAGCAGCAGAAGATGATGCATTGAGTCAAATTGCAGAACTTGGCACCGCTCTAGACGAATTGCAAAATGACATAATCTTTGGAGAATATCACTTTTCTATTGTCATATACGCTGATACACAAAACGAGTGCGAGCACATTGCAAACCAAATTGCGGTCGTATTGCAAGATTTAGGATTTTTAGCAACACAAGCCAATATAGCTCTAGAAGCTACATATTTTGCGCAGCTTCCAGCAAATTTCACGTTACGCCCTAGGCTTCACACAATTTCAAGCAAAAATTTTGCTAGTTTTGTAGCACTTCACAACTTTCCACGAGGAAAACAATATGGCAATCCATGGGGAGATGCCATTGCAATATTGCAAACGCCAAATGCGCAGCCATATTTTTTTAACATACACCAAACAATTTTTGACAAAGACGAATTTGGTAAAAACGATGTTTTAGCAAATACCTTCGTTTTAGGTCAAAGCGGTGGAGGCAAAACTGTTTTAATGAATTTCACGCTAAATATGCTCTGCAAATTTAATGAGCCAGATACTTTTGCAGAAAACACTCCAAAAGAAAAACGTAAGGCTACCTATTTCTATTTAGACAAGGATAAAGGAGCTATCGGCAATATTATTGCCATTGGCGGAAAGTATTTAACCATAACAAGTGGAGAACCGACTGGATTTAATCCTTTTAGTTGTGACGCAACACCTGAAAATATACGTCGCTTGAAGGTTCTCTTAAAAATGTTAGCCACCAAAGGCAATCAAAATAATTTAATGCTAACAACTAGAGAAGAAGAGCAACTCAATCTAGCAGTAGATAGCGTCATGAGACTGGAAAAAAGCGAAAGAACTCATGGCATCAGTAGGGTTTGGCAATTGCTTCAAGAAGGCGAAAATGAGTCAAATTCCTTAAAATCTAGATTGATGGCTTGGACTATTGGTAATGAATTTGGATGGGTATTCGACAATGAAATGGATACTTTAGATTTTAGCGACGAGAGCATTCTTGTGTATGGTATAGACGGCACAACGATCTTAAAAGACGATGAAATTTCTCCATATGTTGCATATTATATTCTTTGGCGAATTATCGATATGGTTGATGGACGCAGGTTTGGCTTATTTATCGATGAAGCATGGGATTGGCTCAAAAATCCAGTAGTGTCAAAAGAGGTCTTCAACAAGGAAAAGACCATTAGAAAAGAAAACGGCTTTTTGTTTCTTGGCACTCAAAGTGTCGAAGATATCGCAAAATCTAGCATTGGCACAGCAATCATGGAACAAAGCGAAACAGTGTTGCTGTTAAGTAACCCAAAAGCAAAAGAAACTGATTTTTGCGGTTCCTTGGGTATGAGTGAAGCAGAATATCAATTCGTTAAAACAACAGATCCAGAGAAATATGAATTTTTAATACGAAAAGGCGTTGATTATAGAGCGATTGCCAAGATCAATCTATCACATCTAGGAAACATGATAAAAGTTTTATCAACAGCCAAAGTCTATGTTGATGAAATAACAAATATTAATGCCTTGGATATCAGTCGTGAAGAAAAATACCAACTCATCAAAAAATTATATAAATTTTAAGGAGAAGACATATGAAAAATAGTCTCGTTTATAGAGCAAAGAAAGCTTCAGTTATAGCTACTTCTGTAGTAATTCTATCATCTAATCTATTAGCCTCTGGTATTCCAGTAGTTGATGGTGCTGCTATAGCCCAAAATCAAGCAACATTTACGATGGAGTGGATGCAAACGCTGAAGGACTACGCTGAAAAAGTCAAAGTATGGGGAGAAGAAGCTTCACATAGAGTCCAAGAAGTTAAAAAATGGGCTGATGAAAGAGTGCAATGGGCAAATGACCTATATACCAAAACAGGCATTAGGGATATTGTCAATTTTACAAAAGAAATGAACGAACTTTATAATGAAGTCTACGATACTGGTTATTCAATATATACACAAGCAACAGGTTTTAGTCTAGATAGCTTTGATGAAAGGGCATGGGATTTATTTTTAAAATTTGGTGGAACAGACCAGTGTTCATCAATAAGTGATATTACGCATAGAAATATCTGCAAAAAGAATACCACAAGTGCTTTTAAAGAATTTGAAGTTGTAAATAGACAATTTGATCGTCTTAAGCACGAAATTGACGATCTTGACAAAATAAGTAAAGAAGTAGCCAGAAATAAAGGTAAACAAGAGGATCTAAAAGGCTCTATAGATACTTCAAATCAAATAGCCCTATTGCGTGCCAGACAAGAGAATAACTGGCGTGCCTATCAAAGAGACATGGATCAGTTAGAAAACGAAAGAAAAAGATTACAAGACGCAGAGTTTAAGATGACTAAAGATAGGCAGCGAGCAGCATTTAAAATTTTACAAAAATAGGCTCATAGTATGTATAAAGTAACAACTGATTCAGGTCGAGGATTACACGATCTAGTCATAGATATATCAGAGAATGTTGATAGTTTCTTTCAAAATAATTATTCAAACGGAGTGGGAGCACTTCAATCGTTAATTAATACAACTGGAAATATTCTAGCTGTATATCTTACCGCTTGGATAATGATCGAGGGATATAAAATTCTTTGGGGTAATGGCAAACAAACTTTTCAAAATTTTGCTTTTGATGCAACCATTAAGTTTGTCTTTATAGTCTTAGCAATGAATGCTGGAAACTGGATAAATCTTGTTTTTGAAGCATTCAATGGTGCAAAAGAATATGCAAACACCTTTTTGTCATATGACGGCAAAGGCTTATACTCAAAAATCGCAACATGGGCTGGATTTATGGGTGACTACTACGATGTGGTATGGGATCAGTCAAGCACTTTAGAGCTAGCATACATTATCTTTATAATTATTATAGCTTTTATTGGCTTTTTTATTGGTGCAGTCCCTATTTTGAGAGCGCTGTTTGTAAATACACTATCATTTCTATTGCTTATGATTTTAGCTCCATTGGCATTTTATTTTTTAATCTTTAAAACAACTAAAAATTCATTTGCACAGTGGTTCCAAATGGTTTTAGCAAATATTATTGCGTTGCTCTGCCTATCATTATTCTTAAATATTTTATTTGATTACATGTTTCCAAAAATCAACAGCAGTCACGATTTTAAGGATGAAGTATTTGTATTGGCTCTAGCAATGGTATTTTATGGAATTCTTGCAAATATAATGTGCGGTATGGCTACTGGAATAGCCGAAAAACTCACTAATGTTAGCCTTGATGGATTAGCAGGAACAGGCGTTGGACGTGCAATGGGTCTTGCAGGTGCTGTTGGGGGTGGTGCAATAGGTGGTGCAATGTTGGCGGTAAGAGGTGCTCAGGCAATGGGTGCTGGCAAGGCAACTGGTTTTATAGGCTCTCGTCTTTTAGGCGCAGCCACATCTGCAGCAAAAGAAGTTGGCAATTCAAAACTCGGTCAAAGCATCAACTCTGGAATAAACACGATTAAAAATTCTTCAGCAGCCCAAGCCGTTGGATCACGACTTAACCAAGCGAAAAACATAGGTTCAAAAATTAACAATTTTACAAAAGGTCAAGGTTGGAAATAAAATGAAATTAAATAATATTTTAAACTATAAAAAATATTTTAAAAAAATATTAAATTATATTTTAATATTTTTATCTTTACTTGTAGGCACAAGCTTTATGAGCGGTTGTGCCGCTCATAATTCTCCTAAATTTGAAAATAGCAGTAATCAAAAATGGGAAGATTATTTTGATAGTAATGAATACAAGCCAGTAAATGAAAATAGAGAAAATTTAGATCTCAAACAAAGCATAAAAAAGGCAATGTAAAATGAAAAGAGCTAATGATAAAAATGATTTTTTGGCTTCTAATAATCCAGATGATGTAGCAATTAGCTATGAAGCAAGCATTAGATACATAGCAGAACAAGCTAACAAGAGGGCTTATTTTATATCAGGTGTGGCTCTACTTATTGCTATCATCAGCGTTATCGCTGTTTGCTTATTGACACCATTAAAATCGGTTGAGCCTTATGTTATTAGGGTTGATAATACAACCGGAATGGTTGACATAATAACAAGCGTAAATAAAGCCGAATTCACAGGTAATGAAGCACTCGATAAGTATTTTGCAACAACATATGTAAAAGCGAGAGAGGGATACTATTATGATATTTTGCAAAGTGACTATGAATTAGTTCAAATTTTAAGCTATCCAAGCGTTGCCAGTGATTATTTGAGAATTTATGAAGGTGAAAATTCTAGAGACAAAGTTTTAAAAGATGACTACGAAGTAGAGGTTGATATTGTTTCGGTTACACTGGGAAATAGCGCTGGAGCACCTACTGCAACTATCAGATTTAATCAAATTACCAGAAAAAAAGGCGAAAAAATAGCTGTATCAAACAAAGCAAAGATTGTGACACTTTCATATGACTACCAACCAAATACACTCACAACAGAGGAAGAGCGTATTAAAAACCCACTTGGATTTAAAGTTAGCACGTATAGAGTTGATGACGAAATAAGGAGATAGAAATGATTACTTATGATGATTTCACAAAGTTAATTGATGTTATGACTGAGCTTTTAGCTCAAAAAAATACTGACATTGCAGAACTGGTGCAAGAGGTCGAAACCTTAGAAAGAAAACTCGCATTATATGAGCAGAAGGATCTATTTGAAGTAGTAGGGACTTCAAATATCGGTGATCAAGTTTTGAAAGTATATGAGAAATTTGTTCCAGATTTTGTAACAGATGAAGAAATTGCAGCAGCAAACTCCATTGCACCAAAATTTGACATTTCGGAGTAAAAAATGGATTTTAAAACAGCATATACGCACGATTTGCTTACTCAAGCCGAACAATGCTTCTCAGATAAGGAGCTCACGCATAGCTTTTTAAAATTTATTTTCAATAGTTCTAAAAATAGACAAGAAGCAGAGAGAAAACTAAAAGCCCTTAGGGCTAGAATTTTTCATTTAGAAGATATGGCAAAAAATTCTTACAACATGATCCTTGATATGCAACGCACTGCACAACAAGAAGAATATGAGTTAGACAAAAAACAAAGACAAGTCTTTGGCAATAGTGAAATTTATGACTTTTTTATAGATAGCAAAAATGATGAATTTATAGCATATCTAAAGGAAATGGCGCCATTAGAGCGAATAAATACAGCTATTAAACAATTTGAAACGATGAGAGCACGTTGTGATAGTCTAATAGATGGTTTAAGAAAAAGCTATCCCATGAAGAGTAATCAAGTCATTACACAAACACCACAAACAAGTTCTAAGGCGAGAAAAAGCAACACATTACAGCTAGATCGTGGCTTATATTTAAACAATACTGGGAGATTTTAAATGATAAAAAATAATAAAAAATTATTTAATATTGCAATAATTTTACTCTTAGCAATAGCAAATTTACACGCAGTAAATACTCCAAGGCTATCTAAATTTGACAAACGCATCACGTATGCAACATACAATGCCGATGACGTTGTCTTAGTTAAGTGTAAAGAGGGTTTTGTGAGTATTATAGAATTTGAAAAAGATGAACGCATCGTAAATATAGCAACTGGTTTTAGCGATGGTTGGGAAGTAATGGATAAAGATAACTATCTATTTATTAAACCAAAGAGTTACACCATAAAATCCGAAGAACAAAATATGACCAATGAAAGTGGTGAGCAAATAGAATTTTATGGTAGTTCGGTTATTCAACCAAATGCAGCTGATTGGAAGACAAATCTAATCATCACAACAAATAAAGATAAAGTTTATACATTTGATTTGGAACTAGGAGAGACTAACAAGATTAATTACAAACTAACTTTTAATTATGCAACCCCTAAAGAAAAGATAGAAAAAGAGAAAGCCGAAAAAGAACTCGCCGAAAAAGCAGCAAAAGAAAAGGCACTATATAAAAAAGAGATCGATAGAAATACAATACCTAGAAATTGGAACTTTGCAATGCATGTAAATAAAGATAGTGAAACTATAACACCTGATTATGCATATGATGATGGTGTCTTTACATATCTTGGTTTTAGCTCAACTAAAACTATACCAAGTGTCTTTCTCTTTGATGATGCTAATAAAGAAAGCATCCTCAATACTCATATCAAAAAAGACGGCAAATATGACGTAGTTGTGATCCACAAGACAGCTAAAAAAATTTTACTAAGAAGTGGCAATAAGTTAGTCGGAATCATAAATAATGGCTATGGTCAAAATCCACTTGATAAAACCTACAGCACTAATAAAGACAATATTCAAAGAGAGATTATAGACAATGAGCAAAAATAGAAGTAATGAAAATATGAATAATCAAGAGTCTCAAGTTGAAAGAATTGAATATGAGCATCCAGAAGTCGAAAATGAGCCAAGCAAAAAATTAATGGTTATTGCGGTCATGGTTTTATGTCTGGTTGTTTTTGTTATGGTTGGTCTTAGTTTTTTAGGGAAAAATAGAGAGGCAAATGATGCTGTAAAATCACAAGTTCAACAAATAGGAACTGAAGTAAAGAATAAAAATTTTGAGTTGCCTCAGCAAGAAGTGTCTCAAAAGAATTTTCAAGAGTTTCAAGCTGCTTCAGCACCACAACAAACGCCTGTGCAAGTAGCGAGCAAGCCAGACCCTTTATCAAATACTACGGTAGTTCAAAAAACTATTTTTAAGCCTAAAGTTTTTAAAACTGGTAGTAGTTTGGCGATTGCAACAAGTAGTTCAAGCAAAAAAGATATATATGTTGCCGACCAAAACATATCTTGGGCAGAACAAGCCAAACGTTTTGAAGAAGACCAGGATTATGAAGGCAATACATACACTCCAAAAATTGCCGTAAAAGACAAATTTAACCCTAGTCTCTTGCTTCAAAAAGGCACATATATTGGTTGTTCGCTCGACACTAGACTTGTGTCTCAAATTAAAGGCGGAATATCTTGCACAACTAGCGAAGACGTATATAGCAAAGATGGCGTAACTCTCTTAATTGAAAAGGGAAGCAAAATCTTTGGCAGCTTCAGAAGCGGAGAGATGAATGATGGAATGAATAGAATTTTTGTTATTTGGAGCGAGATCAGAACACCAAACAATATTAACATTCCAGTTCAAAGTGGTGCTAGTGATGAATTAGGCGGTAGCGGTCTACAAGGATACGTTGATCATCAATGGCTAAAAAGATTTGGTGCTAGCATATTGCTTTCAATGGTAGATGATGTTTTTAATTATGCTGCAAATGGTAAACGTGACAATAGCTATGACTATAGCGAAAACACTAGAGACTCTACACAACAAATGGCAAATACTGCACTTGAGGAATTTATAAAAATAAAACCGGTCCTTTATAGAAATCAAGGAGATATAGTTGGTGTTTACGTCAATCGTGATATAGACTTTAGTAAGGTATATAAGCTTACAATAGGTAGAAGAAAATGAGCACTGTGGGATTAGACAAATCTGCTATGCTGGATGGCTATGTCAAAAAGTATTTTGGCAAGTATCTAGATGATGAAAGCATAAATGAAATAGCTTACAACGGCGGAAATCTAATTTGGACTGAAGATATAATCGGTAATTGGTCTAGTCACGAAAGTGAATTAAACTTTAATGCTGCCCTATCTTTTGCTAATGCATGTGCCGCTTATAAAAACGATAAGATAGAAAGACAAAAACCTATTTTATCATGCATTCTTTCAACTGGAGAGAGAGTGCAAATAGTTATACCAAATGCTACAAAAGAAAATCATATATCAATCACCATTAGAAAACCTAGCAAGGTTCGTTATACGATAGATGACTACATTAATAATGGTTCAATAGATGCAAATATGGCAAATGAACTAAAAATAGCTATCGAAAATGGCAAGAATATTATTATTTGTGGTGAAACTGGTAGCGGAAAAACTACTTTTATGAAAACGCTTATCGATTTTATACCATTAGATGAAAGAATTATTACTATAGAAGATGTTGAGGAAATTAAATTTTGGGATCATAAAAATTTTGTTCAACTCTTTTATCCAAGTGAGGCAAAAAGCGATAGTCTAGTAAATGCCACAACTCTCTTAAAGAGCTGCTTGAGAATGAAACCCAGCAGAATTCTACTAGCAGAAGTTAGGGGTGGTGAAACATATGATTTTTTAAATGTGATTTCAAGTGGTCATAATGGCAGTATGACAAGTTGTCATGCTGGTAGTGTTAAGTCAGCCATAGATCGTCTTGTAATGATGAGCATGCAAAATACTCAAGCCCAAGTTCTAGGTAAAGATATGTTGCTTGATATTGTTTCAAATACAATTGACTACATCGTAGTTTTTAAGCGTCTTGGCAAGAGACGTCAAGTTACAGAATACTTGGCTAATGGCGAATATTTCATAAGAAATAATGAAGGTAATGCTTTTGTTGAGTCTAGCTTAAGGAACGCTAAGCAATGAAAAAAATGCAGATTGGTTTTTTAATTGCAATTGCCTTAATTATAGGCTATTTATTGGCTAGTGTATTATTTTTTGGACTAAATCACAGTTTTAAAAAGCTTCCAGAAATATGGTATTTAGGGCTTACTTTTGATATGCTGATAAACGGCTGGTCAAAAGCATATTTGGCTTACTTTATTGCAAATTTAATAAGTTTCACTCTAGCTTTTTTACTACCATTTTTACCAAAGAAACAAAGCCTACACGGAGATGCAAGATTTGCAAATGCCAATGATGTAAAGAAAATGGATCTTTATGGAGATGGAATAATCATTGGTAAATTTCAAAACCGCCTCTTAAGATTTGGCGGTCAGCAGTTCGTATCGCTTGGCGCTCCAACACGTAGCGGAAAAGGCGTTGGTATTGTTATTCCAAATTTACTTGACTGGAAAGAGAGTGCAGTTGTTCAAGATATTAAACAAGAGTGCTTTGACTTTACTAGCGGATATAGAGAAAAAATACTAGGGCAAAAAGTATATTTATTTGATCCATTCAATAAACGCACTCATAGATATAATCCACTAGCTTATATTGATATGGCAAGCGATAATGCAGATGGGCAGCTAACTGATTTTGCAAATATTTTATATCCCATGACAGGCGATAGCACTACGCAGTTTTTTAACCAACTAGCTCAAAACTTATTTATAGGAATTTGTTATATCGTTCATGATCTTTTAAATTCAAAAGGTGGCATTTCGCTCCTAAAAGCACTAAATATGGAGATAGATTTTACACTATATGGTATTTTGCAAATGAGCGAAGGTTTTAAAGGTGAAGTTGATATAGACGGCAATAGAAAAATTATATTCAAGGCATTTGATGATACATATAATGTTTTATCTGAGCTTGGACTAATTGGTAAAAAAGCTCAAATGCGTTGCCAAAGCTATTTCAAGATTGATAGTGATAACACAAAAAGTGGTGTCATGTCAAGTTTCAATGCTCCTTTGATGATGTTTAGAAATGACAATATGAGGCTTGCTACTTCAGCAAATGATTTTGATTTTAGAGATCTTCGTAAAGAAAAAATGACTATTTATGTAGGTATTACTCCGGATCAATTGGCAAATGCAAAGCTAATTTTAAACATATTTTGGCAGCAATTAATCTTGGTAAATACAAAAGAGCTACCACAAGCTAATCCCGATTTAAAATATAAAGTGCTTTTGGTAATGGATGAATTTACTGCACCAGGCTTTTTAGGAATATATTTAAAGTCAATTAGCTTTATAGCTGGATATTGGCTAAGAAGCCTAATGATCTATCAATCAAACTCACAACTTGAAGCAAATCAACCTGATGGATATGGAAGAGAAGGTGCTAAAACACTGCTTACGAACCATGCTTGCCAAATTTTTTATACACCAAGAGAACAAGAGGATGCTAAAAAGATTAGCGAAATTTTAGGAACAAAAACCATTAAAAATAGGAGTAGAAATCTAGGACAAGGCGGTGGAGGAAGTGAAAGTGACACAAGTAGAGCCTTAATGCTTGCGCAAGAATTACGAGAAATGCCTTTTGAAAACGAGCTAATCACGATTGATAATGGCAAACCTATTATGGCAAAAAAGGCATTTTACTACTCAGATCGCTACTTTATGAACAAATTCAAAGAAGTAAGTCCAAGCCTTAGAGTGATCGATGGAGATAAATATAAGATAAAAGTGAAAGAAAGTGGAAAGATACCAAATCGCAATCAATTAGAGAAAGCTATTCAAAATGGTGAGACAAACATAGAAGTCCCTATTCAAAACACAGCAAATATAAAAGCATACTTTAAAGAGCTTTATAATGATGAAAGTTCTAGATATAAAAATTTACCTGAAATAGTTCATGAAATAGATGAGACTCAAGAAGAATATGAAAAAAAACTTAGACTTCAAAGGGATAAAGATGAAGCAATAAAAGAAGAGACTCAAAAGCTTTACGAGCAACAAATAGTCGAACAATCGAGTAATGCAAATAAAAGTGTAGAAAATATCGATACTGATCCGGTAGCAGAAGAAACAATCAACGATAGCGATAGCATAGAAGAATTAATGGCTCAAAATGCTAGTTGCCCAAATTTTGATGAATTAGACGATGAAAGACAAGACTATAGTGAGTAGATAATGAAAGATACAAGCTTTTATGAAAAATATATAACACCGGCACAACTGGAAGAGATGTTTGGCATTAGTAGAGGACTTCAAAATAAGTTACGAATGCAAAAGAACTATACGGATGAGAATAGACAAAAACATTTACCTTTGCCGTTTTTAAAAATTGGCAACCGTATTTTATACAACATTGATAGCATCAAACAATGGCTAGAAGACATAGAACAAAAGTAATTTCCAAGGAGACAAAATGATTAAATTTACGAGTTTAGCAAGTATGGCAGCTATATCCTTTTTATTTTTTGGATGTTCAAGCATACCAAAGCCAATAGAACTTGATAGTAGTAGTCAAATCACTATTAACCAAGAGCTAATTAGGCAAGAAAGGCACAATATTCCGCTAGATCCATTCTTAAAACAAAATAACTGGACATATAACTTAATGTTTGAAAAAAGTGACGATGAGTATATACCAAATAATATGATTGTTAAAACATTTTATGTAGCGCACAATGCCGATAAGATCATAGTTATTGGAAATAAAAAGATAGCCCAAGACTACAAAGATTACTTGGCAAGCAATGGTTGTAAGAATATTGCTATTCATCCAGTAGATAGTATTGGACAATCTAAAAAACGCGTAAATATCTTATTTTTTGGAATGAAAGGAAAAAACGATGAAGATTATATCAAAAGCTTTACTAACTTGTTTGATTTTTAATAGTGCCGTATATGGAGCTGATGAGCTTACTGGGGATACAAAACTAGCATGCGAAGCTATTTTGTGCCTATCAAGTAGCGAAAGACCAAGTGAGTGTTCGGCAAGTTTAAGTAAATACTTTTCAATAAGAGCAAAAAAGGCACATGAAACGGCAAAAAAGAGGAAAAATTTTTTAAAGCTTTGTCCAACCGATACTGCTATAAAAACAGATCAAGATTACGCAAGTTTGATTGATACTATATCAGAGATAGGTGGGGGATGTGATGCTAGCGATCTTAACAAGAATTTAGACAAACGTCGTGTCTGGGATAGTGAGAAAGGACTATATCAAACTCAAATTAGAATAAGCCCAAACATGCCTGAATATTGTAAAAGACTTGCTCGTCATAATTATACAAATATTAAGGACTTGAAATATACTTGCGACACCAAGTTTTATGACGAGGGTATATGGAAAAGAGGATATGAGCTACAAACTATAAGTCAAGCTCAATACAACGCTTTAAGTAGCGATAAAAAAGAAATTCAACCAAATCCAGAATTTTCGAAATGTGACGACATAAATAAAAGTTACCATTGGCGACAGAGTTGTCGTCAACATATATCTCAATACCTATTCTTTGAGAAGAAGTATTTTAGTAAAACATGCTGGGTAGACTGATGGAAAATGAAAATCTATTTGATAGCACTGGCTCATCTGAAGTTGCACCAATAAGAAAACTCGAAAGCAAAGATGAAATCATAGCTAGGCTTCAAAAAGAGGCAGAAAATGCCAAAAACGAGCTAGATGATGTAGAGCAAGGCAAAAAAGAATTGCAAGAAAGACTTGAAAGACTAGTTTATGAGCGTAATACAACAGCTGATATTTTAAAGAATGAAGTGGCGGAGCTAAATTCTAAATTTGAAAAAGCTGGATTGAAAATAAGCGAAAAAGGCGTTGTCTCTGTCTTGGATTATTCCAACTACCAAAAAAGAGTTGACATGAGTTTCAACATGTTTAATAGTGAGCTAAATTTGGTTCAACAAGCCTTTGAAAGATTTGCAACAGAAAATAATGCAGATTACAGTAGATACGTTAAAATGGTTCAATCGCTTATGGATGAGAGTGCAAAGCTTAAACAACTCTTTGAATACCTAAATGAATTTATGCTAAATCCTCCTAGTAAAGAATTTATGGCTCTCATGAATAATACACTTGCTATTAGGAAAATAGCTCAAGACTATAAAGAATTTGAAAGCATCGCAGACATCACTAAAGTCAAGGTAACCATGCAAGATCAAGAAAATGCTTTTAACGAGATGACTATGCAGTTTAATAATTTTGCTGCAAATCAAAACAAATTCTTTGAAGAAGAGCTAAATAAGATTGAGGTTTTTAAGGACAAGATAAACATAAGGCTAAATGATACTGGAGATGAATATAAAAGATTTAGTGAGAATATGATCGCTAATTTAAACAATCAGTTAAAAGTTTTTGAGGTAAATCTAGCTGAGTATAAAGAAATTAGAGAAAATGAAACAAAAATACTAAAAAATTTAAAAAAAGGAGGATACGCACTAACAGGATTACTTTTTATGATGTGCTTGGCACTTGGTGGAATTATCGGTTACGCTATTTTCTTAATCAAATAGCGTTATAAAAATTTTAAATTAAAAGGATAAAACAATGGCAGATTTTGACAGAACAGAAAACGGCAACGAAAAGAACCTTGCAACAATTTTCATAAGCAAAACTGAATTACCAGAACAAAACAAAACATTAATTGGCTTTGGCATGGAGCGTCCATACGAAAAAGATGGAAAAGAAATAGAACTTGGTGCAGTAAAAGCATTTTATGCTATAGAAAATGCTAGAAATTTTCTCAATGGTGTTGATTGTCGCAATCACCCAGTAAAAATAGAGTGCGGCTTACAAAACGAAAAGCACACTTTCTATACAGCATCTACTTGGATACACAATGGCATAAACGATAAGACTGGTCAAGCTTATAGTCTTCATAAAATGGCAATTACAATTCGCCCAGAGATTAAAAACGAAGCTGGCGAAATAGTTCAACAGCAAGAGAGAATTTTTGCTACAAAAAATAGAAATGGCGTAAAAGGTTACTCTTTTGACGTTACAAATGATAGTGCCCTCGAGAAAGAATTTTTAAGCAATATTTCCAAAGGCTTTAACTTGGGTCTGGTCGCTGAAAAAAATGAGACATTGGCTAAAAATCCAAAACTTATGGAAATCGTTAATAAAATTCCAGACAGATCAGCCGTAACAATGAATTATGACTTTGTTAAGCAACAAGGCATAGTCGTATTGCCAGAAACCATGAAAGCAGTCACAAAATCAGTAAGCAAAGGTGCTGAAATTTTAAATGGCGAATTAAAGCAAGAGCAAAAAAGTCAAGGTTTTGATAGATAGTCTCACTTCAACTTTTTTGCTGTATTTAGGGCTAAAACTGCTACTTTTAGCCCTTCAAAAATTATAATAAAAAATAATTTTAAAATGTATAAAAATATAAAAAACAATTTAAAACAATTTAAAAAATTAATGAAGGATACAAAATGGGTAGATTATTTATAGCAGAAAAACCTGAACTTGCACGTGCAATAGCTAAAGGGCTTATATGAAAAGTATAAAACATTTCGTGGCGGATATGTAGCTCCATAAAAGTAGGAGAATAAAGCAATGAATAAATTGGTAATAAATATTTATGGTAGTCCAGGAGCTGGCAAAAGTACGCTAGCTAAAAATTTAAAAAAATACATGAGAGAAAAAAGAATAGATGTTGGCTTAATTTCGGAATTTGCAACGGAACTCATCGAAAACAACCAAAAAGAGAGGCTAAAAGACCAGCCATACGTTACCAAAGGACAGATGTTAAACATCGCCAAAGTGCTTAAAGAGCACGACATAGCAATCAGTGACAGCCCTATAGAGCTTGGTAAATTTTATTGCGATCCAAAAGATAAGAAAAGAACAAATGAACTCATAAAAAAATGTAAAAACTTCTATACGAGTATCAACTTCTTTTTAAAACTTGACAAACAAGCCAAACAGGACTACACAATGGAAAGCAGAGTTCACACATACGCACAAAGCCAAAAATTGCAAGAAAGAATGCTGGCTTCGTCTATTCTTAGAGATGAAACGTTTATGATTATAGACAGAAACACGCAAATCAAGGAAGTTTTAAAAATGATTGAAAAATCAAAACAATGGAAAGAACACCAAAATCAAAGCAAAGGATTAGAGCTATGAACGAAAACACAATAATCATAATTGAAAGTCCAAACAAGGTCAATAAGATAGAGCAAATAACTGGAGCAAAAGTTTATGCTACAAAAGGGCATTTTAAAGAGCTTACAAATCAAATAGTGGTTGATTTTAAGAACTATGAGCCAATATTTGATTTCAAAGAAGATAGCAAAAGCCGAATAAATGCAATATTCAATGATTGCAAAGGGAAAGATGTCGTAATTGCGACAGACCCTGATAGAGAGGGATACGGAATAGGCTATATGGTTTATCAAACTATTAAAAATATAGCAAAAAGCGTTAAACGTGCAGAATTTCACGAGATCACAGAGAGTGGAATAAAAAAGGGACTAGATAGTGCTGTGCCTTTTGCAAACTCAAATTTAAAAGAATTTGATAGCTTCAAGGCAAGAGCGGTAGGCGACAAGTTGGTGGGATTTATTATGTCGCCAACATACATCAATAAGCTAAATGATAAAAACAATAGCGTAGGCAGGGTGCAAACCCCAGCTCTTGCTCTAATTGTAAAGCGAGAATTGGAAATAAAAGAATTTCTAGAAAATAAGGCAAACGCAAAGATCGATTATAAAATAAAAGTAAAGCTTAAAACAAAAGACGGCATAGAATTTAATGCGGTAAATGACAATATATTTACAGACAAAGATGAAGCAAATGCCAAAATATCTGAATTAGCTGGTAGCCTAGCAAAGGTATATAAAATTGATGTTAAGCAGGCACAACAAAAGCCTAAAGTACCTTTTAGAACCTCACAACTACAAGAGTACGCAAATAAAAGATTGG
>NZ_PIRS01000012.1:0-76454 GCF_003048985.1 Campylobacter concisus
TGGGATGTTGGAAAAGTAGGTCGTTGCGGGCTTTGTTGTTTGTCTGCTTTAATTCTTATATTATTAATCTTGGTTTTTTATAATTGTTGCTTTCTGTCTAAGTGTAAAGTATTAGTTTTTATTTTTTAATTAGGTTTTATTGATTAAATGTAGTAATATTTTCATATATGTTTTTATGTTATTGGGTTTATTTGTCTTTTTAAATTTAGTTTTTTATAAGTTTTTATTTATTGTTTTTTAAGAAATTGTATTTATTGGTTTAATCTGTTGATTTTTATTAAACAGTCTTTTTAATGGAAAATTGCAAATCATGGTGATAAGACACTAAAGTATGATGCTCTCGTTCTGTGAGAATATAGGTTAATAGGTGTTAATAAAGAGATGATTTTATTAAATTATTATTTTTATAATACTAAAGCTAAAAAACGTATTGAAGCTTTAAAATGTTAAAGGTATATGCTTCTTATCTAACTTGTGGTTTAGCTAATAAAAAAGTTCGCATGACGTTATCTTAACTTTGATAATCGGTCTAAAATAAGCGTGCCAAAAGACTTCAAACGCGGTGCAAATTTTCACTTCAAATGTCAGCTTTTTAAGATGTATGCAAACAGTAGCTACTTAATGGCGTTAAAGAGCACAGCTAAAAGAGCAAAAGAGAGTAAACTAGATATGGAGTATGCTCTTTTTGGTCTTGGTCGTGATGCTGACGCTAAAAAGAGTGTGTTTAAAGCACCGACTGTTAGAACGGATGCAGTAGCTGGCGAAATGGCAGGCTTATTTTATTTATTGGCTAAAGGCTCAGCAGCATTTGCAAGCGGCAAGAGTGGCAACGTTATAGCGTTTGATAGCTCAGACGATTGGAAAGGCACTCCAGCAGCGCTAACTGAAACTGCGCTATCTCAACTACTTCAAAATATTTGGGATGCAGGCACAACTCCAAAAGACGTGTTTATCGGTGCTGAGTTAAAGCCAGCTATCAATAAAATAGTGCTTAGATATCATTCTCGACGTCAAATAATTATTTTAATATTAAAATTTGTCACTGAAAGATTGATATTTGGCATCATTAAAGCAATAATATTTATATTTTTAGAGAATTTTGTTTGAATTCAGCCAACAAATTTGCCGACATGGCAAATTTGTATGGTTTTTAATTCAAAACATCCAAAAATATTTCACTAAATTCAGCCTATTTTTTCCTCAAGAAATTCAAAAATTTCTTGTGATTTTTCATTTAGCGACTCTTTTGGGATCTGCAAGAAGGTGCCTTCTTTTAAGATCAAAGCTATAAATTCATCAGTTTCGCAAGTGCCAAGAAATGCACCATATGAAAAATGAACCGTGCTCGTTGTCGTGACAAACAAGACCACATCATCATATATAACGATCTCTTGTTCGCGCTCAACATCGATTTTTGAGTAAATGGTTTTAGTAAATAAAATTGGTTTAATTATAGCCGCATAAATGTAGAGCAAGACCATGCCGACACAAAGAACAATGGCTAAATTTCTTGCCAAAAAAGAGACGTCAGTCATATCTGAAATAACTATTAAATCGTTCTCAAAAACATCAAAGAGCACAACCAAAGCTACTGCGCATAGCATAGCAAATGGCAGTTCGATCATTCTCATTAAAAATACAAATTTATTTTTTTTATAGACGGTGCGTGAGATTTCGCGTAGTAGCTTTTTAAATTTAGCATCGTTTTTTATACTAAATTTCGCTCTAAATTTTTCATTTTGCATGTTTTTTCTTTAAATTTTGGCTAAATTTCATCCGTGACTATCTCTATCTTGCTTGCATCAACCAAGCTGCCGTCTATGATGATCTCCTCTATCTTGCCAGCTCTTATGACGCCACTTTTTGGATTTTTTACGCTTTTCACGCTGCTTTTGGTGCTCACATCGACGCTTGAATACTCAAAAGCAAGACTTGTATCCATAAAAGCGCAGTCCTTCACGACCAAATTTTCCACATAGCAAAGTGCTTGCAAGCTCTTTATCGTGCAGTTTATGAGCGTCACATTTTTTGCGTTCCAGGCTAGGTATTCGCCTGAGATTAGGCAGTTTTGTGCGACCACGTTTTCGCAGTTCCAAAAGGCATCTTTTGAGATGAGCTTTGAGTTTGTGATACGAAGGTTTTTGCAGCCATCAAAGCAGTAGTTGCCGTCCAAGCTTAGCCCATCAACCTCTAAATTTTCGCTATTTGCCCCAAAATAATCCCCTTTTGCAAAGATATTTTTTATCTTCACATCCGAGCATCCCCAAAGTGTCTCGGCGGCATCTGAGAAATTTACATTTTCAAGTAAAATTTGCGAGCTTTTTCTAAAGCTTTTTGGCGCATTTATGAGCACGTCTTTGAAGCTTAAATTTGTGCTGTACCACATGCCAGCCCTTGCTAGAGGCTCAAAGTATCCGCCATTTAGCGTGATGTCGCTTGCGTACCAAAGTGGATATTTGTAGGCAAAAATGCACTCGTTTAGCTTTAAATTTGAGCTGTGTTTTAGCGGCGACTCGCCATTTTCAAAGATGCAGTTAGTAAAATTTAACCCCTTTGCCCTAAACATCGCGCGTTCTCCTGTGAAAATTTCAGCCTTTCTCTCTTGCATTTTTGTCCTTTATTAAATTTTTCTTTTAAAATTATACTGATTTTCTCAAAATTTATTGCAAAGTGCCATTAAATTTACTTTAAAGACGCAAAGCGTTATAATCGCCCCAAAAAAGGAGCAAAAATGGGTTTAAAATCAGACTCTTGGATAAGGAAAATGTCGGTCGAAAAAAAGATGATCGTGCCATTTGCCGAGGAGCAAGTGGGGCGTGGCGTCGTTAGCTACGGCGTTTCTAGCTATGGCTATGATATCCGCGTGGGCGATGAGTTTAAAATTTTCACAAACATCGGCGGAACCGTCGTTGATCCAAAGAATTTTGATGAGAAAAATGTGGTTGATTTTAAAGGCGACGTCTGCATCGTGCCACCAAATTCTTTTGCTTTGGCGCGCACGATCGAGTACTTTAACATGCCTGATAACGTGCTAGCGATCTGTCTTGGCAAGAGCACATACGCAAGATGTGGTATCATCGTAAATGTGACGCCTTTTGAGCCTGGATTTAAGGGGCATATCACGATAGAGATCTCAAACACAACGCCGTTACCTGCGAAAATTTACGCGAACGAGGGCATTGCGCAGGTGTTATTTATCGAGGGTGATGAGCCTTGCGAGGTGACTTATGCTGATAAAAACGGCAAATACCAAGCCCAAGAAGGCATCACACTGCCTAGAATTTTGAAGTAATTTTCATGCCTTTGCGATTTTGCAAAGGCTAAATTTATCTCCCACTTTTTATAAAAACCCTAAACAATAACGAAATTTTGACGAAATAGAAGTTAGAAAGAGCGAAGCTTTGATAAATAAATTTTAAATTTGGCACAGCTTTTGCTTAAAAATTTATAAATAATAATTCAAATTAGCCATTTATAAATCAAAAAAATGACTAGCAAAAAGGCGCAAAATGTTTAACAACAAATCGATATTGATCACCGGCGGAACAGGAAGTTTTGGTAAAAAGTACACCGAAATTTTGTTAAAAAAATATAAGCCAAAAAGGCTAGTCATCTATTCACGCGATGAGCTAAAGCAATATGAAATGGCTCAAGTCTTTAAAGACAAGGCGATGCGTTTTTTCATCGGCGATGTGAGGGACTATAAGCGCTTAAGAACTGCGATGAACGGCATAGACTACGTCATTCACGCAGCTGCGATGAAACACGTACCAATCGCAGAATACAATCCAATGGAGTGCATCAAAACAAACATAGATGGCGCTCAAAACGTTATAGACGCCTCTTTGGAGTGTGGCGTTAGCAAGGTGATCGCACTCTCAACTGACAAAGCGTGCAACCCTGTAAATTTATATGGAGCTACAAAGCTAGCCAGTGACAAGCTCTTTGTCGCTGCGAATAACATTGTTGGAGACAAAAAAACAAGATTTAGCGTCGTAAGATATGGAAACGTTGTTGGCTCTCGTGGATCAGTCGTGCCGCTTTTTAAAAAGCTGATCGCACAAGGAGAAAAAGAACTTCCTATTACGCATGAGAAGATGACTAGGTTTTGGATCACGCTTGAACAAGGTGTAAATTTCGTCCTTAAAAACTTTGAGAGGATGAAAGGCGGCGAAATTTTCATACCAAAGATCCCATCAATGACGATGGTAGATCTCGCAAAAGCCCTTGCACCAGACCTTGGCGTCAAGATCATAGGCATTCGCCCAGGAGAAAAGATGCATGAGATGATGATCTCAAGAGACGACGCGCATCTTACATACGAATTTGATGATTACTACGTTATTAGTCCGTCTATTCAGTTCTTAACAGCGCAAGACTTCTCTACAAATGCTCTTCATCAAAAGGGCAAACCAGTTAGTGAGGACTTTGAATATAGCTCAAATACAAATAAAATTTGGCTCGATAGAGCAGGTCTTCTTGAGATGATAGGAGATGCTAAATGATCCCTTACAGCCGTCAGCAGATCACAGAAGAAGATATCAAAGTAGTAGCAGATGCGCTAAGAGACGACATCTTAACAGGTGGCCAAAAGGTCAGTAAATTTGAAGAGGAGCTGGCAAAGTATATTGGTGTAAAGCACGTGATCGCCATGAACTCAGCCACTTCGGCCCTTCACGTAGCCTATCTTAGCCTTGGCGTAAAGGCTGGCGATGAAGTGATCACGACACCCATCACCTTTGCAGCCACTGCAAATGCAGCTTTGATGGCTGGAGCACAGGTAAAATTTTGCGACGTAAAAGCAAATGGCAACATCGACGAAGAGAAAATTCCAGCTCTTATCACGCCAAAGACAAAAGTGATAACAGCAGTTGACTATGGTGGCAACCCAGTAGAACTAGATAAGATCATAAATTTAGCCAAAAAACACGGCATAAAGGTGATAGACGACGCCTCTCACGCCCTTGGTAGTGTGCAAAACGGCGTAAAAGTGGGCGTTAAGGCTGATATTAGCATATTTAGCTTTCACCCAGTAAAGCCTATTACTACGCTTGAGGGCGGCGCGTTAGCCACAAACGACGATGAACTAGCAAGGCTTGCAAGGCTATATAGAAGCCACGGCATCGCTAAAACAAAGCTTTGGGATAGCGACATGAGCTTGCTTGGATACAACTACAGGATCACAGACGTAGCCTGCGCTTTGGGGCTTAGCCAGCTAAAAAGGCTGGACGGCTTTATCTCCAAAAGAAATGAGATAGCTAAATTTTATGATGAGAAATTTAGCGGGTGTGAATATTTTAAAACTATAAATATCCCAGCAAATACAACTAGCTCAAGGCACCTATATCCAGTGCTTTTGGATGAGAAATTTTGGGATAAAAAAGAGCAAATTTTTGAATCACTTTTGCAAAAGGGCGTTGGTGTGCAGGTGCATTATAAGCCAACATATAAATTTAGCTTTTATAAAGCACTGCTTGGCGAAATTTCACTGCCAAATGCGGAGAAATTTTATAGCGCTGAGCTTAGCATCCCTTGCCATCACGGCATGAGCGCGGATGATGCTAAATTTGTCGCGAGCACGCTTTTTGATGTGCTAAAAAGCTTTAGCGAGTAAAAAATGATCTGCATCATACCAGCAAGAGGCGGCAGTAAGAGAATACCTGGCAAAAATATAAAAGACTTTTTAGGCAAGCCATTAATCGCATATAGCATCGAGGCTGCGTTAAATTCTAAAGTTTTTAGCGAAGTGATCGTAAGCACCGATGATGAAATGATCGCAAATGTGGCTAGAGAATTTGGAGCTAGCGTGCCATTTTTTAGAGATGCGAGCCTAAGCGATGACTACGCGACAAGCACTGACGTGGTAAAAGACGCGATAGGGCGCGTAAATTCTGACTTTGACGTCTGCTGCCTCTATGCTACAGCACCGCTTATAACGGCTGAAATTTTAAAAGAGGCCGCAGGGGAGTTTAAAAAGCAGGAGTGTAAATTTTTATTTTCAGCTACTGCGTTTGATTTCCCTATACAAAGGGCGATAAAACTTGATGAAAACGCTAGAGTTAGCATGTTTTATCCACAGTTTGAAAAGACACGCTCGCAAGATCTTGAGCCTGCGTTTCATGACGCTGGGGCGTTTTATTTTGGCAAAAAAGAGGCTTGGCTGGAGTGTAGTGCTTTGTTTGCGCCACACTCAAAGGCATATTTGCTGCCAAGAAATTTAGTTTGCGATATCGACACGCTAGAGGATTTTGAGTTTACTAAGAAGCTTTATTTGATAAATAATGGAAAGATCTGATTGAAAGAATTTAAAGGACTCCCGCAGCTAAAAACACTCGTGCGCGCTGATAGTAGCAGCAAGATAGGGCATGGGCACATCAGGAGAGACCTTTTGCTTGCCAAAAAATTTAGTGACATCTCATTTGCGTCTCTGAGGCTAGATGGTGACATTTTTGATGAGATAAACTACCCTAAATTTAGCCTAATAAGTGGCGAGATAGATGAGCTTTGCGAACTTATAAAAGATAATAAATTTGAGCTTCTCATCATCGATCACTACGGCTTTAGCTTTGAAGACGAAAGAGCTATAAAAGAAAAAACTGGCGTTAAAATTTTATCATTTGATGACACTTACAAAAAACATTTTGCAGACTACATATTAAACGTAAATTTATATGCGCAAAAGGCAAGATATGAGGGGCTGGTAGAAAAAGGCTGTGAGGTATTTTGCGGGAGTGGGTTTTTGCTAGTTAGAGATGAGTTTTATGAAGAAGCGCAGGTAAAAAGGGAGAAAATTTACGACTACGCTATCATTCTTGGAGGTACTGATATCTCAGGGCTAAGTGCTAAAATTTCAGAAAAATTGCTCTTAAAAGGGCTAAAAACAGCCGTCATAACAACTAGCGGAAATAAAAATTTAAGCGCACTAAAAGAGATATCTAGTAAAAACGAAAATTTTAGCCTTTTTGTAGATAGTAAAAACGTAGCAAGGCTGATGAACGAAGCCAAAATGCTCATCATAACAGCAAGCTCGCTTGTAAATGAAGCTTATGTTTTAGGAGCTAAATTTAAAGCCATTTGCGTAGCGGATAATCAAAAGGAGATCTTTGCTTGGCTAAAAGAAAATGGATATGAAGCTTATTTTGGAGATGAAATTTGCTTGAGCTTATAAATTTTACCTCGCTTAGTGGCGAGCAAAAACTGATGGTCTTAAAGTGGCGAAACGACGAGCGTATAGCCAAATTTATGAAAAATAAAAGCGTTGGCAAAGAGGAGCATTTTGCCTTTTTAGAGAGATTAAAGAGCATTCAAGATAAGATCTATTTTTTAGTAAAGGACGAAAGCGAATTTATCGGAGTGGTGAGCTTTGTTGATATCACGAAAGAAAGCTGCGAATTTGGCGTTTATAAAAACCCAGAGCTAAAAGGAGTGGGCAAAAAGCTGCTTGATCTCATAAAAGAGTACGCATTTTTTACATTAAAAGTTGGCTCGCTAAAGGCAAAAGCTTATAACAACAACGAAAAAGCACTCGCACTTTATGAAAATTTCGGCTTTAGAGTCTACGCAAAAGATGATGATTTTAGCTATCTTGAGCTTAAAAATGAAACGGACTAGCGGATGAAAATAGGAAATTTTGATACAGACAAAAAGGTCTTTATAATAGCAGAGCTCTCTGCTAATCACAGTGGTAGCCTAAAAACGGCGGTAGATACGATAAAGGCGGCTAAGCGCGCTGGAGCTGACGCGATAAAGCTTCAGACATATACGCCTGATAGTTTGACTCTAAATTCGCACCTAGACGACTTTGTCATAAAAGGCGGACTTTGGGACGAGCGAAATTTATATGAGCTTTATCAAGAGGCGCTAACGCCAAAAGAGTGGCATGCTGAGCTTTTTAAAGTGGCAAAAGAGGAGGGGCTTATCTGCTTTTCAAGTCCATTTTGCAAGGATGATGCCAACTTTTTAGAGCAGTTTAACCCGCCAGCTTATAAGATCGCAAGCTTTGAAGTGACGGACTATGATTTTGTAGAGTTTGTGGCCAAAAAAGGCAGGCCCATCATCATCTCAACTGGCATAGCCTACGAAGAAGAGATAAGAGACGTGGTGCAAATTTGCAAAAATGCAGGCAATGGCGACATCGCCCTTTTAAAATGCACTTCAAGCTACCCAGCACCTCTAAATGGCATGAATTTACAAACGATAGCTGATATGAGAGAGAAATTTGGCGTTGAAGTGGGCTTTTCAGATCACACTTTAGGCGTGACAGCTCCAGTTGTTGCGGTTAGTTTGGGCGCCAGGATAGTTGAAAAACATTTTATACTTGATAAAAGCGTAAAAAGCGTTGATAGCGCATTTAGCCTTGATGAGAGCGAATTTGCTCTTATGACAAAGTGCGTTAGGGAGGCTGAGGAGCTTTTGGGTGTAGTAAACTACGAGCTAGATGAAAAAGCTGTTTTAAACAGGAGATTTTCTCGCTCGCTTTATGCAAGCGCAGATATAAAAAAGGGTGAAATTTTTAGCGAGCAAAATATAAGGAGCGTGCGCCCAGGATATGGTCTGCATCCTAAATTTCTAAAAGAGCTAATTGGCAAAAAAGCAAAAAGAGATATCAAATTTAGCGAGAGATTAACAAAAGAGGATCTATAAGGAGGAAAAATGGCTATTAAATTTCATGATGGTGTCGTTGCGCCACAAGAAAAAAGTGAAGAGAGGGCAAAAGAATACGCCCAAACTGTCAATAAAATAGAAAATGCTGTTTTTAGAAATAATCTAAATGCGCTATTTTCTCAAGATGAGATTTTGGCTACTAGGCTTTTTTCTTTGGGGGAGCAAAAAAACTATGAAGTATTTATCGGCAAAGATCCGATCGATATAAATATAATAGACAAAAAAACTCTATCTTATGTTTATGAAAAGCCAGCTTCTGATATACAAAATATGCTTGAAGGGCTTGGTTCTCAGTGTAAGCGCTATCCAGTGATGTTTTTCTATGGACTTGGCAACGGAGTGTTTTACAAGGCTTTACTTTATAACCAAACTCACCAGCATATTATTGTCGTCGAACCAGACCTTGAGATACTTTACATCACGTTAAATTTAGTCGATCTATCAAAAGAGCTACTTAGTGAAAGGCTTATCATATTTTATTCAGAGCTTACAACCTATTCGCAAATTTATCAGCTCATGATAGGTCAGGTTTACTCAGTATATGCCAAAACCTATAATTTTCATGTTCACACCCCTTTTTATGATAAATTTGCAGATGACTACAACAAGATAAACCAATTTTTTGTAAGAGCCATTTCGCAGGTTGTAACATCACATGGAAACAGCGTAGATGACCTGCTCCAAGGTGTTAGAAACAATACCCAAAACCTACCTCAGCTTATAAAGGGCTATGTCTATCAAGACCTCATAAAAAAACGAAAAGGTCTTATGGATACGGCTGTGATAGTAGCTACTGGACCAAGCCTAGACAAACAGCTTGATACGCTTAAGAAATTTGCCCCTTATGTTACTGTTATTAGCCTAGATGCCTCTTTGCCGATACTTGCAAAGCACGGCATCAAGCCAGACTATGTTACGTCTATAGAAAGAGTTATAGAAACATCGAGCTTTTTTAAAAAGAGAAATGGAAATTTGGATAAAGACGCATACTTTATCGTAGCATCGCTAACACACCCTCAAAGTGTAAAAAATATTTTGCCAAGACGCTTAGTGCTTACGCTTCGCCCACAGGCCGAATGCTCTATGGGTTTAAACAAGCATGGCTATCTTGGTATAGGACTTAGCACGGCAAATCAGGCCTATCAACTAGCTTATGTGTTAGATCATAAAAATATAGTCTTGATAGGTCAAGACCTAGCCTTTGCACCAGATGGCAAAAGCCATGCAACAGGACATGCGTTTGCCCAGGCAGATGAAAATTTATACACTACAGCTTACGGCGGAATAGGCGAGGTTAGGACGACTTATGTTTGGGATAAATTTAAAAACCAATATGAATCAGACATCGAGTCAACAAACAAAAAAGGCATAAAAAACTACAACTGCACAGAAGGCGGCGCTATGATAAAAGGCACCATTGAAAAACCTTTTATTCAAGTTATGGAGGAGCTCACTCGTGGTAAAGAGCTAAAAAATTTACCTCACATTAGTTTTCCTAATGAAAAAACCATAAAAAAAGAGCTTTTGCAAGCCTATAAATTTATACAAACTAAGATCAAATTTGAAGAAGAGGTAAAGCAAAAGCTTGAAGAGGTCTTTTTAGAAGTCGCTCCAGATATAGACAAAATGATAGAGATAAGAGATAAAGGCGAGCTTAGCGAGAAGCATTTTAAGAAGTTATTATCTATAACAAAAAAGATAGATAAAGCTAAGGAATTTGCAGGAAGGCAAAAGTATAGAAGATATATCGAATACATCTTGTCTATCTCTGTATATTATCAAGAGCTTGAGCTAGCTAAAATTTCAGTTGAGCCTAGTGATGAGGCTATACAAAAGGTAAATAAACTAGCAGAGTGGGTAGAGATGCATAAATATTGGCTATTTTCTCTAGCTGGTGGCTTAGATGCTGAGATAAAAACTACTAAGAAAGCTAGTAAAAATTTACTTAAAGAAGTTAAAAAGCTTGGCCTGATATAGGCTGGGCTTTTAGTTATCCATTAAACCCAGTCCAAATAATTTTATAAAAAGCCTTTAAAGTTTTTTATCTTTGGAGGCTTTTATTTAAAACAATATTTTACATATTGATTTTATTGCTTATAAATTTAAAAAGCCCCAAAGCTAGGCTTTGAGGCTTGGGGGTTTGCGTATTGTAAAAGCATTAACACATTAAGGCTTTGCTACTGCAACAAAGCCCTATTTAAAACTTAATTTAACTAGCTACGTTATTGTAGAAGTTTCATTACGTTTTGTTGAACGCTGTTTGCTTGACTCATAGCATAAGCACCTGATTGAGCTAGGATGTTATGTTTTGAGAAGTTAGCAGACTCGCTAGCAAAATCTACGTCCCTGATTTGTGATTCTGCTGATTTTACGTTAACTTGAGTTACAGTGATGTTATTAACTGTAGCTTGAAGTTGGTTTTGAACTGAACCAAGGTCTGAACGAATTTGGTCAAGTGTTTTTTGAGCTGACTCAGCGATACTCATAACAGCCATCGCGCCAGTTAATGTCATAACACCAGCACTTTGGTTAGATGTCATAGCACCACTATTGTTCATTCTAGTAAAGCCCATAGCAGCAGCTAGAGTTTTATCTATCTGACCTTTGATCTCACGCAAAGAAACAGATGCTTGAGCACCACCGTTGCTATTTGCCTTAGATGACATACTAAAGGCTGCTGATAGACCGCCTAGTGTATTACCAGCGGCACCAGTGCTAACTTTGATATCGCGACCATCAAGTTTAACTAGGTTTAGTCTTCCGATGAACATAGTAGATAGTGCTGCGCCCATTTTTGTAAGGTCATCGCCTTTACCAGCATAACCAAAAACAGCAGACATGTTGTTTGCAACATTAGCTGCATCTGCTTTTGATTTAGCTTGTATAGCGCGGCCATCTACTGAAGTAAGCACTAGCTTACCTTTGTCAAGCGAAGCTGTTACACCAGTTTGGTCTTTAACGGCATTGATAGCGTTTATAAGCGCACCATTTTCGTCATTTGCTTTAACACTAATGTCACCTATGATAACATCGTTTATAGTTAGGTCTTTCAACTCACCAGCTTTAATAGCGTCTTTGCCTTTCCATGTAACATCATAAGTAGCACGAACGCCAGTTTCGTTTGCAACTTTGTTGATGTTCTCTGCTAGAGCACCTACACCTTTACCAAGGCCAGTTGAGAGAGTAGCAGCTTGAACTTTTACGTTGTTTACACCATCTACGTTTACAAATGTAAGGCTGATCGCACCTGCTGCTGTTTTAGTAAGTAGTTTTGAGCTCTCAAAACGTGTAAGACCGATCTTATCAGATGTAGTCGCACCAATACTTGCTTTAACAGTTTGGTTTGAGTAAGCACCTATTTGGAATTCTTTGTTAGAGAATGTTCCGTTTAGTAGTTGCTGACCGTTAAATGAAGTAGTGTTACCGATATTGTCAAGCTCTTCCATTAGACGAACGATATCAGCTTGCAATGCTTGGCGTGATTGAGTTGTTTGGCCGTCTTGAGCTGACTGAGTAGCTTTAGCTTTGATAGTGTCAAGAACTTTTAACTGCTCGTCCATAGCTTTGTCGGCAACTTGAATGATACCAATAGCATCATTACCATTTGCAATAGCTTGACCTAGAGCTGAAGCTTGGCTTCTTAAGCTATCTGCGATAGATAGACCTGAAGCGTCATCTGCAGCTGTTTGGATACGAAGACCAGAACTAAGTTTGTTAAGTGACTTAGATAGGTCAGTGTTGTTGCTAACTGCGTTAGCATGTGTGTTAAGTGCGTTTACGTTTGTGTTAATACGAAAACTCATTGTAAATCCTTTTAATTTTTTTAGTTACGACTTCGTGCCGCACAAAAACTATATCGCTTGATTTTGAAAAAAGTTTATAGATGAAGTAAAAATTTATATCATAAAAACATTTGATGTAAAATTTCCTTTAACTCTTCTATCTGTTCGCTCTCTAACTCGCCAATCTTTGAAACAAATCTATCAACACTTACACATCTTATCTGATCGCAAAGTATTTTTGCCTCTTTGCCAAGCAGCTTGAAATTTACTCTATAAGGCGCATCAAAGCCTTTGCTGGTAATGGGTGCAATGAGCCTAGTTTGTAGATAGTCAAGCTGAGGTGGCGAAATAATTACGCAAGGTCTAGTTTTTTGTATCTCGGCTCCGATCGTTGGATCAAGGTTTATAAACCAAATTTCATATCTACTCATCACCACTGCCACTCTTTATCGCCTATATCAATGGCTTCAAACTCACTATCTATCTTTTCACTTTGTGCTAGTTTTCTAAGCTCTAAAGTATCCCACTCATCTATGTCGTTTTGTTTTACTGGTCTTAAAAATATGCCGTCTTTTAAAATTTCAAGAGAAATTTTTTTAAATCCAAACTGCTCTATAACAGCCTTTGGAAGCCTTATGCCTTGAGAATTTCCTATTTGGATTAAATTTGTTATCATGCGTTTGCTCCTTTTTGTGTAATCATATTGTAATTACATTTAAAAGCGCTTAAAGAGATTTTATGGTTTCAATCGATTTTATTTCTGCTACAATTACGCCAAAAAATTCAAAGGCTATATATAAATGAAAAGCTTAATCATCGTGGAATCTCCCGCAAAAGCAAAGACTATCAAAAATTTCTTAGACAAAAGCTACAACGTCATCGCTTCAAAAGGCCACATCAGAGATCTGCCAAAAACGAGCTTTGGCATCAAGATAGAGGATGATAAATTTACCCCAGAGTATCGCATCAGCAGCGATCACTCCGCCATCGTAAAAGAGATAAAAGAGCTTGCCAAAGCTTCAGATGAAATTTACCTCGCGACCGATGAGGATAGAGAGGGTGAGGCGATCGCGTTTCACATCGCAAACGCCATCGGCAAAGAGCCAACCAGCCTGCCTCGCATCGTCTTTCATGAGATCACCAAAAGCGCCATACAAAACGCTCTAAAAAGCCCAAGACACGTCGATATGAACAGCGTCAATGCCCAGCAGACAAGGCGCTTGCTTGACCGCATAGTTGGCTACAAGCTAAGCCCGCTTTTAAATTTAAAGATACAAAAAGGCTTAAGTGCTGGACGTGTGCAAAGTGCAGCACTAAAAATAATAGTCGATCGCGAGCGTGAAATTCAGGCATTCAAACCAGTTGAATACTACACTATCGACACCGTTTTTAAAAAAGATCTAGACGCCGAGCTAGTTAAATTTGAAAACCAAAAGATCGAAAAGCTCACTATCCAAAACCCAGACCGCGCAAAATACATCATCGAAAATTTACAAAATGAGAAATTTAGCGTCCGTGAGATCGAGAGCAAGGATAGAAAGATCCAACCAAGTCCGCCATTTATGACTTCAACTCTTCAGCAAAGTGCGAGCAACCGCCTTGGCTTTAGCCCTAAAAAGACGATGATGATCGCGCAAAGCCTCTATGAGGGCGTGCAAACAAACGAGGGCTTCATGGGTGCGATCACATATATGAGAACAGATAGCTTAAATTTAGCCAAAGAGGCCGTCGCAGCCGCTAGAGAGCACATCCTGCAAAACTACGGCAAAGAGTATCTGCCAGCCAAAGCGATAAGCTACACGACAAGCTCAAAAGGTGCGCAAGAAGCCCACGAAGCGATCCGCCCTACAAATTTAAACTTCACACCGCAAATCGCTGCTAAATTTTTAGAAAAAGATGCACTCAAACTCTACACGCTCATCTACAATAGATTTTTAGCTTGCCAAATGAGCGCATGTGTGAGCCAAACGCAAAATGTCTATGTCGCAAGCGAAAAAGGCGAGTTTAAGATAAGTGGCAGAAAGGTGCTATTTGACGGCTTTTACAAGGTTTATGGCGAGCTTGATAAGGATAAAATTTTGCCAAATTTAAAAAAGGGCGACGAGATGAGTTTGCAAAGCATAAAAAGCACGCAAAACTTCACCGAGCCACCAGCCAGGTACTCTGAAGCTGGCCTTGTTAAAAAGCTAGAGAGTCTAGGCATCGGTCGCCCAAGCACCTACGCACCGACCATCTCGCTGCTAACCTCAAGAGACTACGTGAGGATCGAGAAAAAACAGCTCATACCAAACGAGATCGCATTTAGCATGATAGGCGTTTTGGAGGAGCATTTTAGCAACATCGTCGATAGCGAATTTACCTCACATCTTGAAGAAAAGCTCGATGAGATCGCGCTTGACAAGGCTGACTGGCAAAAGGTGCTAAGCGACTTTTACTATCCATTTATGGAAAAAATAAGCGCTGGCAAAACTGGCATAAAAAGCCTAAAAACAGCCACTCCGATCGGCGAGAAGTGCCCAGAGTGCGGCAGCGAGCTAGTGCTTAGAAAGGGCAGATACGGCGAATTTATCGCTTGTTCAAATTTCCCAAAATGCAAATACTCAAGAAATGTCGCAAAAGATAATGAAAAGAGCGCAGAAACTGGCACTGTTACGGCAGCTAAGCCAAAACGTGAGCTTAAAAAGCTTGACGTGCCATGTCCAAAATGCGGTGGCGAGATCGTTGAGAGATTTAGCAGGCGTGGTAAATTTTATGGATGTGCCAACTATCCAAAATGCGACTTCATCTCAAACTACGAGCCAGTCGCGCAAAAATGCGATGAGTGCGGCGGCGATATGATCAAAAAAGAGCTTAAAAAAGGCACTTTTATAGAGTGCACAAAGTGTAAGAAAAAGACACTTATCTCTGAAAATTAAAATTTCTAGCCAAATTTTAGCCCTTGAGCCTAAATTTGGCTTATAAATTTGGACTTTAAATGCCTGAAACTATCGTAGAAGTTAGCCAGTATAAAGGGCAAAAGAGCCTTGTGATAAACTGCACGCAGCTAGGGGACAGCCTCACGCCGCAGTATAAAACCGCCAGGCAAAAAAGAGCAGTGCTTGATGAGTGGTGCGACTTTTTAAGAAGCGAGCAGGAGGCATTTGATGAGCTTAACTTTTGCACCAAAATGCCTCAAGAGCTTTTTGACGCAGCGTGCTGCCAAAGAAATTTAAAGAGCCTTCACATCAAATGGGGCTCGTATGAGAGCCTTGATGCGCTGGCAAATCTTTCTAGTCTAAAGAGCCTTTTTGTAGGTTCTGGTGCCAGCGTAAAAAGCATCGCGCCGATCGCGACACTTACTGGACTTGAAAGCCTTGCGGTGGAGAATTTTCAAAAGATAAGCGACTACTCTGCGTTTTCAAATTTGCAAAATTTAAAGAGCTTAGAGATCAGTGGCGACGGACTTTCGCCTAAATTTATCCACATAGAAAGCCTAGAGTTCTTACGCCAGATGCCAGGACTAACTAGCCTTGTGATCTTGGTGGCTAGGCTAAAGAGCAAGGACTACTCGCCTATCTTGTCTCTAAAATCCCTCACCTACCTCAGTCTGCCACCACAGCACGCACTTTTTGGACTTTTTGACGAGCTTAGCGCTTTGCCAAATTTAAAAACAGGGCTTTTAAAAGAGAGAGCGGAAATTTATAAGAAAAAAGTAATGCTGTAAAATTTAAATTTTTAGTATAGTTTTATTTCTAAGAGCAAATTTTAAAATTTGCGAAAACTTACTTGATAGCAAAACACATGCGGCACGATAGTGCTATCGCATGCCACTTCTAACGTTGTCGGGGTTAGGGGATTGTTAAGGGGGAAGGGAGCGACTTCGTAATTCAAGCCTCTTCCCCCTTAACAAAGGAATAAACATTTAAATTTACCTATTTTTCGTAAATTCAAGCCACTCTACTTAAATTTTAAACCTACCAAAGCTATAATGCTCCCCAAAAAGGACAAAAAATGAAAACGATTATGCTTTGTGCGATATGCTCCGTCACTCAGGGAAACTGCGGCGAAGACTGCGCTTATTGCACGCAAAGTGCCAAAGCCGGCGCTGATATCACTAAATTTAAAGAAAAAAGCGTGCAGCAGGTGGTGGACGAGGCCAAAATGGCATATAAAAACCATGCTCTTGGCTTTTGTTTAGTCACAAGTGGCGCCAGACTAAATGACAAAAAGACCGACTACATCGCCTCTTTAGCAAGAGCCGTGCATAAAGAAGTACCAAATTTGATGCTCATCGCATGTAACGGCATGGCGACTTACGATCAGCTTTGCGAGCTCAAAAATGCTGGCGTTTTTAGCTATAACCACAACCTAGAAACTAGCCGTGAGTTTTTCTCAAAAATCTGTACAACCCACTCTTGGGACGAGAGATATCAGACAAATTTAGACGCAAAAAGGGCTGGGCTCATGCTTTGCACTGGCGGCATTTACGGCGTTGGCGAGAGCGAGGCCGACAGGATGAGCTTTAGGGCGAGCCTAAAGGAGCTTGAGCCGTTTTCATCGCCTATAAATTTTTTCATAAAAAGTGACGCACTAAGGCTTGATCAGCCACCTCTTAGCGCGGATGAAGCCCTAAAAATCGTGCGCGAAACCAAAAGCGCACTGCCAGAAACTAGGGTCATGATAGCTGGCGGCAGGGAGAAGATATTAGGCGAGAGGCAGTACGAGATCTTTGAAAATGGCGCAGACGCTATCGTGATAGGCGACTACCTCACCGCAAAGGGCGAGAAGGCGAGCAAGGACATCGAGGAGCTTACAAAGCGCGGTTTTAGCTTTGCAAGTATCTGCCACTAATGCTTGTAAATTTACTTTTTGCTGGGCTTGGAGGCTTTATCGGAGCTGGATGCAGGTTTTTGGCTGGCGAGCTGCTAAAATTTAGCCACTTTCCTCTAGCCACGCTTGGCGTAAATGTGCTTGGCAGCTTCATTATCGGCGTTTTATTTTGTCTAAATTTAAGCCAAAGCGTGAGGGTTTTCTTGGTCGTTGGTATACTTGGTGGCTTTACCACATTTTCAAGCTTTAGCCTTGATAGCGTTAAATTTTTACTAGAAGGCGAACTCGTAAAAGGCTTTTTAAATATATTTTTAAACCTTAGCCTTTGCCTGATCGCAAGCTATTTTGGCATTTTGCTTGGTAAAAATTTGTGAGAGCTTGCAAATTTAACAGAGCTGTTTATAAATTTAAATTTTGCTAGATTTTTTAACCGCATGCGGTGCGAAGCACTGAAGCATGCACTTCTAACGTGCGAGGGGATTGGAGGATTTAAAAAGGGAGATAAGGGGACGGCTTTGCTTCGCTAGCTCGCAACTGCAAGCAGACCGTAATTCAAGTCCCATTGTCTCCCTTTTGGATAAAAACGAAACATTAAATTTCTAAAAATCTTTTTGTAAATTTTAAAATTCCATTCACTCGCAAGAGTTGGCTACTAAAATTTGGCTTCGCTTACAGCTTAGCTCAAATTTTAGAGCCGAAATTACTCGTTCATGAAATTTTAAAATTTGCTCAAATTTAACAAAATTGCATGCAATATGTAGTACCGTCACATGCATCTCTCTACCTAGCTTCTATCTTTGGCATCTGCAGCATAAAATTTCTAGCTTCGCTTAAAAGCACAGGTTTGAGCGCATCTGCTGATGTTTGTCGGTCGTAAATTCTCTCATATGAAAGCATCAAAACTCCATCTTTTTTAAGCAAAAAGTGGATTATTTCTATATTTTTGCTCTTAGTTTCATCTTTTATAAGAGCTAAAATTTGATCATTTTCTTCACTAAAAAGCACGTTTTTATCTTGCTTAAGAGCCTTTTTTAGCTCTTCTAGCTCGCTTTTTGTCTTGATATCTTCGTTAAACTTTACCTTAAACGAGGCAAAGTGCTCGTTCATATTTTCATTTTTTAAAAAGTAAAAGCTCTCATTTTTAACCACTTGCTTTTTATAAAATGTGCTGCCATCAAATCTAAAACTCTCAACCAAGCTTAGCTCATCTGCTAAAGAAAAGACGCCAAAAAACAGCAAAACAAAAAGGCTAAATTTACGCATAAAATTTCACTCCAAATTTCTAAAAATAGCCGCCATTTTGCCAAAATTTCGCTTAGCTTAATCAAAAAATAACAAAGCTTTTTATACAATCAGGCATTTTTATTTTAAGGATCTTTTTGCAGTTACACCAAGCAAGCGAGCTTAGCATCCTTGTCGTTTTGGCATTTATCGTCTTTGCTTCGCCTTATATTTCTAAAATTTTACGCATCCCAGTCGCACCTGCTGAGATACTACTTGGAGCGGTTGCCGGCTACATCGGAGTCGTTGGCGACAACGAGATGTTTAAGCTCATCAGCGAAGTTGGCTTTTTCTTTTTGATGTTTCTAGCTGGCATGGAGATCGATCTTAGGATGCTCATAAACATCGACCGTAAAATTTTGCGCCTTGGGCTCATCTACCTTGCGCTCATCTACGCTCTAGCCACAGCTTTGACGCTAGGACTTGAGCTTAGCCTGCTTTACATCATCATCATCCCGATAATGGCCGTTGGTATGGTATTTACGCTATTTAAAGAGTATGGCAAGCAGCAAGAGTGGCTAAATTTAAGCATGCTAATAGCAACTATCGGCGAGCTTTTAAGCATCACGCTTCTAACATTTACCGCTGCTTACTTGCAGTTTGGAGCGAGCATAAATTTATGGCTAACGATTGGCTATTTGATCCTATTTTTGGCTATCAGCGTGCTTAGTTTTAAAATTTTGGATGTGCTTTTTTGGTGGTATCCGGGGCTTAAAGTGGTGCTCATGCCGCACTACGACAAGGATGAGAAGGACATCAGGCTTTGCATCGCGGTATTTTTCACGATGATAGCCTTGATGCTATATCTAAATTTAGAAGTTGCCTTTGGCGCGTTTATCGCAGGTATGTTTATCACGACATTTTTCGATCACAAAAAGGACTTGCCGCACAAGCTTTCAAGCTTTGGATTTGGCTTTTTGGTGCCGATATTTTTCATCCACATAGGCTCTACTTTTAAGCTTTCAAGCCTAGGATCTAGCGAAGTGATAAAGGATGCTATTTTTATATTTTTAGCGATGCTTGGCACGAGAGTTGTATCTAGTTTGCTCTTTTTGGGCAAGCTTGGCTTTAGAGGGATATTTTTATTTTCCGTTTCGCAGTCTATGCCACTCACTCTTTTGATCGCAGTTGCTACTATCGCACACAAATCAGGCGAGATAAGTGACTATTCTTACTCATCTTTCATCCTGGCAAGCCTCGCACAAGCTATAATAGGAGCTATAATCATCAAAATTTTAATGCAATCAAAAAGCAAGGAGTAAAAATGTCATCAAATACAGCCACACTAATCGACAACCGAACTGGCAAGAGCTATGAGTTTCCTATCCTGCAGGGCACTATGGGGCCAGACGTCATCGACATATCGACCTTTTTTAGCGATACTGGGATGTTTACCTTTGACAGGGGCTACACCTCAACTGCGATGTGCCGCTCAGCCATAACATACATCGACGGCCTAAAGGGCGAGCTAATGTATAGAGGCTACGACATCGCCTATCTGGCTGAAAATAAGACATTTTTAGACGTTGCCTACCTGCTTTTAAACAAAGAGCTACCAACGAGCGAGCAATACAGGGGCTTTAAAGATGAGCTTAAAAAAAGAAGTTTCATACATGAGGGCATGATGAAGCTATTTGACGCATTTCCAGACAAGGCGCACCCTATGGCGATCTTGCAAGCGGCAGTCTCAGCGCTAAGTGCCTTTTACTCAGACCACCTAAACATGGACAAACCAGAAGAGTATCACGAGATGGCTATGAGGATAATCGCTAAAATCCCAACGATAGCGGCCTTTAGCTACCGCTACTCACGCGGCCTTCCTATCATCTATCCAAATTTAGATCGTGGCTTTACTGAAAATTTCCTCTACATGATGAGGGGCTATCCATACGAGCACGTCGATCTTAAGCCTATCGAGATAAAGGCGCTTGACACGGTCTTTATGCTCCATGCTGACCACGAGCAAAATGCCTCAACGACTACTGTTAGGACAGTTGGCTCTACGCACGCGCACCCATACGCATGTATAAGCGCAGGTATCGGCGCACTTTGGGGCTGGGCTCATGGCGGGGCAAACGAGGGTGTTATCCGCCAGCTTGAAGAGATCGGCTCGGTCGCAAACGTCGATAAATACATCGCTAGAGCAAAGGATAAGAACGATCCATTTAGGCTAATGGGCTTTGGTCACAGGGTCTATAAAAACTTCGACCCTCGCGCAAAGGTGCTTAAAAAGATGAGAGATCAGCTGATGGATGAGATCGGCATTAGCTCAGAGCTTATCAAGATCGCCAACCGCATCGAAGAGATCGCGCTAAATGACGACTACTTTGTAAGTAGAAATTTATATCCAAATGTTGATTTTCACTCAGGGCTCATCCTAAAAGCGCTTGGCATACCAAATAATATGTTTGCCGTCATTTTTGTCATCGGCAGGACGCCAGGCTGGATCAGCCAGTGGATCGAGCTAAAAGAGCAAGACACTATAAAGATCGTCCGTCCAAGACAGCTCTACGTCGGAGAGACAAACAGAACACCAAAATGAGCGAGCTTTTAAATTTAGCCATCAAGGCAGCCATCAGCGCTGGGGGTGAGATAATGAAATTTTACTCATCTAATGGCCAGGCGCTTAAAGTCTGCCTAAAAGATGACAGCTCGCCGCTAACTAGCGCTGACCTAGCGGCAAATGAGGTGATACTAAAAGAGCTAAGCAAAAGTGGGATAAAAATTTGCTCTGAAGAGAGCATCTTGCAAGAGAGTGACAAAGATGAGTTTTGGCTAGTTGATCCCCTTGATGGCACGAAAGAATTTTTAGCTAGAAATGGCGAATTTTGTGTTTGTATAGCGCTTATAAAAGAGGCTAGACCGGTGCTTGGCGTCATTTTTATCCCAGTTAGTAAAGAGCTTTTTTACGCTGATGAAAACGGCGCTTTTAAAGAAATTTTAGGCACAAATGATGAGGTCGTAGAAAAACAAGATCTAAATGAAAAAGCTAAAAGCTTAAATAGCTTCATCTTTTCAAGCAGAAGAGGCGAGACGAAGAAGGTTGAACTTGTAAGAGATAGTTTAAATTTAGAGCAAAAATGCATCGGATCTGCCATTAAATTTTGCCGTTTGGCCGAGCTTGGCGGGATATATGTGAGATTTAGCCCAAGCTATCTTTGGGATAATGCCGCAGGCGAGGCGGTAGTGAAATTTAGCGGTGGCAAGGTCTTAAACGCTAGCGACAGATGCGAGCCAAGCTACAAACTAGCTGATCTAAAAAGCCCATTTTACGTAGCATTTGGCAAAAATGCTTTGGGCTTAGAAGATGAAGTTTTTAGGCTGATAGAGCAGGGCAGATAAGGCTACTTGCACCTTATCTCACCACTCATCTTTAAAAATGCGCTCTCGTTTTGCTCTAAAAATTTATTTGCCGCTTCTAAATCTTGAAATTTATCTTTTAGTCTGATCACTAAAGTGCCACATTTTAGCTCTCTAGCTCGCTCCAAACTAGCATCAAAACTTTGCGTTAGATCATTTACGCTTTTTATCAAAAGATCGTTTTTGCCTAGCTCCTTTACGCTAAATTTAGCGTGTCTCTCAGCTCTTACTACGCCAAGATAGTTTGCGACTTTGACGTTACTTATGTAGATGAAAACTCCTTCACGCAAGTTGCTGCTAAAAGCCACTGCATCATCTTGTTCAAGTATCTTTGCAAGCTCTTCGCCGCCGTAGTTTAGGCTGCTTTTAAGATTTAGATTTTTCACGCTTGGCTTGCTAGCACAACCTGCCAGAAATATACAAAATATAAGAGCAAGAATTTTTTTCATTTTAAATTTCCTCAAGCAAATAGAGCATGCTAGCTATTCTTATAGTGCCTGCTACATAGCTAAATATATTTGATACAACCTTGTTTCTTTTTATCTCTTCGCCGCTTGCTTCAAATATTTTTACGTCATTTTCTTTTATAAATTTTAAAGCCTTAGACGCAATGTCTTCTAAATTATTTTTACCATCTAATAGTAAAAATATATAGTAATCAACCAAATTTAATCTTTCAGATACACAAAATCTATTTGCAAAACCAATATTTGTCTCTTCTTTATGTTTTAAAAAATACTTAACATAATTTATCAAATTTGGATTTAGCCTTGAATGCCCTGGCCTATACTCTATATCTTTTAGCTCATCTTTTACTATCATTGCGCTTGCTGAGTTAGTTAAAAGCCTTACAAAAGCGCTATAAACTGTAAGCTTATCTTCTGGTAAAATTTCTAAAATTTGAGAGAGGTTTATGCTCGCTGGAAACATCTTGTTAAAAACCTCACAAAGCCAAGATATATCTTGTGGCATAACATTAAATCTATCATACCATCCGTCGTCTCTTTTTATAAAATCCCCCACAACGTGAAGTTTATTTATATCACTTGGACCTATCTGCTTTGCCTTAATGACCTCAAAAGCATTTTTATGAACGATTAGGCTCTGCCTAAAAAGCTTCATATTTAAAATATCCAAAAACTGCTCACTTTGTATACGATCTGCAAAATGCACATTTTTAAAGTCATCCACAAGAGCATTTCCAAAATCAGGCACAAATACATCTTTCATATCAATATCACAAAGATAAGCTAAGTCAAATTTATCTATTTTTTCGCAAAAATCTTTAAAGTAAAATGGATCATTTATATCCTCCAAAAACTCATGCACTACATAAAAATCATCTTTGCTAAGAATATCATCTATCCAAGTGATAAGCGACTTAATAGGCATAAATTTTTCAAATTCTTCATTATCTCTTGTTAGCAATACCTCTTTATAGACTAAAAGTGCCTCTTTGGCAGCTTTTAGCCTCTCTTCAGTGCTATCTTTATCCTTTGCGGCAAGTAGCATAAGATCACGCACTACATCTTTTACTTTCCAGCCAGGATAGACATTGTAAGAGATAAACGCCACGCCGTTTTGGCTTAAATTTTCTCTTACAACCCTTAAAATAGCATCTTTCACAAAGTCAGGCACCCAGCTAAAGACGCCGTGAGCGATGATATAGTCAAATTTCTCATCACTTTTAAACTCGCAGATATCGCCGTGGATTAGCTCTAAATTGCTTAGACCTATCTCTTTTACGATCTCTTTACCGCGCCTTATTTGCTCGCCGCTAAGGTCGATGCCAACTACTCTTGCGTTCTCGTTATTTACGGCAAATGGGATCAAATTTCCACCAAAACTGCACCCTATCTCCAAAACTTTTGCATTTTTGCAAGGCGGTGGGTTGATGCCAAGAAGCGTAGCGCAAGCCTCTAGTTTATAGGGCGATGACTGCGCAAATGCTGCTGATTTATATGTTAGCTCGTCATAAGACTTTTCGATCTTGCTATTTTTGTCCATTTTCTATCCTTAGTAGTCTTCGTTTTTTATCTTCTCCAGCATATTTTTAGCGTCGTTTTCGGGTTCATCAACGATATATGCGCGCCTTATATTGCCACCTTTTATGATAAGTGTTTGACGAAAGTAAAATTTATGCCCATTTGAAGCTGCAAATACAGGCAATTCAAGCGCTCGCTCTAGCATAAACTCACTATCGTTAAAAAACATTATGCCAGTTGCGGTCTCTTCTTCAAATTTCTTCTGAGCTGCGATATCTTGGGAGCCAATAGCAACTACCATAAAGCCAAGATCGTTAAATTCTTTAAGAAGTTTTTTGTAGTTTATCGCTTGCTTCGTGCAGCCTTTCATGCCAGCAGTCTTTTGTAGCTGTTCGCTTAAAAGCTCAAAGTCCTCACCTATCTTTGGATAGATAAAAACCACGCAGTCATGGGTCCTTGCAAAGGCTGAAAAGTCAAATTCTTTACCGTCTAAAGTCCTTAGATAGATGCTTGTAGGCACTTTTATCATGTTTTGTCCTTTAAAAATTTTATCTATTATATATCTTTAAGCTTTTTTTGAATTTAAAAAATAGACGATAAAAAGGACGAAAAAGCTGATTATTAGCATCAAAAGAGCGTAGATGTGAGCTTTGGTATAGTCAAGCATCTCAACCGCCTCAAATATCGCGATACTAGCGACCTTGCTCTCACCAGCCACGCTGCCACCTATCATCAAAACCACGCCAAACTCGCCCATCGTATGAGCGAAGCTAACAACGATCGCTGTTAGTAAATTTGATCTGATACTTGGCAAGATGACCCTAAAAATGGTCGTAAGCTTGCTTTTACCAAGGCTGTAGCTCGCCTCAAAAAGGCTCTTTTTTAGACTATTTAGCCCAGCATAAATGGGCCCAAACATAAATGGTAGCGAGTAGATGCAGCTTGCCACGACAAGGCCAGTGAAGTTAAAAACTAGCCTCACGCCAAAGAGCTCTTCTATAAATTTGCCAAAAAATGAGTAAGGCGAGAGAAAAATGAGCAGATAAAAGCCAAGAACGCTTGGTGGCAGCACCAAAGGCAGCGAGATGATGGACTCTAAAAACGCCTTGCCAAAGAATTTCTTTTGCGACATAAAGTAAGCAAGTCCTACGCAGAAGAAAAATAGGATAAATGTCGTGATAAAAGAGAGCTTTAGAGAGAGCCAAAACGGCTCGTAATCAATATTTGCTAGCTCGCTCATCATGCTTTTACCAAATTTACGCCAAAGGCTTTTGTGCTAACTATGGCCGTGTCGCCAGCTCTTAGCCCACTAGCTTCTGCGCTACTTAGCACGACCTCGCAAATTTGGCGGTTTATTAGCACGTTTGCCACAAAAATGGCGTCACACTTTTTGATATCCAAAACCTTAGCGTTAAACGCAAATTTCTGCGATCCAGCACTTTTTAAAAATATCTCGCTCGCACTGCCAGACCTTGAAATTTTGCCATTTTCAAGGACAAAAACCTTGCTGCAAAGCTTGTAAATTTCAGCTATGTCGTGACTTACTAAGATAACGCTCATCTTAAACTCATCGTGAAGCGCTAGTAAATAATCCTGCAACTTCTCGCGCATGGCGTTATCTAGGGCACTTAGTGGCTCATCTAGCAGTAAAATTTCTGGCTTTCTCATCACCGCACGAGCAAGTGCCACGCGCTGCTTTTGACCGCCTGAAAGCTCGCCTATTTTGGCGTTTTTTAGGCTCTTTAGCTCGCAAATTTCAAGTAGTTTGTTTGCTAAATTTTCATCATTATTTGCAAAAAGCAAATTTTTAAAGACGTTCATATTTTCAAAAAGGGCGTAGTCTTGAAACAAAAAGCCGATATTTCGCTTTTGCGGGGCTAAATTTGTCTTTTCGTCAAAAAATATCTTATCTCCAACCTTTATCACGCCACTTTGTGGGGCTTCAAAGCCAGCGATGAGCCTTAAAATCGTCGTTTTACCTCCGCCACTTGCTCCATAAAGTGCGACAAACTCGCCACTTTCAAAGGCAAGCTCAGCCTCAAGCATAAATTTACCGCCACCGCCATTTAGCTCTTTTTTGCAAGAAATTTCTATCATTTTTAAGCACTTACGTGGATACTTGTTGATTTAACGTATGCAAAGAGCTGCTCGCCTATCACCAAATTTAGCCCTTTTAGAGCGTGATCTGAGATGATGGCCTCAAAGCAAAGCTGCTCACACTTTAGGCTAACTATGCTTAAAATTTCGCCGCGAGTTATGCCAGCGACCTCGCATTTTAGCTCATTTTCAAGAGAGCTAGCCTCAAGTCTAAGCTTTGATAGGACGACGTCTGAGCTTTTGAAATTTAAGCTCACCTCATCATTTAGAGCAAATTTGCTAGCCTCATTTAAGGCTAGCATATATAAATTTATCCCTAAATTTAGGCACTCAAGCTCAAAAAAACTGACGCCATCTTTGGATGAAATTTGAACGATCTTTGCTCTTATCATTTAGCTGGGACGTTGTAGCCAAATTTCTTAAAAATTTCTTTTGCTTTATCGCCCAAGATAAACTCATAAAATGCCTTCGCATCAGCGTTATTATCACCATGTTTTAAAAGTACGATGCCTTGATCGATCGGAGTGTAGAGCTCTTGAGGCACGAAGATGTAGTTAGTGCCCTCTTTGTATTTTGCCATTTTCTCACTAAAAAGCGCGCTAGCAGCAATAAATCCAACATCTGAAGCGCTTAATGCCTGAGATAGAGTCTCAGAAATTTTTTGAGCATAGACGATGTTTTTCTCTATTTCGTCATAAATTTTTGCGTTTTTAAGAGCCTCGATGCTAGCCTTGCCGTAAGGTGCTGTTTCTGGGTTTGCTATTGAGACCGCCTTTAGGCCACGAACCACTTCTATGCCCTTTTTAAAATCCACATCTCTTATAGAAAAGATCGCCAAAGCACCTTGTGCATAAACTTTTGGCGCAGCGACTGCAAAGCCTGTGTCGTAAGCTTTTTGCGCAAAGCCCATATCAGCAGCCATGAAGATGTCAGCTGGGGCCGAGTTTTGTATCTGCGTAACAAGGCCGCCGCTTGCGCCAAGAGTTAGGTTGATCTTAGCGTCTGGATGAAGCTTATTAAACTCTTTTATAAGCTCTGGAAACGCGTAAGTCGTGTTTGCTGCGGCATAGACATTTACCTCTGCGCCAAGTGCGTTTATGGCAAGCAGAGCTGCCACACATAGAAATTTAAAAACCTTTTTCATTTATACTCCTATTATGATTTGAGATGATTTTACTATTGCTAAAAGCGTGTCGCCAACGCCTATTTGCATATCCATCGCGCTATCTTTTGTGATGATGGCAGTTAAAGTTTGCTCGTCGCTTAGTTTTAGCGTGACCTCAGCATTTACAGCGCCTATCTTTGCCTCGATGACCTCACCTTTTAGCTGATTTTTAGTGCTTATTTTTATATCAAGATCTTTTGCAAGGATGACAGAGGGCGCTTTAAAGATGAAAACTACCTTTTGACCCACTTTTAGGCCTAAATTTTTCTCGCTCTCAACTGTTATAGTCGCTTCAAGCGTGTTGCCATTGCTTAGCTTTGTGGTGATCTCAGAATTTACAGCACCTCTGTTTATGCTGACGATCTCGCATGAGAGCTGGTTTCTAGCGCTTAAATTCATACTCATCCTTTGTAAATTTATGATATCAACATCTTCAAAATCAACCTTTTGGCAAATTTTTTGCAAAAAGTCCTTTTGCGTCTCGAGGATAGCGTCGTAAATTTTTATCAGTTTTTTGGCGTATGGGCTAAGCTCTGAGCCGCTATTTTTCTTATTGCCATCGGCTCTTATGATGAGAGGCTTACTGCTTTTGTTATTTATCGTATCTAAGCAGTCCCAAGCGTTTTTATACGATATGCCCACCACTTCAGCAGCTTTTGTAATACTTTTTGTCTCTTTTATCGCTTTAAGTAGCGCGATATGCTTTGCTAAAACCTGCGTATCTTCGCCTAGAAATAGCTCTAAATTTATATCTGCTTTCAAGATTTTAACCTCTAAATATATAATAATAATTTGCAAAGTATATCTAATTATATTAATTCACAAGCTTAAAATTACAAATTTTCTTTAATTTCTTGTAAAGTTTCAAGAGGATAAAATCAAGCTGTATTTTATAAATAAATTTTAAGGTTTTATGATGAAATTTTTGCTCGCTATCTTTTGTAGCCTGCTTTTAGCCTGTGCTAGCACTGATCTGAACGCAAACAGTGAAAAAGATGATTTTGACGTTGAGTTTGAAGCAAAAAAAGATGTTTTTGACCCGCTTAGTGGCTATAACAGAGTGATGACAAATGTAAATGACTTTATCTACATAAACATGCTAACTCCAGTGGCAAAAGGCTACGCTTATGTCGTGCCAGCCACAGCTAGGACGATGGTTGCAAATTTCTTTGACAACCTCCTTTTTCCAGTGCGTTTTGTAAATAACTTGCTTCAGTTTAAATTTCAAAACGCTGGCGAAGAGACTTTGCGCTTTTTGGCAAACACGATAATTGGCTTTGGTGGGCTAACAGACGGAGCAAAATACTATGATCTAAAGGCTCACAACGAGGACTTTGGACAAACTCTTGGTTACTGGGGGCTTGGAAGCGGTTTTCACATCGTTTGGCCTTTGCTTGGACCATCAAATTTAAGAGATACTGGCGGCTTGGTCGGAGACTATTTTGCTGATCCTATCAGCTATGTTGATCCTAGACTTTTATCGCTTGGTATCAAGTCTTATAGGACGTTTAACAGCTTTGCACAAGATCCAACTGCTTATGAAAAACTACGCAAAGACGCGATCGATCTATATCCATTTTTACGCGATGCTTACGAGCAAAGACGCGATAAACTTATCAAGGAGTAAGTATGAAAATTTTTAAAATTATAGCGGCGATTTTACTTTTAGCAACTAGCCTTTTTGCCCTCTCAAAAGAGCAGATAAAGCCTGAGATAGAGGCAAAGACAACAAAAGTGATTGAAATTTTAAAAAATACAAATTTAGACAACAATGCAAAGACAAAAGAGATTTTTGCTCTGCTTGATCCACTATTTGACTACAAGCAAATGGCAAAGATCAGCCTTGGCAAACGCTACAACAGTCTAAGTGCTGACGAGCAAGCTAAATTTGACGCAGCATTTGAGCAAAAGCTAAAAAGCTCATACATAGACAAACTTTTAGGCTACAAAGACCAACAGATCCACATCACTGGAGAGAGTGAGCCTCAAAAAAATAGATACTGGCTCACATCCGAGCTTCTAAATGACGGCAAAAACTATGAATTTGTCTATAAATTTTACGATGCAAAAGAGCGTGGCTGGCTCATTTACGACCTTGATATCGTTGGTGTGAGCATTATACAAACTTATAGAAGTCAGTTTGGCGACGTGCTAAACAATGGCGATTTTAATACGCTTTTACAAAAACTAAACGAAGCGGTTTTGCCTGATCAAAACAAAACTAATCCTTAATGCGACAAATTTTTAAATTTATCATTGCCAAAAACAAGCTTGTTATCTCGCTTGTGCTAGTTCTAAGCGTAGTTTTTGGCTACCTTAGCACAAAGCTTAGCATCGATGCTTCGGCTGAGACCTTGCTGCTTGAGCATGACCCAGATCTAAAAGCCTATAGGCAGATCGCAAAGCGCTACGACTCGCCAGGGCTTTTAGTGGTCGCTTTTACCCCAAAAGATGATCTTTTTTCACCTAAAAATTTAGAGCTTATTAAAAATTTGAGTGGCGAGCTAGCCAAAAACGATATGGTTAGCAGCGTCATCTCTATCCTAAACGTGCCACTTCTAAATAGCGTAAAAGGTGGCGTTACAGGCATCTTAGATCACACGCCAACGCTAAGTGATAAAGATATAAATATCTCAAAAGCAAAGCTTGAGTTTGCAAAAAGTCCCATTTATAGTGGAAATTTGATAAGCAAAGATCTAAAAACCACAGCGATCGCGCTAAATTTAAAGCAAGATGAGAAATTTAACGAGCTTTTAAATGAGCGAAATTTACTTAGTCAAAAAGAGTCAAACGGCACTATCACGCAGGCTGAAAAAGAGAAATTTAAAGCGCTTTTAGCGGAGTTTAAAGCCTACCGAGATGAGCTTAGAAAGAGCGATCACAAAAACCTTGAAGCCATAAAGGCAGCCATCGCTAAATTTAACGCAAATGACGAGCTGTTTTTGGGCGGCGCAAACATGATCGCTGATGATATGATAGGCTTTATAAAGAGCGATCTTTTGGTTTACGGCCTAAGCGTTTTAGCGCTTCTTAGCTTTAGTTTGTGGCTATTTTTTAGGCAGGTTAGATGGATCGTCTTGCCGATGTTTATCTGCGCGGTAAGTGCCATTTTTACGACCGGGATTTTTGGTATGTTTGGCTGGGAAGTTACGGTCATTAGCTCAAACTACATCGCACTTCAGCTAATTATCACCATCTCAACAGTCATCCACCTAGTCGTTAGCTACCGAGAATTTTACGCAAAACACCCAAAATACAGCCAAAATCAGCTCATCTATCTGACACTTCGTGACAAATTTTCTCCATCTTTTTGGGCGATATTTACAACGGTTATTGGCTTTAGCTCATTAATGAGTGCCGATATAAAGCCAGTTATCATGCTTGGCATTATGATGAGTGCAGGTATCAGCGTTTCACTCGTGCTTGCATTTTTATTATTTGGCTCGGTAAATGCAAATTTAAAGAAGCTTGCCCCTGTTAGGACATTTGAAAACAGCTTTAAATTTACAAAATACTGCGCAAATTTAGCCCTAAACTCAAGAAAGATCATCTACGTGGTTTGCGTGCTAGTCGTCTGCTTTGGCGTTTATGGCATAAGCAAGATAAAGGTTGAAAATAGCTTCATTGGCTACTTTAAAGAGAGTACGCAGATCCGCCAAGGCATGCAGATTATCGACACAAAGCTTGGTGGCACGATCCCAGTTGATGTGATAGTAAAATTTAAAGAGATCGAGCCAAAACAAGAAAAAAGTGATGAAAAAGATGACTTTGAAAGTGAGTTTGAAAACGACGCAAAGAGCGCGAAATACTGGTTTAACAGCTATCACACAAGAGTTGCAGAGAAAATTCACGACCATTTGGCGCAGCAAAAATTTGTAGGCAACGTAAGCTCTCTTGCAACGCTCATAAAGGCGATAAAAGAGCTAAATAACGGCGTAAGTGACGACTTTTTGCTTGCTGCGATGTATGAGAAGCTACCACTTGAGTATAAAAACATCTTGTTAAGTCCTTACGTGAGCGTCGAAAACGACGAGCTTAGATTTAGTTTAAGGATCATCGATAGCGACTCTGAGCTTAGGCGAAATGAGTTTTTGAAAGAGCTTAAGGCTGGGCTTTCCAAGCTTACTAAAAACGATAATGTAAGCATCGAAGTTGTCGGTATGATGGTGCTTTATAACAACATGCTTCAAAATTTACTTAGCTCGCAGGTTGATACATTTGGACTAACGGTTGCGATACTTTTTGTCATATTTTGCTTTGTTTTTAGAAGTATCAAGCTAGCAACCATCGCGATAGTCTCAAATTTGATCCCGCTTTGCACGCTCTTTGGCGTGATGGGATTTTTTGGCATACCGCTTGATGTGATGAGTATTACGATAGCGGCCATTAGTATAGGCATCGGCGTTGATGATATCATCCACTACATCCACCGCTTTAAAGAGGAGCTACTTACAAAGGACGTCTTTGAGAGCATCAAAGCTGCACATGCTAGCATAGGATACGCGATGTATTACACCTCATTTACCATTTTTCTTGGCTTTAGCGTGATGATAACTAGCAACTTTATACCGACAATTTATTTTGGCTTGCTAACTGATCTTGTTATGGTATTTATGCTGCTTGGCGCGCTCATTATCTTGCCAAGTCTGATAGCAAGCTTTGTGAAAAAGCGCGAGGTATAAATTTATTTGATAACTTTGATGAATGAATAGACATCAGCCACGCCGTCAATGTGCTTAGCGTACCAAATGGCGTGCTTTTCTTGCTCGATGCTATCTACCACACCGCTAAAAACAACGTCACAGCCAACGATGCTAACACGCACATTTGTGCCCTCAACGACACTATCTTTGAAGAGATTTTGCTTTAAATTTGCAAGTATGCTCAGGCTATCGCACGGATACTCGCTCTTTTTTACCCTAAGATAGGTGTAAATTTTTCGCACTCCGTCCGTGCTTTTGGCAAGTTCAACTAGCTTACCTTCAAACTCTTTGCTATCAACAAGCCCTATGAGATAGGCGTCGCCATAAAAGACCTCTATCTCGATGTCGATGTTGCTAAGTCCTTTTGAAAACAAAATTTTGCTTTGTAGCTTGCTTTGGATAAATTTATCGCGAGAGATCGAGTAGATGCCGCGTTTATCGCGAGAAATGGAGTATGCGTCATATACATTTAGCGGCGCTGTTGCTGGGGTGAGGACTGAGGAGCAAGAGCAAAAAAATAAGACCAAAAATGCAAAAACGCTAAATTTAGAAATCATAAATCCTTTTGTAATTTCAAAAAGTTTATAGAAAATGGGCTAAAATTTATCTAAATCTGCTAAAATAACACGCACGGAGGATAAAGTAATCTGGTGATGCTCACGGGCTTCAAACCCGATGACTGGGCGGTTGACCGTCTGGTGGGGAGTTCGATTCTCTCATCCTCTCGCCACTTTTACTTCTTTTAATTTCTACTTTTTAAATGATTTTTTGATTTTAGGCGCAGTTAGCTAGTAAATTTTAAAAATAATTGTGTGATTTAAACAACCATCTTTAAATTTAAAGTTTAAATTTTTATATCCAAAACGTGCGGTTCTTCGCTCTCTTCTTCGCTATCAAGCTCGTCTTCTAAATAATTCTCTTCATCTTTGGCTTTTGCGTTTTGCTCTTCGTTCTCAAACTCGCTCGCCTCTTCTTCACTTTTTTGACGCTCGTGCTCTTTTTCAGGGTCTATTTTGTATGACTCCTCCATCGGACGCACCTCTTTGATCTCCTCGTTTTGCTGGGTGGCTAGCTCAGATGCCATTAGTGCTTGCATGTCAAAGCGTGCTTGCTGGTTTGCATGCACCTGCGAGACGACTGGGGCGTTTTGGTTGATGAAGTTGCTGTTTCCTAAAGGTGTTACCGCCATTTTTAGCCTTTATTTATGATGATCGTTTTGTAGTTTGTGTAAGTGACATTTGCGCCATTTTCACGCCTTAAATTTTCACGTTTAGTGTAATCCACCTCGTATCTGCCAGCTCCTTTTACGCTAAATTCCACGCAAAATTTAGCAGCCATTTCTAGCACGTCTTCTGGCACTTTGCTCTTGTTTGTCTTGATGATGACATGAGCGCTTGGGGCGTCTTTTAGATGAAGCCAGATGTCATCTTTTTTGGCGAGATCAAGCAAATTTATATTGCCTTTTTCATTTCTGCCAACTAAAATTTTAAACTCTCTAACGTAAAAAATTTCAGCATTTTCGCTCACATCTTTTATCTGTCTCTCTCTTTGTTTTGCTTTGTTTTTTGGGCTTAAAATTTCAAGCTCGTAAGCACTTTTTGCCTCTTTTAAAAGCGACTTTAGTCCTTCTAAAAACTCGATCTTTTCACTTAAATTTCTCTTTTCTATCTCCACACCAAGGGCTTTTGCACGTAGCTTTTTTGATCTTGAGTAAAATTCATTTGCACTATTTTTTGGCGTGTCACTAAGAGTTAGTTTTATCTCGTTGCCGTTAAAATCTTTAAGAGAAATTTCTCTCTCATAGCCCTTAAAATTTGCCAAATTTGCAAGCAAAAGTGTGCCGTAGTTTGCAAACTCCTCGCTCTTTTTCATAAGCTCATCTTTATCTTCAAGCGAGTTTAAAATTTCACTCATGCTATCTATCTTTTTTTGCACGCTAGCAAGCTTTGCCTCTTTCAAGCTAGCTATCCTAGACTCGTTTATCCTAGCTGCTTCGCTTCTAAAAAATGCCTCAAAGTCAGTTATCGGCTCGCACGGCTTTTCTTTTATAGCGATGGCTGGCAGTTCTTTTAAGACCTCGCCAGTTTCTATCTTGCGGTAGCTATTGTCGATATGCCTTAGCGCCTCGATGATGACGTTATTTTCATCAGTTATCACGGCGTTTGTAAAGCGGCCTGTAAATTCAAGATAAAGGATGAAATTTTCGCTTTTATATGAGCCACTTTGCGTGCAGGTAAATTTTAAAATTCTATTGTCTTTTAGGCACTCGACGCTTTTTATATGCGAGGCGTTAAAGCGCTTTTTTAGGACATTATCAAAGGGTGCTTGATAAATTTTCGCCTCTTTTAGCTCATCATCTTTATAGATTGCTGAGTTTGACTTATTTAGATCAAAAATAATCTTTTCACCGCTAAATTCGATAAGTATAGCCATGTCGCTTACGCGCTTTGCTTGGCTTATCTTTTTAAATTTTGATAGATAACTTGCTATTTGAACTAAATGTGCGTACTTCATGCGGGGATTATATCAGAAATGTTGCAAAAATGTTTTAACAAAGAGTCCTAGCTGGCTTGCTAGGACCAAAATCTCTAAAATTTGTTTTTAGCGACCTCTTTTACTATGTGATCAGCTATCTCATCAACCTCATTTGTGGCTTTGTTTGTTTGGTTTGCCACTTCAAGATTTTCTTTTGTTAGGTTATCGATGTCGGCAACTAGCGTGTTTATCTGAGAGATCGCTATGGTTTGCTCATTTATCGCCGCACTCATATCATCGATGTTTTGAGTTAGGATATTTGCATTTGCCTCGATCTCACCAAGGCTTTTTTGGGTGCGCTCAGCTAGGCTTCTAACCTCATCAGCCACCACCGCAAAGCCCCTGCCATGCTCACCCGCACGTGCTGCTTCTATTGCTGCGTTAAGGGCTAGTAAATTTGTCTGATCAGCGATGTCGTGGATGATGGTGATGATATTTTTTATCTCCTCAGACTGCCTTTTGACATCATCAGATCTTGCATTTACCTGCCTCATAGACGCACTCATCTGCTCAACCGCAGCCGCACCCTCAGAGAGCGATGTGGCACTCTTGTTTGCTTTAGTCGTTAGCTCTTGCATGTAGCCTTTTAGCGCTTTTGCGCGGTCTTCTAGCAGTTTTGCGACATCTTCATTATTTTTTAGCATCTGCGCGATCTTATCGCCAAGTGCGTCGATGCCTTTTGCGATGACGCCTTCGTCGTTTATCCTAGCGGTAAAGTCGTTTTTAAAGTAAATTTCTAGCGCCTTTAAGATATCGTGCTCATTTGAAGCGATATTTGTCTTTAGTGAGTCACGTAGATCGCCAAATGCCTCTTTTAGTTTTAGCAGAGCTTGGCTATTTGTCGTCGCTTCAAGCGTCGCTCTAAAGTCGCCACCTTTTATCTTGCTTACAAATTCTTGCGTTTTGGCTAAAAACTCGCGCTCGCTATTTAAATTCTCTTTTGTACTCTCTATATTTTCGTTGATGATGCTAGCCATAACGCCTAGCTCGTCGCTGCTTTTTAGCTTGATAGGATCGACATTTGAAGTTTTGTTGTTTATAAATTTAAAGACTTCGATTAGCCCGTTTTGTATCGTTAAAACTGGCCTTAAGAAGTATCTAACGACCACGATGATGGCGATGATGACTGAGATCAAAAACAGACTAAACATCAAAATTTGCTTATTTGAAGCGCTTTTTATTTCAGCCACAAACTCATCAGCGTCAGCCACTATACAGACGTTCCAGCCTGTTAGCTTTTGTTTTTGGCAGTAGATGACGTTTCTCATGCCGTTATAGAAAAATAGCGAGACCTTGTCACCATCTATGCTGTTTTTCATATTTTCTTTGATGAGATTTTTGTAGGTTTCATCTTCTTTTGAGACCAAATTTATATCAGGATGAACTATCACTTTGCCGTTATCATCGGCGATCATGATGTTTGAAGTTTTGGTTGTTTTTATCTCTAAAAGCTCTTCGCTAAGGCCGTTTAAGAAGATATTTGCGCCAATTACTGCTACAAGCTTGTGGTTGCTATCAAAGATAGGAGCGTAGGCCGTGATGGTTAAATTCTTTGTCGTGACATCTATGTATGGCTCTGAAAATCCAGGCTTGCCGCTGCTGCTAGCACCTTGAAACCAAGCCCTCGTGCGACCATCAAAATTTGGTATCAAAAATGGCTGATTGTTTTTCAAAAGATCAGTCTTTATGACGTTGCCGTTATCTGCATAGCCCACAAATAGCGCGTCAAATGGCGAAATGACAAACGCACCCTTTAGTGCCTCGGCCATATCGTCCCTGCTGGCGTAGGTCTTTTTATCCTCTAGCTCTTTTGCGAAGGTTTGCACCATGTGAAGTCTTAACTTTAAAAACTCATCGACAAAATACATCGTCGATTTTAGCCCAGTTTTACGCACATTGTTATAGGACTGAATTTTTTCCGATTTGGAATTTGAGTAGTTTATGCTAAAAAATATGCCTATGCCTATTAGCATCCAAGCTGTCAGCAAAAAGGCTATCTTGTTAGACAAGCTAGAAAAAAGTCTTTTCATCTTAAATCCTTTTAAAATTTTCGGCGTATTTTATAATAAAAGTTAAACAATATCTCTTAATTTTTATTTTTAAGAAAAAATGGCAAAAAGTAGCTAAATAACGCTTGTTATGATAAATTTTGCTAAATTTTATTAATTTAATTATCCAAAGTAATAAATATAGTATTTTAGGGACCTATAATGAAATTTAAGGCTAAATTTGACATTGAATTTATTTTAATTGCTTAAATTATAATTTTAAAATATATAAAAAAGAAAATGCTATCTTGCAAATCTTATCTGTCCAAATTTTTAGCATAAATTTTTTGTCAAATTTATGGTGACGTAAAGCGCTGGCTAAATATCTTTTTATACAAATTTCGTTAAAATCGCCTCAAAATTTAAAGGAAATTTATGAAACAAACTATCACAGAAAAAATATTTTCAGATCACGTTGGCAAAGAGGTAAGCGCAGGAGAGATCATCGAGAGCAAGATCGATATGATCATAGGCAACGACATCACGACGCCTATCTCGATCAAGCAGTTTGAACGAAGCGGCGCTAAAAAGCTAGCTAACCCAGACGGCTTTGCCATCGTGATGGATCACTACATCCCGACAAAGGATATCCTAAGCGCAAATCAAGCCAAAATTTCACGCGAATTTGCCTACAAACACGACCTTAAAAACTATTTTGACGAAAAAGATATGGGCATCGAGCACGCGATTTTGCCTGAAAAAGGGCTAGTCATCCCAGGCGACGTCATCATCGGCGCAGACAGCCACACCTGTACGCACGGCGCTCTTGGAGCATTTAGCACCGGCATGGGTAGCACCGACCTAGCTTATGCGATGATCACTGGCAAAAACTGGTTTAAAGTGCCTGAGAGCATCAAAGTCGTCTTTAAAGGCAAGCTTGATAAGCACGTCTACGGCAAGGACCTCATCCTTGAGATCATCCGACAAATAGGCGTTGATGGCGCACTTTACAAGGCGCTTGAGTTTAGCGGTGATGTGATAGATGGCCTTAGCATGGATAATAGATTTTCAATGTGTAACATGGCGATCGAAGCTGGTGCAAAGAGTGGTATCATTGCGGTTGATGAGATCACAAAAGAGTTTTTAAAAGATAAAAATTTGCGCGATAAACCAAAATTTTTCTACTCAGACGAGGGCGCAAAATACGACAAAATTTTAGAGATCGATGTCACAAACCTTGATCCAGTCATCGCATATCCATTTTTGCCAAGCAACGGCAAGAGCGTAAGACAGGCGGTTCGCGACGATCTAGCTATCGATCAAGCATTTATCGGCTCATGCACAAATGGCCGTCTAAGCGACCTTCGCATAGCAGCGCAGATCCTAAAAGGCAAAAAAGTAGCTCGCAAAACAAGGCTCATCATCACTCCAGCGACGCAAAAGATCGCAAGAGCTGCTGAAAAAGAGGGGCTTATCGACATTTTCATAGAAGCTGGCGCAGTTGTGAGCAACCCAACATGTGGTGCTTGTCTTGGCGGATATATGGGCATTTTAGGTGCAAATGAGCGCTGTATCTCAACGACAAATAGAAATTTCGTCGGTCGTATGGGCGATAGAACGAGCGAAATTTATCTGGCTAACTCGGCGGTTGTGGCGGCCTCAGCGATAGCTGGTAAAATCGCCGATCCAAGGGACTTATAGGCGTTAGCTTTTAAGTATCTTTGAATGAGTTAGAAATTTTCACACTTCGATAAACTACGTTGTTTTATCTTGTGTGAAAATTTCGTCACAACATCCAAATCTATCTTAAAATCTTGCCGCTAAATTTTAAAATAAAATTCGACCTAGTAATCGACATATTCTTACATTAATATTGAGAGGAAATTTCTAAAAATTTTAAACTCATCTCACGATACTTTGCCTTACGTTTTGACAAAATTTGACTATTTTTTATTTAGCATCTAATTTTATTTGTGAAATATCAAAGAAATTTGAAGAGTTTGTATAAAATAAATTTAACCCCGACAAATCCAGCTATTTTTGCAAATTTACCGGTTTTTAGCGCATTAAAACGCTGTTATAGTTGCCAAAAGTCCAAAGATTATGCCTGGTAGGTTTGCAGCAGCTAGCGGATAGTCTTTTTTAGCTTTTAGTAGGCCGTAACTTGTCCAGATCGTGCAGTTTAGCGCAGCAGCTAGTGGCTGTATATAAGGTGTTTTGTTGCCATCAAGGTTGCCCATTATCTGTGGTATGTATGAAAAATACATAACAACCGATAAGCATGTGCCTATCCAACCTAAAATTTGTAAATTTCTTTCACTCATGTGATCTCCTTTAAAAGTAAGCCATTATATTATTCTTAGCTTTATGATTAGCGTGGTAAAAAAATTAATTTTATCTGCAGTAAAATGCTCTTTTTTTGCAAATTTAAGGGCAAAGCTTTGCTAAGTGATAATAAATTTAAAACAAGATGAGTTAGAAAATTTGGTTATACTTTTGTAATTTTTAAAATTTAAAAGGATAAAAGATGCAAACTTGCGTCATTTTAGCAGGCGGCAAGAGCTCGCGCATGGGTCAGGATAAGACCTTGCTGCCATTTTGGGGTTTTGAAACGCTTACGCACTATGAGGTCTCTAAATTTAGCAAAGTCTTTGATGAGGTTTTTGTAAGCTCCAAATTTGATAAATTTAGCCCGCCACTAAAGCTCATAAAAGATGTGAGCAGCGAGGAGTATTCGCCGATGCTAGCGCTTTATTCTGTGCTAAAAAGCTTTGATCATAGCGTCTTTATCATCCCAGCTGATATGCCATTTTTTGAGCCTTCCAGCCTTGATGAGCTAGCTAAATTTAAAGATGAATTTGACATGGTCGTAGCTGGCGATGATGAGCATATCCATTCGCTTTGTGGCTTTTTTAGCCCAAGCTTAGCCCCGTTTGCGCATGAGCTTTACCAAAAAAATGAGCACAAAATCGGACTTTTACGAAAAAGCTGCAAGTGCAAGATAGTAAATTTTGAGGACAAAGAGCAGTTTTTTAACGTAAATTTCCCAGAAGAATACAAAATAGCAAATGAAAAGATGAAAAATGAGTAAATTTATACTGCTTTTAAGCTTTAGTCTTACATTTTTGATGGCTAGCAGGACGGATGATTTTAAAAGGGCGCAAGAGCTTGAGCAAAGTGGCGATATAAAGGCTGCGATGCAAATTTATAAAGAGCTAGCCAAAAGCTCTTTAAGCGAGCAAGAAGTGGCGCAAAATGTGCAAGCAAACGAGCCAGCACCAAGTGATGCGAAGCTAAAGCAAGCTGATCTTTTAAGAGATAAAAGCGATAAAAATTTACAAAACGCACTTGGTATCGAGCTTTATAAATTTAACTACCTTTTGCCAGTAACTTACGCTAAAACTATCCCAGATGACGGGCGAAAGAGCGTTGAGACGAAGTTTCAAATAAGCCTTGCAAAGCCGCTATTTTACGACATTTTTGGTCTTAGAGAGAGCCTTGTGGCTGCTTATACGCAGACCTCTTGGTGGCAGATAACAAAAACTTCAGCTCCGTTTCGTGAGACAAACTATCAGCCTGAAATTTTCTTAAATTTCGCCTCTCCAAAATACCTAGAGCAAATAGGCGTGAAAAACCTAAAATTTGGACTTTTGCATGAGTCAAACGGACGAGATGGCACCAACTCAAGGAGCTGGAACAGAGCCTACGTGCAAGGCGATCTTGTCTATGGAGATTTAACCATTTCGCCAAGAGTTTGGAGCGTGATCGGCGAAAAGAACGACAATAAAGAAATTTTAAACTACATCGGACACGGAGATCTAAGGCTTAGTTACAAGCTAAATGACCAAATTTTTAGCCTAATGCTAAGAAATAACTTACATTTTGATAAAACAAATAAAGGTGCAGCTGAAATTTCATATATGTTTCCGATATTTTCAAGCGGTGTTTATGGCTACTTGCAGTATTTTACAGGATACGGCGAGAGTTTGATTGACTATGATAGGCACACTGACAAGGTTGGTCTTGGCTTTGTTATTTTAAAATAGCCTTAAAAATTTAATATTATAAAGTGGCTAAATTTGGGCAGATGAAGTAAATTTTAGATAAATAACGAAAAAAATTTAACTAATAGAAAAACTTAAAAATATTAGAAAAAATATAAGCAAATTTTGCTAAAATCACTGACAAAATCTCACAATAAAGGAGTTTTCATGAGCGGTATAGCTTTGATTGTCTGTTTTGTTATAGCAATCATCCTTATGATCCTTATGATCTCAAAGTTCAAGGTGCATCCATTTTTGGCACTTATGAGTATATCTTTGGTGCTAGCAGTAGTCGCAGGTATCGATCTATCCAAGATCCCAGCGATGATAGGCGTTGGCTTTAGTGGCACATTTAAGAGCATCGGCATCGTCATCATCTTTGGAACGATCATCGGCACAGTGCTTGAAAAAACGGGAGCTGCGCTAAAGCTAGCAGACATGGTCGTTAAACTAGTCGGACAAAGACGCCCTGAGCTTGCCATGCTTATAATGGGCTGGGTTGTTGGCATCCCTGTGTTTTGCGATAGCGGTTTTGTCGTTTTAAACTCTATCCGCGAGGCACTTTATAAGAAAATTTCAGCAAGCCCAGTTGCTATGTCAGTAGCACTTAGTGGCGGTCTATATGCTTCTCACGTCTTCATCCCACCAACTCCTGGCCCGATAGCTGCTGCTGGCACGCTTGGTCTTGGAGGAAATTTACTTCTTGTCATCATCATGGGTACAGTAGTTTCGGTGCCTGTTTTGGTAGCTGTTTATTTCTTTTCAAAAAGTATCGCTAAAAGCGTAACTATCAGCGACAAAGAGGCTGACGCTACGATAACAGCTAGCTACGAGGAGCTTTTAAAGAAATTTGGCAAATTGCCTTGCGGATTTTTAAGCCTTGCTCCTATCATCATGCCTATCATCTTCATGGCGGTTGGCTCTGTGATCGACGTTCTAGCAAAACAAGGCATGCTTGATAAAGCTGCGCTCTTGCCAAAGATATTTTTATTTTTAGGTAACCCTATCATCGCCCTTGCGATCGGCGTGATCTTTTGCGTATTTTTACTAGCTGAAACTAAAAAGATGAGAGAATTTGACCATATAACAAACGAGTCATTAAAGATCGCTGGTCCTATACTCTTTATCACCGCAGCTGGTGGCGTCTTGGGTAACGTCATCACCGAGGCTGGATTTGTAAATTTCATAAAAGAAAATGCCTCAACTATAAAAGCGATAGGAATTTTCTTCCCATTCATCATCTCAGCTGTGCTAAAAACTGCTCAAGGAAGCTCGACTGTGGCTATCATCACGACAGCCTCTATCATGGGCGCATTTAGCGCTGACAACTCGCTCATGCACACACTTGGCTTTACGAGCGAAATTTCAGCCGCACTTTGTGTCATGGCGATAGCATCAGGTGCTATGTGCGTATCTCACGCAAACGACAGCTACTTCTGGGTCGTGACAAACTTTAGTAAGATGACCGCAGATCAAGGCTACCGCACGCAAACAGCGATGACATTTATCATGGGCGTTGTTGGAATGATCAGCGTTTATATTTTATCTTTGGTGCTTTTATGAGAATTTTGGTTGCGATAGATTCATTAAAAGGCTCGCTAAGCTCACTTGAAGCGGGCCTTGCTATAAAAGAAGCCCTTGAAGACTTTTGCGACGTCGTAGTAAAGCCAGTAGCTGACGGCGGTGAGGGCAGCGTGGAGGCTATGGCTGATGCACTTGATGCTAAATTTATAGATACCATCGTTAAAAACCCGCTTGGTACTGAAATTTTAGCTAGATATGCTCTAAAAGATGATCTTGCCATACTTGAGATGTCAAGTGCTTCTGGCCTTACTCTTATAAATACTAGTGAGCGCAATCCTATGAAAACTAGCACATTTGGCTTTGGTCAGATGATAAAAGATGCCATTAGTAAGGGTGCTAGGAAATTTATCATAGGCATCGGCGGAAGTGCTACAAATGATGCTGGCATAGGTATGCTAAGCGCTCTTGGCTTTAAATTTTATGATAAAAACGGCTCTTTGCTTGAGGGTAAAGGTGAATATCTAGCTCAAATTTGCGACTTTTCAGATGAAGAGGCTATAAAAGAGCTAAAAGAGTGTGAATTTTTAATCGCCTGTGACGTGGATAATCCACTTTACGGACAAAAGGGTGCAGCCTACGTCTATGCCCCACAAAAGGGGGCAAATGGCCGCATGGTAAAGCAGCTTGATGATGGACTAAAGCACTTTGCAGGGCTTGTAAAAGAGAAAAATGGCACTAAATTTCACACGCAAAAGGGCGCTGGTGCAGCTGGCGGACTTGGCTTTGCTTTTGTGGCATTTTTGGGTGCAAAGCTCAAGCCTGGCATCGAGATCATCACGCAGACAATAGCACTTGAAGATGAGATCAAAAAGGCCGATCTTGTCATCACTGGCGAGGGCCGCATGGACTTTCAAAGCATCATGGGCAAGACCCCAACAGGCGTAGCAAAGCTAGCCAAAAGACATCATAAGCCAGTCATCGCGCTTGCTGGAAGCGTGCAAAGGTGCGCCAAAGACTGCCATAAACACGGCATAGATGCCTATTTTTGCATACTAAATGAGCCAATGAGCCTTGAAGAAGCTATGCGAAAGGATAATGCCATTAGAAATTTAAAGATGACTGCCGAGCAAGTCATCCGCCTTTATATGCTAAACCATAAAGCATAAATTTAAAAAAAGATAGAAGCTAAATTTCTATCTTTTTCTCTCTAAAATTAACTTCAAATTTTACTCATAAAGTGCTACAAACTACAAAGATAAGAAAGATAGGCTAGTTTGATAAATTTGGCGAGTAGAGTAAAATTTGCTTGTCAAATTTATTTTCATGCAGTTTTTGCTCTTGAGGCGTAAATTTATATGCAGTGCAAGCTTTTAGGCTACTTGCAAGCTCAAAAATTCTTGCGTATTTATAGAGTCTCATAGTTAAATTTAATGTTTTAATTTCGTATGGGTTAAATTTAGTATCATCTGAAGCGTGCCAGCTGGTCTTTCAAACAGCGTTTTAAATTTGCATGGGTTAAATTTATTATTGCTAATTTGCTCTACTTTAAGCGCTCTAGTTTGCCAGATCCTCAGCCACTTTGGCGGCGAGTTTTAGCTTGTTGCTATCAAAGTGCGTGTAAATTCGCTAGGTATTTAGGCTAGCATGCCTAAAAGCTTTTTGCACTAGTTTAAGCCTTTTTTGGTTGCAACCAAGAGAAATTTAAAATAGCAGGCTTAAATTTAAATATAAAAACTATAAAAGCTTAAGCACGTATCCATTTTCAGCGGTTTCAAGCTTATATTTATGCATCTTATCAAGCTCTAAAACCACTCTAAAATACTTATCATGCCAGCCGATTATGACGTTTTTAAATGTCTCATTTTCAAGCTTTAAATTTCTAGTTTTAAAGCTTCTTGGAGGTTTTGCAAAGTCAAGTACGATCTTGTTTTTCTCGTAAGCAAAGTGCTTTAAATTTTTAGCTTTTGTGATGATATTTAGCTCTTTTTCATGCGCTAAAAAGCTCACAAATCCCAAGAATTTAACCTCTTTTTCGCTGCTCTTTGTCTCTTGAACAGGCTTTGTAGTAGGCTCAATTTTTACTTCGACTACCTTTTGCTCAGGCTTAGCTGGCTCTTTTGCTTTTTTTGTGCCAAGGTCGATCACTACGACGTTTGGAGTTGGCACATCTGAGGTTTTATTTCTATCTTTGTTTGGAATTTTAGTCTCATTTTTTTCTATTATCACTGGCGTGCTCACCTTTTGAGCTGGCACCTCCGCCATCGTGACTGAGACGTCTAGTTTTTTAGCTGCGACTGGTTCTGGATTTTTCATCTTGCTTATGGCAAATTCATCGTTCCAGTCGATAGTTTTGTTTATATCGGTTAGCCTTTTTTCTTTTATGCTGCCGTCATTTGCTCTATATCTTATGGTGACATCAAGTAGTAGCATCGCATCGCTTGGAAATTTAAACGAGAGCGAGTTGAAGCTGTCATATTTTTCGACGACGTTTGTCGTCATAACGCTTGTGTTTAGCTCGCTAATAGGCATAAATGGGTTTTCTCTGGCGCATAAGCTCGCAGTCAAGATAGATAAAACTAACCAAATTTTCTTCATCGTTCCTACTTTTTATTAGAGTCTGGCTCAAGGCCTTGTAGTTCAAAATAGTCTTTTTGCAGACGTGCATTCATCTTTTTCAAAATTTCCACGTCTTCGCTAAGCCTCTCTTTTTTGCTCTGAAGGCTTAGCATCACATCAAGTGAGCGTTTGCCAAACATCATGTTGCCCACGTAAAAGGCAAACATAGCCACGCAAATGGTGGCTATGACGTAGCGTAATGTCGGCCGAACAAATTTTATGATTTTATGAAATATGCCATCTTCTTTGCCATATTCATCTAAAATTTCGCTCAAATATTATCCCCTAAAAACTCACCCGCCTCAAGCTCGATCTCGAGCAAGCGGTTGTATTTCGCGTTGCGCTCGCTTCTTGAGGTAGCACCCGTCTTTATCTCGCCAGTGTTTAGTGCGACTGCAAAGTCAGCGATAAACGCATCTTCGCTTTCGCCGCTTCTGTGGCTCATTATGCAGCGGTAGCCGTTTCTTTGAGCAAGGCGGACAGTTTGCATAGTTTGCGTGACTGAGCCTATTTGATTTGGCTTGATTAAAATCGCATTTGCGATATTTTTCTCGATGCCTTCGCGTAAAATTTTCTCATTTGTAACAAAAAGGTCGTCGCCAACTAGCTGCACCTTGCTACCAAGCCTTTTTGTAAGCTCGGCCCAGCCGCTCCAGTCATCCTCGCTAAGGCCATCTTCGATAGAGAATATCGGATATTTTTCGCAAAGTTTTTCGTAGTAGCTAATGAGCTCGTCGCTGCTAAATTTCTTGCCTTCAAGCTCGTATTTGCCGTCTTTGTAAAGCTCGCTTGAAGCGACGTCAAGGGCTAGCTTTATCTGGCTGCCTAGTTCATATCCAGCCTCTTTTACAGCTTGTGAGATAAGCTTTAGCGGCTCTTCATTGTCTTTTAAATTTGGAGCAAAGCCACCCTCGTCGCCGACAGCCGTGCTGTGTCCAGCTGCGTTTAGGATAGATTTTAGCTTGTGATAAATTTCAGTTGCAGCTCTTAGCGCCTCGCTAAATGTGCTAAAACCAAATGGCATGATCATAAATTCTTGAAAATCAACGCTATTGTTTGCGTGTGCGCCGCCATTTATGATGTTAAACATCGGCACTGGCAAGATGCTAGCGTTTGCGCCGCCAAGGTAGCGATAAAGCGGGATATTTAAGCTCTTTGCAGCTGCGCGAGCTACCGCCATAGATACGCCAAGGACCGCGTTTGCGCCTAAATTTGAGTAGTTGTGCGTGCCATCAAGCTCAAGCATTTCTTCATCGACTGCTTTTTGGTTGTAGGCATCAAGTCCTATCACTGCTTCTGCGATCTTTTCATTTACATTTGAAACAGCCTTTAAAACGCCTTTGCCAGCATATCTCTCGTCTTTGTCACGAAGCTCTAGCGCCTCACGCTTGCCAGTGCTTGCGCCACTTGGTACGATCGCGCTTGCCTCGGTGCCGTCGCTTAGTCTAACTGTCGCACGAACTGTTGGGTTGCCTCTGCTGTCTAAAACCTCGTGAGCTTCTACATCTTCAATAAATACCATTATTCATCTCCTGCTTCGTTTGTGTCGTCTTCTTCGTCTTTTGCGCCACTGCTTATTAGGTGATCAATCCCCATTGAGCCTTTTATCGCCGCTACTATCTCATCAGAAATTTCTGGGTGCTCTTTTAGGTAGGCTTTGGCGTTTTCTCTACCTTGACCTAGTTTTTCGGCCTTGTAGCTAAACCACGCGCCTGATTTGTCGATGATGTCGAGCTTTACGCCATAGTCGATGATCTCGCCCTCTTTGCTCACACCCTCGCCAAACATGATGTCAAATTCAGCCACTTTAAATGGAGGCGCGACCTTGTTTTTTACGACTTTTGCTTTTGTGCGGTTGCCGATAGGCTCGTCGTTTTGTTTAAGTGTGGCTATCTTTCTTACATCGATCCTTACAGATGAGTAAAATTTAAGCGCATTACCGCCAGTTGTGGTCTCTGGCGTGCCATATCCCATCATACCGATCTTCATACGAATTTGGTTGATGAAGATAACAGTTGTCTTCATCTTGCTTAAAATTCCAGTTAGCTTTCTAAGCGCCTGACTCATTAGTCTTGCTTGCAGGCCAACATGCTGATCGCCCATATCGCCGTCTATCTCGCTCTTTGGAGTAAGAGCTGCGACGCTATCAACTACGATAAGATCGATCGCACCGCTTCTTGCAAGTGTCTCAACGATCTCAAGTGCCTGCTCGCCAAAGTCAGGCTGAGAGACGTAGAGGTTGTCGGTATTTACGCCTAAATTTGAAGCGTATTTTACGTCTAGTGCGTGCTCTGCATCGACAAATGCACAAATTCCGCCAGCTTTTTGCGCTTCAGCGATGATGTGAAGCGTGAGCGTGGTCTTACCAGAGCTCTCTGGTCCGTAGATCTCGATGATCCTGCCTTTTGGAACGCCGCCTATGCCAAGAGCCAGATCAAGCCCTAGCGAGCCAGTCGGTATCGACTCGATAGCCTCAACCTCTTTGTCGCCAAGTCTTAAAAGCGTGCCTTTGCCAAAAGCTTTATCGATCTGCTTTAGCGCAAGCTCGAGCGCCTTTTTCTTGTCCGCTTCGCTCTCTGGGATAGCTATCTTTTTGTCACTATCTTTTTCTTTTGCCATTTTTTACCTTATAGTTGAAATTTGGCTTGATTTTATCTAAAAAGAGATGAATTTTACTTGATTTACTCGCAAATTATAATATTTTCGCCAAGCAGTGCAGCGCTATCAATAAGAGCAAAAAGCTGCTCTTTTTCAAACAAAAATCCATAAATTTGATCTTCGTTTTTTAGTATCGCAAGTTTTAGTGGCTCCACAAGCGAGCTTGCGAAAAGGTTTAAAAAAGTTTCATCGATATGATTTTGCGAAATTTGGGGTTTGGTTTTGAAATTTTCATCTTTTATAAAAGAGAGAAATTCCTCTTGCGAGGTGGATTTATTAAATTTAAAAATTAGTTTTTCTTTTAAGGCCTGGGTTAAAATTTCATCAAATTTAACTAGGTCGATGTGATCTTTTACGCCTAAAATTTTGGCAAAATTTAGCAAGTTTTTATCATAACTAGCCACATTTTTCTCATACTCGCTTTGTGCCTTTTTAGCCCTATAAATGGCGTAAAATCCGATAGCTATAAACAAAAGTGAAAGGGTAAAAACTTCGCTTAAAAACTCACTCATCATCATCCTTATAAAATGCAAACTTCAGTCTTAAGCTCTACGCCAAATTTCTCTAAAACTCTAGCTCTAGCCAAATTTATAAGGCTAGTGGCGTCCTCAAAGCTTGCGTGGTTAAAATTTATCAAAAAATTTGCGTGCTCTTCGCTAAATTTGGCTCCGCCGATAGCGTACCCCTTTAGTCCAACTGCCTCAAGCAACGCCCCTGCAAAGTGCCCTTCAGGATTTACAAAGCAGCTGCCAAAGCTAGCGCCTTTTGGCTGATTTGCCCTTTTTGCGCTTATAGCTTCAGATATGCTCGCGTCAAAGCCGCTAGAAAGCTTAAATTTAGCTCCCAAAATGGCCTCATCTATGCCACTGTGGCGGTAGCTAAAACTTATCTCCTCTTTGCTCACCCAGCCACGAGCCAGACGCACATGTGTGAGGTTGTCGCTTATGCTAAATTTAAGCAGTCCAGCGTTCATTTTTATAAGTCCGCCAAGTGTGCCTGGGATATTTTTTAAAAACTCAAGGTGAGCTATGTTGTTTTGCTTGCAGAAGTTATAAATTTTAGCTGATTTTGTCGCAGCACCTATCTCAAGGCAAATTTTTTCATCACAAATTTCTAAATTTATATTGTCAAAACTCTTACCAAGCATCGCCATTTTTGGGGGATTTGGCGAGATAAGAAGGTTGTTGCCCCCGCCTATCATCACAGCGCCTAAAAAGTGAGGTGAGCTTAGATCTTCAAGGCTATCAACCTCGAAAATTTCATGCACGCCGCCTATCCTAACCGAGGTAAATTTAGAAAAATCAACAAGCCTCGTCACTGGATAAATTCCGGTATAAAATCAAGCATACGAGTGGTAAATTCAACCATCATCGAGATCATCCAAGGCATCAAAAATATGATGACAACGACGACTAGTAAAATTTTTGGCACAAAGCTTAGCGTGGTTTCGTTTATCTGCGTGGTCGCTTGAAAGATGGAGATGATAAGACCTGCTATTAGTCCGCTTAGCAGCATCGGGAGGCTGATATAAAGGGCGATCTTAAAGGTTTCAACTCCAAGTGAGACAAGCGTACTTTGCATCAGCTAAACCTTACTTCGTTGTATTCAGTTGGGATTAGGTAGTCATTTACGTCGATAGCTTTTTCAAAAAAGCCTTTGTCGTAGCCTATTTGATAGAGCTTATTTAGCGCTTTTAACTGCGTTTCATTCATGCTTATTGACTCGTCATTTGCATATAAATTTAGATACGCTTTAAGCTCATCTTTGCCAACTCTGATGAGGTTTCGCTCCATTAGCATGTGAGATAAAAATGGCTTGTGCGAAGTAGCGATCCTAACGGCCTCGCTAAGCACTCTCTCGCACTCGATCGCGTCGGTTATAGGCAGACTTCGTCTAAGCGCCATGCCACCAAGTGGGAGTGGTAAATTTTCGCCATTTAGCTCGCTCCAAATGTCCCAAATTTCACGCTCTACGCAGAGCTGGTCTGAGAAATTTAAGATACTTTCATGTATAAGCACGCCAGCATCGACTTCGCCGCTAAGCACGGCATTTTCGATCTCTAAGAAATTTTTATAAACGATCCTTGCCTCTGGGTAGGCTATGCGAAAGAGTAGGGCGTTTGTCGTGTTTTTGCCAGATAGTGCGACCTTGAAATTTCGCTTTAGCTGCTTATCTTTTAGCTTGATAAGCTTTGGGCCGTATCCATTGCCAAAGCTCACTGCACAGCGCAAAAGTGCAAATTCATCGCAAATTTTAGGATAGAGTGCGAAGCTGATCGCTGTGGCCTCGTAAGTGCCTTTTAGCGCCTCTTCGTTTAGCGTTTCTATATCAAGCGCCTTTGATGTGAAGGCTAAATTTTTACTGCTAACCCAGCCAAATTTGACTGCGGCATACATGAAAATATCGTCAGCGTCCGGCGAGTGAGCGACGTTTATGGTTTTTAGATTGTGCAAAGGTGATCCTTTTTTTGATTACGCCATTTTAATGAAATTTATTTAAAATAAAGTTTTAAGGGCGGTTTTGAAACGATTTTACCAGCTTTGCCTCTTTGAAATTTAGCACGTATTTCACGTCTATGGCGTCTTTAGCGCCATTTCTTCGAGCTTGGAGCGTTGAGTAAAATGGATGCTTAAGTTCTAGCATCTTAATTAGTTTTTGATCGCTATCTTCTTTTTTTATATTTTCAACGATTATTGTCGTTATAAATTTGCCCTCAAACTCGTAAAATGGCCAGACAATCACGCCTGCGTCGCTTGTTTTAAAGTCCGTGATTTTAGAATTTTTAGGGATATTTAGCATGGAGATGATCTTTTTGCGCGAGCTGTCCGTGTTTTGCACTGAGATCACCTTTACAAGCAGGTCTTTTTTGACTCCGATGCCATTTTGGCTAAAGCGATGAACGCCGTCTTCAAGGATGCCAACTTTTTCAAAGGCGTTAGCGTAGTTTGCGGCGGTGCAAGCAGTCAGTAAAAGCGACATAATCGTTAAAATTTTTATAAATTTCATCTTTTCTCCTGAAATTTAACTCTCTTTAGCCTATCTGAAGCGAAATTTTTTCTGCCAAATTTAGCCTCACTTCTGCCGTTTAGCTCGACTAGATCGCCTGTAAAGCCACAAATGTCATTTTTAACAAGATAGCTTCCCACGCCGTAAATATCAACTGGGGTCTTAAATTTCTCAAATTCGCTCATTTTTTGCGGATTAAAACCTGAGCTAACTACGATTTTAACGTGCTTAAAGCCAGCTTTATCAAGCGCCTCTCTTAGGGCAAATATAAGCTCCTTGCAAACGCCGTGCGAATCAAATTTACTCGTATCTTTGCCTTCAAAATACCTATCTATCAAATTTTTACTAGTATCAACCCTAACCGCGCCAAGCCTTTCTTTTAGGGCATTTGCAGCCTTTAGTGCGTCTGTTATCACGTCGTTGTTGTAATCAACCAAGGCCGTGATCTGCTCGTTTTCAAAGGTTTTAGCATAAATTTGGCAAGCCTTCACCACGTCTCCGCCGCACATTTGAATGAGTGCGTGAGGCATGGTGCCACCACCTTTTAGCCCTGTAAGCTCGCCCTGAGCGTCTGTGGCGACCTTTTTTATACCGCCGATAAATGAAGCGTAGCCGTCGCCTGGCTGCGTGCAGATGTCGTCTTGTCTGTCCGCCATGCTAAAGACGTCCTTGCCATTTGCCGCTTTTATCACGTCTCTGGAGTTTGTCGCCACGCAGCTTCTTCTAGTAAGCGTCGCGTCGATGACGTTTTCTAAAAAGCCAAAATCCTCATACTTGCCACTTATCTTTAAAACTGGCTCGTTTGCGTTTATGATATCGCCATCATCAAGCGCGTAAATTTCAAGCTCGCTTGGGTTTTTGGCAAATTTATTGATTATCGCTAAAACCTCGTCGATACCGCAAAGCACGATATCATCACGCCTTTGAAAAAACTGCATCGTCACGTGCTGATCAGGCAGGTTTTGCTTAATTATCTCATTTACTTTTAGAAAGTATTTCGCTGTAAAGTAGCCCTCGCCGATCCTAAGATCTAGCCTAAAAGTCTTATCTGTTAGCCTATCTATCTTGCCTTGCATCTTTAGCTCAAGTTCGTTCATGTCTGTCCTTTTGTTTTTGCGAGATTATACCATTTTGGCAAAATTTGGCGCAGGCAAGAGGGCTAGTAAATTTATGCAAGCAATCTTTATGCCTCAAAAAAGCGTGGCAGCAGCCTTTATCCTAGCGCTCTCGCGAGGGCTTGGCGAGGTTGGCATAACGCTCATTTTAGGTGGCAATATCATAGGCAAAACAGACACCATCTCACTTGCTATCTATAACGCTGTCTATGACGGCAGAAGCGATCAGGCACTCGCTTTAAGCTTTGTTTTAGTTGTGCTTAGTTTTATCTTATTTTTTATTATAAATTTGCTAGAAAAAAGTAGAATTTAGCACAAATTTTATGCTAGCTAAAAATTAAATTTATTTAAATTTCGCTACAATTAGGGGCTTATATAAAAATTTAGGAGAATTTTCTATGAAAAAAGAAGATATAAAAGAGCTTATCGAATTTTTTAATGGTATGGAGATGAATCATATCAAGATAAAAAGTGGTGATTTTGAGGTCGAGGTAGAGAAATTTGCTGATTATTGCGCGCCTGCAAAGCCAGCGGCACAAGCAGCAGCTCCAGCGCCAACACCTGTAAATGTTGTCGTTAGCTCAGAGGTAAAACCATCTGCAAATTCGCCAAAAGATAGCATAAAATCTCCTATGGTAGGTACTTTCTACGCTGCTCCAAGCCCAGGTGCTGCTCCATTTGTAAAAGTAGGTCAAAGAGTGAGAAAAGGCGATGTGGTGGGCATCATCGAAGCTATGAAGATCATGAACGAGATCGAGGCTGAATTTGACTGCCAGATCACTGAGATGCTAGTCTCTGACGGACAGCCAGTTGAGTTTGGATTGCCGTTATTTGGCGTGGAGAAAAATTAATGGAATTAAAAAGAATTTTAATAGCAAACCGCGGTGAGATCGCTCTTCGTGCTTTGCGAACGATAAAGGAGATGGGTAAAGAAGCCGTTGTAGTTTACTCAACCGCTGACAAAGACGCGCTTTATGTAAAATACGCCGACGTGGCTATTTGCATCGGTAAAGAGCGCTCAAGCGACAGCTATCTAAACATCCCAGCTATAATAAGTGCAGCTGAGATCAGCGAAGCAGACGCTATCTTCCCAGGTTATGGCTTTTTAAGTGAAAATCAAAATTTTGTTGAAATTTGCTCACACCACAAGATCAAATTCATTGGACCAAGCGTTGCTGCGATGGCTTTGATGAGCGACAAGAGCAAGGCAAAACAGGTCATGCAAAGAGCTGGCGTGCCAGTCATCCCTGGCTCAGACGGCGCTGTGGCTGATACAAAAGCTGCAAAAGAGCTAGCCAAAAAGATCGGCTATCCAGTCATCTTAAAAGCTGCTGCAGGTGGTGGCGGACGTGGTATGCGCGTGGTTGAAAAAGAGGCTGATTTAGAAAAAGCGTTTTGGTCTGCTGAGAGCGAGGCGATGAGCGCATTTGGCGATGGCACAATGTATATGGAAAAATATATCCTAAATCCACGCCACATCGAGGTTCAAATCATCGGCGATAGCCACGGCAACGTGCTTCACATAGGCGAGCGTGACTGCTCTATGCAGCGCCGTCACCAAAAACTGATCGAAGAGAGCCCAGCTATCTTGCTTGATGAAAAGACAAGAGAGAGGCTACATGAAACTGCCATAAAAGCGGCAAAAGCGATCGGCTACGAGGGAGCAGGTACGTTTGAGTTTTTGGTTGATAAAAATTTAGACTTTTACTTCATCGAGATGAACACAAGGCTCCAAGTCGAGCACACAGTTAGCGAAATGGTAAGCGGACTTGATATCATCGAGCTTATGATAAAAGTGGCTGAGGGCGAAAAGCTACCGTCACAAAAGAGCATCGAGCTAAAAGGCCATGCGATCGAGTGCAGGATCACAGCTGAGGATCCAAACACCTTCACTCCGTGCCCTGGCAAGATCACAAAATATGTCTGCCCAGGCGGCCGCAACGTGAGAATGGATAGCCACATCTACCAAGACTATTCTATACCGCCGTATTATGACAGTATGATCGGTAAGCTCGTAGTTTGGGACACTGATAGAAACAGAGCCATCCACAAGATGAAAGTTGCTCTTGATCAGCTCATAATAAGCGGCATCAAAACAACAAAAGACTTTCACATCGCGATGATGGAAAACAAAGACTTTTTAAGCAACAACTACGATACAAACTATCTTTCAAGACATTAAAACTAAATTTTAAACCATCGTCTTTTTGACTTTGGTTTAAAATTTCTTATTTTATATAAGCCAAATTTTATTTAGATTTAAGAGAAATTTAGTCAGTCTATGACTATTTGCAAAATATAATAAATACTAAAAATTTATCTAAATTTATTAGTAGCAACTAAGTTTTGTGATATTCATACCATTTTTAAAATATGGCGGATAGGGCATAGTCACTGTAAATGGCACCGCTTTTTGCTTTGGTAAATTTTGAGCTACGTCAAATTTATATGCCACAGTGTTTGGCCTCTCGTCTTCATCGCCTCCAAAGACCCATGAGAAAAATGAGATCCCGCTTGGTTTAAATAGCGCCTCACCGCCAAGATCGTTTTTGTTTAGCGGCTGATTAATGAGCTTAATTGTAAGGGTGCATTTGCTAATGGTAAATTTGCCGACATTTCTTACTTGACCTCGAAAGACGATACTTTCATTTCTTAACACTCGCTCGCTCTTTACGCCTTCGACTATGCCTTTTTTGGTGTATTTATCAAGAACTAGCATCAAAAAAATAGCAAGCGTGGTTGAGACCAAAATGTTTGTAAAAAGTAGCGATAAAAATAGTTTTCGCTCGGCTCTAAGCGAGAGCACAAGAAATAAAATAGAAAGTAGTGCGATCGCGAAAAGCACGATGATATGAACGATGGTAAAGTAGTTTGAGCTCATCAAAAACACTCCGCTTTTTTGGTGATATTGTAGTCAATGAAGGCAAAGTCATTGACAAATTCTCTTATCTGCTTGCTCTGCTTTGGCAAAAGCACTTCATTTAAAATGATCCTTTTTTTAGCGAAAGGGTTTAGTGAATTTAGAAAATTTCTCGTGCTTTGCTTTGAGCCAAGGTAGAAGCCAAGTTCGATTTTGCAAATGTTTAATGTGTAGTTTGAATTATTTGTGATGTTAAAATCAACCATCAACGCATCTACATATTGAAGCTGTTTTGTGTTAATTTTGCTTATGCTAACTGGTCTTAGATTTTCATTTATATATTTGTTTGCGTAGTAGTTGCCTGCAAAAAGTCCCAAAAAACCAGCTAGGATAAATAAAAATCCTATCTGCCACCATGATTTTATCGCGACGAAAATTCCTAAAAGCACGATAAATATAAAGGCCAAAAACACCCAACCATAAGCTAAAAAGTCGATAAGTTTGGCGTTTTGAAGTATGAAAAGTATGTTATGCTTGATGCTATTTAACATCTCGCGATCTTTTTTCTTCGATACCACTCATGCCAAAACGCCTTGCAAGCTCGTTTTTGACGGCATCTGGATGTATGTTGTGGGCTGAAAGCGCCACAAGTGCGTGAAAGCAAAGATCAGCTGCTTCATAGATGAGGTCATTTTTTGCCTTTTGCTCATCTTGTTTTATCTGCTTGGCAAAACTAAGCTCTTTTGCCGCCATGACAAGCTCTGTAGCCTCTTCGCCAACTTTTTTTAGAATTTGATTTTCGCCCTTTTTAAAAAGACTTGCCACGTATGAAGTTTGCGGATCAGCATTTAGCTTTCTATCTTCTATAACGTGATAAAGCTCGTCAATGACGCTGTAACTTGGCTTTTTAACCTCGCATTTTTGATCAGAAATTTCTAAATTTTCTAAATTTATCTCGTTAAAAAAGCAAGACCTTGCCCCAGTGTGACAAGCAGCGCCTCCATTTTGAACGACTTTTAAAAGCAAAGTGTCGTTGTCGCAGTCTAAAAACGCAGCCTTGATCTCTTGCGTGTTGCCACTCTCTTCGCCTTTTTTCCAAATTCTATTTTTAGTGCGTGAAAAGTAGTGAGCGTAGCGGCTAGATAGACTTAAATTTAGTGCTTCTTCGTTCATATAAGCAAGCATCAAAACCTCGTTTGTAGCGTGATCGCAAACCACCACCGGGAGCAATCCACCAACTTTTTGCCAGTCTATACTTTTTGCTACGCTATTCATTTTTACCTTTCGCTAACCGAGCTAGCTTTTGCCCTATCTTTTGCATCTAGCCAGATATTTGGCACAGCTCCTCCAGGTGTTAAGAAAATTTTGGCATCTTTGTTCTCTTTAAGAGCGTCGTTAAATCTATTTTGCGTCTCGATCTGCTTTAAATTTAATAAATTTTGATCGACACTTTTTGCGATCTCTTTGTTTGCATAAGCAGTCGCGTCAGCCTCGATCTTGATAGCATCAGCCTTGCCTTTTGCTTCGATGATCGCAGCTTTTGCACTACCTTCTGCAAGGGCAGCTTGTTTTAGAGCCTCTTGATTTGCACGCTCGACCTCGTATTTTGTCCTCTCAGCCTCTTGTTTAGCGATCTGGACGCGCTCGATCTGCTCTTTTACCTTTGAAGGCAAGATGATCTCACGAAGCTGCACTGTTAGGAGCTCGACTGGCTTGTTTGGCTGAGAGTCGATGTCTTTTCTTATTCCCTCATCTATCTGCCTTGCTAGGTCGTTTCTCTTAGTTGGTAGCTCTTCGGCTGTGTATTTACCAGCGATGCTGCGAACCACGTCGCGCACGACAGGATCAACGATCTTGCTCTCCCAGCTAAGACCCCAAGATGCGATAGTTTGTGGCGCATTTTCTGGATTTAGGCGGTATTGGACGGTGATATCGATGCTAACTGGTAAATTTCTAGCATCCAAAACTGAGATAGAGTTTTTGCGTAAAATTCCAGCCCCTTGATAAGACTTTTGCAAGCTCTCGCCCATATCTTCACCTGAAGTGTAGTTGATGATCCTAACTCTAGTATCAACTACGATGATATTTTGGATAAATGGCAAAAAGAAGTGAAATCCTGGTTGCAAAGGATTTGGCTCGTATTTACCCGCTGTGGCTTTGATGCCGACCTCGCCTGAGTGTATCACTTTAAACGGCTGAGTGATAGCAAGGATCGCGATAATGGCGATTATGATGTAGGCTAGCGCACCAAATTTGCCAAAGCCGCTTGGTATATTTGGCATTTTAAAATCCTTTTTAAAAGGTGGCTCTTTGTCGTTATTTTGACCTGAGCCCCTGTTGTCATTACCTGGCTTTTTTTTGTTGAAATAATCATTTAAATCAGCGGGCATTTCGTTCCTTTAAATCTTAAATATATGTTAAAAATGATTCGTATTTTTTGTTTAGACCATAAACTACGTCAAAGTAAGCTTTTTGTAGTCTCTTTGTCACTTCGCCTCTAGCACCGTTGCCGATGATGCGGTTATCTATGCTGTTTATCGGCGTTACTTCAGCTGCAGTGCCAGTGAAAAATGCCTCGTCAGCTGTGTATGCTTGATCCCTTGTGATGCGCTCTCTTCTTACTTCGATGTCAAGATCGTGAGCTAGTCTTATGACTGTATCTTGAGTGATGCTAAGTAGGCTGTTGTCGTTTGGTGGAGTGATCAATGCGCCATTTTCAACGATGAAGAAGCACTCGCCTGGACCTTCAGCCACAAAGCCCTCGCTATCAAGAAGTAGCGCCTCGTCGTATCCAGCCTCTTTTGCTTCGTAGTTTGCCATTTGTGAGCTTAGGTAGTTTGAGCTAGCTTTTGCTCTGTTCATTTGAGCAGCGGGAGCTAGTTTAGCAAAGCTTGAAATTTTAACTCTGATGCCTTTTTCTAAGCCTTCATCGCCAAGATATGCACCCCACTCCCATGAAGCGATAGCAGTTTGAACTGGTGCTTTTGTGTGCGCTACGCCCATTACGCCGTATCCTAAAAAGATAAGTGGGCGGATATAGACGTTGCTGTTATATTTATTTGCGCGAAGTAGCTCGATCTGTGCTTTTTCAAGCTCTTCTTCAGTGTAAGGTACGTTTAAAACGGTCATTTTTGCTGATCTTAAAAGTCTTTTTGTGTGGTCTTTTAGTCTAAAAATAGCTAGACCTTTTTTTGTTTTATAAGCTCTTGTGCCCTCAAATACGGCATTAGCGTAGTGCAAAGAGTGAGTTAGAACGTGTACTTTCGCATCGTCCCATTTTACTAGTTTTCCATCCATCCAGATGAATTCTGAAGCGTTCATAATTAAACCTTTCTTTTTTAGAAATTTGATCCGAGTTTATCTAAAATTGCTTTAAATTTACATTTCTAAGCCCAAAATGTCCGTAAATTTTAGGCTAAAGTTACTTATCTAAAAGCTCTTTTATCGTCTTTGCCATCTCGTCGATCGATGATGCTGCGCTTAAATTTATCAGATATTTGCCGCTTACCACAAAGGCTGGCACACCGCTGATACTTGCTACATCATAAGAGGCAAACCACTCGTTTAAAAGCTCTTTTGCACGATCTGAGCTTAGCGCTTTTTCGTATTCGTCTTTGCTCACGTGAGCCGCATTTAGCGCTAGGTCAATAAATCTTTGCTTATCTTTGCCATCATTAAAGTCATCTTTTTCATCGTGTCTTGCTTTGTAGATCGCAAATTTAGCTTGCTTAAATTTAGACTCATCGCTTAGCAGATCAGTCCCATTTGCCTCATCTATCGATATAAGAGCGGCGAAAATTTTACTTGTTGTCTCGCCAAGTTTGCCTTTGGTGCTTAGGTGATATGGGATAAATTTAACCCCGTCAAGCTTTGACATCAGCTTTTTTGTGATCGTTCGGTCAAATTTATAGCAGTGAGGGCAGTCGTAGCTAAAGACCTTGACGACTGAGTTTTTAGGCACGTTAAGCGGTTTTGCTAGAGTTTGATACTCCACCCCTTCAGTCAGTGCTGATAAATTTAGTGCAAAAAACGCACTTAAAATTAGCATTTTTATAAGCTTCATCTTTGCTCCTTACTTCACAAGATCAGCTAGCACTTTTGCAGCGTGGTCTTTGGCTTTTACGCTTTTGTAAATTTTAACTATCTTGCCGTCTTTGCCGATCACAAAGGTGCTTCTGGCGATGCCAAGATACTCTTTGCCGTAGTTTTTCTTGACCTGCCAAACACCATAAAGCTTTGAAATTTCTTTATCCTCATCGCTTAAGAGGATGTGCTTTAAATTTTGCTTTGCGATAAAGCCAACATGCGACTTCACGCTATCTGGGCTAACGCCGATGATGACAGTATCATTTTTGATAAACTGATCGTAGTTTGCGCTAAATTCGCAAGCCTCAGTCGTGCAGCCTGGAGTGTTGTCCTTTGGATAGAAGTAAAGCACCACGTTTTTGCCTATAAAGTCCTTTAATGCGACCTTTACGCCGTCTTGATTTAGCGCTTCAAACTCTGGCGCTTTATCGCCAACTTCAAGCGTTATCTTTCTCTCAATGTCTTCTTTGCTAAATTCGCTCATTTCATCCCCTTTCTTTTGTCCTCTACGCTCTCGCCGCCTACGCCGATATTGCCAGCGTCGTGAGTTTCGATAAAGATCATAACCGCCTCTTTTTTCTTACCAAGCACTCTTACAAGCGTCTCGGTTACCTCTTTAAAAACTTGATCTTTTTGCTCTTTTGTAGGCTCTGGGCCTGCTATTTTGATATTAACATAAGGCATTTTTGCTCCTTTTTTAAGATGCAAAATATTAGCCAAAATGAGTGAAATTTCAGATTAAAGCCGTTATTTAAGAATTTGGCATTAAAATAAGCAAACTTCCAAAAGGAGCGAAAATGGACTATAACAGGCAGAATAAGGGCTTTGTTTGCTTTATGTATGGCTTTGGACGAAGCAGGGCGGTTTATGCAGTTTTGATGATACTAATGGCGCTTTTGGCTGGCTTTTTAACACTTACTTCAAGCGCTCAAGCTGACGTTTCAAATTTACAAATAGCCCTTGGCATCATACTTTGTGGCCTTTTGCTGATCCTTGTAAATCCTAAAATTTTCATCATCAAGCTAATTGGCTACTTAATCGCTTTAGCTGGCGTCATGATCGCCCTTCACAACGCAAATTTGCTCGGAGCTGATTTTAATTTATACTTTTACACAAGCCTCATTTTTGGGGCATTTATGATGCTTATGCTTCTTAGCTGGTTTGTCTATAATGCAAGAAGCAGCGAAATAAATGAAATTTAGTTCGCCACTCCCATTAGCACGCTTGTGTAGGTGTTTTGCTTAGGCTCTGAGCTTGTTGCATCGTTCATATTTATGCGGCCAGCCTCAAGCCCAGCTTTTATAAGCGCCTCTTTTACCGCATTTGCACGCTCATTTGCAAGCTCTACTAGCTTTGCTTTATCGACCTCGATGCCCTTTAGCGCCTCTTCTCTTAAGGCTTTTTCGTTTCTATCTTTTAAATTTGGCACAAGCTCATTTAAAACTGCGATGTAGTCTTTGCCGCTTGAAGCGATGATTTGATTGATCTTTTGATCTAGTTTTTTGTTTTTATAAAAGCTTTCATCGAGTTTTGAGTATGTTGGCGTTATGCTAAGCTTCATCTTAGGTTTTGAGCCAGTTAGCTTTATAAAATCAGCTATCTTGGGCGCTTCTGAGCTTATAAGCTCGCTACTTCCAGCAAGAAAATCAATAGAGCTAAGATCTTTGCTGCCAAGTCCTAGGGCGTTGCCTAAAAATCTAAATGGAGCTAGCGTGATGTCAGCAAAGAGCTTTTTCACAGCTGCCCAGATGACGCCGCCATATTTAAAATCAGGATCGTCTAAATTTCCCTCAACTGGCAGATCGATGTTTATTTGATTATTTTGATCGCTAAGTATTGAGATAGCAAGGGATAGCGGTAAATTTACAGCGTCTTTTGAATCAACCTTTTCTCCAAGTGTAAGTGAGTCAAAATTTATGAAATTTGAGCCATTTAGTTTTGAGTCGACGACGCTATAGTTTAGGTTTAAATTTAGCTTGCCTTTTTTGATCTTATAGCCCACAAACTGCCCGCTATATGGCGTTATGTCGGTTAGATCGATATCTTTAAAGTCAAGCTTTATATCGGTATTTTGCTTTAGCTCAAACGGAAAGAGTTTTGCAGTGATCTGCGCAAAGCCATTTTTGCCAACCACACCTTGAAACTCGCCTGAGCTTGGGCGCTTTTTATCGATGTCGGTGAGCTTGCCATTTAGCTTTGAGATCGTTGTGGCAAATGGCATAAATAGCGATGCGTCCGAGAAATCAACCTCGCCATTTTTAAGAGAGAAATTTTTCACGCTAAATTTTAGCTCGTCCTCTTTTTTGCTAGCTACTTTTTTGGTCTCAGGTTTTGCCTCAGTTTTAGCTTTATTTTTATCCTCTTTTACGATCTGAGATAGGTTAAATTTACGCTCTTTGCTTAGATGAGCCTTGATAAATGGCGAATTTAAGCTCACTCCGGTGATATCTAGCTCGTTTTTGGCAAATGAAATTTTTTCAAGTTCTAAGCTTTTAAAGGCGACCAGTTTTTCAGCTTTTTTGCCATTTAGCCTTATATCTTTTATGCTAACTTTTGCGTCTGCTTTGATATCTTTTGCGTAGCTTATCTCAGCGCTACTCTCAAGCTGTCCGCTAGCTAGATCGGCCTCTAAAAATGGCTTTGCGTAGGCAAAATACTTTGGTAAATTTGTATCATTTAGCTTGATTTTTGCACTCACGTCAAGTGGCTCGATCTTTATCTTGGACTCAACATCCAAATTTAGCTTTTGCGAGCTCTTCATCGCCACTTTTGCGTCAAATGGCTTGCTAAAATCGCTACTTAAATTTGCTACTTTTACAAAAAGATTATCAAATTTATGAGCGATCTTCTCGCCTTCAAAAAGATGCGTCAAAGCGATATCTGCGTTATTTACACTTATATTTTTTACATCAAATTTAAACTCATTTTCTTTGCTTTTTGAAGCACTTTTGTTTTCAGCCTTTTTCTCTACTTTTTTAGTGTGTTTTGCCGCCTTTGTAGCTTTTGTGCTCTGCTCGCCAAATCCTAGCTCATTTACGGCGCTTAGCCCATTCTCACTTAGCTCTGAGCTAAATTTCGCTCTATTTATGCTTACATTTTCAACCCCAAGAGCCATTTTTAAAAGATCAAAGCTTATACTCTTTACCCCCACATCAGCGACGCTTGCTATATCTTTATTTTTTGCTTTAAGCTCTATGTTTTTTACGTTTAGCTCATCAAGGCTCGCAAGGCTCTTGTTGCCATCCATTGTAAAATTTGTATTTGTCACGCCAGCACTTGCTACATTTGCATTTGCACTTTTGCTAAGTGGCGCGTTGATGCCATTTAGTGCTATTTTTTCAAGCGTTAGAGCGGTTTTGTTATTTGCTAAATTTAGATTTAAATTTGAAGCATTTATATCTTTTAAATTTGCTAAATTTCTATCTGCTTCATCTACTTTAAGAGCGTTTGCACCTACGCTTTTTAGCTTGGCTGTGGCATTTAGCTCACTTTTTTCATTTAAATTTGCAAGAAGCGAGATCTCGTTTAAATTTAGTGATTTTACGCTCGCAGCGATGGCATTTTTAAAAGAGATGTCATTTAAATTTACAGCACTTAAATTTAGTGCAGCCTCCGTTTTATCCGCTATCTTGCTAACAAGATCAAATTTTGGAAGCTCTAGCTCGCCAAGGCTAAGCTCATTTGCGCCTTCATCTAAACTTAGTCCTTTTATATTTAAAAAGCCATCTTTTAAATTTATCCCAGTTGCGTTCTCATCGGCATTTAAAGCGTAGTTTATTTTTAAGTTTATGATGGCATTTTTTAGATTTAACGTGTCATTGTCGATAAAGCTTATCGCAACTGGCTTTATGCTAAAGTCCTTTATGCTGACGTTGCCCTCTATTTTTAGTGGATTTAGCTTGATATCGCCATTTAGATCGATCTTGTGCGCTAGGCTTGAGTTTGAGTCAAAGATGTGACTACCTGCGCTATTTTTCTTCGTATTTAGCGAGCTAAGCTCGTAGTTTATATCATCAAAACTTACGTTAAATGGCTTTGTTAAATTTTGATCGCTATATGAAAATGAGCCTTTGATGATTTTTGCGTTATTTAGCGCGAAATTTATCGAGCTAGTGCTGTTATCTTCGCTAGTTGCGTTATCATCGCTTATAAAATTGCTAAAGTTAAAATTTGCCTTTTTATCTCTTGCGATCTTTACTTTTGGCTCATCTAGCCTAAAAATGTCTATCTCAACTAGCTTTTTAAAGATAGAAAATGGCTTTAGCTTAAGGTCGATCTGCTTTGTGCTAAAAAGCGGCGAAGTGGTGTTTAGCTCGGCATTTGTAGCGTTTAGCTCGAAGGTAAATGGGTTAAATTTAGCATCACTTACAAAAAGCGTTGCGTTGTAGTCTTTTAGGTATTTTGGCGCGATATTTTTGATAGCATAAGGCAGACCAAAAAAGCCAAGAAGCGTGTAGATAAGCAAAAGTGAGACTACGCAGATGCCGGTGATTAGGGCTATTTTTTTCTTTTTATCCATTGTGAAATTTACCTTTTTGTCAGCTAAAATGAGCCCTGATTTTACTTTAAAAAAGGTTAAAAGTTAGTTAGAAATTTCAAATTTTCTATACATTAAATTTACACTTATCTTAATAATACTTTTATGCATTTCGTATTACTATTCGTCAAATATTTTTTAAACAAAGGAGCGAGTGATGAAGAGATTTTTGGCTTTATTGTTTTTGTTGTTTTCTGCCTTTGCTTATGCAAATGAAAATGCCGTTGTGGTCGCTATCGAGGAGCAAACACCTCGTATAAATCCACTCTACGACGAGGACCACGATCCTACGCTTTCGCTGGTTTTTTCTGGACTTACTAGCCATGATGAAAATAGCCATGTCGTGCCTGAGCTTGCCAAGTCTTGGCAGATGAGTGATGACGGGCTGGAGTATATTTTTGAGCTAAGAGATGATGCTTTTTGGCATGACGGGGTGAAATTTAGCGCAAAGGACGTTAAATTTACCATCGAAGCGGCTCAAGATAAGAAGCTAAACGCGCCTGCTATCTCAAACTACGAGGTGGTAAAAAGTGTTGAAATTTTAGGCGATTATAAAGTTAAGATCACGCTAAAAGAGCCTTTTCCGCCGTTTTTAGATGCGCTTAGCTTTGGCGTTTTGCCTGAGCACATTTTAAAGGGCAAAGATATCGCAACTGATAAATTTAATGACGCACCTATTGGCACTGGCGCATACAAGCTTGTAAAATGGAAAAAAGATGAGAGTTTGGAGTTTGTGGCAAATGATAAATTTTACAAGGGCGAGCCAAAGATAAAAAGGCTATTTTTAAAGATAGTTGGCGATGAAAATTTAAGACTCGTTGGGCTTAAAAGCGGTGAGATCGACGTTGCGCTCATCTCTCCAACTGGGGTAAATTTCATAAAAGATGATAAAAAATTAAGCCTGCTTAAGTTTAAAAGTGCGGACTACAGAGCTTTGATGTTTAACTTTAATGATCCTATCTTTCAAGATAAAAATGTAAGGATCGCCCTAAACTACGCGGTCAATAAAGATGAGATAGTTAAAAAACTATTTCACGGATATGCAAGCGTAGCGAACAACCCGATAGAAAAAAGCTTTGCAAATGACAGCGAGTTTAAATTTAGCTACGATCCGCAAAAGGCTAGGGAGCTGCTTGAAAAGAGTGGCTTTAAGAAAAACAAGGCTGGCTTTTTCGAGAAGGACGGCAAGGAGCTTGGCTTTGACATCTACGCCTTTAATAACGACATCTTAAGAGTCAATCTAGCTAAAATTTTAAGCAGTGAGTTTGAGAAATTTGGCGTAAGAGCCAAAGCCTATGCAAAGCCAAAAACAGCTTTTAGTATAAGCAAGGTTGATAGCTTCGTGATTGGCTGGGGAAGCCCATTTGATCCAGACTTTCACACATATAGAATTTTTGGCGGATTTGCCGATGTGAGCGTAAATGAAAATGGCTGGAATTTTAGCCACTACAAGGACGCAAACGTCGATCTTGCCCTAAAAAACGCGAGATATACAAAGGACGTGGAGCTTAGGAAAAAATACTACAAAGAATTTCTAAAAGCGCTTTTTGAAAATCCACCTTACATTTTTATAGCCTATCTTGACTATCCGCTCGTCTTTAACAACAAAATTTCAGGCATAAAGACGCAAATTTTAGGCCACCATGGGGCTGGATTTTTATGGAACATAAGAGAGTGGCAAGTAAAATAGTGGATAAAAACTTTGTTTAGAGCCATTTTAAAAACAGCGATCTCAAGCCTTGGGTTGCTGTTTTTTATCTCATTTTTTCTATTTTTGCTCATATATTTTTTGCCAGGAAACGTCACTGATGCGATGTTTTTGCGAAGTGAAGCGGTGAGCGTGGCTATAAAAGAGCAAATTTTAGAAAATTTGGGGCTAAAAGATGGCTTTTTTGTGCAGTATTTTAGATGGCTGGCTCACTTTGTGACAGGCGACTTTGGCACTAGTTTTGTAAGTGGAGCAAGCGTTTTTTTGCTCATTAAAGAGAGACTTTTAAACTCTCTTATCTTGTTTTTTGCTTCGTTTTTTCTGATAGTTTTTTTGTCATTTTTCTTGGGGCTGTTAAGTGCCATTTATAAGAATAAATTTGCCGATATCTTTATAAACTTTAGCTCCTTTTTGCTAGCTTCATTGCCACATTTTTACATCGCACTTGTGCTAATTGCGATCTTTAGCGTCTATCTAAATGTGCTGCCAAGCTCTGGCGCAAACGAGCTAGGCTCTAGTGGCGTTGGGGCTAAATTTATCATCTTGCCAACGCTTGCCATCATCTTGCCACACCTTGGCGCAAACGTGAAATTTGTAAGAGACACGCTAAATCAAAGCCTAAACGCTGACTTTATCCAGACGGCTCACGCTAGAGGTTTGGGGCGTGGCAAAATTTATCTCTTTGCGATAAAGCACGCAAGCACCGATATAGTCTATTATTTCGCAACCCTTGTAGCTGGCGTTTTTGCTGGCTCATACGTCATTGAGAGCATTTTTTCATTTCCAGGCATAGGCAAGCTTAGCCTTGATGCAGTCATCGCCAAAGACTATCCAGTCGCACTTTCGACCATTTTGCTAACGGCTGTTTTTGTCGTTTTTGCAAATTTACTGGCTAAAATTTTTGCCATCTTGGCAGATAAGAGAAATTTATGAGAAAAGTCATATTTTTCCTAGCCTGTTTTGTCTTTTTAGCGCTTGTTGCATTTGCCTTTGTGACGCCATTTTTTTCTAAATTTGAGCCAAATTTCACTGACTTTATGGCGGTAAATTTAGCCCCAAGTAGCGAGCACATCTTTGGCACTGACATCCTAGGCAGGGACAATCTCATAAGAGTGGCCTACGCGCTTAAAAACTCGCTTCTTATCTTGCTTTTAGCTGGCTTTTTAACAACGCTTTTTTCGCTCATCTACGCATATTTTGGCACGAGCAAGAGCAGAGTTTGTGAGAGCCTTTTTGACAAGGGGCTTGATGCCTTTTTAAGTATCCCAAACATTGTGTTTATCATGCTTTTTAGCTCATTTTGTAGCGGAGATCTGCTCATAACCTCTTTTATCATCGCCATTTGCTCGTTTATGCAAGGCGCAAAAGTTTTTATGCAAAATTTAAGACTTAGTAAAAAGTGCGACTACGCCGAGCAAGCCGTGATAAATGGAGCTAGCAAATTTAGCCTTATATGCTTTGAAATTTTGCCAAATTTAAAGCATTTAATAGTTAGCATCTTTGGCATAAACGCGATAAACGCAGTCGTTATGGAGGCTACGCTTGGCTTTTTTGGCGTGGGTAGCGACGCAAATAAAATAAGCCTTGGCATCATGCTAAATGAGAGCAAAGAGGCACTTTTTCTTGGCTCTTGGTGGATGGTGCTTTTCCCTGGTGTGACGCTCTTTTTGCTCATCCTAGCAACCTCGATCATCACGTCAAATTCAAAAAATGGCAATATAAAAATATGATAGAGATTAAAAATTTAAACGTTTTTTATAAGGATAAGAAGCTTTTGCGAGAGCTTGATTTTGCCATGAGTGAGGGTAAATTTATAGGTATCACGGGTGCAAGTGGCAGTGGTAAATCGCTTTTTGCAAAGAGTTTAATAAGGCTTTTTGATGATGATTTTAGAGTGAGGGCAGATAAATTTAGTATTTACAAAAAAGATATTTTAAAACTTAGCCAAAATGAGCTAAAAGAACACCGAAGAAAGGTCGCTGCGCTCGTTTTTCAAAACTCAGTTGCAAGCCTTCATCCACTCTTAAACATAGGCGATCACTTTAACGCCTATCTTGGCGGCGATAATAAAACAAATAAAGAGCTTGCATTTGCTTATTTTAGGGAGTTTGGGCTGGGTAATGCAAATCTCATCTGGCACAAATACTCATACGAGCTAAGTGGCGGTGAGGCGAGCCGTGTGCAGATCGCTCTGGCTCTTTGCCTGAAGCCAAAAATTTTAATCTGCGACGAGATAACAAGCGGGCTTGATAGCATTAGCGGTAGCCACGTGGCGGGCATCTTGGAGAGTTTAAAGGGCAAGATGAGCGTCATTTTTATCTCGCACGATGAGGCGCTGACAAGCTATCTTAGTGATGAAATTTGGCAGATGAGAGATGGGCGGCTAAATTTAAAGGAAAATGCGTGAAAATCAGGCTTGAAAACGTATCAAAAAGTTTAAGTTTTAAGGAGCATTTTAACGCTAGAGCTGAAGTGCTGTACCTTTTAGAGGGGATAAATTACGAGCTTGATGATGGCGAAAATTTAGCCATTTTGGGGCAAAGTGGCAGTGGCAAAAGCACGCTTGCAAAGCTCATATCATTTAGCGAGCCAAAAAGTGGGGGCAAAATTTATATAAATAACGAAGAGATCACGGACAAAAATGAGCTAAAAAAAGATATCAGATATATCTTGCAAAACCAAAAACAAGCCCTAAATCCAGCGCTAAAAGTAAAAACCGCCATCGCTCACGTGAGATCATATCTTAAGCTTAGCTTTAGTGAAAATGAGCTCAAAGAGCTTCTGGCAAATCTAAATTTAAAAGATGAAATTTTAGAAAAATATCCATCTCAGCTAAGTGGCGGCGAGGCGACAAGGGTTGGGATACTGCTAGCGCTTCTTTCAAAACCAAAAATCTTAATCTGCGACGAGATAACAAGCGGACTTGACAACGAGACGAAGCAAAAGATCATAAATTTGCTTTTAAGCTTAGATGAAAAGATCAGCATTATTTTTATCACGCATGATATTTTAAGTGCGATGAAGATAGCGCAAAAGGTGCTAATCATCGAATCTGGCAAGCAAGTGGCTTTTGGTAAATTTGATGATCTTGCAAGCCAAAATGTCCTTAAAAAATACCTTGACGCAGCTAAATTTTATGATGCCAAACTTTGATATAATGCAAGCAAAAAAGGTCAAATTTGCTAGTTCATATCTGCTGCTCGGTCGATAGCCACTACTTTTTACAGCGCCTACGAAAAGACTATCCAAATGAGCGAATAGTAGGCTATTTTTACGATCCAAACATACATCCATATAGCGAATTTTTACTGCGTTTTGAGGACGTGAAGCGAAGCTGCGAGAAGCTTGGCATCAAGCTAATATGTGGCGAATACGACTACGAAGCGTGGCTTGGTGGCACAAAGGGGCTTGAAGATGAGCCAGAAAAGGGCAAAAGGTGCGAGTACTGCTTTGATTTTCGTATGAAAGACTCAGCTAAAAAGGCGCTAGATCTTGGTCTAAATAAGATCACAACGACACTTTTAATGAGCCCAAAAAAGGACTTTTCTCAGCTTAAAAAGGCGCTTGATGAGGCGGTGGCTAGCTCAAATTTAGAAGCCGTTGCGGTTGATTATAGAAAAAATGGCGGCACAAGCGAGCAGTTTATACTCGCTAAAAAGGACAAGCTCTATCACCAAAACTACTGCGGCTGCGTCTTTGCGCTAAAAAAACAGCGTGACTCGCAAAATTTGCCCCAAAGTGAGCTAATGAGCGAGCTGCACGCAAGGGCACTTTATGGCAGCATAGAAGCGAGGCTTGAGCTTTATAAAAAGGTGCGCGAATGCGAGGCGAGAGGAGAGAAATTTCACCTTTTTAGAAGGCGATTTTTAAACTACAGACTTTTGCGCGCTAGTGTTAAATTTGAGGCAGTTGTGGTGCCAAGCTACTTTGTGCTCTACTCTGGCTTTAAAAGAGAGAATTTAAAGCTTAATGTAGAGCGTGACTGCGAGATCGATGATGAGCTAAAAGAGGGTGTCGTTTTGATGAGCATAGAGCGCTTTAATAAATTTACAAATAGCAAATTTAAAAGTGTAGATGAGCTTTGTAAAAGGCCGCTTGAGCTTGGCGTTGAGATGAAATTTCGTAGGCAGATATGCGGGGAGTTTTCGCAAAATCCTATCATCATCTTAGACGAGGTCAAAAAGGGTAGCTACGAAATTTACGTAAAGGCTGTTTTTTACAACGACAGCGAAGAAATTTTGGTTTTAGAGGGCTAAATTTAGACCCATCAAGGCTAAATTTCAGAGATTTTAAAAGAGGCTAATAATTTTTTTCTTAGTATAAATTTGTTACAATCTGCCAAAATTTACATTACTAAGGCTAAAACGTGATAGACGTCGTAGAAATTCAAAAAATTCTCCCACATAGATTTCCTTTTTTGCTTATCGATAGAGTTGTCGAGCTAGAGCCTGCAAAAAACATCGTCGCTTATAAAAATGTAACTATTGGCGAGCCGATATTTCAGGGGCACTTCCCAGGCCACCCGATCTATCCTGGCGTGATGATAATAGAAGGCATGGCGCAAGCTGGCGGCGTGCTAGCGTTTAAGAGCATGAGCGACGAGCATCAAGCTGGCATCGAGAACAAAGTGGTCTATTTTATGAGCATTGACGGAGCGAAATTTCGCCATCCAGTCCGCCCTGGAGATAGGCTAGAGTATAGATTAAATGTATTAAAACATAAAGGCAATATCTGGGTGCTTGAGGGCAAAGCATACGTCGATGATGTGCTATGCGCCGAGGCTGAACTAAAAGCGATGATAGTCGATAAATAGGCTTTTGCTTAAAAAAGAGAGACAATGAAAAATATCCACCAAACAGCAGTTATAGAAGATGGAGCGATAATAGGAGATGACGCAAATATCGAGGCTTACGCATTTGTAAGCAAAGATGCAGTCCTTGGCAACAACGTCACGATAAAACAAGGCGCAAGGGTGCTTGGCAAGACGAGGATCGGCGATAACTCTCGTGTATTTAGCTACGCGATCGTTGGCGATATCCCGCAAGATATCAGCTATAAAGATGAGGTCGATACTGGCGTCATCATCGGTGAGCACGCAACTATACGTGAGTTTTGCACGATAAACTCAGGCACGCACAAGGGCGATGGTATAACAAGGATCGGCGATAACGCCTTTATCATGGCATATTCTCACATCGCACACGACTGTATAATAGGCAACAACGTCATTTTGGCAAATAACGCAACTCTAGCAGGCCATGTCGAGCTTGGCGACTACGCTGTTGTGGGCGGTCTTACACCTATTCATCAGTTTGTTAGAGTGGGTGAGAGCTGCATGGTCGCGGGGGCTAGTGCACTCAGCCAAGATGTAGTGCCATTTTGCCTAGCTGAGGGCAACAGAGCTTATATAAGAAGCTTAAATTTAGTCGGCATTAGACGTAGATTTGACAAAGAGCAGGTTGAAGAACTTGTTCGCGCTTATAAATTTTTGTTTAATCAAGGCATCAGCCTAAAAGATCAAGCAAACGAGCTGATCGCAAAAACCAGCGACGAAAATGTTAAAAAAATGTGTAAATTTATATTAGAAACGACAAGAGGAATTCCGCTTGCAAAAGGAAGAGATTAATGGCTAGAAAGTGTAATTTTTGTGGCGAAGCTGAGTCTGCTGAGAGAAGATTATTAGCAGATATCGAAGGGAACGCCTATATATGCGAGTACTGTATAGCAGCAGCATACGATATGATACATGGTGATACGAGTGTAGAAGAGGGCAAAAACGAAGAGGCGATAGAGTATCAAAAGCTCACACCAAAGGAGCTAAAAGCGGTACTTGACAACTACGTGATCGGTCAAGATAGGGCTAAAAAGGTCTTTAGCGTCGGCGTATATAACCACTATAAGAGAATTTTTAAACAAAGCGACATCAAAGACGATACTGAAATTTCAAAATCAAACATCTTGCTTGTTGGTCCAACTGGAAGCGGCAAGACGTTGATGGCTCAGACTTTGGCGAGATTTCTTGATGTGCCTATCGCGATTTGCGATGCGACAAGCCTAACTGAGGCTGGATATGTCGGCGAGGACGTTGAAAATATCCTTACAAGGCTCTTGCAAGCTGCAAATGGCGACGTGAAAAAGGCGGAGCAGGGCATTGTATTTGTCGATGAGATCGATAAGATCGCAAGAATGAGCGAAAATAGAAGCATCACAAGAGACGTCTCAGGCGAGGGCGTGCAGCAAGCGCTTTTAAAGATCATCGAAGGCAGCGTCGTAAATATACCACCAAAAGGCGGCAGAAAGCATCCAAATCAAGACTTCATACAGATAGATACGACAAATATCTTATTTGTTTGCGGCGGTGCATTTGACGGACTTCTTGACATCATCGAGCGCAGAGTTGGTAAAAATGTTCTTGGCTTTAACCAAGAAAAACGTGGCAAAAACGAAAAAGAAAATTTACTAAGCCTGCTTGAGCCAGACGATCTTGTAAAATATGGCCTCATCCCAGAGCTCATCGGCAGACTTCACGTGGTGGCTACATTAAATGAGATAACAAAAGAGGATATGGTTAAAATTTTGACTGAGCCAAAAAATGCGATATTAAAACAATATCAAAAGCTCTGTGCGATCGATGGCGCTACGCTTAAATTTGATGATGAGGCGCTTGAAGAGATAGCGAGCCTTGCTATCGAGCGAAAGACTGGAGCAAGAGGGCTTAGAAGCATAATGGAAGAGCTCATGACAGATATAATGTATGATCTGCCAGAGCTAAAAGACTACGATATCGTGATCTCAAAAGAGACGGTAAAAGATAAGGCAAAGCCGATTTTGGTAAAGCACAATAAATTAACAGCGTAAAGGAAATAGATGTTTTTAGATCAGGTTATAGGTTTTTTCTCAAGTGATATGGGTATAGATTTAGGTACGGCAAACACTTTGGTTTTGGTAAAAGATAAGGGAATAATCATAAATGAACCATCAGTTGTTGCAGTAAGACGTGAGAAATATGGAAAACAAAAAATTTTAGCAGTCGGCCACGCTGCAAAAGAGATGGTGGGAAAAACTCCTGGCGACATCGAGGCGATAAGACCGATGAGAGATGGCGTTATCGCGGACTTTGACATGACAGAGAGGATGATACGCTACTTTATAGAAAAGACTCATAGAAGAAAAAATTTCTTACGCCCAAGGATCATCATCTCAGTTCCTTACGGACTTACTCAAGTTGAGAGAAAGGCTGTTAGAGAGAGTGCACTAAGTGCTGGTGCTAGAGAGGTATTTTTGATAGAAGAGCCTATGGCAGCAGCTATCGGAGCAAATTTACCAGTTCGTGAGCCACAAGGCAACCTTGTAGTTGATATCGGCGGTGGTACGACTGAGATAGGCGTCGTTTCGCTTGGCGGTTTAGTTATCTCAAAGTCTATCCGCACAGCTGGCGACAAGATAGATAGTAGCATTGTTAATTACATAAAAGAAAAATACAACTTACTAATAGGCGAGAGAACAGGCGAGGAGATAAAGATCGCTGTGGGCTCTGCTGTGCAGCTTGAAAAAGAGCTAAGCGTAGTGGTAAAAGGACGCGACCAAGTGAGCGGTCTTTTAAGCAGGGTTGAGCTAACAAGTGAAGACGTGAGAGAGGCGATGAGAGAGCCGCTAAAAGAGATCGCAGATGCGCTAAAAACCGTGCTTGAGATGATGCCGCCTGATCTTGCTGGCGATATCGTGGAGACTGGTATCGTGCTAACTGGCGGTGGAGCGCTTATTAGAGGGCTTGATAAGTTCTTATCTGACATCGTTAAACTTCCAGTATTTGTAGCTGACGAGCCGCTTCTAGCTGTTGCTAGAGGCACAGGCAAGGCACTTCAAGAGATCGGACTTTTACAACAGCTAACAAATGAAGAGTAAGATTGTTCTTTTTGTTTTTATAGCGTTGCTTGCTGGCGCCTCGATGTTTAAGGGCGAAATTTTAAGCAACATCTCTATCAAATTTAGCAATTACGCTATAAATTCATACGACAATTTTGCCAAAAGCGTGAAAGATTATATAAATGAATATTTTAGGCAGGCTAGCGAGATAGAAAGGCTAAGAGCGCAAAACAAAGAGCTAGAGCGTTCAGCCACGCTTCTATCTACTTTTGCAAACGAGCTAAATCAAATTTTAAAAGATAAAAACTCAACTGCCTACGCCCCAGCTGTAAAGCTAGTAAAAGGGCTTAGTTACGTTCATATCGGGGATTATAATAAAATTTGGATAAGCGAGTTTGAGGGATACGACCCAAATAAAATTTATGGGCTCATATATCAAGGAAGCAGTGCTGGCATCGTCATCGCAAAAGACGGCAAGCCACTAGCTTACTTGCAAAATGACCCAAAAAGTATATTTGCAGTCTATATAGGAAACGACAAAATTCCAGGCGTCGCGCATGGAAATCAAGGCCAAATAATGGTGAAATTTATCCCACAATGGCTCAGCCCAAAAGAGGGCGACGAGGTCTTTACGAGCGGGCTTGACGGGATATTTTTTAGTGGGGTGCCAGTAGGGCGCGTGAGTAAAATTTTAAAAGAGAGCTCCTATCAAAGCGTGATAGTTGAGCCCTATGCGAAGCTAAACATACCAAACTACCTATACGTTGTAACAAAGGAAAAATGATGCCAAAAAGAACAGATATAAATACCATTTTGCTAATCGGCTCAGGCCCTATCGTCATCGGTCAAGCCTGCGAATTTGACTACTCAGGCACGCAAGCAGCCAAGACGCTAAAAGAGCTTGGATACCGCGTAGTGCTTATCAACTCAAACCCAGCCACCATTATGACTGACCCAAATTTCGCCGACGCAACGTATATAGAGCCGATCACAAAAGATAGTATTTTAAAGATTATTGAAAAAGAAAAGATTGATGCTATCTTGCCAACGATGGGCGGACAAGTGGCGCTAAATGCCGCTATGGAGGTTTTTGAGAGCGGCCTTTTAAAGGATGTTAAATTTCTTGGTGCAAACCCAGAAGCGATAAAAAAGGGCGAAGATAGACAAATTTTTAAAGCGACTATGCAAAAGATCGGCATGGACCTGCCTGAGAGTAGATATGCTTATAACATGGACGACGCGCTAAATGCGGCAAATGAGATAGGCTTTCCGCTCATCATAAGAGCTAGCTATACACTTGGTGGCGCAGGAAGCGGCGTGGCTTATAATATGGATGAGTTTAAAGAGTTAGCCAACACAGGCCTTGACGCAAGTCCGATACATGAAATTTTGATAGAAGAGAGCTTGCTTGGCTGGAAAGAGTACGAGATGGAGGTTATTCGTGATCGCAACGACAACTGCATCATCGTCTGCTCGATCGAGAATTTCGACCCAATGGGCGTTCACACAGGCGATAGCATCACGGTCGCACCAGCTTTAACTCTCACAGATAAAGAGTATCAGGCTATGCGTGACGCTAGCTTTGCCATACTTCGTGAGATCGGCGTTGATACTGGCGGCAGCAACGTGCAGTTTGCCATAGACCCAAAAAGTGGCCGCATGATCGTTATCGAGATGAACCCACGCGTTAGCCGCAGTTCAGCGCTAGCAAGTAAGGCTACTGGCTATCCGATCGCAAAGATTGCGACACTGCTTGCAGTTGGTTTTAGCCTAGATGAGATCAAAAATGATATCACTGACACGCCTGCTAGCTTTGAGCCGGTGATTGATTATATCGTGACAAAGATCCCGCGCTTTACATTTGAGAAATTTCCAGGATCAAACCCATATCTAGGCACTGCGATGAAGTCAGTTGGCGAGGTTATGGCGATAGGTAGGACATTTAAAGAGAGCATCCAAAAGGCGCTTTGTAGCCTAGAGCGTGATCTTTGCGGATTTAACAGCCTTAGTTTAGAGAAAAACGCTTTGATTTATGGCATCAGAAATGCAAATGAGAGAAGAATTTTATATCTAGCGCAGGCTTTTAGAGATGGCTTTAGCGTGGCTGAGGTGCATGAGTTTAGCAAGATTGATCCTTGGTTTTTGGAGCAAATTTATGAGATAGTTAAATTTGAAGATAAGATCGACATGGATATCTTAAATAACGAAGAGCTACTGCGAGAGGCCAAAAGCATGGGCTTTTCAGATAAGATGATAGCCGTGCTTATAAATGAAAAAGACGATCTTGAGCTTAGTCAAAATGATATCTATTTTGCTAGGCAGAAGCTTGGTATCGAGCTTGAATACAATGAGGTCGATACTTGCGCGGGCGAGTTTAAGGCACTAACGCCGTATCTTTACTCAACCACAAATATCACTAAATTTCCTAAAAAAGAGCTAGCAAAAGAGGCTAAAAAGGTGATGATAATAGGCGGCGGTCCAAACAGGATCGGCCAGGGCATAGAGTTTGACTACTGCTGCGTGCATGCAAGCTACGCCCTAAGAGACCTTGGTGTAAAGACGATAATGTATAACTGCAACCCAGAAACCGTCTCAACCGACTACGATACGAGCGATATCTTGTACTTTGAGCCTATAGATTTTGAGCACGTGAGAGCTGTCATCGAGCGTGAAAAGCCAGACGGCGTGATCGTGCATTTTGGTGGCCAAACTCCGCTTAAATTTGCAAAACGCCTAAGCGTGATTGGTGCAAAGATCATCGGCACAACTGCAAGAGTGATCGACGTGGCCGAGGATAGAAAGAAATTTAGCGAATTTATAAATAAAATAGGCGTCCTTCAGCCTAAAAATGACACCGCCACTAGCTTAGAAGAAGCCTTGCAAAAGGCCGCGACTATCGGCTACCCAGTGCTCGTTCGCCCAAGCTACGTCCTAGGTGGCAGGGCGATGAGAAGGGTGCATAACGAGAGCGAGCTAAAAGAGTATATGAGTGAGGCGGTAAAGGTTAGCAACCACTCGCCAGTGCTACTTGATAAATTTTTGCAAGACGCAAAAGAGCTCGACGTAGATGCGATATGTGACGGCAAAGAGGTCTATATAGGTGCGATAATGGAGCATATCGAGGAGGCTGGAATTCACTCTGGCGACTCAGCTTGCATATTGCCACCGATGAGCTTAAGCGATGAGATGATAAAAAAAGTGGAGAGGCAAACCAGAGATATCGCGCTAAATTTAGGCGTTGTAGGCCTTATGAATATCCAGTTTGCCATCTATGAAAACGAGCTTTATATGATCGAGGTAAATCCTCGCGCGAGCAGGACCGTGCCATTTGTGAGCAAGGCTACTGGCGTGCCTATGGCGAAAGTAGCTACAAGAGTTATGTGGCAGGGAAATTTACGTGAGGCACTTAAATTTTATGATGATTACAAGGTCGTTTATGAAGATGGCGACATCTTAAAACCTCGTGTGAGCTCGCATGTTTGCGTAAAAGAATGCGTGCTACCATTTAACAAGTTAAGCGGTGCCGATCTCATCCTTGGCCCTGAGATGAAGAGCACGGGCGAGGTCATGGGTATCAGCCACGACTTTGCAAGCTCATTTGCAAAGAGCCAGATCGCTGCGAGCAACACTTTGCCAAGCAAGGGCAGGGTATTTTTAACGCTAGCTGACGCTGATAAAACTTACGCGCCAGACCTTGCAAGGGATTTAATCGGCCTTGGCTTTAGCATCATCGCAACTGGTGGCACGCATAAAATTTTAAGCGAAGCTGGCGTGGAAGCTGAGTTTGTCTATAAGATAAGCGAGGGTAGACCAAATGTCGAAGATAGGCTTAAAAACGGCGACATCGCACTTGTTATCAACACAAGCGATACAAAATCAAGCGTAGATGATGGCAAAAAGATCCGCCAAAATGTACTTAGATTTAAAATTCCATATTTTACAACTATCCGTGCAGCACTTGCAGCTGCCAAGTCTCTAAGCACAGTTCAAACTGGCAAAGCACTTGAAGTAAAAAGCTTGCAAGAGTATCTAAGCGAGAAATGAACCAAAAAGAGTGCGTAATAGA
>NZ_PIRS01000013.1:0-75539 GCF_003048985.1 Campylobacter concisus
AAGATTGACTAATAGTTTAACAATTGTAAGTTAAAAGAACAACGATAAGAAAAAGGCTTTATTAACGGTGAAGTTAAAGGTGGTTTCTCGTTTCGTGAGCTGGAATTATATATGAGGGATGCTTAAAAGAAGTTGAAAGATCGTAAAAATGTTTTATAAATTTAAATTTTATTTTTGAGATAGAAATTTGGAGAGCTTCCTTGCTCTCCATTTTAATTTAGCACTGCCATTTAGCAGCAAATTTACATCTATGATTACATAGGTTGTGTTACTTCGTCTTTGATCTCGACGGTAACAGTTGTTCCTGTAGTATCATTTGTGTATGTAGTATAGCCATCAGCTGAGGCACCTTTTTGCCATCCACCATCTTTAAATGCTACTTTGTCACCAGAATCAGCTGTGATCTTAAGTATATTGTCATTATCTGTTAAATTTATTACATCAGATAGTTTGACATTTAAAGTAGTATTTTGACCCTTGTTAGAGATGTCAAGCTCTTCAAAGTTATGTGCTTTGTCTGCGCCTGCGATATTGCTTAGATCTACATTTGTGCCTGGGCTGGTGATAGCTAGTTTATCGTAGCCAGCGCCACCATCTATATTACTACCTGTTATGTCTGGCTTTGTTATCATCAACGTGTCATCACCAGCACCTAGCTCTATAGTAGAGTGATGGATATAGTTACCAACTTTGATGGTGTCGTTTCCACTTCCAGTTTTTACAGTGCTACCTTCTATGTTTGTTCCAACTGTTAGTGTATCGTTACCATCGCCTAAATCTATATTAGAACCTTTTGTTATCCAGCCCTGACCACCTTTTTGCCATTCACCAACAGTTACCACATCATCGCCATTTCCCGCTGTAACAGTTGCTTTATCGATATTTGTTGCAACATCCAATGTATTGTCGCCATTACCTAAATTCAATGTTGAACGATCGTTTAACCAACCATAGCCACCACTACCAGTTTTTGTAATGGTTACATGATCATCTCCATCACCTAAAGTGACTGTAGAGTTACGAGTAATGACATTTACGTTGATATCAAAATCTCTATCAGGATTTGTGTCTATCTTATCATGTTGAAGATCAGATGCTTGAAGTTTTCCAAATTGACCAGGCAATACCCCTACAAGAACTTTCTCCCCATAGATGGTTGAGGCATTTATTGTTGGTGCATGTTGAGCTCCTTCATACATAAAGTAATCTTTAGCTTCATTTGATTTATTACCTGCTTCGTCAGTAATATGTGCTTTAGCTACTGTCCAACTGCCCTTTTTCATGCCTATGCCATTTATGTCAATAATCTTACTACCGTTACTAGAAGTTTGGATAGGAGCTGCCGCGCCTATTGGAGCCATTCCTTTAAGTGACTCGCTAGCGCTTTCGACAACTGCACTATTACCTACTTTTTTCAAGACTATATCGCCACTGCCCTTAGAAGGATCGTCTAGATGTAAAGTGATCTTATCGCCATCTTCAAAGCTGCCGCTCACTTTTAACTGAAGTATAGTAGCTTTTACATTACCATCAGTCTTGTTTTCTTTTAAAGTCAGTCTATGATCATCATTTCTATCTTCGACAAATCTAGCCTCTATAGTTCCTATGGTGTTATCGATAGTTATCGCATATCCATCACTTGCGTTGCTGCTAACTCCACCGATGATTGTTTTGGCTGTAAAATTATGCTCACCGTCATTTAGTGGAGTTTTAGGAGTGAAATTCCAGTTACCATCTTTGTCAGCCTTAGTTGTGCCTAAAGAGTGTGTGCCATCAAAAATTTCAACTGTAGCAAATTTCTCTGCCTTGCCTTTCAACTCTGGAGTTTTGTCGTCAGTCTTGCCATTTTTTGATACATCTCCTGTTGTGCTACCAAAATCATCATATATGGTTGTGATAGTAGGTTCTTGCACATTACTGATGTTTTCAAGGAATACATAGCTAGTGCTAGATACATTTTCATTACCATTAAGTAGTTCATTATCAGGAGTATCAGAGACTTTTGCTGTGACCTCAGTAGCATGAACGAATTTATCGCTAGATCTACTCATCATGCCTATGCCAGGTATATCTATGGCATTGTTATTTACTGATGGGATGCCTGCATGTATGACGTGACCACTCGCATCAACCTCGTCAAATGTCACTGTGCCATCAGCTGCTTTATGTGCGATAAATGTCTTAACTTCTGTCGGAGCTGGGTTGTTGCTTGGATATACTTTTACGCCAGTGTCTGCATAAATTTTGTTAAAGTCAGTTATCGATACTGTTATCTTATCGCCATCGACTATGCCATTTTTTATAACTACACGTGCGGTTGTATGATCTATATCGCCATCTCTCATAGCTTCTGCTAGTTTCATGCCACCACTGTTTGGATTTGCACCATCGCCAACTTGACTGTTAGTGTATGTTTTATTACCTTCCACAAAAACAACTTCTGGTTCAACCCTGCCCCTATTTGTCCATCTAGGGTTCATACTTACACTTGCATCATCTTCGCCTTTTATGCTTACTTCTATACCACGTGATGTAGTTTTATAAATGACAGCTGTTGGCATATCATGGATATCTATACCAAATTTCTCTCCAGCGCCGTTTGTAGATGTAAGACCTGACTTGATAACTGTCTTATCAGTAGCTGAAGTGATCTGATCAACTGTCATAGAGCCATCAGCTGCTTTATGAACTAAGAAATACTTATACGCAGTTGTATCTGTGCCACCTGTTGCAGCCAAAGATGCAGCATTAGGTCCAAAACCATATCTTACAGTAACAATGTCGCCATCTTGGACATTATCAGGTAGTGAGATACGTGCTGTGGTGTGGTTGATGTCGCCATCAAGTGCAGCTTCAGCTCTATTATAGCCTTTGACAGTATCAGTGTTCGTAGTTTTCTTATCACTTAGAACATTACCATGGCTATCAAGCTCTACAAATTCAACGTCAGCCATTTTGACATTTTCAAATTTAACGCTTCCTGTTGTCTTAAGAGCTGTGTTATCAAGCTGTGCTGTGATATTGACATTGCTTCCACCAGCTGTATATTTATACGCGATAGTAAAGCCGTTATTGCCGTCAAATACGTTTTTGTTATTACTGTCAGTAACACTTATGACGTTGCCGCTAGCATCTTTATGAACTGTAAATTCACCATCATTTATACCAGTGCCTGAAATTTTTATCTTGCTACCATCTTTTGCAAGGTTTGGTATGCCGATAGTTGCAGTGGCTTTTGTGCCTTCATCAGCATAGTTCTCAGCTCTTGTAATGATGCCATCAGGTGTAGTGTCATCATTAAATTTGATACTAATCTTGTCTGGTGTAGTAGCACTATCTTCGCTTGAGTTACCAGCATTATCAGTCACTTTTGCAGTTATAGATGTGCCATCTTTTGTAGCATTATCACTAACTACGACTTTACCACTGTGTGGATCAAGTGTAAAGTCAGTTGCAGGTGCTGTTGTCTTACCAGGAGTGCTATCTACGACCCACCCAGCACTTGGGTTTTTGATCACAGTGATGGTTTGTGAGTTGCCGTTATTGTCAGTGTATGAAATTTCGACTTTAGACGCATCACCATCATGTGAGACAACGCTAACTGTGCCATCAGGGTTTGGAGTAAGCTCAGCATGAGGCGGCACTACGTCAGTTGTTGGATTAGAATTTACTGGGTTACTTGAGCCACCATTATCTTCTGCTGTTGCTGTTACAGTAGAGCCTGGAGTAAGTGGGTTATTACCTGGAGTTGGAACAGTCCAGTTACCATTGTTATCTACTGTTGTAGTAGCTGTGCTTCCATCAGGGAATTTAACAGTTACAGTAGTGTTTGGCTCAGCATTAGGAACTTTACCAGATACAGTAGTGTCATCGTTATCAATTGGATTGATTGTTGGATCTTTTGCTGGAGTAACGTCAGTTGTTGGATTAGAATTTACTGGGTTACTTGAGCCACCATTATCTTCTGCTGTTGCTGTTACAGTAGAGCCTGGAGTAAGTGGGTTATTACCTGGAGTTGGAACAGTCCAGTTACCATTGTTATCTACTGTTGTAGTAGCTGTGCTTCCATCAGGGAATTTAACAGTTACAGTAGTGTTTGGCTCAGCATTAGGAACTTTACCAGATACAGTAGTGTCATCGTTATCAATTGGATTGATTGTTGGATCTTTTGCTGGAGTAGTATCTATATCTGCTCCAGTTCCTGCAATGCCACCTGATGCTCCACCGCTTACGCCACCTATCCTCTCAGCGCCTGTTGCACTGTTTAGATCGCCTAAAGAGCGGAAATTTTCACTGATATTTGAGTAGTGACCACCCTCATCAAATGACGCTGCTCCAAGGCTAACACCATCTCCGCCACCAGCTGCGGCTGCATTACCACCAGCGGCAGTTTCTTCTAATTTTGTTAAGTCTTTTCCATCAAGTAACGCTTTTTGCAAGTCGCTAACATCGGCTACCGTATTTGAATTTTGTCCTGCGATTGTATTTTCGTCAAGTTTTAATGACTCATCACCCAAAATAGTGACATCTTTGCCATTATCCATTGAAACTACGGCTTTAGAAGCTGCTGAAGATGTTTTTATAACCTCTCCAAGATATAAAGCATCGCCAACTTTTAAAACGCGGCTAACACCATTTTGATCTACAGCCACCACTAAGCCCGAAATTTGTTTGATTACTCCTACTTGAGTTGCCATAAAAGTCCTTTCATCCTTTAGATTTATTTGCATTATTATAAGTAAAAATATAATTGTTGTAAATTGTACCTAAGTACAATGTTTATTTGCAAACTGCGATAACCTCAATTTCTACAAGTGCATCTTTTGGCAAAGTCTTCACAGCTACCGTGCTTCTGGCTGGATATGGCTCTTTGAAAAATTTAGCATATGTGACATTTACTTTGGCAAAGTCAGCCATATCAGCTAAAAATATCGTAGTCTTTACGACATTATCAAAACTAAGTCCAGCCTCAGCCAAAATGTTTTGTAAATTTGTAAGTGACTGCTCGGCCTGAGCCTCTACACTACTACCTGCAAACTCACCCGCTGGTGTGACGCCAAGCTGACCTGAGATAAATAAAAATCCATTCGCGCTAATCGCCTGAGAATATGGTCCGATCGCTTGTGGGGCGTTTTTTGTTGAAATTTGTTTTTTCATATCTTCTCCTTTGAAATTTGGCAAAATCCTACTATAAATTTCTAAATTTTTAGGCACCAAAGGCTATAATGAGCAAAATTTCAAAAGGACAAAGATGCAAATAACCCTTGCACCAAACGAATTTTTAGATGACTACGTGCTTAGCGCGCAGCTTGCCAAAAATGCCGGCATCTCATCAAATGCCTATCTTTTTTGGAAAAATGCGATCAGCGCTAAATTTGAAAACTCGCGCATCGTTTTTATTAGAAAAAAGAGCGTCCCAGAGAAATTTGCAAGCGCTTTGCAAGCTTGCACGCCCTTAAATGGCCTCGTGCCAACTGGCGTATTTTGCTCATTTACCTCACTCGCCCCCTCGCACCTCGTGGCGAAAAATGGCTCGAAAATTTTTGAGTTTTTTGAATTTCATGAAATTTGCGGTATCAAATTTTTAAATTTAAAGAAATTTTATGATGATTTTAAGCTTAGCTACTCGTATAGAATTTACATCGAAAAGTGCAAATTTTTCTCGCCAGCGCCCTTTGAAAAGCGCATAAAACTGACTGAGACTATGTGTCTTGGCTACTACTAGCCACCTCGTAAACGATTAGCGCCTCGGTTTTGTAGCCCCCTATCCTATCTTTATATAGTAAAATTTCGTCGTTTTCTCTTTTGGCGTAAATTTTAATGTGAGCGGAGTTTGTGCTCTCATCGTAGTCCTCGTATATAAATTTAAACTCCTTGCTACCCAGCGTGACAAACTGCAGTGCTTGAAACGAAACAGCAAGCACTATCTCCTCGCTAATGCCACTTGCTCTAAATTTATCAGCCAGTCTCACTACAAACGAGCCCACGTCGCTAAAGTACTCCTCGCAGCTTTCATACTCGCTTTCAAAAACTACTATCTCATTTATCGACCACTCATTTTGCGTCTTGTTTTGCTCAAATTTCTGCCTTTTTCTTATGGCAGCTTTTAAAAATATCCCTTGTGGTTTTGAGATAAAGCCCTCGTTTAAAATTTGCTTTAGTTTTAAATTTACTAGCTCGCTTTTGGTTTTGGTAAAAAATTTAAGTAGTGGCTTTGCTTGATCGTTGTAAAAAGTTTTCATTTTAGAAGAAATTCCGCTAGCCCCAAAGCTAGCGGATCAAATTTAGATTTTTTTGTAAGGTGCTTGGCCAACTTCGTAGAAGTTATTGCCCTCGCAGTCGATAGCGACTATCGCTGGAAAGTCCTCTACTGTGAGCCTTGCGACTGCCTCTGGTCCTAGCTCTGGATATGCCAAGACTTCATATTTTTTGATACTTTGGCTAATGACCGCTCCGATGCCACCGATAGCGACCATATAAACACAGCATGATTTTTTCATCGCATCAACTACGGCGTCGTTTCGGTAGCCCTTGCCGATCATGCCATTTATGCCAACTTCGTTTATCATAGTTGGTGTGTATTTGTCCATTCTGCCGCTTGTTGTTGGACCTGCTGCGCCGATAGCTTGGTTTGGTTTAGCTGGTGTTGGTCCGACGTAGTAGATAGTCTCGCCTTTTAGCTCAACTGGTAGCTTCTCGCCACGTGCTAGAGCCTCTGTTAGTGCCTTGTGAGCGGCGTCACGAGCAGCGATGATAGTGCCTGAGATTAGGACATTGTCGCCTGCTTTTAGGCTTTTTACCACCTCTTTATCAAATGGTGCTGTTATTCTTTTTACTTCTGACATGTTATCTCCTTAAAGCTCGGCGTCTGCGTGGCGTGCAGCGTGGCAGTTGATATTTATGGCTACTGGTAGGCCTGCGATGTGAGTTGGATACCACTCAACATTTACTTTTATGGCAGTTGTATCGCCACCAAGCCCTTGAGGTCCGACGCCTGTTTTGCTAGCAAGCTCAAGAAGCTCATCTTCAAGTTTTGCATATCTAGCATCGGCATTTTTGCTATCTACTGGACGAACTGCAGCTTGTTTAGCTAGAAGTGCAGCTTTATCCATAGTGCCGCCTATGCCAACGCCTATTGTCATAGGAGGGCAAGCGTTTGGTCCAGCATATTTTACAGCCTCTAAAAATACCTTTTTAACGCCCTCTATGCCATCAGCTGGCACAAGCATTTTTAGTATTGATTTGTTTTCACTGCCAAAACCCTTTGGAGCGACTTTTATCTTTAGCTTATCGCCTGGGACGATCCTAGTATGGATGACTGCTGGAGTGTTGTTTGTGGTATTTTTTCTTTCAAAAAGGGGCTCAGCGACGACTGATTTTCTAAGATAGCCCTCAGTGTAGCCTTTTGCAACGCCTTCGTTGATCGCATCTTCGATATATCCGCCTTCTATATGCACATCTTGACCGATCTCGACAAAGACAACCGTCATGCCTGTATCTTGGCAAATAGGCGCAACACCCTCTTCTGCTAGCTTGGCATTTTGCAAAATTTTGCCCAAGATATCCTTACCTAGAGATGAGCTCTCAGTGGTTTGTGCTTTTGTAAAAGCAGCCTTTAGATCTGGCGTAACGACGTAACAGGCTTGTTTGCAAAGCTTTGCAACAGTCTCTTTTATATCTTTTACGTTTACCGTTCTCATTTATCCTCCTCGTAAAAAACAATTTTTAATTATATAAATTATATGTAAAATTTAAGATTAAATTATAATATTAAATTTAATTGCCCAACCTCGGTGTTTAAATACTCTTAAGCAACTTTGGATAAACTACAACAAACTTAAATTTCAAAGGAAAAGTTATGAATTCGTTAGTCATCGTGATACTTGTTATCGCAGTCATTTTTGTCTTTTTCATCAGCCTTTACAACTCGCTTGTTGCAAAGCAAAACCAAGTAAAAAGCGTGGAGGCTGGCATCGACGCACAGCTAAAAAGAAGATATGACCTCATACCAAATTTAGTAGCTACTGCAAAAGAGTACATGGTGCATGAAAAAGGCCTACTAGAAAACATCACTGCCCTTAGAGAAAGTGCTAGAAGCGCCTCTACAAATGAGGAGAAATTTGAGCTAAATAACAAAATTTCAGGCTTACTAAATGGCCTAAGAGTGAGCGTAGAAAACTACCCTGATCTAAAAGCAAATCAAAATTTACTTCACATCCAAAGCACACTAAACGAGGTTGAAGAGCAAATTTCAGCTGCCAGACGCGCTTACAACTCAGCTGTTGAAATTTACAACAACGCCACACAGATGTTTCCTTCAAACATCGTAGCTTCAATGTTTGGCTTTCACAAAGATGTGTTTTTCGATATCCCTGAAAATGAAGCAGCTGCTCCAAACGTCGGTGATCTTTTCAAAAAATAAGGCATAAAAATGCAAGCAGACGAACTAAAGGGCATCGATCTAAGCGACCTTGACGAGCTTGAAAAAGAGCGTCTTGCTATGGGGCAAAAAGCCTTTAAAATGATCGTTTATGGCTTTCTTGGCATCATAGTTATAAGTGGTTTTTTGGCGTCACTGCACCTTGGAAATTTATTTTTCTTTTTGCTAATAGGCGGAGTTTTTTATCTTGGCAAGACGATAAATGGGCTAAAAAACGAGCTTGTAGCAAAATTTAAACAAAAAGTAGTTGGCGTCATCGTAAAAAACTATGGCCTAAATTTCAGCGCAAATGGCGGGCTAAGTTTGGATGATTTTTTAAAAATTTACGACGCTGATGTAAATAGACACTACGCAGAGGATATGATCTACGGACAGATCGATAACACGCAGTTTAAGCTTTGTGATTTTTATGCGGCAAAAGAAGTAAAAGGTGAAAAACGCACCACTACAACAGTGAAATTTCAAGGAATTTTGTTAAAGGCTGAGTTTAAAAAAGAGCTAAACGCCACGATCTACGTCTGCGATAAAAAGCGAACATCTGATCTAAGAAGCGAGGGTGAGCAAGCTGTGATGGATAATCCTAAATTTAATGAGCTTTTTAAGACCTATGCGACCGATCAGATCGCTGCTAGATACGCTCTAACGCCAAAGCTGATGGAAAATTTAACCACTCTAAGAACCAAATTTAACGCCCCGCTTTCGGCAGTGTTTTTAAAAAATGAAATTTTCATCGCGATCGATCTTAGAAAGGACAGCTTTGAGCCTGATCTTAAAAAGCCGATAAACAGCAACGAGAGCGTGCAAAACTACATCTCAAGTATCAGTGACTTTTCACAGATCATGCGTGATCTGGAGCTAAATAAAAACATCTGGAAGAGCTAAATTTATAAAATGCCAGATAAGACAAAGCTCAAAGAAGGCGACATATTTTACGTCTATAATGATTACTACAAGAAATTTTTCTTTGGCAAGATATTAGCCGATATCATGAACCGTTTTATAAAGCGAGCGAATGAGGGCCTTCTTTGGCCGCTTGATTTTTTTAGTGACTGCTACTTGGTTGCTGTTTATAAAGATATAGCAGATACGCCAGTGCTAAAAAGCCGTGAATTTATAATCCCGGGTAGCTTCATTTACAAAAGTAGTTTCAACCGCAAAAATGAAGACGGCATAAAGTGGGTGTATTATGATCACGAAGATATCAACTACAAAGAGCTAGAATTTCCAGAATATATCGTCAGTAGCAATGATAAAATTTGCCTACAACGGGGAGAGCTTAGCATACCAACTGGCTTAACTCGCGCGCAATATGAGAATGAATTTAACATTACTGGCAGCAAAACTGGCGGCATAAACTACTCAAATGCCCTGCTCTTACAAGGTTTGCCAGCGTATAAAGAGAGGATAGACTATAGCGATCTTCGCCTTTTACCAGAGCTTCGTAAAAAGCTCTATGAGATGATAGGAGAGAACCCAGACACGCCGTACTACGAGCTAGCATTAAAGCACGGCAAAGATCTAGCACGCTTTTATAAATGATAAATTTACACATAAAAATAGATAAGCAAATTTGGCTACAAAAGAGCTATTAAGAAGCGCTTTAAAAATTTAACAAAAGAAATTTAGCTCTCTTGTTGCAGCCTAGTTGAGCGCGATAGAGAAATTTATGATGAAATTTCGTGACACATCTCCAGTCAAGGTTAATTAACTTTAGTAAATTTAAATATCACAAACAAGATCAGTCTTGGCTACTTTTGCAAGCAGATGTTAAATTTAAAACTCGCAAGCCATTTTAAAAATTTATAACCAAATTTACGAAAAAAGCGATGGTAACGTTTTAGAGAGCTATTTAAAAAGGTAGTGCCGCTTTGAATTTTGTGGTTTTAAAAGCTAAATTTGATGGCTTAGAGTTTTAAAAAGCGCAATGCCACTTAAATTTGCCCTATTTTTTATGATTTGTGAGGTTAAATTTAATGGCCAAAAAGCCATTAAATTTATAAACTAAGCCTGAGCAGGCTCCTCTTCTTCTTTTATCTTTTTTCTAACTTTTACGCGTGAGATGCTAGCTCCATCCATCTTTCTCACCTCATAGTAGCAGTTTTCATCCTCGATCTTATCCCCGACTACTGGCAAACGACCGATAAGGTTAAAGACATATCCGCCGATCGTGACTTGATCGGTCTCTTCATCAAAGCTTATGCCAAGAAGCTCCTCAACGCTCTCCAGATCGTATCTGCCTTGGAATTCATAGATGTTTTCATTTATCTTTTTGTAGTGTTGATCGACCTCGTCGTGCTCGTCGTTAAAGTCGCCAAGCACCTCTTCCATGATATCTTCCATCGTAAGAAGTCCAGCCGTGCCGCCATACTCATCAACGACAAGTGCAGCTGAAATTTGCTCCTTGTTCATCATCACAAGCACCTTTGAGATAGAAAGGCTCTCAGGCACGATGACAAATTTACGCACGATCGCGTCAAAACTCTTCTCTTTTTCCTCACTAAAGTGCAGCTGCAAGATATCTCTAATGTGTATCATGCCTAAAATGATATCTTTTGAGCCGTCTATATAAGGATAGCGAGTATATTTTGACTCAAAAACGACTTGTAAATTCTCTTCAAAGCTTTTTTGTTTGTTTATACAGATCATGTCGCGTCTTGGCGTCATAACCTCTTTTGCGACCGTGTCACTAAAATCAACTGCATTTTTGATAATCTCAGTCTCAAAGCTATCAAGCACGCCGCCCTTTAAGCTCTCGCCAACGATGATCTTGATCTCCTCTTCAGAGTGCGCTAGCTCATTCTCTTTTGCTGGCTGGATACCTAAAATTTTAAGTCCAAATGTAGCTAGGATGTCAAAAAGCTTTATGATAGGCGAAAACAGTATCCAGAAAAAGTGAAGCGGACGAGCGATTTTAAGCACTGCTGATTCTGATTTGGCTATGGCGACTGACTTTGGCACAAGCTCGCCCATAACGACGTGAAGTAGCGTGATAAGCGTAAATGCAATCGCAAAGCCGACTGTATGAACTAAGATATCGCTAAGATTAAAAACATTTTTAAGTGGGGCTTCTATGAGCCTTGCGACTGCTGGCTCACCGATCCAACCAAGGGCGAGCGAGCTTAGCGTGATGCCAAGCTGAGTGGCGCTAAGATAGGTATCAAGCTTGTTTGACATCTCAAAGGCAAGCTGGGCGTTTGGCTTTTTCTCTTTGATAAGCTCTTCAAGTCTAGACTTGCGAACCTTAACAAGGGAAAATTCCGACAAAACAAAAAATGCGTTTAGTAAAATGAATATAATGGCAAGTATTACCATTAAAAGCGAGTTATCGCTACTGGGGTACAATTATGATCCTTAAGAGTTAAAAATTTTGGCTGATTATAGCGAATTTATATTTAGCGGTCAAATTAGCCGCGCCCAAAAGTAACAACATTTCTTAAATTTAAGATTTATAAAAAGTTCTTAAATCATATTTTGATAACATTATTTTTATCACTAAATTTATGGATTTTACAATGAGCAAAAAGAATTTTTCATCACGCTGGGCGTTTATACTAGCCTCAGTTGGTTCAGCCGTTGGTATGGCAAATGTTTGGGGCTTTCCTTACAAGCTTGGCACAAATGGTGGTGGAGCGTTTTTACTCATCTACATCTTTTTTGTAGCACTTTTTTCTTACGTTGGACTAAGCGCTGAGTATGCGATCGGCAGACGCGCAAAGACTGGCACGCTAGGATCATATAAATTTGCTTGGCAAAGTAGAAATTTAGGTGTCATCGGCAGTATCGTCGGCTGGCTCCCACTTGCTGGCTCACTTTGCATAGCCATCGGCTACGCTGTCATCATCGCTTACGTGCTAAAAGCCCTTACTCAGGCGCTTACTGGCTCATTTATGAGCGTTGATACAAATGTTTGGTTTAACTCTTTTGCGCTTCATGAGTACTCGGTCCTGCCATATCACTTCATAGTCATCGTTGGCACGCTTCTTACGCTATTTTTTGGAGCAAAAAGCATCGAAAAGACTAATAAAATAATGATGCCGCTATTTTTCGTGCTATTTGCCATTTTGGCTATAAATGTCGCGATGCTTCCAAACGCATTTGAGGGGTATAAATTTCTTTTTATCCCTGATTTTAGCAAGCTTGAAGATCCGATGGTCTGGGTCACAGCGATGGGTCAAGCCTTTTTCTCGCTCTCTATCACTGGTTCTGGCATGATAGTTTATGGAGCATATCTTTCAAAGGATGAGGACATCGTAGAAAGTGCCAAAACTACGGCATTTTTTGACACGCTTGCAGCCCTTGTTGCAGCGCTTGTCATGATTCCAGCAGTCTTTGCCTATGCTATGGACCCAGCTGAGGGTCCAAAGCTACTTTTCGTAACGCTTCCTAAAATTTTACAAAATATGATCGGCGGTCAAATTTTTGCGATCATACTATTTACCGCAGTCATCTTTGGCGGTATCACATCGCTACAAAATATGTTTGAGGTCGTGGCTGAGTCGCTTATGCATAAATTCCCGCGCCTTAGCAGATTTTGGGTGCTTGCGCTGCTTTGTGTGGTTTGTTTTGGGGCTGGAGCGTTTATGGAGCCTATTAGTAGCTGGGGGCCTTGGATGGACTTTGTCTCTATCTACATTATCCCAATCGGCGCAGTCATCGGCGCAATATCTTGGTTTTGGATCATTAAAAAAGAAGAAATTTTAGACGAGGTAAATTCAGGAGCAAATAAAACTTACGGCTCATTTTGGTATTTTGTAGGTAAATTTATCTATGTGCCAATAGCCTTTTTACTCTGCATCATCGCTATTAGCAAGGGAATTTCTTTTTAACTTAGCCCATCAAAAGACGAGCTAAGTCTAAATTTGAAGTTATTTTAGCTTTTTAGAGCCGATGTAAGTAGCAAAGACCTCTTGTGAGCCATCTTTTTTAAAGAGTATGACGTCGTATTGCTCGGCTTTGCCGCCTTGCTCCATGCCCTGACTCTCCATCGGCATGCCAGGCACTGCGATACCAACGGCATCTTTTGGTTTAAGCTCCAACAGGCGCTTGACCTCATCAGCTGGCACGTGACCCTCGATGACGTAGCCATCAACGATAGCTGTGTGGCAGCTTGAAAGCTCTAGTGGCACGTGAAATTCTTTTTTAACCTTGACCATATCATCTACTTTTATGGTCTCTTCGCTAAAGCCAGCCTTTTGCATAGCACTCGCCCAGTTGCCACAACAACCACAAGTTGGGCTTTTATAGACCTTCATATCGGCCCCAAGTGCTAAGGTCGCACAAAGGCTAAGAGCTAAAAATGCAAATTTCTTCATCATTTTCCTTTACGTTAAAATTTGCAAAATGATATAGTTTGGGTTTAAATTTTATATAAATGCTTAAACCTTGCCTGCTATAATTGCCAAAATTTACAAAAGGCACTTTATGTTTTCATCATTTTTCAAAGACAAAAAATGGGCGCTTTGGGCTTACGGCGGAGCGCTATTTATCATCTTGCTGCTTGTCTATCAAACGCACCTAAACGTCCGCATCAACGAGTGGTATAAAAATTTCTACGACATCGTGCAAAACTCAAAGGATCACAATGTAGGTGAGCTTTGGCGCGAGATATTAAATTTCATAAAGCTTGTTATGCCTTACGTAGTAGCTAGCACGGTGATATCGTTCTTTGCGAGCCACTGGGTCTTTCGCTGGAGGGAGGCGATGACCTTTAAATACCTCAAATTTTGGAGAAACTGCCAAAACGACATCGAGGGTAGCTCGCAGCGTATCCAAGAGGACGTCTACCGCTTTGCCAAGATCATGGAGAGCCTTGGCGTGCAGGTTTTAAAGGCATTTATGACGCTGATTGCCTTTATACCAGTGCTTTGGGAGCTAAGTAAAAGCGTGAGCCTGCCTTTCATCAAGGACATCGAGGGCTCGCTAGTTTATATCGCACTGCTAATTAGCGTCGGAGGCCTTATCGTATCGTGGTTTGTGGGCATAAAGCTGCCACACCTTGAGTATAACAACCAAAAAGCGGAGGCGGCGTTTAGAAAAGAGCTAGTTTATGGCGAGGATGATAAGCTCAAATTTTGCCAGCCAAACGTCATGCTAGAGCTTTTTACAGGGGTGAAGCTAAACTACTACAAGCTCTTTTTGCACTACGGCTACTTTAATCTCTGGCTCATCTCGTTTTCGCAAATTTTAGTCATCGTGCCTTACATCATCATGGGCAATGGCCTATTTAGCGGCGTCATCACGCTTGGCGTTTTGATCCAAGCTAGCAATGCCTTCTCGCAGGTCAGAGAGAGCTTTAGCGTCTTTATCGATAACTGGACGACGATAACGGAGCTAAGATCGGTCAATAAGCGTTTGAGAGAATTTGAGAGAAATATAGACTATAAAGCGTAGGTGGTTAAATTTAGGATATAGCATCTAAATTTTGAATTTATGTGGACATAAATCAAGCAGCACACAACATGCGCTTTATTGTCAGGCAAGTGTTAGGCAAATTTTAAAATTTACAAGCGAGCATATCACGGCTCTAAATTTAGTGGCGAGTGGCTACGAGACCTAAATTTAGTAGTCTGCTAAGGCGAGTGAGTAAAGTTTTAAAATTTGTAAATTTGCTTCGTCAATTCATATAAGTGTCAGGCAAATTTTAAAATTTCATGAGCGAGTAATTTCGGCTCTAAAATTTGAACTAAGCGTTAAGCGAAGTCAAATTTTAGTAGTCAATTCTTGCGAGTGAATGAGATTTTAAAATTTGTAAAGCAATCTAATCAAATTTAAATGTTTGCTTCTTTGTTAAGGGGGAAGAGGCTTGAATTACGAAGTCGCTCCCTTCCCCCTTAACAATCCCCTAACCCCGACAACGTTAGCGGTGGCATGCGATAGTGCTAAAGCACTGCATGCGGTTAAAAAATACGATAAATTTTAAAATTTCATGAGCGAGTAATTTTAGTAGTCAATTCTTGCGAGTGAATGAGATTTTAAAATTTACAAAAATAGTAAATTTCTATTTTTGAAATCGCAAAATTTAAATTTCACCCCTCGTTTAACAATGCATATCCAACTCAGGCTATAATACGCCAAATTTTAATCCAAAAAGGATGAAAATGAAAAAAATTTTACTTACGTTATTAACAGCTAGCATGCTTATCACAGGCTGCACGAGCGTCACAAAGTCAGGCGTCGTAGGCGCAGATCGCAAGCAGTTCATGCTAGTATCTTCTGAAGCGATGGAGCAAAGCTCGGCTCAAGCCTACGTCAAGACACTCACAGCTGCTAGAAGTAAGGGCGAGCTAAACGTCGATCCGATCCTCACAAAAAGGGTTCAAGATATCGCAAAAAGGCTGATCGCGCAAACTGGCGTTTTTAGAGATGATGCCTTAAAATGGAAGTGGCAAGTAAATGTCATCAACGAAGATACGCTAAATGCTTGGTGCATGCCAGGGGGCAGGATCGTCGTTTATAGCGGTATTATTAAAAAGTTAAATTTGACAGATGCGCAGCTAGCAGCGGTCATGGGTCACGAGATCGCCCACGCGCTTAGAGAGCACAGCAGGGAGCAAGCGAGCACCGACCAACTCAAAAACATCGGCATCTTCGCAGTCGCAACAGCCACCGGACTTGGCGACCTTGGCGCAAGCGCTCTAAATTTAGCCAGCCAATACACCATCTCACTGCCATTTTCTCGCTCGCATGAGACCGAAGCCGATCGCATCGGCACTGAGCTAATGGCAAGAGCTGGATACGATCCAAAAGAGGCGGTCGAAGTCTGGGTCAAGATGAGCAAGACAAATATGGGAAAAATACCTGAAATTCTAAGCACTCACCCATCAAACGAGAGCAGGATAAAAGACCTAAAAGAGGTCGCGGCCAAACTCGAGCCAGTCTATCAGGCGGCAAAAAAAGGCTAGGTTTGATCGAGCGAGCAAATTTAAGCGACCTTGAATCGATCACGCAAATTTATAACGAATACATCTTAGAAAGAAGTGCGACTGCGGATATGCGCCCAGTTAGCACAAAGGAGCGAGAGCCTTGGTTTAACGCCCACGGCGGCTCGCGCCCTATCTTTATCTACAAAGAAAATTATGAAATTTTAGGCTACTGCTCACTAAGCGACTTTAGTCCCAAGATCGCTTACGATATAAGCGTAGAGATAAGCATCTATGTTGCTAAAAAAGCCCTTAAAAAGGGCATCGGCAAGCAGCTTTTAGCCCACAGCTTAAATGAAGCTAGAGAGCTAAATTTAAAAAATATTATCGCGCTAATCTTTAGCAAAAACGAAGCAAGCCTTGAGCTATTTTTGAAATTTGGCTTTGAAAAATGGGGCGAACTGCCGGGCGTTTGCCTGATGGATGGCGAGTATAAAGATGTTGTTATCTTGGGGCTAAAGCTCTAAAAGCCAAGCATTAAGCAAATGAAGATATAATCACCTTCTTTTTGGGTAGATGTCCGAGCGGTTTAAGGAGCACGCCTGGAACGCGTGTGTGGGGCAACTCACCGAGAGTTCGAATCTCTCTCTGCCCGCCATAAATTTAAAAGAAAATTTAAAGGAAAAAGATGATTGAACACTTACTACTATTTTTGGCTTTACTAGCTATCATTATCGCTTTAGTGATGATCTCAAACAGCCTAAAAGTAGCCTATCCGGTGCTTTTAGTTTTGGGCGGTCTTGCCATTAGCTTTGTGCCAAATTTACCCACCATCAGGATCGATCCAGAGCTTATTTTCATCATATTTTTACCGCCGCTTCTTTACGAGGCCGCATGGGCAAACTCGATAAAAGAGCTCTATAAATGGCGCCGAGTGATTGGAAGTTTTGCATTTATCGTCGTTTTCATAAGCGCAGCAGCTATTGCCGTGATAGCAAATTTAGTGATCCCTGGCTTCTCGCTCGCCCTTGGCTTCATGCTTGGCGCCATCGTCTCACCACCAGATGCGGTGAGTACGGCTGCGATCTTTAAATTTGTCAAAGCACCGCGCAGGATCAGCGCTATTTTAGAAGGCGAGAGCCTTTTAAATGACGCATCATCGCTCATCATCTTTCGCTTTGCCGCAGTGGCAGTGACTACTGGGCAGTTTATCTGGTACAAGGCGGCTGCAAGCTTTGTCTGGATGGTGGCTGGCGGTGTTTTGGTCGGTCTTGTGGTGGCATTAGTAGCCTACTTTTTGCATAAGACCTTGCCAACCGATGAGAACAGCGATACGATCATGACGATCACGACGCCTTATGTTATGTATATTTTAGCTGAGGAGCTTGGCGCGAGCGGCGTTTTGGCGGTAGTTTGCGGCGGACTTTACCTCTCGACAAAACGAAACGAAATTTTAACCGCTTCAACAAGGATCCACGCTTTCCCCGTTTGGTACAACCTTATTTTCTTGCTAAACGGCCTTGCCTTTACCATGATCGGCCTTGATCTGCCTGAAATTTTAGCAGGGCTAAAGCGTAGCGGTGTCTCGCTGCTTGAGGCACTATCTTACGGCGTTTTGGTGACTGCCGTGCTCATCGTCATTAGGCTTTTGGCATCATACGGAGCCGTTTATATCACGATATTTATGAAGCGCTTTATCAGCGTGGCGGATGATCGCAACCCTGGCAAAGCCACACCATTTATCGTCGGTTGGGCGGGCATGAGGGGCGTAGTCTCGCTAGCTACGGCACTCTCTATCCCCGCCATGGCTGGTAGCGAGCCGTTTCCGCATAGAGATCTCATCTTGTTTATCACCTTTGTCGTGATCTTGCTAACGCTCGTAGTTCAGGGGCTAAGCTTGCCACTGCTCATCAAAAGCGTGAAATTTCCAGACTTTAACGACCACATGCCAAATGAACTTGCAAGGATCAAGATCAAAAAGGCACTTGCGCAGGCTTCGCTTAAATTTAAAAAGGAGAAATTTGTGGGCGATGAGCATTTTTTATTTCAAAAGCTTGAGGAGGTTTGGAATTTCGAGCTTGAGAGCGAAAATTTTGAGATCAGTGACGAGACAAAACAGAGGTATTTTGAAATTTTAGAGGAACAAAGAAAGGCGCTTCGTGAGCTAAACAAAGACCCAAAAATCGACGAAGAGATCATCAGGATCTTTTTGTATCACATCGACCTTGAGGAGCGAAGGTGGCAGGAGCATAGCGAGTACTAAAATTTTCTTGCGACATTGCAACTTACCGCACCGCAAAATCTCTTGCCAAATTTGGCTTCGACGATGAGAACTAGCACGAAAAATATCTTCTCATCGTTTAGCCTCGCGATCTGGCGTAAAGTCTGGCTAGCGTCATTAAATTTAACATCATTTTCGCGCAAGCTCTTGCAAAACTCGGCCTCATCAAAGCCAAGCATGCGTGAAATTTCACTGATAGTGTAAGGCTCAAGCGAAGCGATGATGCGGTCCATGTTGCAGATCGTTGGATTTTTGCGGTGTGTAGTGACGTCGATTATCTCATTTATGAGCTTTACTAGCTTTCTTCTGCGGTTAAAAAGGTGCAAGATCACGGCACAAACGATCAAAGCTCCTGCAAATTTGTGCGTGCTCATCATCCACTCACTATAATCACCCATGGCGAAATTTAGCCCAGTAAATGCAAGCAGGCAGATACCACAAGCAAGAGCGCAAACAAGACAAAATTTATATATCACTTCTACTTTAAGCAATGCAAATTCCTTATTTTTTTTGAAATTATACACCTACTATGCAAAAAATGAATGGTATAAAATAAGACTTTGTATATTTAAAAGAAACAACTCCTCTTTGTGTAAGCGGAAAAGCCAGAAAAGGGGGAAGCAAAGTCTTAACCGCTACAAAAAGGAGGGCCCGTTTAGGACGATGAAATGTTATTATTTAAATATAAATTTTAATGAAATTTTTAGTTAATAAAAAAGAAATTCTGCATAATACTAAAGTAAATCACGATATTTAGGCATTTTATAAAGAAATTTCTCTTTTAAAATGGTAAAAATATATGCTTTGTGTGAAAGCAAAAATCACATTTGAAATTTCATTTTTATTACTATTAAACGTGGCTTATTCAAAAGTTTTATCAAATTTTAAAATTTACAAGCGAGTATATCACGGCTCTAAATTTAGTAGCATGCTAAGGCGGGTGAGTAAGATTTTAAAATTTGTCAGAATTTTCTAATCAAAACGCATGCAGTGCGCAAGCACCATTGCATGCCACCGCTAACGTTGTCGGGGTTAGGGGATTGTTAAGGGGGAAGGGAGCGACTTCGTAATTCAAGCCTCTTCCCCCTTAACAAAGAAGCAAACATTTAAATTTGATTAGATTGCTTTACAAATTTTAAAATCTCATGAACGAGTAATTTCGGCTCTAAAATTTGAGCTAAGCTGTAAGCGAAGCCAAATTTTAGTAGTCAATTCTTGTGAGTGAATGAAATTTTAAAATTTGTAAATTTGTTTTATCAAGTTAAATAAGCGTCAGACAAATTTTAAAATTTGCAAAAAAGCTTTATAAATTTATAAATTTTAATTCTTAGGCACGAGTTCTAAGACGTTGCAGGCTCGTTTGCTGCCCATTTTGCAAGCTTTATCAAGGGCATTTGCAGATAGATCAAAGCTCTGCTCTACGCCGTTTCCTTGCAGATATTTTGTAGCTAGCTCGTAGCAAGCTTCGCTGCTGCCATTTTCGCAAAGCGACTTAAATATCTCATAAGATCTAACCAGATCTCTCTCCACGCCAAGACCTCGCCCTAGCATATCAGCATATAAAAAGCAAGAAGTTTTATCTTTGTTCTCGCACTCGTTTGAAAGCTTTTTAGTAAAGCTCTCGCAAGCTTTTGCGTCACTTTTGTTGATGCAGTTTTGCATATTTTCATCCCAGTTTGCACTTAGAGATAAAACGGCAAAGGCTAAAAATAAAATGGATTTTTTCATAAATTTCCTTGAGAGAGATAAACCCCCTTTGGGGGAAAGGGGGTCATTACAAAAAGGAGGTTTCTTGTTGGACAAGTGGAATAATACAAGCCTCGTCTAAATTTAAAGCCAACTCTTATTTAACAAAAAACAATCAAACAAGATCTCTCTTGCTAAAGCCCAAATAGCCGCAAACTAGCAAGATCGCGCCAAGCACCAAAGGGTAGATGATCGCGTAAGCTACGAAGGTCGCTTTTGAAAATGTGCCTAAGATGAAGTAAGATGCAGTGCCGATGACTGCTAAATTTGGATCAAAAAGGCTAAGTGCTGCTATCCTAAAAAGCTCGATCGGATTTAACATCGCGATAGAGTAGATGACGTACTCATCGACAGAGCTTCGCATAAGCAGTCCAATGAGCGCTAGGTCGATAAAAGCTAGCATGATAAGCCAGAGCAAAAACGCTACGCCTTGGCCTGTTTCTTGGTTTTTAATAAGGCTTGAGATGAAAAAACCAAGCGATAAAAAGACGATACTTAGGCTAAAAAGCAGGCCAAAGTAAAGCACCAGCACGCCCCAAGGTATCGACACACCCTTTATAAAGCCAACCACCACGCAAAGCAAAAGCGAGAACAAAAGCGGTACAAAAACGACAAATGTCCGCCCGAGCGCCTTGCCAAAATAATACTCTTTAAGGCTTAGCGGGAAGCTTAGCACGTATTCAAGCAGGTTTGTATCTCTGTCTTGGTTTATGCTTCTAACGGTTGAGATGAGGATAAAAATAGGCACGATGATGACGCAAATTTGTATAAACAAAAGTAGCGCCCTTGTTAGCCCAGAAAAGCCTAGCACGCGCGAGTCAGTCACTCCGCTAAATAAAAATCCTATCATCAAAGCAGAAAAAAGGAGCGCATAGATCGCAAACCACCTCGAGCGAAACGACTCTTTGACGTCTAGTTTTGCTATTAAAAAAAGGTTATTCACTCTTGCTCCTTAAATTTTCTTCTTTGATGATCTTGCCAAGGTCCATATAGACGCATCTATCAAGCAAATGAGCGATCTCATCTATGCGGTGCGAGATGAAAACTAACGTCTTTTTTTGCGTGAAGTTATCGAGCAAATTTTTAAAAGACTCTCTTGCTTTTACATCTAAATTTGCCGTTGGCTCGTCAAACATCAAGATTTCACTATCTTTAGCAAATGCGATAGCTATTAACATCTTTTGCTTCATACCGCCAGAGAGCTTGTAAAAGGACTTGTTTAAATTTGCATGCAGGTCAAGCTCTAAAAGCTTGCTAAATTTCTCAATATCTTCAAATTTGACATTTGAGCTTTTGCAGACAAACTCGCAAAGCTCACGCAGGCTAAATTTAAGTGGTGGCGGGGTTTGCGGCACAAATGAGATAAACTTTAGCGCCTCTTTTCTATCTTTTAGGGTATTTACGCCATTTATCGCGACGCTTCCGCTATTTGGCACAAACTCGCCCAAGATGATACGCATGAGCGAACTCTTACCAGCTCCATTTTGCCCAAGTATCGCTATCTTTTCGCCAGCTTTTACATTTAGACTGACGCTATCAAGTATCTTTTGCGAGCCAAAAATTTTCGTTACTTCTTTTATATCTATCAAAAAATTTCCTTATATGAGTTTCTTAAAGCCGTTGTCAAATTTAAGTGCATCTTGGTGGCAAACGTCGATGCACCTGCCACAAAGCGTGCAGTCAGCCCCAGCTATTCTAAAGAGCTTTTTACTATCATCAGTTTTTGCGCCTTTTTTTGTCATAAAAAGCACGTGTGGCACTAGGCAAACATCGGTGCAAACTAAGCAGTGGTCGCACTTTTCTTTATCCCAGCTGACCTTTATCGCATTTGGCTTTGCTAGTAGCGAATAGGTCGCTCCAACAGGGCAAACATACCTACACCACGCCCTGCGTGAAAAGAAAATCTCAACCACAAGCATAGCTATAACTAGCCAGATAGCGTGAAAGTAGCCATAGATGATAAATCTTGAAAATATCCCAACGACATTAAAAATTTCAAAGACTAGGCTTGAGCTAGCAAAGCTAAGAGCCAAAAACAAAATGGTAAAAGCGTAGCGCCACTTTGTGTCAAAAACTCGAGGCTTTACTATCTTTTTGGCGCGCAAATTTTCATGGATCTTCTCAGCTATCTCGCTTATAAGTGAGTATGGGCAAACCCACGAGCAAAAGCCCCTGCCACCAAAAATGATGTAAAAGGCTAAGATACTAAGCGAGCCGATTAGTAAATTTACATGAATTTCATGCGTTGCCAAAAAGACTTGCAAGCTCATAAATGCGTCTGCTAGATGAAAGCCAAGTATCCTTGAGGCGCTGATGTCGCCCTCTAAAATTTGCACATCGACCCTATAAGAGAGCACAAATAAAAGATGAACTAGCACGATGGTAAAAATGCGCCAAAATCGTATGCTTGGGCGCTTTTTGCCATCTTTTGTAGTCGTTATTAACGTGCTTAGAAAGCTTACGTTTCTAACGGTCGCACGAACGTTATATTTATCCATTTTTACTTTTTAAATTTAGAAATTTCATCAGCAAGGCTGTTTAGATCGCTGTCGCTAACGTTTGTTAGCAGTCCCTTCATGAGCGTGTTTTGCACCTTACCAGCCTTGTAATCAGCTAGTTTTTTTAGCAGATCCTCTTTGCTTAGATGAGTGATATCAGGCGCTACGACACCCTTGCCATTTGCGCCGTGACATGGTGCGCAAGAGGTAAGGTATTGCTTGCTAACGCCTTCATTTTGTGTCTTAGCCACGCTTAGGCTTAGCTCTTTTACCTTTTTTAGCTCATCTTCGCTGGCAAATTCCTCGCTAGACTTTGACTGCTCTTTTGAGATATTTTGCTCCACTTTTGGCTGAACGCTAGCTTCTACTTTCTCCTTTTTAGGCGGAGTTTGGCTTAGCATAAACACCATGATGCCACATATTAGCACCGCTAAAATGATCGTTATGATTTTTCCGATTTTCATTGTTTGCTCCTAAACTGCGCATTAAAATCGCTTATCTCTTTTGCTAGATTTCTAATCTCACTCTCATCCATCTTTTTAACAAGATCACGCATCAGCACATTTACCTTCTCTTTGTTTTTATAAGCGTTTATCATCTTATAAATTTCATCCTCGCTCTTTGTTAAAAGAGATGGTCCGATGATGCCGTTTGCATAGTCGTCGTGGCAGGCTGAGCACTTTGTGATGAAGTCCTTGCTAAGTCTGCCCTTTATAAGCCTTAAATTTATACTTTGAAGCGGGCTTTTTACCATAGCAAGCGCTCCGATCTGGCGGCTTACGTTGTTATCTTCAAGTCCAAATTTAACGCTTTTTTCGCCGTGCATATCGTATTTTATAAATTCATTTTGCTTATTTGCACTCTCGTTGTTTTCATTTTTTTCGACCTTTATGCTAGCACTTGTCGCTACTTTTGCACCTTGCTCGCTAGCAGCCTCTTGCGCTTTGTCCTCACTCTTTTCACAGCCGACAAATAGCAACGCAGCAGCTATTAAAGGTATTATTGCTCTCATTTTTTCTCCTTGTAAATTTCATCATAACTCATCTTTGGGGCGATATTTATGATCTTTGCTGGGCAGACCTCAGCGCAAACGCCACAACCCACGCAGCCATTTTTTATAAGCGGTAAATTTGCCTCGCTCATTGCTATCGCGCTATCGCCAACTGGGCAAAGCGTGACGCAAAGATCGCAAATTTGACCGATCTTGCCTTTTATCTTATCTTTTAGCGCCTCTTCTCTGTCGTTATAAGCTTTGCGATCAAGCAGATGTTTAACGCCAGTTTCGCTTAAATTTTCTCTTTTCACGCTCAAACAGGCCGCCGTGTCACTTAAAACTGCAACGCCCATTTTGACATCACCCACGACCTTTGTGGCGTGATCGAGCGCACCGCTAGGACAGGCTAGCACGCATGGGAAAAGGTCGCACAAGTAGCAGCCTCGCTCTTTAGCATCGATGTGAGCTGAGCCACTTGAGTAGCCATCTTCTATATCAAGCAAATTTATGCTGTGATATGGGCAGACTTGCACGCACTGACCGCATTTTACGCAAAGATCATCAAAGTCATCAACAGCGCCTGGCGGTCTAAGATAGAGCTTATCGCCACTACTTTTTGGCAAAAACTTGCCTATGGAGTATCCAGCCACTGCTGCAGCTGAGCCAATTATCATAAAATTTCTTCTATCCACGTTTCGCCTTTAAAGCGTTGAAATTTGAAACATCAAGCGGTTTTATCCTAGGCGAACTATCTTCAAGTAGCTTTATGGGCTCAGAAAATGGAGCGAGTTTAGCTAAGAAATTTAAGACGCTAAAGACGCTTGAGCCATAGAAAAACTGTAAATTTGGATAGTACTGCCAGAGCTGATCGATGTATGAGAGGTGCAAAAATGGCGTGTCGCCGTAGCCATCTTTATCTCTATCAAAGCTCTCATACTCGTCATAGTAGTTTTTGCTCCATCTATTTAGTAGCATCTTTTCGCCCGGAGTGTCGTTTACGACGATGTCCATGTTGCCGATAAAGTCATTGTTTTCAAAGATACTTGTGCCTTGCGTGGCATGAAAATAGACGCCAACCACGTTGTGTAAAATTTTATTGCCTATAAAATTTATAGTTGATCCCGGCTGAAACGGCGAGTTATCAAGCAAGATGCCACGCGCGTTATAGACAAGGGTGTTATTTTCTATCGTAAAGTCAGACACGTCCTTTAGTCCGATGCCGATGCCAAAGGCGCCGTCGCTATCCATAACGAGATTGTTTTTTATATTTGAGCTAGCTGAATACATAAAAAACATACCAACAGCGTTGCCGATAAATTCGTTATTTTCAACTAAATTTTGATTAGCATACATGAAGTGAAGCGAGTATCTGCTACCAACTGCTTTGTTGCTTAGAAATTTATTGTGGCTTGCGTACCATGCGACCATGTCACGGCTGTCGCGGATGTTGTTGCGCTCGATCAAATTTTCATGGCTATACCAAAGTCTCACCGCATCGCCTCTAAAGCCAAGGCTAGCGCCCTTTTTTGAGGTGATGTTGTTTTCAGTGATCTTTGAGCTACTGCACTCTTTAAAGTCAATCCCAAAAAGCACATCGCTTATGTCGTTTTTAGAAATTTCAACGTTATTTGCCTTGTCACAGCCTATGCCAGCATCAAGCTCGCCAAGGTCGTTGCCACTGCCACTTATCTTTAAATTTTTAAGTGTCACGTTTGAAGCGATGATCTTTATAACACTGCCCTTGCCGTCGCCTTTTATATGGGCATTTTTGCCCTCGCCGATGATAGTAAGAGGCTTATTTATCGTTATGTCACCTTCATAAACAGCATCCCCCAGCTTTATCACATCGCCAGGGCTAGCGTTATTTATCGCATCTTGAAGGACGTTTGCAAAGCCAAAAAGTGGCAAAAAAACAAGGGCAAATTTACAAAATTTACGCATTTAGCTCTTTTTTCTTTGAAAAGACTGCAAGTATGCAAAGCACGCTCATCACCATCATCACCCAAAAGCCGATGGTCGGATAAGAGTGCGTAGTAAAGTGCGCCACGCTACCATCGCCTAAAACGGTTGGCATAAATGGCTTGATCTTAAAGGCGCCCCACTCTTGCATATTGTGTCCATACCAATATAGCCAGCCCACAAATGCACTCATAAATAGCACAGGTGCGATGATAGTTGGCACCATGAGAAGCGAGTTAAATTTACCGTCATAGTATAAAAATGCAAGCATGCAAAGTGTGGCTATAAGCAGATAGTAAGGCGCGATCGCTCGCTCGACATTGCCGCCATGTTCCATAGGATACATGCCGATGTAGTGGTTTATCGTATTCATCTCGTGCACATCGCCACTATATCCATCTACGTGAAAATATACTGGGATACCATCTGGAAAGGCTGCCTTTGGATAGTTTGGCGCTTCAAGAGATACGTACCAGATAGGGAAAGATGGCGTGCCGATCTCTGCTTTTTGCTCGATCATCTTATGAAGATCGCTTGCCACCTCTTTTGGCAAAAGGTGGTTTTTATACTGAAATGAGCTATAAAGATCGTAGATAGTGTAAGCATAAGATGGTAGCTCGTCGCCGTTAGCTATACGCTCTTTTGCTCCGTGCCAGCCAAGAACTGGCAGAGTAAAACAAACGCTCATAATGATAAGTGCAACAATGGTATAAATTTTATATTTACTCATAATCTCTCCTTTAAATTTTAAAATTTAGCCTAGCAAAAGTTAAATTTTAAAATTTAAAAGGGGCAAAAATGCCCCTTAAAACTACATACCTGCGTTTTCGTCTATCCATTTTAGATACTGGATGATATTTTTAATCTCTTCGTCACTCATGTGCTGATTTGGCATTCTAAGTTTAAAGAAATCAATCATCGCTTTAACGTAGTCGTCGTTATAGAATTTAGCAGGGTCTTTGATGAAGTCTGCTACCCATTTTTCGCCGTTTTCATGTCTTAGCAAGACGCCAGTTAAGTCTGGGCCTGAGCTTACTTGACCGATAACGTGGCAACCATTACAACCGCCTTTTAGATAAGCTTCCTCACCTTTTGCAGCAGCTGGGCTCATCGGAGTTGCGATCTCTTTAGCTAGGTTGTTTTTAGCTCTTAGACCAACGTCAGCAGTTTTTACCATGTATTGCCATACTTGGTACTCCCAAAGGATAGCGCCATTTACGTCGCCTTTTTTGTAAGCTTCGTCAGCTTTAGCTTTTACCTCTTTGATGTGGCCGTATTGATCAAGTGCGTCATCAACCAAAGCTTTTACTTTTGGATATTTCTCATAATGTTTCTCTTTTAGGTATTTAACAACCTCTTGGATAACATCATCAGTAGCTTTGTTAGTTGCGATTACTTTGTCGTACTCAGCTTTTAGAGCTTCTGGGCTTAGAGTTTTTAGCTTGCTATTTTTTGCAGATTCATATTTTTTATTTGGATCTTTAACAAGCAAATAACCCATCATCTCTAGGTGAAGTGCTGAACAAAACTCGGTGCAGTAGTATGGGAAGACACCTTCCATATCAGCTACGAAATTTACTGAAGCAGTTTTGCCAGGCTCAAGTGAAGCGTGGATATTGTAAAGGTCGATGCCAAAGCCGTGAGTCTCATCTTGCGCGCGCTCTAGGTTTGTTAGGTGAATTGTTACATTATCGCCTTTATTTACCTCGATGTGCTCTGGGTTGATGTGACTTCTGATCATTGTTGCATAGACAGTTACGTTTTTGCCGTTTCTCTCAACTCTTTCTTGACCAGCTAGAGTTACATATGGGCTAGCCTCGCCTGTTCTTGAGTTTGTACCCATGTTGTAAGTAAGCGCTGGAGTTAGCTTGCTAGCAGCTATTGAGACAACGTCGTGTGGCTCACCAAGTGGAATAGGCATATCATAGATTAGCTCCATTTTTGGACCATTGATGTCTATTAACTGGTGGTTTTGTGGGTGCAAAGGACCAACTGGGTTGAAGCGATCGATTGAAAGTTTATCAAGTGCGATTGCATATTTGCCAACTGGTTTTGCTGATTTGCCCTCCATTGTGTCAAGGTGACCGATGTTGTAATGAACATTTACTTTATCAAGCACTTTTAAATTTTTGTAGTCCCATTTTACGATTTGACTATCAACGTAAAGTGAAGTATAGACTACGCCATCTTGTGAGTCAAATGATGTATGCAGTGGTCCAAGGCCAAGTTCTACTTGTCCGTGCATTGTCTTTTCTCTATCTAAGATAGGTATGCCGTATGGGTCAGTGCCAGCGTACTCTTTTTTGTCGATTAGCTCTTTGATCTTTTTAAAGTCATAAACTGATGCGTGAGTATCAAGCTTACCACCAACGATGATGTATCTGCCGTCTGGTGTTACGTCACAACCGTGTGGGCTCTTTGACTCTGGGATCAAAAATAGCGCTCCTGCTTTTACAGCAGCTTCTATTGTAACTACCCTGTGACCATTTATAACTTTGTAGTTTTTCTTGTCTTGTGCAAGTTTTTCTAAAATTTGCCAGTTATAAACGTGTAAGAAGTCGGTGTCATTTCTACTAGCACCTGCCTCAAATGGAGGAAGACCCTTTTCGATACCACCTGTATACATCTCGCTGTTTATTGAGTTTGTAAAGCCCCAGCCGTAGCTCTCGCCCTTACCAGCGTCGCTTAGGTCTTGCCAGTATGGAGGAAGCTCGAGAGAGAAAGATGCTTTCTCGTCAATCTTGCCTTTTGGATAGTCAAATTTCCAAAATGTCACAGCGCCTCTATAAACGGCTTCGTAGTCGTCCATTGAGTGATAGTTGTCATCAAGTGGAGCTGCATACTGGCTAGCTTCGATAACGTACTCGCTGTTTGGAGTGATAAAGCTACCGCCGTGCTCACTCTTCATGATAGGGTTTACGACCATTTGAGTTGTCTCAAAGTCTTTTAAATTTATAACAGCGATCCTTGGGTTTGCCTTGTCGTTGATAAATAGATAATCACCAACATACTCACCATTTTTCTCAGTGAAATTTGGGTGGTGTGTATCGCCCCAAGTTATCTCTTTGCCCCTGATGTTGCCTTGTTTTAAAACGGCTTTTGACTCATCGTCATAGCCATATCCTTGCCAAGGCTCTGGGGTGAAAACGCCGATGTATTTGTAAATTCTCATCGACGGAACGCCATAAACTAGCACTTGACCACTCTGCCCGCCAGATGAAAAGACGATGAAATCATCTTTTTTACCGCTTGGCTGGTAAGTCTTAGCAGCTGCAAGGACATCTTTTTCGCTTAGCCCGCGCTCTTTCATGACTTTTTCAAGGTCACTACTAGCAGCACAAGCAGCAGTTAAAGATAGCCCAAGCAGTGCAGCACTTGCGACACAAAATAACTTTTGCATTTGCTCTCCTTTTTAAAATGAATTTATCTCTAAACTCTTTATCTTATTGCCTAGATCCACGCCAACAAGCACATTTTTATCTATAAAAATTTCTTTTATCTCGCCGCTAAAAAGCTCTTTTTTGCCCTTTAGCTTAAAGCTTTTGTCAAATTTATAGATCGCTCCGTCCTCGCCAGCTACCAAAACTTCATCTCCCACGCACGCAAGAGCTGAAATTTTAGATCTTAAAACTTGCTTTTTAGCTCCACTTTTAAGATCTAAAATTTCTCCGTTTCTAAAGCCTATGAAAATTTCATCATCGTTAAATTTACAGGCACTAATGGGCGCAAAGCCAACGTTTTTTTGCTCTTTTGCGTTAAGCTTGCTATCAAGCAAAAATGCCTTGCCATTAAAGCTTGTAAAAAACACTCCCTCACCAAGCGGTAAAAAGCTAGAAATTTTATAAACATTGTTAAAATTTTTTGATATAAATTTTTTAGAACCCTTGTCAAAAATGGCGATCGTTACGACATTTGCCATATCGCAAGCGACGTAAATTTTCTCTTTGTCTAGCAAGATATTTGAAACCTTACAGCCAACATTTGGCAGTGCAAATAAAAACTCCTTCTCGCTAGCCACCTTTACGATCTCGTTGTTTAAATTTGCAACGTAAAAAGAGCTCTCATCAAAAGCACATCTTTGATCTTTGTAAATTTTCTCCTTTAGTCCTAGGCTTTTTGTCTCGCCATCTTTTACAAAGATGATGTTTTGACTATTTTCATCGACGAAACAGCCCTTACTCTCAGCAAAAAGCGCTATCAAAGATAAGCTAAGACATAGCAGAAATTTCATTATCTAGGTTGCTTTCATCGTAAATTTAAAATTAACAAAAATATACAAGCTTAAATCTTAAAATTATATTAGTAGTTAATTTATTTTTTTAAGTTATTAAATAAAAATATCAGTAATTTTTTTTAATTTTGGCTATTTATTAAAAATATATTTTCTAATTCAAGTAATAGAAATAGACTTTTAATAAAATTTATTATCTATATAAGCACCTATTTATCGGTATTTTTTGTTTAAATTTTATAAAATAAATAAAAATTTAAAATTTTTAACTAATTTAAATTTTTATTTTAAGAAATGGCAAATTTCAAAGCTAAAATGAAAAAGAGCAAATTTAATGGTAAAAAAATATTTTTGCTTAAATTTCTTGTTGGGCTAAATTTGTTTAAATAGGCTATAATCTCCCAAAAAAGGAGAGATAATGCTAACACATTTAGATGAAAAAGACCGTCCAAAGATGGTCGATGTAAGCCCAAAAGATCCAACTAAAAGAGTAGCAACTGCTAGCGGGATCATCAAAATGAGCGAAGATGCTTTTAAGGCGATCAAAGAAAATACCGGCAAAAAAGGCCCAGTCATACAAACAGCCGTTGTCGCCGCGATCATGGGTACTAAAAAGACAAGCGAGCTAATACCTATGTGTCATCCGCTGGCCATTTTGGGCGTAGATTGTGACATCGAGGAGCTGCCTGAAATTTGCGCTTTTAAGCTTTACGTGAGCGTCAAGATAGAGGGCAAAACAGGCGTTGAGATGGAGGCGCTAACAGGCGTGAGCGTGGGACTTTTAACCATTTATGATATGGTAAAAGCCATAGATAAGGGCATGGAGATCAATAATATCGTGCTAGAGAGCAAAACAGGAGGCAAAAGTGGCGAATATATGCGATCTAAATAATAAAAAGGCAAAAATCGACTACCCAACACACTGGGAGTATAAAGTGATATTTGACGCTGGCGTAAATGCCGAAGAGAAGGTAAAAGAGATAGTAAAAGATAGAGAATTTAAGCTAGTTTTTTCAAAATTTAGCAAGGATAAAAAATACGCTAGCTATGATCTGGCGGTGCTAGTTTTGAGCGAAGAAGAGAGGCTAGAGATATTTTCAGCGCTAAAACACGAAGCAAAATACGTTTTATAAGGCAAAAATATGGATAAACTTGAACAAAATTTACGTGATTATAAAGATAGCGAGGGGCTACTAACTAGCATAAAGGCTCTTTGCAACGACTTTTTTAGGGACGTCTCAGACAAAGACGAAAACACACTGCCTGATCTTTTGAAGCAAAAGATGAATGAGCTTTACAACAAGATGGACAAAGAGAGCCTCATAAATGCCAAAAATCTAAAAAGCGCGATGGAGGGGATAAATCAAGCTCTAGTTAGCGGCGAAGAGAAGGAGCTTTATGAGCTATTTGATAAAAGAGATGAGATAAATAGAGCCATCGAGACAAAGCGTGAAGAGATAAAAAATAGGCTAAAAATTTCATTTGAAGCGGCTGAAGAGGTCGTAAAAGATAGAGAATTTGGCGAAAAAGAGGAAATTTTAGAGCTTTTAAACAATGCGATCATTAGAGAAACGAGAATGCTTGGCATCTTAAAAGAGAGTGCTCAAATCGCCTTTTTAACGACGCTTGAAGGCGCAAAGGATGTCGAAGAGACTGCTGGCGCGATAGCTAAAAATATGACCTACGCTGCGATAAGAGGCGGGGAGTTTAGCAAAGAGCGAATGTTTGAAATTTCAAAAAATGTTATCAGTGCAGCGGGGAATTTAGCAAATGAGGGGCATATATTTGCAAAAGAGCTCATAAAAGGTGCAATAAATGGCACAAGAGATGGCATTTTAAGAGCTATTGAGAAGCTAAAAGATGAGGCGAAATTTGCTCCAGATGAGCTAAGGCTAAACTCACAGCTTTTAAATTTAAAAAACGTGGATGAAGAGTTTATAGCGCTTCTTAAAGAGCTTGAAAATGAATTTGACGGCGTGGCTAAAAGCGAGATCGAAAGCGTGATAAATAGCGAGCTTGACACAAATCTAGCAAAATTTAAACGCATAAGCGATCAAGCGATCGAGCAGATCAGCTCAAGGCTTGAAGAGCTAAAATCAAACGGCGTTGCAAAGCTTATGAGCGAGGCGAACAATAAATTTGAAGCCCTAAAACAAGAGCTAAACGACAAGAGCAAAAAGCTAAAGCTAAATTTTGACGCTAACGATAAGCTTGAAGGCCTTAAACAAGATATCGCAGAGTTTGAGAAAAAGGCAAATGATAAGCTTGAAGACATCAAACAAATGGATATAAAATCAGAAGCTAAGAAATTTGGCGACAGAGCATATCAAGCCGCAAAAGACTTCATAAACGTCATAAAAAAAGATAAAAAAGAGGAGTAAATTTGCCAAGCTTTTTGGCAAATTTATCATTTTGGCTAGGTCTTAGCCTAGCCATTTTACAACTTAAATTTATAAAAACAGATAGAGCAAAAACGCACCCAAGATCAAGCGGTAGATGACAAAAGGTAGCATCCTGATCCTTGAGATGATCCCCATAAATAGCTTCACGCAGATATAAGCACTAACTGCACTTATGATGACGCCAAGGGCGATATCGCTCCATGGCAAGGCGTTTGGATCTTTTATAAGCTTGATACTCTCAAGTCCGCCAGCTAGGATGATGACAGGTATCGAAAGTAAAAATGAGAAATTTGCGCTGCCTTTATGGCTAAATCCTAAAAAAAGTGCCGCTGTCATCGTTATGCCTGATCTTGAGACGCCAGGGATGAGCGCCACAGCTTGTGCTAAACCGATGATAAGAGCAAATTTTATAGTCATTTCATATTCGCTTTTGTTTGTCGAGCGAAGATCAGCAAAGTAAAGTGCGATGCCAAAGATGATCGTAGTAACAGCGATCACAACGCCGCTTCTTGCGTACTCTTCGATCACGTTGTTAAACAAAAGCCCAAAGATGCCAACTGGGATAGTAGCAAATCCCACGCACCAAACAAGCAAGCTATCGCCCACCATCTTTCGTTGTGCGATAGAGGCAAAAAAATCACGAAGTAGCTTAAAAATCGTATCTTTAAAATAAAAAAGTATCGCGCTTAGCGTACCAACATGCACTGCCACGTCAAAGGCAAGCCCTTGATCTGGCCAGCCAAGTAGCTTTGGCACCAAGATGAGATGAGCCGAGCTTGATATCGGCAAAAACTCGCTTATGCCTTGCACCAAGGCCAAAACGATAACGTGAGAAATTTCCATAAAATGCCTTTTTTGATTGTAGATTGCAGTTGGGGATTTTACTCCCCAAAGTTAAATTTTATATAAGTTCGCTAGCAAAATTTGCAAGCTTTTGCGGAGTAAATCCGAAGTGGTCAAATAGCTCATTTGCCTTGCCGCTAGCGCCAAAGCTGTTCATGCCATAAACTGCGTCAGCAAATTTATACCACTCATAGCCAGTTGCAGCCTCAACTGCGATGATAGTTGTGTTTTTATCTAAAATTCTAGCCACATACTCAGCTGGCTGCTCGCAAAGTAGGTCAAAGCAAGGCGCTGATACGATGTTTGCACCGATGCCCTGCTCAGCTAGAAGTGCGGCTGCTTTTACGCAGAGTGAGACCTCGCTGCCGCTTGCTATAAATGTTATCTTCGCATCTTTTGCCGAGCTTAGTAGATATGCGCCGTTACTAACCTCGCCAAATTCGCCTTTTGCAAGTGGGTCAAGCCCTTGGCGACTAAGTACAAATGCACTTGGAGCGTTTAAATTTAGAGCCACTTGCCAGCTAGCTGCGTTTTCGTTGCCATCAGCTGGGCGGAAAGTGTAGAAATTTGGCATAGCTCTAAATGTGCTAAGCTGCTCGATAGGCTGATGTGTCGGACCATCTTCGCCAACGCCGATACTATCGTGTGTGAAGACAAAAAAGTGTTTGATGCCCATTAGCGCTGCTATCCTCGCACTTGGCTTTAGATAGTCACTGAAGATGAAAAATGTCGCTGAAAATGGTAAGAAAAGGCCGTATCTGGCGATGCCGTTGTTGATAGCTGCCATGGCGTGTTCTCTGATGCCGTAGTGGATATTTTTGCCATTTGGGAAGTCGCCCATACCCTTTAGCTCGGTCTTGTTTGACGGAGTAAGGTCTGCACTGCCGCCGATAAAGCCAGGGAGTTTTTTAGCTATCTCATTTAAAATGACGTGGTTTGTATCTCTTGTGGCTAGTTTTTTGTCGCTAAAGTCTGGAAATTCGATCTTGCTAAAGTCTGGATTAAGAAGTGAGTTTAGTAAATTTTTGCCTTCAATGCTTAATGCCTCAACCTTTTTGTTCCACATCGCCTCTTCAAGATCGCCCTTTTCAACTGCACCTCTAAATCTTAAAAGCACGTCCTCGTCGATAGCAAATTTCTTCTCAGGGTCAAAGCCAGCTGCAGCCTTTGCCTTTTTGATGATCTCTTCGCCAAGCGGTGCGCCGTGGCTGTGGTGGCTGCCTTCAAGCTCCATTGCGCCGCGTGCTATGTGTGTGTTTGCGATGATGAGATATGGCGACTCTTTCTCGCTTGCTTGCTCAAGTGCAAATTCGATCTGGTTGTAGTCGTGTCCGTCGATGCGTGCGACCTCCCAGCCCTGCGCCTCAAATCTTGCCTTGACGTCCTCGCTAAATGCGATCGCTGTATCGCCCTCAATCGTGATGTTGTTTGAATCATAAATGAGCACAAGGTTGTCTAGTCTTAAATTTCCAGCCACCGAACATGCCTCGTAGCTTATGCCCTCCTCAAGATCGCCGTCGCCACAAAGGCAGTAAATTTTGTGATCGATGATTTTATTGTCTGGCTCATTTAGCACGTTTGCAGCGTATTTTTCTGCCATGGCTAGGCCAACTGCATTTGCTACGCCTTGACCAAGTGGGCCAGTAGCCACCTCAACGCCTGGAGTGTGAATTTCTGGGTGTCCTGGGGTGTTTGAGCCAAGTTGGCGAAATTTCTTAAGCTCATCTAGGCTTAGATCGTAGCCACTTAGGTGCAAAAAGCTATAAACCAAGCTTGACGCGTGACCACCGCTAAAAACGAGCCTATCTCTGTTTAGCCATTTTGGATTTTTAGGGTTGTGTTTTAAAAAGTTGCTTAAAACCACCATGATATCGGCTAGGCCCATAGGAGCACCTGGGTGTCCGCTGTTAGCGTTTTGCACCATATCAGCGCACAAAAATCTTATAGTATCGGCTTGTTTTTTTAGCATATGATCTCCTTTTATTGCGTTAGATTATACAAAAAAGTGATTAAAACTTGCCTTGCATTTTTGCCCAAAATGTCTAAAAAGTGATATAAATTTACGAAATTTACGCACTATCTTAAGTGCTTGTCTGTAAGCTCTAAGATCATTTTTGCGATGTTTGCATCTATCTGTTTTAGCGCCTCTTCTATCTCGCAAATAAGCTCATCTTTTTTCTTTTTTGCGCCAGATAGACCAAGTAAATTTGTAAATGAGTTTTTCGCTAGGTCGTTATGCACCGGCTTTCCAGCGGCCGCTTCGTCGCTTGTAAGATCGATGATATCATCTTGTATCTGAAAAGCAAGCCCAAGCTTTAGACCGATATCATAAATTTTCTCGCACTCTGTTTCGTCTAAATTTACTATCACAGCGCCCATTTTTAGGCTAGCAGCGATGAGCTTTGCGGTTTTGTGGATGTGTAAAAAGACTAGCTCATCAAGGCTTAACATCTTGCCAGAGAGACCAAATTTAGCCTTTGCTCTTTTGATGTCCTCTTTGTTTGTATTTTCAAAAAAACAATCAAGCGCCTGACCTAGCACCATACCGCTAACGCCAGCATTTTCGCTTAAAATTTCAACGCATTTTATACGAGTGTCAGCTGGCAACTTGGCACGTGAAATTTCATAAAAAGCATGCGTATTTAGTGCATCTCCTGCAAGTATCGCAGTCGTTTCGTCGTAGGTTACGTGAAGCGTTGGTGTGCCACGCCTAAGGCTTGCGTTATCCATCGAAGGCAGATCATCGTGGATGAGCGAGTATGTATGCATCATCTCAAGCCCCAAAGCCACTCTCATCGCCTTTTGCGTGAGGCTTTTATCCACATTTGCGACCACACCAAGAAGCAAAAGCGCCCTAAAGTGCTTGCCTCCAGCCTTTAGCATCACCCCAAGCGCCTCCTCGTAGTAAGGGTGAAAGCTAGGCGCCTTTGGCAAATTTGCATTTAGAAATTTTACGAAGTCCTCAAGCAGGCTCATTTTGGCACTCTTGCAAAAAACTGAAAGTCGTTTCTAGTAAATAAAAGCACGAAATTTTGCAGATCGCTGATCTTTTCTAAAAGCTCCTCGCGATTGCTCACGCTCTCTTTGTTGTAGCCTAAAATTTTATCGCCTATTTTGATGCCAAAGATGTCGGCATTTGACTTTGGCTCGACCTTAGTAACGACTAAATTTTTATCGACCGTGATACCATAATCCACCAAAACTTTATCATCTAGCAAGCTCTCAGGCGACTTTGGCATGACGTTTAAATTTGGCAGATCAAGGCTTGAAGGGGCGTCTATATCAAGACTTTGGTTAAATTTCACATCCCCGCTTACTGGCACTTGAAAGAGTAGCTCTTGCCTATCACGCTTCACGATGATATCCAGTTTTGCGCCCTTTGGAGCAAAAAGCACCATCTCATTTAGCTCTCTTAGGCTCTTTGGCTTTATGCCATTTACACTAACAAGCTCATCATCAACCATCATCATCTTGCCGCGGCCTAGTGGATCAACAAGACCCACAAAAAATTTATCCTCTTTTTGCAAGAATTTCACGCCGATATCGCCGTAATAGACGTCATCGTAAGATACAAAGTGCTTTAGATAGCGGTTTGGTATAAATTTATCAGCTCCAACAGCTATGCCTATCATCTTACAACAAGGCGTGTTTATCTCGCCAGTTGCGTTATACTCGAAGCTTAGCGTGTCAAAGTCGCCTAAATTTTGCCCCAAAGACTTGATGTGACCCATGACGGTGTTGTTAGAGTCGTTTAAGATGCCAACCCAAGTGCTCTTTTTGATGCGCTCCTCGTTGGTCTCATCAGCCATCACAACAGGGCTTAGCTCCTTGCTAGAGCGCACTAAGAAAAGCTGCAAATATGGGTCAAATTTGACATATTCGCCAAGTGGGGCTCCGTCACTTTTTGGCACTGCGATCAAATTTTTAGTGATAGCCACGCCAAAGTGTTTATTTACTGAGACGATTGAGTTTTTGTTCTTTTCAAAGCAGGCGTTAAAGTCCTCTTGAGTAGGCCTAGGATCGGCGTTTAGGCAAAGCGCTGATAGCAAAAATGCAAGGGCAAATTTATATTTTAGTCTCATTTTATCCCCATCGAAGCAAGGCCGCCAAGCATCCTTGAAGCGGTGTTTTTCTTATCGGCCTCAACTGATTTTAGCACGTCATTTACGGCGCTTATTAGCAAAATTTGCATGCTCTCTTTATCTTCAAGCAAGCTATCATCTATGCTAATATCAAGTATCTCGCCGCTACCGTTTGCTCTCACGCTCACTAGCCCGCCACCGCTTTTTGCGCCAAATTCTTTATTTTTGCTCTCTTCTTCCATCTGCTTGGCCTGCTTTTGCACATCCTCAAGCATCTGCCCCATCTTCGAAAAGTCAAATCCCTCAAACATCGCCTACTCCTTTATGATCTCGTTTTTGTTATTTACATGCACGATGGTTGGCTTAAATTTCTTAGCCTTTTTAAATTTCATACTAGCATAAGCCACGATGATGACCACGTCGCCTACGCAGACCTTTCTAGCAGCTGCGCCGTTTAGGCAAATTTCGCCTTTTTTGCCCTTTATCACGTAGGTGGCAAATCTCTCACCGTTATTTACATCTAAAATTTCAACCTTTTGATTTTCTATCAAATTTGCAGCCTTTATAAGCTCCTCGCCGATGCTGATCGAGCCAACATAGTTTAAATTTGCGTCTGTTACGACGGCTCTGTGGATCTTACTAGCTAAAATTTCTATATTCATTTTTACCTCTTTAAAAGCTCTTTTACTACTTCTTTGTCGCTAAATGGGTGCTTGACGCCCTTTATCTCCTGATATGGCTCGTCGCCTTTGCCAAGTATGACAAGCGCCCAGCCAGGTTCTAGCTTGCTAATAGCTAGAGCGATCGCCTCTTTGCGGTTGGCGTTTCGTATCAAATTTTCATTTTGGCTCATGCCAGCGCAAATTTCATCGATTATGCTCTCTGGCTCTTCACTTCTTGGATTGTCACTAGTGACTATGCAAATTCTTGCGTATTTTTGGGCTATCGCTCCCATTTTAGGGCGCTTTGTCCTATCTCTGTCGCCGCCTGCGCCAAAGACTGCGATCAAATTTAGATGTCTAAGCGAGTTTAGCACCTTTTCGATGCCATCTGGCGTATGGGCAAAGTCCACGATAACTAGCGGATCGGTGCTAACAACCTCCATCCTGCCGCTCACTCCCCTAAATTTACTTATCGCCTTTGAAAGTGCGGCTGCGTCTGGGCGCTCTAGCAGGCAAACGGCGCCAAGGGCTGCGATTAGGTTGTAAAGATTAAACTCACCTTGAAGGCTTGAGTCTATCTCCACATCGCCATTTGGCGTCTTGATAACTGCGTCTATGCCGTCCTTTAGCCCATAAACTATCGGCGCAAAGCTGGCTGGCTTTTTGAGCGCGTATGTATAGGCATTTTTTGGGTTAAATTTAACGCCACCATCGTCAATGTTTATGAGTTTTACGCTCTCATCGTCAAAGAAGCTTGATTTTACTCTAGCATACTCCTCCATACTCTTGTGGTAGTCGAGATGGTCTTGAGTTAGGTTTGTAAAAATTTTTAGAGCAAATTTCAAGCTCTCTATGCGCTTTTGAGCGATCGCATGCGAGCTAACCTCCATCACGAAGTACTCACAGCCCTGCTCGCTGGCTGCTTTGAGATATGAGAGCGTCTTTAAAATGGCACTTGTCGTAAGCGCCTTGTCATCTATCTGCTCGCCCTCTATAAATGCCCCTCTGGTGCCACTTAGGCCGCATTTTTTGCCTAAATTTCGCAAGGTCTCGTAGATAGCCGCAGCCGTTGTTGTCTTGCCATTTGTCCCTGTGATGCCAACTATTTTTAAGCTTTCATCGATCTTTAAAAGCTTTTTGCACTCTTCAAGAGTGATTATCTTAGCGCCATTTTTTACCGCAGCTTCTGCAAATTTTGCATTTGCAGTAGTTTGCACAAAGTATGCACCCTGCTCGCACTCGTTTGAGTCATCTGTTATGAAGCTATTTTCTACTGATATTTTCATCGTTTTGTCTTTTTTGTATCTCTTTAAAAAGCTGATCTATACGCTCGTCGCCGCCAAACATCACCGCCGCACTCTCAAGGTAGTTCATGCTCATATCGATGAAGTCATTTTTTATCAAATTTCCTAAAAATTCCAAAAAATCGTCTTTGTTTGAGATCATGACTTTGGTTGAGAACATGATGTTTTCAAAGACCTTTTTAAAGCTGCCGTCCTTATAAACAGCCCTTTTAAAGTCCTCGTAGCTGATCGCGTCTTGCTCTTCAAAGTACTCGCTCTCCTCGTCTCTGGACTCTAAAATCTTTAAAATTTCCTCCACTCCCTCGTCGTCTTCGCCGGCTCTTACCTTCGCCATGTAGTAGTCAAACAAGAGCTTTGCCTCTTCGGCATTTTCCTCGCCAAGAGAGCAAATTTGTATCAAAAATAGCAAATTTCTCTCCTGCGTCTTTTCATAGGCTAATGAAAAGTAAAAGATCGCATCTTTAAATTTAGAGCGTTTGAAATATTTTATGCCTATTTTTTTATAATCTATCAATGTCAAATTCCTCGCCGATCGGAACATTTATGACCTCAAGCTCTGGATGAATGTCTATGCGAAGCTGCCTTTCGATGCCGTATTTTAGCGTGGTTGTGCTAGCTGCGCATCCGTGACAATGCCCTGTGAGCCTTACGTAAATTTTGCCGTTTTTTATTCCAAGTAGCTCCATGCCGCCGCCGTCATTTTCAAGCATCGGTAGCACCTTTTGCAAACTCGCAGTCACTGGTTTTAAAAGCTCTTCATCACTAAATGGGATCATATTTTTTCCTTAAATTTTTTAGCTATTATAGCAGATAAAGTGCAAACAAACGTTTTCTAGGCTTTTGCTGGGGGCGCTTTGGCTTTAAATTTTGGTGGTTTTTTGTGAAAAAAAGGGGCAAATTTGCCCTTTAAATTTAGTTTAGTAGAAGTGATTTTATATCGATTTTATGTTCAATCATCTTGCTCTCAAGCATAAATTCTTGCGTAGCCTCAAGCGCTTTTATATCATCAGCCGTGATCTTTGAGCTAAAGTCGTACTGAGGATACATGCTCTTTACCGCCTCTATGCTAAGCCCAGTCTCTTCGGCTGTAAATTTAAGCGCTTCGTCCTCGTTTGATTTGATGTAGGCCAAAATTTCATCCTGAGCCTTTTTAAATTTCTCAACTACATCTTTGTGCTTTTTATAAAACTCTCCGCTTGTAGCTGTGACGATGACTGGAGTGATGACGCCTTTGCCAGTTGTCACTACATTTAGGCCTGATTTTTGAGCGTTGTAGGCCGCTGGTCCTGCAAGAAGCGCTGCATCGACGCTGCCGTTTTCAAGTGCAGCTTGCGCAGCTGGGATACCCATAGAGATGAACTCTACGTCGTTTATGCCTAGGCCGCCAAGCGCTAAGTATCTCACCAAAAGCTCGTTTAAGATCGTGCCTTTTGGGCCTGCTACTTTTTTGCCTTTTAGATCTTTTGGCGACTTGATGTTTTGGTCTTTAGAAAATATGACAAAGGCCTCTGGTGCCCTTGAATAGGCGCTTATGATCTTTATATCAGCCTTATTTGCAGCTGCAAGTATGACCGAAGTGCCGCCCACGCAGTTTAAAAACTGGAGCGAATTTGAAGCGAGCGCTTGCGTTTGTTTCGCACCCGAGGTGATCTCAGAGTACTCGACTGGCACGCCAAAAGACTTCGCGTAAAAGCCTTTAAATTTATCGACGATCGATGGGACGTTTAGCGGCGATTTGACGTAGGTCATGCCGATCTTATCTAAGCCCTCGCTTGCATTTGCGACTAAGCAAAACAAAGAGGCCGCACACAAAACCTTAAAAAACTTTCTCATACTTACTCCTTTTAAAATTTTCAAGATTATATAATCTTTTACTTCATTTTGGTTTTAATTATCATTTTATTTGCCTAAATTTCACTCAAAATTTTGCGTTTTATCGCTATTAGCTCCTCGCTTAGCAGATCTCTTGGCTTTGCTAAATTTGATAGCTCGTAGTTTGACTTTATCCCGCCCTTTTCGAGCAAGATGATCTCATCAGCCAAAAATAGCGCCTCGTCGATGTTGTGGGTGACAAAAAGGATGGTTTTATCAGCTTGTATTTTTAAAATTTCAGCCTGCATGCTAGCTCTAGTAAAGGCATCAAGCGCAGCAAATGGCTCATCCATTAGGATCAAATTTGCCTCATACGCAAGCACTCTACCAAGCGAAACGCGCGAGCTCATGCCACCAGAGAGCTGTGAAACTGCGGCAAATTTAAAGTCGCTAAGCCCTATCATCGATATCAAACTATCGATTTTTTCAGCCTCAATCTCCTGCTTTTTAAGAGGAAAAACGATGTTTTCATAGACATTTAGAAACGGCATGAGACGGGGCTCTTGAAAGACAAAGCCGATCTTTGCTTGCTCTTTAAATTTTATCTCGCCCTGACTTACGCTCTCAAGGCCAGCTATGAGGCGTAAAAGCGTAGTTTTGCCACAACCGCTTCTGCCAAGTATGACGGTGATCTTATCTTTTTTTATGTTTAAGCTTAGCTCTCTTAAAACGTCGATCCGCCTTTCGCCTATAAAAAAATGCTTGGATAAATTTGAAATTTCTATCATTTCTCACCTCGCAAAAGGCTAAATTTCGCTATCAAAAGAAAAAAGAGCCTATCTATGAGCACGCCGCAAATGCCGATCGTAAAAATGCCTACAAATATCCTATCTGCGCGTGAGAGCTCCTCGGCGTCAAGGATTAAGTAGCCCAGCCCGCTTGAAGCCGCTATCATCTCAGCTCCGATGATCGCGCGCATGGCGTAGCCAAAGCCTATTCGCATGCCGACAAAGATATCTTTTAGCGCGCTTTTTAGGATGATCTTGTAAAAAATTTCAAATTTACTAAAGCCAAAAATTTTGCCAACCTCGATGAGCTTTATATCGCAGCTTGTTAGCCCCTTTTGGATACTTAGAAACATCGGGAAAAACGAAGCTAGGATGATAATGATGATCTTTGGCGTCTCGTTTATACCAAACCAAAGCACCAAAATCGCGATCAAACTAAGCGGCGGGATATTTCTAAAAAACTCCAGTATCCACTCGTAATAAACACTGATCTTTGGCAAAAGTGCCGCTATGCCGCCAAGCACGAGCGCTAGGGCAAAAGAGAGAGCATATCCTGCAAATATGCGCTTAAAGCTGATGATCGTATGCGTGGCAAGCTCGCCGCTTAGGCTCATACTATACATCGTTTTTATCGTAGCTAGCGGACTTGGCAGGATATACGGCGTGAAAATTTCTAGCTCGCAAACGACCTGCCAGATGGCAAAGATCGCTAGGATCAAAATGCTCTTTTTAAAAATTTCCCTCACAGCCCATCTCCGTTGTGACAGCCGTTTTCGCAGTATAAAAGCTCGATAATCCGGTAGTTTTTAAGCTCGCTAAATTTATATGAAAGGGCATTTTCTATCTTCTCTTTGCTGCTAAGACTTAGTGTTTTTACGCCCAAATTTGTGAAAAATCCCGGCGGTACTGGACTTTGCTCGATGTTGCGCATCTTTAAATTTATAGCGTTTTGCTCCCTAAAGCTTTTCCACGTCAAAAATGTGGTTCGCTCCAAATTTAGCCCCCTACCAAGCTCTGCCAAGTCTTCACAGGGCGTCGTTACGTAAAGCCACTCGTCCTCTTTTAGCTTTGAGCTTAGCTCGATGGCGCTTTCTATTAAAATGGGGTTTAAATTTGATATGAGATCGGCTTGTTCTTTGAAATTTACCCTGATAAAATTTACAGCCCTCGGACAGCGGCTATCGTAAATAAGCTCACTTTGTGCAAGAGCGTTTTTGTATGCGTTTTTTACGCTTTTAACGTGGTCTTTTTCGCACTCTACTACGCTAAAGCCTTTGTTTTGCAAAATTTCTTTAAGTGCGGCAAAGTCGTAGATGTTTTTTACAACAGGATTTAGCCAAACCACTTTTTTCATTAGAGCTCCCGTCAAATTTAAAGCAAAATGTAATAATTAAAATCAAAATTGTATCACTTGAAAGTAAAAAGATGGCTTTGGAGGTTAAATTTATAAGAAAACGGCTAGACTTTTACGTCTAAATTTCGCTTTTTCTGGCTTTTCTCCACTAGCTTTAGTATATCTATGCCGCTTTTTTCAAGGCGCATCAGCTCCTTGAGATAGGCAAATTTCTCATCTTTATTGATATCGTAGGTCGCTAGTTTCTCGCTTCGGCCGATCACCAAGGCTAGACCTTGTTGCCGTCAAGCTTATCGGTATTTTGCAGATTGTAGTTTGAGTGTGATTAACTAACATTGTATTTTTATTGTAAATTTCGCACTAGGATTGAGCTACAAAACATCTAAAAGGATTTTATATGAATAAAAAAATTTTAATTCCAGCTTTGGCTTTATCTTTGTCAGCTCCACTTTTTGCAGGCGACAATGGCTCAAATATGTATAGTCGTAGCAGCTTTATAGAAAAAGAGAGGCCAGCCTTAGACAAAGAGACTCAAGAGCTCATTAAGATATATAGAGAAACTCCATCAAAAGAGAATTATAATAGATTAAGAGCCAAGGTCGGGGCTAATTATGATGCGGTAATTGCTAAAAAGAGAGCAAAATTAGAAGAGCTAAAAGAGACAGCAAAAGACAAATCTTTGGTGGATGAGATGCAAAAAATAGTTGATGATATGCTTGCTGAAAGAGAGCATAGGATTGATACTACTATGGCTAGATTTGGTGATCCAAGATTGCTGCCAAATGCAAGAACGCCTGTTAATGGATTTTTACCTATTATAGGTGCAAAAGAAAATCTTTATATCTCTTATACCCCAGTTACCAACGAAGAATATAGTCTATTTTGTAGAGAAACAGATAGAAAATGTTTAAATAAAGGTGGCAGTGATACCCCAGCTAACAATATCAGTTACGATGATGCCATAGCTTATGCTAAATGGTTATCTAATAAAAAAGGGATAACTTTAAGATTGCCAACAGAGGAGGAGTGGGAGTTGGCGGCTGGTCACATGCCAAAAGATGCCCAGATGAATACAGCAAAACAATCAGACAAACCTCTATCTATTTACGCCAACAAAAAGACGTTGTCGGCTGTTGGAGCTATCGATATGTGGGGAAATGTTTGGGAGATGACTTCGACTTTTAAAGATGAGGATGATATTATCGTAAAGGGCGGCTCTTTTAAATCTGCAAAAACTGAGTGTAGAACAGAAAACAGAGACGAAATTAGAAACATTCATAAATCTTATGATGATTTAGGATTTCGTTTGGTATGGGAGAAGTAGGCATTTGCCTACTTTATTTTTGCCTCAGCGCATAGTCCAGCCACCTATCTTTAAATTCTTCTACGCTCATGTCCTTATCAAGCATCTCAAAGCCCTCTACGTGGCTTTTGTGGCCAAGTCCGAGCAAGGTGTTTTGCGAATAGATCGACGTTTGTTGGATAGTATCCGATGACCTCCTCGTGGGCTCTACCAAAACCAAGCGCTCCGGTCTGACTAACAAAGCTTTTAAGCTCGTTTATCTCCTCTTGACTCATTTGTTTGTTGTATCCCATGAGCTTGCCCCAGATGCTTATCTTGCCATTAGTGGCCATGCCTGTGAGTGAGTTGTCTTTAGCAAATTTTAGTGGCTCATCATCTTTGCTAAATTTGCTCTCGCTCGTTCGACCTAAATTTACCTAATTAGTGTTTTTGGCTAATTTTTGAGATGATAAATTTAAAGAATTATCGTCTGAATTTGGTTTAATATGGCTAGCGCTTGCTCCCTAATATTTTGAAATCCGCTATATAAATTTACATTAGCTCCGTTTACGCCACCTATCATTTCAAATCCTTTGCGAGGTAGTTTTAAACAAATATCGTCTTTTTCAGAGTAAAATTTAGAAATTTGTAGAGTTTGACTTGTAAATTTAGGCTGGCTTGGGGCTAGATAAATTTAGACATTTTAGAAGACTGGAATTTAGAATTTACTTTGTAGAAATTTGCATCTATCGGTTTTTATTGTATCTGGTTTAGCTTTATTATATCTAGTCTATATATTCGGTTTTGGATTTATCATATACAACTCTTTTGTCATATCATGGCTATTTCAGATCAAATTTATGTCATCTTCTCCGCCGCCGTAGGCACATTAGCCAAGCCTTTTTTGCAGTCTGTCAAAATTTAGAATTTTGCAACTCTTTGGATTATAAATTTTAAATTTCTTTTTTGAATAAATTAAATTTGAGATAGTTCGTATAGATAATTTGCCCTGCTTTTTTTGCATTTTAAATATATAGCCCTTAATCTTAAAACTTCGCAAATTAGCTTATAAATTTGACCCTAAACCACTTAAAATAGAAATAACCCACCTAAAGCAAATATCACAAAAAATTTTTGAGTTAGAAATTTATGACTTCTTTTTGAGGATTTTTGGCATAAATTAAAGAGCGTCTGCTCGCTTTTTTGTGCTTTAAAACCGCTATAAATTTACTTACATCAACTATTTTAACCTATCGCAGCAGCTCATTTGAAAGCTACAAATCAAATTTATAATGCTCCGACTTGTAAATTTGCCACAGACTAAAATGGATAAATTTAAAACAAAATTTTTAAAAAATAAACGTAAAAAGAAAATTTAGAAAGAAAAGAGAGCCAGATAGGCTCTCTGTGGATTATTCAGCTACTAGCTCTATATAAGCCATCTCAGCTGCGTCGCCTCTGCGAACGCGAGTTTTGATGATTCTTGTATAGCCACCGTTGCGCTCTTTAAATTTTGGAGCTACTTCAGTGACTAGCTTATTTGTAGTCTCTTTGTCTTGCAATGAAGCAAATACTGCTCTGTGAGCGTTTGAGTCACCCTTTCTAGCTCTTGTGATAAGCTTTTCAACATAGCTTCTAAGCTCTTTTGCTTTTGGTAAAGTTGTCTCTATCTTTTCGCTTTTGATGATAGCTATCGCTAAATTCTTAAGCAATGCAGATCTATGAGATGACGTTCTACCAAGTTTGCGATATCCGTGTTTATGTCTCATCTATTGTCCTTTTATTCTTTTGCACTCATTTGTGATTTTAGCTCGGTTATTTTCTTTCTGAGTTGCTCTTTGCTATCTTTTAACACATCGACACCAACTGGATAGCCTATCTCTTCCATAACCGCTTTTATCTCTTCAAGAGATTTTTTACCTAAATTTTTAAGCTCTTTAAGCTCATTTTCGTCCATCAACGCAAGCTCACCGATAAATCTTATATCGGCTTTGTCAAGGCAGTTAAAACTTCTAGCGCTTAAATTTAAATCTTCTACACTAGAAAGTAGTTTTGAGAACTCGCCGCTTGCACTTGAACTAGCAACTGGGGCACTAACATCAATATCCAAAATTCCTTTAAATACTGACATTTGTTGATACATAGCTTCTAAACAATTTTTAAAAGCCTCTACTGGACCAACTTGACCATCTGTTGTTATCGTAAACACGATCTTCTCGTAGTCTGGGTCATCTTCAACCAAGACGTTTTGTATCTCATAAACTGCTTTTTTCACAGGTGTAAAGAAAGCGTCTAGTGCGATATACTCGTCTTCGATCTCTTCTCTGATCTCTTCACTAGGAACATATCCGATACCCTTTTGGATGATAACTGAGAAATTTAACTCAGCATCTTCGTTGATGGTTGCAAGATATGCATCTGGATTAACGATCTCAACTAGGTCGTTATTTAGGTCAGCTCCAGTTATCTCTTTTGGTCCTTTAAAGCTATACTCTATAACTTCACGCTCGCTGCCGCTTTTTAATTTAAATCTGATCTTTTTCAAATTTATAATAAAAAATGCCACATCTTCAAGCATGCCGCGCATACTATCAAATTCGTGACTAACGCCTTTTATCTTTACGCCGATAGGAGCAAAGCCTACTGTGCTTGTGTAAAGAAGACGGCGTAATGGGTGAGCCAAAGTAACAGCATAACCTGCTTCAAAAGGGTATGCTGTAATGTTAGCGACATTTTCGCTAACACTTTTAACTTCTATTTCAGTTGGCATATAAGCTGATGTAGTAATCTTTCTCATCTTTATACCCTCTATTATTTTGAGTAAAGCTCTACTATAAATCTTTCCTCAACAGGAATGATAACCTCTTCTCTTTCTGGATTTCTAGTGAAAATTCCAAATTTTTTCTCTTTTTCCACATCTACCCAAGCAACGATGCCAGTTTGAGCTGTAAGATCGATCGCGCGAACGATTTGTGGATTGTTTTTAGATTTCTCAGCAACTTCTACTTTAGAGCCTGGCTCCACTCTGTAAGATGGGATATCCACTCTCTTGCCATTTACTAAAATATGTCCGTGAGTTACAAGCTGGCGAGCAAAACGACGAGTCGTTGCAAAGCCCATTCTATAAACAACATTGTCTAATCTTTGCTCTAGTAGTTGAACCAAAAGAGCACCAGTGTTGCCCTCGCGGCGTGCTGCTTCTTGAAACAATCTTCTAAATTGTTTCTCTGAAACGCCATACATAAATTTGGCTTTTTGCTTCTCACGAAGTTGTAAGCCATATTCGCTTATTTTTGCTCTTCTTTGTCCGTGTTGTCCTGGCGCATAAGGTCTTTTTTCTAAAGCACTTTTACCAGCAAGTCTTCTTTCGCCTTTTAACGCAAGAGACACACCAAGACGTCTTTCTAATTTTTCAACAGGTCCTGTATATCTAGCCATAATAATTTCTCCTATTTTTCTCTAATTATACGCGGCGGCGTTTTGGCGGTCTGCAACCATTGTGTGGTAAAGGTGTGATATCTTTGAAGAAAGTTACTTTTATGCCTTCAACACCACCTACACTCTTCACAGCCGTTTCACGTCCGCTACCTGGACCTTGAACCTTGATGCCAACTTCTTTAATGCCGTGTTCTTTTGCTTTATTTAAAGCATCTTCTACAGCTTGTTGAGCTGCATAAGGAGTTGATTTTTTACTACCCTTAAAGCCTAAGCCACCTGCACTACTCCATGCAATAGCATTTCCCATTTCATCAGTTACAGTTACCATAGTGTTGTTAAATGTTGCACTGATATAAACGATACCTTTGGCTATGCTTTTTCTAACTACTTTTTTCTTAACAATTTTTCTTTTCGCCATTTATTATCCTTTAACCCTTGCCTTACTTAGTAGCCGCACCGACAGTTTTACGTCTGCCTTTTCTGGTTCTAGCATTAGTTTTAGTCTTTTGACCACGAACAGGAAGACCCTTTCTGTGGCGAAGACCTCTGTAACTTCCAAGATCCATAAGAGCTTTGATATCCATAGCAACTTGTTTTCTCAAATCACCCTCAACGACGTGGTGCTCTTGAATTTCTTTACGGATAGCTGCTGCTTCGTCTTCGCTAAGCTCATAAACTCTCTTGTCGTAAGAAATTCCAGCTGCGTCAAGGATTTGACGAGATTTGTAAAGACCTATACCATAGATATAAGTCAAACCATACTCGATTCTCTTTTTGTTTGGTAAATCTACACCTGCAATACGTGCCATGCCTTATCCTTGTCTTTGTTTATGTTTTGGATTTTCGCAGATAACACGAATTATGCCACTACGTTTGACAATTTTACATTTGTCACACATCTTCTTTACAGAAGGACGAACTTTCATTTTAGTCTCCTAAAAATTTATTCCACTTTTTTAGGGGCTGCATCAGGTCTAAAGAAATAATTTAAACCAACTATTTTCAAAATAAGTGGGGAACTTTGAAAATAATTCTTCATACAGCTTTTCGCAAAGCTTGGATTTTACCCAAAACCAGCTTTAAATTTACTTAGCATATTTGCCACAAAATCAAATTTACTTATATCTATAAGTGATCCTGCCCTTGTCTAGGCTATATGGCGTAAGTTCTACTTTTACGCGGTCGCCAGGCATTATCTTTATATAATGCATTCTCATCTTTCCGGCGATATGACATAAAATGATATGTTTGTTGTCAAGTTCAACTTTAAAAGTTGCATTTGGCAGTGCTTCAACAACATTTCCATCAATCTCAATGACATCGTCTTTTGCCACAAACTCTCCTTTCTTTAAAATTGCTATAAATTTTTATGCTTGGCTTAAAATTTCAGCTTTGCCATTAACTATCGCCATGCAATGCTCATAATGGCTAGTTCTCAAACCATCTTTTGAGGTTACTTTCCAGTTATCGCTTCCTAAAACTGGCGTGCCATCTTTTTGGCAGATCATCGGCTCTATACAAAAAACCATTCCCTCTTTTATCTTTGGTCCAGCTTTTGGGTTGTTTCCTTCAAGATAGTTTGGAATTTCTGGCTCTTCATGTGGCCTTTTGCCTATGCCGTGACCGCAATATCCGCGCAAAGGTACATAGCCTCTACCTAGTATAAATTTCTCAAGCTCGTAGCTAATCTCTTTAAAGTGCATACCAGCTCTTATAAAATCAATCGCAAAATAAAGCGCATCTTTTGAGCAAGCGATCAAAGCTTCGTCTTCTTTTGAAATTTTACCAACTCCAAATGTCCTAGCTGAATCACCAAAATAACCATCTAAATTTGAACCAATATCTACACTAACGATATCACCCTCTTTTAGTTTGTACTCATTTGGAATTCCGTGGATCACCACTTCATTGACGCTTATGCAAGCTGCATTTGGAAAGCCATAAAGCCCTTTAAAAGCCGGTTTTGCTCCAGCGGCTCTTATCATATCTTCACAAATTTTATCTATCTCAAGAAGTGAAATTCCAGGTTTTATGATCGTAGAAACGTGATCAAGTGTTCGAGCGACGATCTTATTCGCCGCTCTCATTTTCTCTATTTCAGCTGGTCTTTTTAGCGTGATAGCCATTTTATAGACCTACTGCACTTAGAGTTTGATATTTGTTTGTATAAGACTGAGCCTCTATACGTCTCATCGTATCAAGTGCTACTGAAACCACGATAAGTACTGATGTACCGCCAAAATAAAATGGTACGCCCATGGTCTTTACAAGTACCCAAGGTAATGTTGAAATGATGCCCAAGTACAAAGCACCACCTAAAGTTAGCCTGCCAGCTACTTCATTTAGATAGCTAGCTGTGCTCTCGCCTGGCCTAACACCTGGGATAAATCCACCTTGTTTTTTCAAATTTTCACTTATATCTTTTGTGTTAAACACGATAGATGCATAGAAAAACGCAAAGAAGATGATAAATAAAAATGTTAAAACATTAAACATATAGCCATTTGGACTTAAAAAGTCGTTGATAGCTTGAATTACTGGATTTGTGCTAGCCTGCAAAATAGTGCTTGGAAACATCAAAATCGCACTAGCAAATATCGGTGGGATAACGCCACTTAAATTTACTTTGATCGGTATATAGTTCATTATACGCTTGTTTTGATTTTCCATTATCACTTTTCTTGAGTAAGAAATAGGGATACGTCTTTCGCCCATCTCGACAAAGATAATAGCACCGATGGTCGCTAAAATGATCACCAAAATAGCGATGACTGTTAGGAAATTCATCTCAGAAGTATTTACCAAATTTACAGTTCCGCCGATCGCACTAGGTATGCCAGAGACGATGCCCGCAAAGATGATAAGACTTATACCATTGCCTATACCACGCTGCGTAATCTGCTCACCTATCCACATAAGTAGCATAGTGCCTGTTAGCATAGATACAGCAGAGATCGCGATAAATAAATTCATATCTATCATGATAGCTTGCTCGCCGCCACGACCGCTTAAGCTTTGAAGTCCGATAGAGACGCCGATTGATTGTACAAGAGTGATAACGATGGTCGCATAACGTATGATTTGCATATATTTTTGCATACCGTCGCGCTCTTTTTTCATCTGACCTAACTTTGGAAATGTCGCTGCTAGAAGCTCCATGATGATCGAAGCTGTGATGTAAGGCATGATGCCCAGAGATATGATACTTAAACGCTCAGCGGCCTTACCACTAAACATATTAAATAGACCCAAGGCGTTGCTATTGTTTGAATTGAAAAATTCTTTAATTACGTCGACATTAACACCAGGAACTGGCACATAAGCCAGTATCCTGTATGCGAACAAAAATGCCAACGTGATTAAAATCTTGTTGGTCAGTGTTTTATCCATTATTTTGTTCCGCTAACGCTAACGTTCTCGTCTTTGATCTTTGAAGCAAGAGCTTTTGCGCTTGCACCGATTAGTTTTATCTTAGTAACGCTCTTTGAAATTTTATGAACGCTAGCTATTGTTGCGATTGAAATTTCCGCAAGCTCTTTTATAGCTGCGATCTTTTCAACATTGATAACATAAGGTTTTTCAAATTTAGAAGCAAAGCCTACCTTTGGAAGACGTCTTTGAAGTGGTTGTTGTCCGCCCTCAAAGCCTCTTTTTTCATTGTAGCCTTTTCTTGCTCTTTGACCTTTGTTACCTTTACCAGCAGTTTTGCCATTGCCACTGCCTTGACCACGGCCTATTCTTTTAGTTGCATGAGTTGAACCTGTAGCAGGTGTTAATTTTTCTAATGCCATCTTAACTCCTTTCTCTTAGCTTTTTAGCAAACTAAGTGCTTTTATAGTAGCACGAACGACGTTTGCTGAGTTATTTGAGCCAAGTGATTTAGTAAGGATATCCTTAATACCTGCAAGCTCGATAATAGGACGCGCACTACCACCAGCGATAACACCAGTACCTTCGCTAGCTGGGCGAAGTAGCATTCTACTTGCGTTGTATTTTACCTCTACATCGTGAGGAATAGTTGTGCCCTTGATCTTAACGTGGATAATATTTTTAAATGCGTCATCAATCGCTTTTCTCATCGCATCTGGTACCTCTTTAGCTTTGCCATATCCAAAGCCAACTAGGCCATTTCTATTACCAACAACAACTAAAGCTGTAAATCTAAATCTACGACCACCTTTAACAACCTTTGTAACCCGACCGATATCGACGATTACTTCTTCAAATTCTTCTCTATTATATTTTTCCATCGATTTTCCTTTGGGTTATAGCTTGATGCCATTTTCTCTTAAAGCTTCAGCAAATGCTGCGATAACGCCATGGTATAGATAACCATTTCTATCAAAAATTGCAACATCTATCTTCTTAGCTTTCAAAGCCTTAGCAAATTCTTTAGCTAAAGTGACCGCACCTTCTTTATTTGCTTTTATGCCTATTTTTCTACCATCAACTGCAGCTAGTGTAGTAGCTGTAACGTCGTCAATCGCTTGAACATAAAGAGTTCTGTTTGATTTAAAAATAGAAACTCTTGGGCAAGTTGCAACACCAGAAATTTTACCTCTGATTCTTCTTTTTCTCTTAATTCTAAGAGCGATTTTTCTTTTTAGTACTTTTGCTGTCATTTACCGCTCCTTACTTCTTAGATGTCTTGCCCGCTTTGCGGATGATACGTTCTTCTAGATATTTAACGCCCTTGCCTTTATATGGCTCAGGTGGTCTAAATCCTCTAACTTGAGCAGCCACTTGACCTACTACTTGTTTGTCGTCACCTTTGATAGTAATAACGTTTTTATCAACGCTAGCTTCAACACCTGCTGGTAGCTCATAGTTGATAAGGTGTGAAAAACCAAGAGAAAGCTCTAAAATTTTACCTTTTGCAGCTGCTTTGTAACCAACGCCGTTGATCTCAAGCTGGCGAGTAAAGCCATGAGTGATACCAGTTACGATGTTGTTAGCAAGTGCTCTATATGTTCCCCAGTAAGCTCTGCTTTGGCGATCTTCGCCCTTTGGAGCAAAAACTATATGACCATTTTCTATCTTGACATCAACGTGACCTTTTGTATCAAGCTCTTTTAAGTGATTGCCCTTTTTAAATTTTAGGACATTATTTTCAACGCTAACGTCTACACCACTTGGGATAGCGATAGGCTGTTTTCCAATACGTGACATTTTTTTCCTTTACTTGTCTAGGGTGTTCCTACATTTACGAATAAACACCACAATGCCGTAAATTTGATCGTCAAATTTGACGAAACCTTCATTTGAATTTCTAAATTTAGCTTTGGCGAAATATAAAATTTCACCTAGCTAAAAAGAAATTTTAACCTTAAGTTATAAGGTCAAAATAGCGCTTTTAACGCAGTTTGTTACCAAACGGTACAAAGAACCTCGCCGCCAACGCCAGCTTTACTTGCCTCAATACCGCTCATAACGCCTTTGCTTGTGCTAACGATAACTGTTCCGTAACCATTTTTAAAACGCTTAATGTCGTCTTTACCTTGATAAACACGGCGACCAGGTTTTGAAACCCTTTTAAGCTCGTTTATAACGCTTCTGCCGTATTCATCATACTTTAAAACTACGTTTATAAATTTCTTGTTACCTTCTTCAATAACGTTGTAGCTCTCTACATAGCCTTTTGCTGCAAGGATAGAAAGAGTAGCCTCAACAACCTTAGAATGAAGCAATTTCGCAGTCTCAAGTCTTCTCATACTTGCATTTCTAATGCGTGTTAATCCATCTGATATTAAATCGTTCAACATTTCTCTTCCTTACCAACTTGCTTTTTTAAGACCAGGTATTAGGCCTTCGTTAGCCATTTTTCTTAGGCAAACACGGCAAATTCCAAAATCTTTATAAACAGAGTGCGGACGACCGCAAATTTGGCATCTAGTATAGCCGCGAACCGCAAATTTTGGCTTGCGTGCAGCTTTTGCTATCATTGATTTCTTTGCCATTTTACTTTCCTTTTGCAAACGGCACACCAAATAGCTCTAGCAATTTGAATGCCTCTTTATCGTTTTTAGCCGTAGTAGCAATCGTAATATTCATACCATGAGTTCGTAAAATTTTATCATACTCAACCTCTGGAAACATTAGCTGCTCGCTAAGACCGAAGTTATAGTTTCCACGTCCATCAAAGCCATTTTTTGGAAGACCACGGAAGTCTTTAACTCTTGGAAGAGCAACACTGATTAGCTTATCTAAGAAAGCATACATTTGCTCTTTTCTCAAAGTTACTTTGATACCAACAGGGAAACCTTCGCGAACTTTAAAACCAGCAACTGATTTTTTAGCATCAGTGATAACTGCTTTTTGTCCAGCGATAAGTGAAATGGTATCAGCCATATTTTGAAGCACTTTTTGATCTTTCGCAGAGTCTCCAGCACCTACACTGATCACGATCTTCTCGAGCGCAGGGATAAGCATTGGATTTTTGATGTCAAATTCTTTTACGAGAGCTGGCTTGATAGTTTCGTTAAATTTATCTTTTAATCTACTCATATCTCTTATCCTTCAACTTTCGCGACGTTTGATATGTCAATTGGCATCTCTTTATTTACGTGACCACCATTTGGAGTTTTTTCGCTTGGTTTGATAGCTTTTTTAGCTACTTTGCATCCCTCAACTATAACCTGACCTTTTTTTGCAAGAACTGCTAAAATTTTACCAGTTTTGCCTTTATCGTCACCAGCGATGATCTTTACAGTATCGCCTTTTTTGACTTTAAATTTTACATTAGCCATTATAAAACCTCCGGAGCTAGCGAAACAATCTTCATAAAGTTAGCATATCTAACTTCACGTCCAACTGGTCCAAAAATACGAGTGCCGACTGGCTCTTTTTTGCTATCAAGTATAACAGCTGCGTTCTCGTCAAAGCGGATTAGCGAACCATTATCTCTTTGAACCTCTCTTTTAGTTCTTACAACAACAGCTTTTACAACCTGTCCTTTTTTGATCTTGCCATTTGGAAGAGCTTTTTTAACAGAGCAAACTATGATATCGCCAAGTGTAGCGTATCTTCTTTTGCTGCCGCCAAGAACTTTTATACACATTAACTCTTTTGCGCCGCTGTTATCAGCAACTGCAAGTCTTGTAAAACTTTGAATCATTACTCAACTCCCTTTGCCAATACAGCTTTTAAGCGAAAATTCTTGCGAGCTGAAAGTGGTCTGCACTCAACTGCAACAACTGTATCGCCTGCTCTTGTCTCATTTTTCTCATCATGAACTAAATACTTTTTAAAGCGTTTTACAAATTTATGGTATCTTGGGTGCATAACGCGTCTTTCTACCAAAATAGTAGCTGTTTTATCTCCAGCTTTTTGTAAAACAACACCTTGAATTTCTCTTTTTAATGCCATTTTACGCCCCTTGTCTTGTTGCACTAATTGCAGTGTTGATCTGAGCTATCTCTTTACGAACAGCACTAATCTCATTAGGGTTGCTTAACTGCATAGTTTTTAGCTTTTGTCTCAATGTAAATAAAAGCACCTTTTTCTCTTTTAGCAACGCGTTTAATTCTGCAACGCTCTTATCTTTTAACTCAGTATATTTCATTTTCACTCTCTCGCGTTACAAATTTTGATTTGAATGGAAGTTTGTGTAGAGCCAAAGTTAAAGCTTCACGAGCCAACTCTTCGTCAACACCAGCCATTTCAAATATTATACGACCAGGTTTAATGTTCATAACCCACTCTTCAACTCCTGCCTTACCTTTACCCATACGAGTTTGTAGAGGTTTTTTAGTAAGTGGCTTGTCAGGGAAAACCCTAATCCAAATTTTAGCCTGTCTCTTTACGTGACGAGTTAGAGCTTGACGAGCAGCTTCTATTTGGCGTGAATTTACTCTACCAGCCTCAACAGCTTTAAGTGCAAATTCGCCAGTTGCTAAAGATGCTCCGCGAGTCGCATAACCACGGTTGCGACCTTTCATTTGCTTACGAAATTTCGTTCTTTTAGGCATCAACATAATTATTTACCTCTTCTTGCTCTACGTGTTTTCTTAGGTGCCTCTTCTTCAGTTTTCTCAGGTTGAACACCTTTTTGAAGAACCTCACCTTTAAAAATCCATACTTTAATACCTATGTTTCCATAAGTTGTATGAGCCTCAGCTACACCGTAATCTATCTTTGCTCTAAGAGTATGAAGCGGAACGCGACCTTCTAGATACCACTCGGTTCTTGCCATCTCAGCGCCACCTAAACGACCAGCAACTGAAATTTTGATACCTTTAGCGCCTGATTTTTGAGCACCTTGGATAACTTTTTTCATAGCACGTCTAAATGCGACACGCTTTTCAAGTTGCATAGCTACGTTTTCAGCAGCAAGTTGAGCTGAAGCTTGAGCTTTTCTTTCTTCTTTGATATTTACATTTACTTCTTTGCCGATAAGTTTGCTAACTTCGTTCTTTAGGTTTTCAACATCTTGGCCTTTTTTGCCGATGATGATACCAGGACGAGCTGCAACTACGGTTACACGAAGTTTTTTAGCCGTTCTTTCGATTAGAATTTGGCTAATTCCTGCATAGTAAAGTTTTTTCTTTAAAAATGCACGAATTTTGTAATCTTCACCGATATTTTCAGGAAGACTTTGTTTGGTTGGAAACCATCTAGATTCCCAGTTGCGGTTAATTCCTAGTCTAAGACCTATTGGATTTACTTTTTGTCCCATATTATGCTTCCTTCTTTTCAGGTTTAGATACTTCTACCATTACATGAGAAGTAGGTTTGCGAATTTTGCTCGCTGTTCCTCTTGCTCTTGGTCTAAATCTCTTTAATACAGGACCAGCGTCAACGCGGCAACTAGTTACTACAACTTCTTCTGGCTCAAATCCGCCATTTGCTACTGCTGAGCTAATAGCGTTTGCTATAAATTTAGCACCACGATTTGGCATAAATTGCAAGCTTGCAAGTGCTAGCTCGGCATTCATACCTTGAACTTCTCTTGCTATAAGTCTTGCTTTTGTAGGAGAAAGTCTTACGAATTTTATAATTGCTTTACTCATATTATCTCCCCTTACTTGCCGATTTTCTTTTGCACTGAGCCTTTGTGACCCTTAAATGTGCGTGTTGGAGCAAATTCGCCAAGTTTATAGCCTATATGATTTTCTGTAACATATACAGGAATAAAGCTCTTGCCATTATGAACGTTAAATGTTAGTCCAATCATTTCAGGTACAATCGTGCTACGTCTTGACCAAGTTTTGATTGGCTTGTTATCGTTTGCATTTTTTGCGGCAATAACTTTTTTCATTACATGATCATCTACGAAAGGACCTTTTTTGAGTGATCTTGCCATCTCTATTTTCCTTTCCTTCTTGAAATTATAAGCTTATCGCTAGCTTTTTTACGGCGAGTCTTAGCACCTTTAGTTGGTTTACCCCATGGAGTAACTGGGTGACGGCCTGAATTTTTCTTACCTTCACCACCGCCGTGTGGGTGATCAACTGGGTTCATAGCAGAACCACGTGTTTGTGGGCGGATACCGCGGTAACGATTACGTCCAGCTTTACCTATAGTGATGTTAGCCCAGTCTTCGTTGCCTACTACACCGATACTTGCCATACACTCAGCTAGTACTTGTCTCATCTCGCCACTTGGCATTCTTAAGATAACATACTTCTCTTCTTTACCCATTAGCTGAGCATAGCCGCCAGCCGAACGAGCTATTTGAGCGCCTTTGCCAGGTTTTAGCTCTACGTTATGAACGATAGTACCAACTGGGATAAATCTTAATTTCATAGCGTTGCCTGGTTTAATATCTAGTGAGCCCTCATCGATAGATGCGATAACGTCGCCAACATTTAGGCCATTTGGTCTAATGATATAGCGTTTTTCGCCATCTTTGTAAGCTATAAGAGCGATACGGCAGTTTCTATTTGGATCGTACTCGATCGCTTCAACTTTACCTTCTATACCAAATTTGCGACGTTTAAAGTCGATGATACGATAAAGTTTTTTTGCACCTGCTTCTTTATGTCTTGAAGTTATACGACCATTGTTGTTTCTACCGCCAGTTGCAGGTAGTTTAACAAGCAAGCTTCTAACGCTTGGTTTAGCTGTTATATCTTCAGAGCTTAGTCCAGTCATATATCTACGACTAGGTGTATATGGTTTATATGATTTTATAGCCATCTTACGCCTCCGTATTTTCTAGGCTTACGCCTTCAGGTAACTTAACGTAGAATTTCTTTATCTCGTCACGTTGGCCTGCTCTTCCTCTAAAACGCTTAACCTTGCCGCTAATTCTAAGTGAATTTACGCGAACAGGCGTTACTCCAAAATACTCTTGCAAAACCGCTTTTAAGCTGTTTTTTGTAACTCTTGGTGAAGTTTGGATAACAACAACGCCTTGTTCTTGAAGGCCTAGAGTTTTTTCTGTATAAATAATTGTTTTGATATCAGTTATATCCGCCATTTTAGCCCTCTTTTGTTATAGTTTTTAGTGCAGCTTTTTCAATGATAACCGAACTAAATGTAGAGACAAGATAAGCATTTACCTCATTTGCATCTACTACATAGCAGTTTGCTAAATTTCTAAAAGCAAGTAGTGTTTTATCGTCAAGTAAATCTTTAACGATAAGCGCGTCTTTTACTTTTAAATTTTTGATGATATTAGCTGCATCTTTTGTCTTTCCAGACTCGATTGAGATGCTATCTACTGCGAAAATTTTACCATCTTGTGCTTTTACTGCCAAAGCGTACTCAAGAGCTAGTCTTTTTTGTTTTTTATTGACTTTTTGAAAATAGTTTTTCTCGTTTGTTGGACCAAATGCAACTGCACCGCCTACCCAAACGTTAGTTCTAGTTGAACCCGCTCTTGCACCACCACGTCCTTTTTGTCTCCATGGTTTTTTACCACCACCGCTTACAAAAGCACGGCTTTTAGTATGAGCCGAATTTGCTCTTATACCAGCAAGGTAAGATTTTACATAAAGATATAGGTTGTGCGGATTTACTTCAGCGTAGCTTGCAGGAAGCTCTAACTCGCCTGAATTTTCAAATTTATCGTTTAATACGTGAATTTTACTCATTTTACAATCCTTATTTTACCCATTGCACCATTGTGACCAGGAACGCAACCTTTTACAACTACGATGCCATTTTGAGCGTCAAAGCTTATTAGCTCGTTTTTAACAGTAACTTTCTCATTGCCCATGTGTCCTGCCATTTTCATACCTGGTTGAACACGACCTGGCCATTCGCAGTTACCGATTGAACCGTGGCGTCTGTGGAAACGTGAGCCGTGGCTTTTTGGACCACCACCGAAACCATGTCTTTTTACCACACCTTGATAGCCTCTACCTTTTGAGTTAAAGCTAACTTTTAAAATTTTAGCCTCATTTAATGGTGTAAAGTCTAGGTTTCCAACTTCGCTATTAGCTACTTCAAGCGTAGCAAATTTGTTAAATTCTGCTGTCAGATTGTATTTCTTTTGCTGACCAGCGATAGCTTTGTTGTTTGCTTTAGTGTGGGCATACGCTACGATAGCACGTTTGTTTTCGTCGATCTCACATACTTTAGCCTCAACTAGCTTAAGTAGTGTAACTGGCGTACTCTTCGTGGCAATCGTTCTACTCATGCCTATTTTTTCTACAATATATTCCATACTCTTATCCTTTTGTCCGCTTATTTCATCGCACGAACTTCGACATTAACTTCTGGAGCTAGGTCGAGTTTTGTTAGGCTATCTACAGTTTCTGGAGTAGCAGCTACGATGTCAAGCATACGAGCGTGTATTCTCATCTCAAACTGCTCACGTGAGTCTTTGTTGATGTGTGGAGATTTTAAGACTGTATAGCGTTTGATCTTTGTAGGCATTGGTACCGGGCCACGAACGTCGGCACCTGTTCGTTTGACAGCTTCTACGATTGCTGCAACAGTGCGGTCTAGAACTCTATGGTCGTAAGCTTTTAGCTTTAACCTGATTCTTTCCATGTGTTTTCCTTTAAAAAGAACTTGTCGCAAACTCGCGACCTCTTTACATCAAAATAACTCGCATAGGATCAAGCGATCGTACGAGCAAGACATAGGTCTTTCGTAAAGAGATAGGGATTTTACAAAAAAGCTATTATAGTTGTCAAGAAAAACGCTATTTTTTGTTGAATTTTGATTAATTATTTCCTTTTGATAAGGAAAGTATCTTGCAAATGGAGAATTTATTTTTCAAAAATTTTATAAATTTCTAGTCTAAATTTTTATTTTTTATTTCTAAATTTTGTTTATTTTTTAAAATTTAACACAATATTTTCCTTTTTAAAAGGAAGTGGCTATAATTTCAAAAAGCAAAAAAGGTCAAATTTGAAAAGTTTAGAAACGCTCTATCAAGCGCCCATTAAAAATGCAAAATTTATCCCCAGGAAATATGAGATCATCTCGCCAAAAACGCTTATAATAGGCGCTATTTCAAGTGGCAAAACAGCCCTTGTTTATGAGTTTTTGAGCCATTACAAGAGCGAGGAGAGGCTTTATATAAATTTAGACGATCTGAGGATAGATAGAGCCTCTCTTTTAGCAAATTTAAAAGAGTTTTTAGAAAAAAATGCCCAGATAAAGGTGCTCGCAGTTGAAAATTCACAAGCCGCTGATCTTATAAATTTAGACTTTCTAAAGGACGTCGCACTTGAAAATATCATCCTTACAAGCAAGGAATTTTCACTCTCACTTGATGGCTTTGCACGTATAAATTTAAACTATCTCGACTACGAAGAATTTATACTATTTTTTAAGAAAAATTTAGACCAAGACCTGCTTTTTAGCTACTTTTTAGCTCATGGCAACGAGATAGCAAGCGCATTTTTAGACTCCAGCGAGGTCACGGCTCACTTGCAACAGCTCTTAAGAGCAAATTTAAACGAGCAAAGCATCGCTATCCTAAAAGAGTGCGCAACAAAATGCCACGACACCATAAGCGCCTTTGGGATTTATAAAAACCTAAAAGAGCAGATGAAAATTTCAAAAGATAGCGTTTATAGCGCGATAAATTTGCTAAATGAGAGCGGATACGTGGAGTTTGTGCCAAATTTAGATGAGAGTAGCACGAGTAAGAAAATTTACTTTACAAATTTCGCACTTCGAAACGCTTTGTGCCTAAAAAAGGACTTTTTAGCTGTCTTTGCAAATGTCGTTTTTTGCGAGCTACTTAAATTTAAAGATGAAATTTACTACACAAAAGAGATCGATTTTTTCCTTGCCAAAAAGAAGCTTGCGATCATCTGCGTGCCATTTTCTGCGCCTGAGATCGTCTTTTTGAAATTTAAAAAACTCCACGCGAGCCTAAAAGAGCTGGGCGTTAGCAAACTTCAAATCATCAGCGTCGCAAACCAAGCCGAACAAAGCATCGAGGGGATAAAGTGCGAGATCTTGCCATTTTCTAGGTGGAGCCTAGGTTTATAAATTTAAACTCTTTGTTTGATTATCATTTTAAAAGTCTAGGGATAAAATAGTTATAATCAAAAAAACTATAAAGGACGGACATGAGAGCATTTTTTGGGATCTTATTCATCGCTGCAAGCCTTTTTGGCTATGAGATAAACCACGAAAACTGGGCTAAATTTTATAAATTTAGTGGCGATGCAAATGGTGTGAAATTTGAAGTTTATATGAACTATTTTAAAGATGAATTTGAAAATTTCAAACAAACCAAGAGCTTTAAGGTCCCACCTAAGATAAGCGGCCACATCTTTTTTGACGGCACAAAATACGACTATGAAAAGGGCTCTTTTGAGCAAAATGGCAGTGAAATTTCTTCATTAAATGCAGTCTCTGACAAGATAAATTTAGACGTTAAAAACGAAAACGGCGAGCTAAAAGGCAAGATAATCGTCAAAAACAAAGCCTACAACGCCACCGTAAAAGAAGAAAAAGAGTATGAGATCCTAAATATCGGCATCCAAATGACCGAGGCAAACGGCACAAGATACGAAGCGATCACTAACGATATCTTCGCTAAAGACTCAGCCAAAAAGTATAAAAACAAGCTTCTTGCAGAGTTTTACGATCTAAAAAGCGAGCGCAAAAAATGGCCAAACAACCAGTATGAGAGCCTAAAAGAGATCTACTATATAAATGATAAGATAAAAAGCGTTTGCACCTATAAAAATGAAAAGACAAACTGCGAAGTGATCTCACTTGCGACAAACAAAAAGCTAAAGCTAAAACAAATTTTTAAAGATATAAACGACAGCCACATAAAAGCGATCCTTGCAAACGCTGGCGTGAGTGATAACTTCGTGCTTTCGCCACTTGGACTTACATTTTTAAACGAGGAGCAGATCAGCGTGCCACTTGAGGAGCTAAGACCTTACTTTAGCGATGAAGTCGGGCTATAATGGCTAAAATTTGCGGTATCGACGAGGCTGGACGTGGGGCGCTAGCTGGGCCACTAAGCGTGGCTGCTTGCGTGCTAAATAGTGAAATTTCTGGTCTAAACGACTCCAAAAAACTAACCGCAAAAAGGCGCGAAGAGCTCTTTAAAGAGATCACAAAAAGCTCAAATTTCCTCATCGCCTACTTCTCAAATGCCCAGATAGACGAGCTTGGGCTAAGTGAGTGCCTAAGGCGCGCGCTCAAACTTTTCAAGGCGCATTTTGAGGGCTTTGAGATCATTTATGATGGAAATTTAGACTATGGCGTTGGCATCACAACTATGATAAAGGCTGATGGCAAGGTCGCTAGCGTAAGTGCTGCTAGCATATTAGCAAAAGTAAGCCGCGACCGCTTGATGAACGGCTGGGATAAATTTTACCCAGCATACGGCTTTGCAGGACACAAAGGATATGGCACGAAGTCGCACCTAGATGCGATAGCTAAATTTGGCTACTCAGACTTTCATAGAAAAAGCTTTGTCATAAAGCCAAAACTCACGCAGGGCTCGCTATTTTAGCTGCGCATCCTCCATATAAAAAAGCACGCTTGCGTCGTAAAATTTATAAACTCCGTTTTCTTGCACGATTTCCATAGAGTGCAGAACAAAGGCGCGCTTGCCAACTTCAAAGATCAAAAGCTTCTCTTTTAGCCGCTCAAAGACCTCAGCGCCAAAGTCGCCATCTGGCTTTAAATTTAAACCAGCAAGCGCCTTTTCTAGGTGTTTTTGCATATTTATGCTAACGCTTTCATGATCTAGCTGTATGACGAGCTCGTCACCATTTGTGCTGCTTGCGATGGGCATTTTGATGGTCGCATCTTTCACGTTTATAGCGGTGTCACTAAAGTCTATGCTAAATATCTGCCAATTTTTCTGCTCAGCAGCCTCAAGACCTGCTATAAATTTTTTATTTTCTAACGCAAATTTATCGCCGTTTTCTACTAAAAAGTCAAATTTATCTTGCAAAAAGTAGAGCTTATCTCTGCCTATCTTGCTCACGTCGCCGCTTAGCAAGCCCCTACCATCAAGTAAATTTAGCGCTCTTAGCTCTTTTAGCAAAAGCTCTTTTTGAGAATTTAGCACAAGTTGCTTCGTATCAAGGACAAAATGTGTAAAAAATATGCCAAAAATCATAAAAAACGCTAGAAATTTATAAGGGAAATTTCTAAGAAATATCATCACAAAATAGCTCAAATTTGCAAATATCACGCAGGCGATGAGATATATCCTAGGCTCGCTTAGGCCGTACTCGCCGACCCTGTGCATGACGCCCCACCAAAGCATTATGCTAGGCAAGATGATAAAAAGTGGCAAGGGCTTAAAAATTTGATCATAAATTTGGCTTTTGATAAGTAAATTTAGCCCTTTTAAAACAAAGCCAGCGATCAAACAAGCAAGCACGATATAAGCCACCCCACCTCGTGGCAGCTCAAGCAAAACAAGCCTATAAATGCAGTATAAATTTAAAAGCACCACATAGATGATAAGCACGGGATTTAGTATGAAATTTATGGCGATCTTGATGAAATTTAAGAGCCTGTACTCGCTAAATTTACTCTCAAAAAAGATAAATAGACAAGGCAGGCTAAAAGAAGCTAGTGTCAGATAGAGCCTTTGCGCCCTGTGGCTGGTTAGAAGCTCTAAATCAAAAAGGTAGTTAAGCCCTGCACAAACAGCCACAATACCAAGAAAAAATAGGTGAAAAAGAGCAAATGAGATGAGTAAATTTAATAGTCTTGCTAGGCTCCCTCTTATAAATTTCTCATTATCTTTGGCAAAATTTAAAGAGAATAAAAGCACAAAAGCCATGAGATAAAGTGCTACAAGATCGCTGGCATGACCGCTTAGCTTAAGGCCAAAAAAGTAAAGGCTAGCTGCAAATATCAAAAAGTATAAAGGAAGTAAAATTTGCCTTTTATTTAGGTAGATAGCGACCAAAAGTAGCGGCTCAAGCAGCCAAAAACCTCTATACTCATCCACTATCTGGCTTGGGCTAAGAAAAATGGTAGCTAGGCTAAATGCCAAAATGGTAAGAAACAAAATTTTTTTATCAGCAAATGCGGTTTTTAGCTCGGTGATGATCTGCAAGGTCGTCCTTTAAAGGATGAAATTTAGCCTCGTTGCGTGGCTAAAAAGTGAGGGTTTAGAAATTTGCAAGGGGCGCAAATTTCTAAGTAAATTTAAATTTTTAAAAGCTCGGCTTCTTTCTCTTTTACGAGAGAGTCGATCTTTGCGGTGTAGGTGTCAGTTATCTTTTGAACCTCGTCTTGACCCTTTTTGCTCTCGTCTTCAGTTATAGCTTTGTCTTTTTCAAGCTTTTTGACCTCGTCATTTGCATCTTTTCTCACGTTTCTGATGCTAACTTTAGCCTTTTCGCCCATAGCTTTTGCGTGTTTTGCATTTTCTTGGCGTTGCTCGACGGTCATCGGTGGGAAAAATAGCTTAACGCTCTCGCCATCGCTGTTTGGATTGACGCCGATATTTGCAGCTTGGATGGCTGATGAGATCGCTTTTATCATGCTCTTTTCCCAAGGGGTGATAGCGATAGTTGAAGCGTCACTTGTAAGCACGGTGGCTACTTGATTAAGCGGAGTTGGCGAGCCGTAATAATCAACCATGACGTTATCTAGGATATTGATATTTACTTTGCCAGTTCTTAGCGTTGTAAAATCGCGCTTTAAAGAAGCGATCGCCTTTTCGCAACCCTCTTTTTGGGTATCGTAAATTTTATTTAGCATTGGTGTCCTTTATTAGAAGTTTTGTGCTTCTGTGATGATCTACTTTTAGCGACATTAATACTTTGCGTTTATCAAGTGGTGGGTTAAATTTACACTCAAAAACGCCATTTGTCATAGGTACTTTTCTAAAGCCGTCAAAGCCAGTCATGAAAAAACTGCCCTCACTTGCGTTTGTGTCGGTCTTGATGATGAGCTTGTCGATCGCATTGTTTTGCGGATAGCCCTCTGGGAATATCCACTGAGCATTTAAAAATTTGCTATTAAAAGTTAGCGCTATCTTTGTGCCATTCATCACTGGCGTTCTGTAAAGATCATAAACATCGCTTTTATCTGAAACTGCGCCTGAGTTTTGATTTAAAAGTGCTAAAAAGCCAAATTCTTTTGCCAAAGAGACGACTCTACTATCTATCTCGCCGTAAGGGACTGCGAAGTATTTTGGCTTATAGCCCATGTGCTTTTCAAAGGTCTCAACGCCCTTTTGAAAGTCCTCTCTTAAGGCCTCATCGCTAAGTTTAGTCATCCTTGGATGAGCGTATGAGTGGTAACCGATCTCGCCGTAAGCTTCTAGCTCTTTGATCTGATCAAAGTCTAGATAATCACCATATTTGTTCGCGCTTGCCTCTACATAGACCATCAAAGCAAATGGGTAGTTATACTCTTTAAATACGCTAAGAGCGTTATTGTAAAAGCTTTTGTATCCATCATCAACGGTGATAACGATCCAGTTATCAGGGATCGGCTCGCCAGCATTTACCGCATCGACAAGCCTTGATAGCTTGACAACTTCGTAGCCATTGTTTTTGAAGTATTCAAACTGAGCTCTTAAATTTTGAATAGAAATATCTGTGCTAACGTGCCTTGGATCGTCAAAGCGGTGATAAACTAGGATGTGAGCGTCTGCCAAAGCAAACGTTAGCGTCAAAAGTGACGCTAAAAACGTTTTTATCATTGTTATTTTGCTGGATTTTGTGGTGCGCTAGGAGCCGCTGGCACGTCGTTTGATTTTGGTATGACTAGAGATTTGCTATCGACGCTATCAACGATAGAGCGTTTTAGATCTTTGTTGTAAAAATATCCAAGCGCAAGTGTGTTTAGGATAAACAAAACGCCTACCACAAAGGTAAATTTAGCTAAAAATCCAGCTGGTCCTTTTGCTCCAAAAAGGCTCTCGTTGCTTCCACTGTATGCTCCAAGACCGATAGATGAGCTCTTTTGGAGTAAAACTGCGATCGTGATAACGACAGCTAGAACAAATTGTAAGATTAAAAATATTAAACTCACGAAATTTCCTTTAAATTTTTTAAATAGTTTGCGATTATACAAGAAAAGATTTAAATTTTTAGTTAAAGTTCTTTTTCAAGCTCATAAAGCTCGTATCTTATGCTTTTAAAAAGCTCGGCTCGCTCTAAATTTATAAGCTTAAAGCACTCTTCAAGCACGCGAGCACTCTCCTGAGCACGCTTGAAATTTGCAGTGATGATCTCGTCTAAATTTGATCTTTCTTGCTCGCTTTTTGTACTGGTTTTTAAAACGTCATTTTGTGAATTTCTAAATTTTAAAAATTCTTTTTGTGGGATCTTTGCCTTGTGGCGGAGGGACTTTATCTTATAGGCGAGCTTAGCATCGTCAAAGACATATCTTTTTATATCTTCAACGACGCGAAGTCCTTCTTTTAGCCTATTTAGATTCGCATCTATCACTCGGTAGATGCGCTCGTCATTAGTCATTTCTATTAAAAATGCCTAAAATTTGTAGTAATGATGTAAATAAATTTACAAAATCAAGATACAAAGCAACTGCACCCTCAACTGGTGTCTCGTAGTTGCCACGGATGATATTTTGTGTATCAAAAAGTATGTAAGCACTAAATAAGATCGATGAAATACTTGCGATTACAAGTTGAAACATCGTGCTTTTAACGAAAATGTTGATGATCGCTGCCACAACGATAACTATCAAAGTTATAAATAGCATCTTGCCCATCGTTGTAAAGTCGCGTTTTGTATTCATCGCAAAGACGCTTAATGCACCAAATGCAACTGTTGTCAAACCAAATGCCTGAGCTACGATACTAGCGCCACTTGGCATAGCAAGGATCGCTGAAAGTAGCGGAGTTAGCGTAAGACCGCTTACAAATGTAAATGCAAAAAGAAGTATTAAATTTAATCCCTCTTTGCGTTTAGCTGCCATTAGACCAAAAAGTAACACAAACTCTAGTATCACAAGTCCCCAAAACAAAAATCTATTTGCCGCAAAAACGCCAGCGATGCTAATGCCTACATAAGCGCCAGCAGTAGCTGAAAGTAGTGATGCTGCAAAAAGTTGATAAGTTTGTTTTATAAAAGTGCTTAGTGAGCTTTGAGAATACGCAAGCTCTTCTTGATTTTGCTTAGCGTAGTTTCTATCATACAAACTCATTTTTTCTCCTTATGAATTTTTGTGGTGAGTTTAGCCTAAAATAATTAAACAATATATAAAAAGAAGTTTAATAAAAAATATTAGTTTAAAGTCCGTTTTAGAGGGCATTTTTTTGATTAAATAAAAGTTGCTATAATCGCGATAAAAATATAAAAAATGGAGATAAATTTTATGGATGATTCAATACTTGAAGGTGCAGTAAAATTTATGGAAGATGGCTTTTTAGAGCACGAAGAGCTCTTTAAAAGTCTGCAACACAAACAAGATCCGCATACACTTTTCATATCTTGTGTGGATTCAAGAGTCGTGCCAAATTTGATAACAAACTGCCTGCCAGGCGAGCTTTTCATGGTGCGTAATATCGCAAACATCGTGCCACCATATAGAGTGAGCGAAGAGTTTTTGGCGACTACTTCGGCGATCGAATATGCGCTTGAAGTTTTAAACATTAAAAACATCATTATCTGCGGACACTCTGACTGCGGTGGATGCGCGGCACTTTATGTTGATGAAAAGAAGCTTAAAAACACTCCAAACGTTAGAAACTGGATCAGGCTAATCGAGCCTATCAAGCGAGAAGTGCTTAAATTTACAAGCGACGATCCAGCCAAAATGGCATGGCTAACTGAGAGGCTAAACGTGATAAATTCGATCGAAAACATAATGACCTATCCAAATGTAAAAGAGGAGTATGAAAGTGGCAAGCTTCAAATTTATGGCTGGCACTACATCATAGAAACTGGCGAAATTTTTAGCTACGATTTAAAAGAAGGCACGTTTAAGCTTCTAGCGGATAAAAGAGGCGAAAATGCGTAAATTTCTAGCCATTATCCTGCTTTCTTTCATAACTCTTTTTGGCGCTGATAACAACGTAACGCAAGAAGACGATATCGTCAGCATAACAAATCAAATTCAAACCATAAACAGCCAGATAAATATCATAAAATCTCAACAAAAAGATATAAACGCTTCAAAGGTTGATAACTCAAATTTGATCACTCTTCAAAAGAAAAAGAGCGATCTTTTAGAAAAGATACCAAACTACGTCATGCAGATCGAGGTAACACAAAGCGATATAAATAAATTCAATCTGCAAAAAGAGGCACTAGAAAAAAAGGTAGCTAGACTTGAGAAGCAGTCAAACAAGGATGCCTACATCCAAAGTGCTATCGAGCTTGAGAAGATGAAGGTTGATTACGCTTACTACTCAGCGCTTATTAGCCTAGAAGAGGTCTTTAAAAAGGGCGCTAAGGCAAATTCTATAAGAGATGTGATAGATAATGGCCTTTTAAATTTACAAACAAATTCTTATGTAAGCATAAAAGATCTAAAAGACTCACTAAATGACACTTCAGGTTCTTATGACAGCGCCTTTTTTGACCTTGAGCTAAAAAAAGAGAGTGAAGAAGAAATTTTAACCTATCTTAAAAATAACGCCGATCTTCTAAGCTCAAGCATGCTCTTGTCTGAGCTAAATTTAGTCGATGCAGTCGAATACATAAACAAAACAACTGACATAAATTCAAGTAAATTTAACATCGGCAAGATCGTTGTTATCGTTGCGATATTTTTATTTTTCGTCTCGCTAACTAGAATTCTAGCCAAACTAACCTACTGGCTAATGTCACTCATCGCTTCAGGTGAAGGGGTAAAAGAGGCTAAAAATCAGATCGTTGATATCGTGAAAAAGCCGATCTCAGCACTTCTTATCATCTATGCGCTAAATATCTGTATCGGCGTTGGATTTTACCCAGTGCCAGTGCCTCTAACGGTAGCAAATATCTTTTCTATCATATATATAGTCGCATTTTCGTGGCTTGTTCTAACCATACTAAATGGCTACGGCATCGCTATAATCGACAAAATCGCGCAAAAAAGCAAGCGTAAAGAGGTGATAAACCTAGCACTGAAAGTCATCTACGTGATCGTGCTAATCATCACACTTTTACTGATCCTTCAAAAGCTTGGATTTGATATCTCAGCGCTCATCGCCTCACTTGGTATCGGTGGTCTTGCCGTTGCCTTCGCTGCTAAAGACATCATCGCAAACTTCTTTGCCTCTGTTATGATGCTCTTTGACAACTCATTTTCACAAGGCGACTGGATAGTTTGTGGCGACATCGAGGGCACAGTCGTTGAGATAGGATTTAGAAAAACGACTGTTAGAAGCTTTGATAATGCCCTTATCTTCGTGCCAAACTCAAAGCTAGCAAGCGATCCTGTTAGAAACTGGAGCAGAAGAAAGGTCGGCAGACGCATAAGAATGGTTATTGGCATCGAGTATGGACCAACTACAGAAGAGATCAAAAAATGTGTAAATGACATCAAAAATATGCTGATAAATCACCCAGATATCGCTAAAAGCGAAGATATCGCGGCTAATAAAAGAGGCCTAAAATACAGACAAAACATAGTCTCAGTTGATGACTATGCTGGATATAAGTCAAATTTATTTGTCGTTGTTGATGACTTTGCTGATAGCTCGATAAATATCTTAGTTTATTGCTTTGCAAAAACTATCGTTTGGGGAGATTTTCTAGACGTAAAACAAGATGTAATGCTAAAAATTATGGATATTTTAAAGCAAAATGGTCTAAATTTTGCATTCCCAAGCCAAAGCTTGTATATCGAAAATATCAAAGATAAAATTTAAGGAGAGAAAAATGAGTGATGATTTTGACTACGAAGAGGTAGAAGAAGACTACTCTGAATTTAACGACGAGGATGAGGATAGTAGCGATAGCTATGACTATAACTACGACGAAAATGACTACAACTATGAAGATAGCGATGAGGATGAGGATAGTTACGACTCGTATTAAAATGATCTAAATTAAATTTAATGGATGAAATTAACGGAGAGAATGCTTGATACAGGAATTTATAGAGCAAGATAGCTATAAGGCTATCGATGACATTTACAAAACGATATTAAACGTAGCGATAGTAAGTAACTTGCTTGCTATTTTAGTATTTGGTTTTTTTAGTGAAAGCCTATTAATTGTTTTGATCTGTCTCTTGTTTTTTTGCATAAATATACCACTAAGGCTAAAATTTGACGTAAAAAAGAGGTATCTAATATCAGCTCTTTTTCATATGAATACAACTGCTGTTGTTATTGCTGGCGTTATTAATATGGGCTGGAACTGTAACATTTGGATAATACTAATTGGAGATATTTTTATAAGCTACTTTTTAGCTTTTAATAAAAGGATAGTTACCTATTTAGTTAGCATCTTTGAGCTTCTAGTGCTTTTATGGCTCTATTTTTCATACAAAGATTCTTCGATGGTAGTTTCTGAACAAGTTCAACGCTTTATCACCTGTTGCAGTATTGCATTTACTTTTTTTCTTGTTTTTAGGCTATCTGGGTTTGCTGATGCGATTACATCTAATGGCTATAAACAGATCAGCGAAGAGAAAGATGAGATAGAGAGGGTTGCCAAATATGACTTTTTAACTGGTCTTTTTAATAGACGCTCAATAGAAAATACACTAAAAAATAAGCTTATAGAGCTTCGAGACAATAGTAGTGATACAAATTTAGTCGTTATGCTAGGAGATATAGATAACTTTAAAAAGATAAACGATACCTACGGACACGACTGGGGTGACAAGGTTTTAAAAGAGATAGCGCTGTCTTTAAAAGATACATTTAGAGAAAATGACGTCATTTGTAGGTGGGGTGGAGAAGAATTTCTAATTATCTTGCCTGATGTTAAAACTGAAGACTTAAAAAAAGTAGAAACTAGACTTAGCACAAGGATATCACAAGTAAAGCTACCAGATAAAAGTGCGGTGACTATGACTTTTGGCTTAGTTCTTTGCGCAAGTGGTATAAGTATAGATATGGATACGGTGATAAATATAGCCGATAAAAAGCTATATGAGGGTAAGAAAAATGGCAAAGATCGTATAGAATATGCCATATTAAAAAAAGGACATTTAGACTATGGCAATGCCTAAACTTTCGCTTTATATATCACTAAAGATCATTATTTTTTCAGTTTTTTTAATACACCTTTTTTATATAATTGGATTTTGTATCATGGGCGAAGAAATTTTGGCTGTGGCAAACATCCTTTCTGTTAGCATATATCTTTTTGCACTAAAGATACTCTTTGATAGCGAAGAGAACAACAAGATCGTAATGCTCATCTTGCAAGTAGAAATTTTACTCCATGCCTCACTTTGCGTCTTCATCCTTGGTCTAGGCTGGGGCTTTGAAATTTTATTTTTAACATCTACAATTAGCCTCTTTTTCTTATCAGTTAGCTTTAAAATGTTAAGCAGAATTATCTCTTTGCTAGATATCGCGGCTTTTTTACTTTTTTATCTAGTGATAGATCTACCAGCAAAGGACGATCCTTTATACAAAGAGATATTTTTTGTATTTAACCTAACCGCATCTTGTGTGTTTGCTGTCCTAACATCATTTTTGCTAGAGAGCTCAAATTTATTTATATTCTTAGGCATCTTAGAAGAGAAAGAATCAGCCAAAGCTGTCTTTAACCACGACCCACTAACTGGACTTTTAAACCGCGCCTCAATGCAACAAATTTTTAGACAAAAGAATTTATTTGACGGCAACGACTTTGCTATCGTGATGTGCGACATCGATAACTTTAAAAAGATAAATGACACCTACGGACACGGCGCAGGCGATGAAGTGCTAAAGAGCCTTTCTAAAATTTTCAAAAATGCTTTCAGAAATGAAGATAGGGTCGCTCGCTTTGGCGGCGAGGAGTTTTTGGCTGTTATCTTTGACGTTAAAAAGGCAAAAGCAGTTAGCATCTTAGAGCGTATCAGAGAGACGCTTAATCAAAATGTCGTTGAATTTGAAAACCATAGGATAATAGCTACTATGACCTTTGGTGTCGTGGCACATAGTGGCAACACTGAGGTAAATATCGAGCGCATGATCAAGCAAGCTGACGAGCTACTTTATGTCGGTAAGCGTAATGGTAAAAATATCGTTATGAGTGCGGATTACGATCCAAAAGGATAAATTTAGAGGCCTAGGCCTCTAAATTTTAATGTCCATACATTATGTTTGGTAGCCAAAGTGAAATTTGCGGTATATAAGTAACCAAGATAAGGCCAAAGAACAAGGTTAGCGTCCATGGCAAGCACGCCATGATGACCTCTTTTAAATTCATATTTGTAAGACCGCTTGCGACAAATAAATTTAGTCCAACAGGCGGAGTCACCATACCTATCTCCATATTTACAACCAAGATGATACCAAAGTGAATAGGATCAACGCCAAGCTGCGTAGCTATCGGAAGCAAGAGCGGCACCATGATCATGATAACGCTTGAAGGCTCCATAAACTGACCCATGATAAAGAGCAAGATATTTACAAATATCAAGAACCCTATCATGCCGATATTTGCATCAAGTATCATCGAAGCGATCGCTTGTGGGATCTGCTCGCTAGTTAGCAAATATGCAAAAACAACGGCGTTTGCGATGATGAAAAATATCATAGCTGTTGTAAGGGCTGAGTCTAGGCAGATATCCCAAAGATCTCTTATCTTTATATCTCTATATATGAAAAGCGAGATAAATAGCGCGTAAACCGCACTTGCCGCAGCAGCTTCAGTCGGAGTGAATATGCCTCCATAAATTCCGCCAATGACCACAACAACGATTAGTAAAGCCCAAAATGCTTTTGCAAATTTCTGCACTCTTGCTTTAAGTGGCTCAGCCTTAGTCGCTTTAAATCCAAGCTTTTTTGCTCCGACATAGGTTTGCACGAGCATAAAAGCACCAAGCATAAGACCAGGCACGACGCCTGCCATAAAGAGCTTACCGATACTAACCTCAGCAGTTACGCCATAAACTATCATAACAACTGAAGGTGGGATCAAAATTCCAAGCGAGCCAGCCGTAGTTATGCCGCCCACTGCGTACTCTTTTGGATAGCCAGCCTCTTTTATCGCTGCAAACATAATAGAGCCAATGGCTACAACCGTCGCAGGCGAGCTTCCAGATACCGCTGCAAAGATGATGCAGGCAAATATCGCGCTCATAGGCAAGCCGCCTGGCAAGTGTCCGACCATAGACTTTGCAAAGTCGATGATACGTCTTGCTGAGCCGCCTTTACTTAGTAAATTTCCGGCCAAGATAAACATCGGGATCGCCATTAGCGAAAATTTATTGATACCATCAAAAATTAGCTGCGGGATCGTAGCGATGTCAATATCTGTAAAAAATATCATCGTTAAAACGGTACTTGTGCCTAGCGAAACCGCGACTGGCACGCCTATTAGCATCAGCGCAAAAAGCAGGATAAATAAAAATGCTATTGTCATCTTCTTTCTCCTTAGTCTTTGACTACGCTACCATGAGCTAGCTCGTGCGCTTCGTTATTTACGACATTTGCTGCTGGAGTTAGAGCTACTTTGATAGCTTTTTCAGCAGAGCGGTAGCTAGCTGTGACAAAGGCTATTGGAAGCACTAACATAGGGACCCATTGAGGTATGCCAAGGTCTATGATCATCTGCTCGATCTCGTGCAAAATTTTAAGATAATCAACCGAATAAACCGCGATAAATATCAAAAAGACAGTCGTTAAGATGTGCGAAAAGAGCAGGCATGCCTTCGCAAGCGCTGGTGGAAATTTCTCCACCAAGATAGTTACGCTCACGTGAATGCCCTTGTTAAAGCCGTATGCTGCGGCAAAAAACGCCGACCAAATGAATAAGTAGTTTGATAGCTCACTCGCCCATGACCAGCTTTTGTCAAAAAAGTATCTAGCCACGACGTTGGCAAAGGCTAGTAGCGTTCCACTAGCTAGCCCTAAAACGGCGATAGTCTTATTGAGCGAGACTATCAATATATCAAGAGCGTTAATGAAATTTTTCATTATTTTGTCTCGATTGTTTTTTCTATAAGCTCTTTACCGATGACATCGTAAAATTTAGGATAGATAGCCTGCATAGTCTTCTCCCACTCAGCTTTTTGTGCGTCGTCTATCTTGAAAATTTCTAGTTTTTTGGTGTCTGCTATATATTTTTCAAGCTCGGCTATGACATGAGCGTCCTCTTTAGCTGTCTCTTCTCTCTCGTAAGCTGTAGCCTCGCTTAGAGCTTGTTTTACATTTGCCTTTAGATCATCTGGTAGTTTGTTCCAAAATTTATCACTCATAACGACTAGATAGCCTAGATATCCGTGGTGAGAGAGTGTGAGCGAGCTTTGAACCTCGTGAAATTTAGAGTTATAGAAATTTGAAAGTGGGTTTTCAGTCGCATCAACTACGCCTTGTTGAAGCGCGGAATAAACCTCTGAAAATGGCAGAACTTGTGGGTTGCCACCGATCGCTTTGATCTGCTCTTCAAGCACTTTTGAGCTTTGGATTCTAAATTTTTGTCCTTTTGCATCTTCTGGCACAAGGATAGGTTTTTTACTTGAGCTAAAGTGCTTAAATCCAGCATCCCAGTAATCAAGCGCCACAAAGCCCTTCTTAGTCACAAGGCCTTTTAGCTCCTCGCCAACTGCGCCATCTTGAACCTTATGAAGGTGGTCTGCATCTTTAAAGATGAAAGGTAGGTCAAATAGCTGAAACTGCGGCACAATAGGTGTAAATTTAGAAAAACTAGGAGCTGCCATTTGAACGTTGCCAAGTTTTAGCGCGCCAAAAACTCTATCATCATCAAGCAGCTGAGCTGATGGGAAGACTTGAACTTTTATCTTGCCACCACTTAGCTCCTCAGCGCGCTTTGCAAAAAAGTCAGCTGCCTTGCCCTTTGGCGTAGAAGCTGCGACAACGTGAGCAAATTTGATCGTATAGACCTTATCCGCACCAAATGCTAAGCCACTGATGGCACATGTAAAAAGTAAAGCTTGTAAGAATTTCATCTTTCATCCTTTGTAATAGTTTTGATAGGTGCATTATAAATTTCAAAAATAAAAATTTAGAAATTTTGTTTCATAAATTCACATATCTTTATTTTTATATGTGTATTTTTGTAACATTTTTGATCTAAAATGGATAGTTTATGCTGTGTAAATTTAACGTAAAAATTTATTTATCAT
>NZ_PIRS01000014.1:0-72950 GCF_003048985.1 Campylobacter concisus
GTGAAGGAATAAATATGATAAATCAATCAGTTGCTCAAATAGATAATCTAACAAAAGAGAATGTTGTAATAGCCAACCAAGCAAATGAAGTAACATCAGAAGTAGATGAGATGGCTAAAGCTATAGTTGAAGATGTTAGGAAAAATAAATTTTAAAACATTTCTGGCTTAGGGTTTTAAATAAACTAAAATTTGTTTAATGAAAAACTACTCAATAAACCCCAACCTAGTTTAAACTGTGTTGGGGTTTAATAATATTTTTAAATCCTATACCTTGAATTTAACACTCAAGAATTATCTATCAAATTTTTAAAATTCCATTCACTCGCAAGAATTGACTACTAAAATTTGGCTTCGCTTGCCGCTTAGCTCAAATTTTAGAGCCGAAATTACTCGTTCATAAATTTTTAAAATTTGCCTGACTTCTTTTGGCACACTTGCCTATACACTTTACAAGCTTGTGTAAATTTCTGTCATTGCGCTAAATTTAAACAAATTTTAATAGATAAATGCCGATAATTAGGGCTTTAAATCACCTTAAAGGATAGACATGAAAAAGATCTTTGCTCTTTTACTGACAGCTTTTGTTGCTCTTTGTGCAAACGAGCTAAAATTTGGTACTGCGGCAAACTACCCGCCATTTGAATACATCGATGAAAACAACAAAATAACAGGCTTTGACATCGATTTGATAGACGAAATCTCAAAGCGTGCTGGCTTTTCATACAAGATCATAAATATGAGCTTTGATGGCCTCATCCCAGCGCTTAAAGCTGGCAAGATAAATGGCATCATAAGTGCGATGAGCGCGACTCCTGATAGACTAAAGTCGATTGACTTTACAAAGCCATACTATCTAACTGAAAACATCTACCTAAAGAAAAAAGGCAACGACGCTTTAAAAGCTAAAGAGGAGCTGGCTGGCAAAAAAGTAGGCGTGCAACAAGGCACCATCCAAGAGCTAGCTGCAAATGCGATAAATGGCGCAAAAGTAGTGCCTTCAGAAGATACTGTGCCACTCATCATGGGGCTAAAAGTTGGCAAATTTGACGCAGTCATCCTTGATAGCTCGATCGGCTATGGCTTTATCAAGAAAAACCCTGAAATAGAGGCATTTTTCAAAGAGGTTGATGGTAGCGAGGGCTTTTCAATAGCTTTTGACAAAAACAAAGAGAGCGAGCTTATCGCTAAGATAAATCAAATTTTAGATGAGATGAAAAAAGACGGCAGCTACGACGCACTGCTTAAAAAATACGAACTAAAATAACACCTCCCAACTAGCCTGCAAATTTAGCAGGCTAGCTTTATCTTGCATTTTAAAATTTATACTAAAATCCGCTTTTACATAGAAATTTAAAGGACGGATTATGAGAAAAATTCTGCTACTTTTGTGCCTAGCGCTTAGCCTCTTTGCCTTGCAAAATGACAAAGATATGCTAAGCGGTGAGCTAAAAAACGGGCTTAAATACTATATAAAAGAGAATAAACTCCCACAAAATACAGCCATCTTTTACCTAGTCGTAAACTCAGGCTCGACTGATGAGAGAGATGGCGAGCAGGGGCTTGCGCACTTTTTGGAGCACATGGCGTTTAATGGCAGCCGTGACTTTAGCAAAAATGAGCTCATTAAACAGCTTGAGAGCCTTGGGGTTAAATTTGGCGCTGATCTAAACGCGCAAACGAGCTATGATCAGACGAGCTACACGCTAAGCATAAATGTAAATGAGAAAAATTTAAAAGACGTTTTCAAGGTCTTTTCAAACTGGATCGATGGCGTAAAGATCGACGCAGGCGAGCTTGATAAGGAGCGAGGCGTCATAATGGAGGAGGAGCGCCAGCGAAACACGCCAGCATATAGGCTCTATCTTGCCCAGAGCAAGGACATCTTTGCTGGCAGCATCTATCAAAAAAGAGTGCCTATAGGCGATATGAACGTGATAAAAAGCGTAGATGCTAAGCACATGCAAGAGTTTTACGAGAGGCTCTATCAGCCAAGATTTATGAGCTTTGTGGCAGTTGGCGACTTTGATAAAAACGAGATAAAAGCTCTGATAGAGAAAAATTTTAGTGCAGCGAAAAATAGCAACTCTTACGTTCATCCAGATAAAAGCATCGCTTTTAAAGATGGGCTAAATATCTTTAACTACGATGCAAACGAGACGGCAGCTCAGTTTGTGAGGCTTAGTTTTTTTGATAAATTTAAGCCAGTTTCAAACGAGGCTGATGTGAAGCGAAATTTAAAAGATGCGCTAATAGCTAGCCTTATAAATATGCTTTATGAGCAAAAAAATGCAAATAATTCATCAAATTTAAGTGTTGATTTTATGGCGCAAACGCTTCAAGCAAAGCAAAAAATTTATAGCTTTGAGGCAAATGTGATCGGAGATGATTTTAACGCTAGCCTTAAAGATATGTTAAGCGTTTTAAAGGGCATTGAGAAATTTGGCTTTAACAAAGGCGATTTTAGTGATGTGAAAAAGGCGTTTGTGGCAAATGTAGAGGCTAAATTTAAACGCTCAAAAACTAAAAAATCAAGCGTTTATGCAAGTGAAATTTTAAATATGATCGAAAATGGAGGCTTTGTGCTAAGCGACGAAGATAGCAAAAACCTTAGCCTAAAGCTCTTAAACGAGATCACGCTTGAAGATGTAAATGCGAGATTTAGGCAAATTTTAGCCATACCTGATGAGCGTGTGAGGGTCTTTAGCAAAGATGGCTTTAAGCTTAGCAAAGATGCTTTTTTAAAGCTAAAAGACGAAGCAAAACCTTACGATACAAATTTAGCTAGCCAGAGCCTAAATAAGAGCCTTGGCAATGAAAATTTAGAGCCAAAAGATATCCTTTCTAGTGAATTTGACCAAAAGCATGGCATATACACTTATAAGCTGCCAAATGGCTCGCAAGTCATCTTTAAGCCACTAGCCACCAAAAAAGATAGCATCTTGTTTGCGGCCATTAGCAAGGGTGGCACTTCAGATCTAGCTGATCCTAAGCTTGGCGGCTTTGCGGTTGCGCTCACAAATGAAAGTGGCGTTGGCAAATTTAACAACTACGAGCTATCAAAGGTGCTAAACGATAAGATAGTAAGCTACGAAAAGAGTATAGAAGCGCTTACACAGGGCATTTACGGCTCTTCAAGCAGTGGTGATCTTGGCTCGTTGCTAGCTGTTATAAATTTAGAGTTTAGCTCGCCAAGAGCCGATGCAAACGTGCTTGAGAGGATAAAACAAAGAGCAAAAGATGAGCTAGCTAAAGAGCAAAATTTGCCTGAATATAAATTTAGCACCGAATTTAGCAAGTTTTTTTACGAAAACAATAAGCGTGTAGCGCCCATTGAGATGGCGCAGATCGACGCGCTAAAGCTAAATGAGCTAAAAGCTATCATCAAAGATAAATTTACAAACGCAGCCTCATACACCTTCGTAATCATCGGCGACACCGACGAGGAGAGGCTTTTGCCACTTGTTAAAAAGTATATTGCTACCTTGCCAAAGCTTGGCGAGGCTGAAAATTTTAAGGATGATGGCGTGCGAAGCATCAATGGAGAGCACACCTTTAAAAGAGAGTATCAAAGCACAAAAAGAAGCGATGTGAGCGTGGATATAATAAATTTAGATACAAAATACAGCTTCAAAGAGGTGATCAAGCTAAGAGCACTAAGCTCGGTCTTAAAAACGGCGCTTCGTGAAAAGATCAGAGAGGACAAAGGCCAAACATACGGCTTTAGCCTAAACGCGAAGCTCACTCGCTATGCGTATGAGCACTCAAAGGCGGTGATCGGCTTTACTTGCGACCCTGCAAACACGGACAAGATCATCGCCGAGATAAAGGAGATAATAGCTAGTATCAAGCGTGATGGCGCGCTCTTGCCAAAACATTTGGAGGATTTTAAGGCGCAGAGTGAAATTTCTATAAAGAAAGATTATGAAAAGCCTGAGTTTTGGCAAAATCTCATCATCTCAAATAAAATTTTTAACACGCCACTTTACACGGCTGATGAGTATATAGATGCGGTCAAAGCGCTCACAAATGACGACATCAAAGAGGCTGCTAGGCTATATCTTGATGAGAAAAATATGGTGATAAGTATAAATAATCCGAAGTAGAAATTTGGGGGACAGCTGGCTAGCTCTTTAAATTTAAGCCTGAATATAAATTTATGGAGCTAAGCTGGCTCTTTAAAATTTAAGATTAAGTAGAAATTTGAGTAGCTAAATCAGTCCCCAGAAATCTAAGCCTAGGCAGAAATTTGAGAAGTCAAGATGGCTCTTTAAATTTAAGTCTGAGTAGAAAAATTTGGGGCTGGGCTAACTCTTTAATTCAAATTTAAATAGAAATTTAGAGAACTAAGCCAGCTTCAAAAATTTAAGCAAAATAAATTTAGCGCGCCAAGCCAGCCCCAAAATTTAAACCCTAAAGCTAAGCCAGCACATCCTTTGGCTTTAGCTTGTTTAGCTTTTGCACCAGATCATCAAAACTCGCGCCATTTTCGACCTCGCGCCTGATAAATTCCTCAAAAAACTCGCGTTTTATATCCTTGTCCGTGTAAGTCACGCTCTTTTTGGTAACTTGCATAGGCTTAAATTTCTCTTCTTCTATATCTTCGTCGCCATCTTCTCTAACTGACACAAGGGCGATATTTTGCAGCACATCAGCGATATTTTCGCCCTTTTCATAGCTTGTTTTTAAAAATTTCAAAAACTCATCTTTGCTGTTTTTGTCAGCATAGCTTACACGCTGCGGCGTCGCTTGACCTATGATTTCTATGCGTTTTTTAGCCGATGTTTGCTCGTAGTGCAAGGCACCGTCTTTAAAAGAAATTTTCACATTTGCATGCTCGCCAAGTATCCTTTCGGCGGTAAATTCCAGCCATTTGTCTTTAAAATCGTCGATACTTAGATCAGAGTCTAGCAAATTTCTAGCCTCACGACTTAGATGAAGTACGCCAATGTCGTGATTGATTAGAGCGCCAAGAGCATTGGTGACGTTAGTAGATATTTTGTAAGTTTTATTAAACTCATCTACGCTAAATCCGTTTTTCTCGCTAGTGATGATGGAATTTAACCTCCAAAGCTTCGTGCTATCAACGAAATTTTTAAGGCTAGCAACTTCGTCTTTACCCATAGAACTATCAAGCCCGTTTATCTTGCCCCAGATAGAAATTTTATAATTTGACGAGTAGCCAGAGAGTGATAGATGCTTGATGTCTAGGGCATTGGGAGAAATTTTTACTTTGCCTAAATTTGCGATAGTTGTTGGCTGCTTATTAAAAGTGTCTTGATAGTTAAAGCTTTGATTAAATCCATTTAGTGCGTTTATCATGTCAAATCCTTTAACACTATATCGGCAAATGGATTTAAATTTTAAATGGATTATTTTTTATTGCGGTATTTTTCGAAAATGGCGATCATCTGGTGCGAGTCTTGCGCGACTTTGAGCTTGTTTGGGTTTTTGCTAAGTAGCTCTTCTCTTAAAGCGTCGATGAACTCCTTATCCTTTTTGCAGGCTTCAAGGCTCACACGTCCTCTAAGTATAGCCATAAACATAATATCGGCAGTCGCGTTTATCATCTCAAGCATCTTTTCTTCGCTCATTTTTTTAAATTTTGTCCTTTTTTAAGCAAATATTATTCCTTTACGCTTACAAAATTTATTATTTTCACCTCTTGGCTCTCTTTGCAAGCCTCCAGCGCAGCCGCATTTTTCACCATGTGAGCGCTCTTCATGTGCTCTTTTTGGCTCTCTAAATTTTCCCAGCTCTCCATAAAGCAGTATTCGCTTTTAGAGCCTGCAACTACGCCACACTCGTAGCTTATGCAGCCTTTATCTTTTCTTGAAGCTGGCACGATCTCTTTTAAAATTTCTTCAAATTTCGCCTCGCATCCAGCTTTTAATTTTACATTTACATAAAATCCTACCATTTCTTATCCTTTAATATTTTTTGGCTAAAATAACGCAATTTAGACGCAAGTTTGCGTATTACATTACAAGGCCTTTTCATGACTAGATGATACAAAATACTAAATTTATAACTCATAAAACCAACCAAAAACAATAAATTTAACCAAAATCGGAGAAAAAATGAAAAGACGAGACTTTTTAAAGCTTGGTGCCTTAAGTGCAGCAAGCCTTCAGGCAAAAGAGCTTGACGGAGCAGCTCAGGCGCTCTTTGACAAGCAAAGCGGGCTAAGTGCGAACAAATTTGGTCCATTTTATGTAAAAACTATCGCAGGCCGCGTGGTTGAGACTGAGCCGTTTGAGGGCGATGCATGCCCAAATGAGCTAAACAACGCACTTCTTGATCATATCCAAAATGAAAGCCGTGTAAAATATCCATTTGTTAGAAAGAGCTTTTTGGCTGACCCAAACAACCCAAAGCCAGAGCTTCGTGGCAAAGAGGAGTTTGTGCGCGTGAGCTGGGATGAGGCGATAAAGCTAAGTGCGAAAATTTTAAAAGAAAATTTTGATAAATACGGCGCTGAAGCGATCTACGGACAGGTTTATCAGTGGGGTAGCCTTGGTAAAGTCGGTCACAGCCAAAAGACCGCAAAGAGGCTACTTAACGTGCTTGGCGGATATGTAAATGAGCTTGGTGGCTACTCATACGGCGCAGCGACTGTCATCATGCCTCACATCACTGGCTCGATCGATCCAACACTAGCGCCAACAAAGTGGGAGGCTATCTTAAAAAATGCCAAAACGATCGTATTTTGGGGCACAAACCCAGTCGTTTCAAACAAGATCGCCATTGGCGTGCCACTTCACAACTCATATAAATACTACGATGAGATCAGAAAAAAAGGCGAGAGCGGCGAGATGAAAATTTATAGCGTTGATGTTTATCACAACGAAAGCGCAAGATATTTTGGCGCAAAGTACCTTGAAGTCGTGCCTTGCACCGATACGGCGATGATGATAGGTATGTGCAACTACCTTTTTGAAAAAGGGCTTTACAGCAAAGAATTTATAGAAAAGTACACCGTTGGCTTTGATAAATTTAAAGAGTATATGCTTGGTACAAAAGACGGGGTCAATAAAAACCTAGCTTGGGCAAGTAAAATTTGTGGCGTGAGCGAGCAGGAGCTGGCGAAATTTAGCGAGGATCTAGCTAAAAATGACTCAGTCATAGTTAGTGGCTACGCCATCCAAAGGCAAGATCACGGCGAGATGGCGTATTGGGCTCTTGTGACGCTAAATGCGATGCTTGGACACATCGGCAAAGAGGGTTGTGGCTTTGTCACAAATGACGGCATGCACAAAAACGCCGATGAAAGCTTCATAGCGCCTAAACTAGCGGCTTTTGAGACGAAGGTGCCACAAAAATTCATTGATAGTGGCCTTGTGCCAAAGACCAAGGGCTACGAGCTGCCAAACTCAAGGCTCATAGACGCGCTTTTAAGCCCTGGCAAAGAGATAACTAGAAATGGCAAGAGCTACAAGCTACCAAAGATCAGAGTGATGTTTAACGCCAACGGCTCGACATTTACAAGACATCCAGAGACCAACAGAGCGATAAAAGCTATGCAAAAAGTTAGTGCGATCATCACTTGCGAGCCATTTTGGACGAGCACGGCGAAATTTAGCGACATCGTCCTGCCAGCTGCGCTAGAGTGCGAGCGAACGGATATCGAAATGGCAAACTCAACTAGCGAGTATCTCTTTGCCATTAAGCCGCTTGTTGCGCCATTTGGCGAGAGCAAAAGCGACTTCGAGATCGCAAGGCTCATCGCAAAAGAGTGGGGCAGGGAAGAGGCATTTAGCGAGGGCAAAAGCGAGCTAGAGTGGGTCAAAGAAATTTACGAAGATGCCGTTAAAAAGGCTGCTGGGCTTGGGTATGAGAGCATGCCAAGCTTTGATGAGTTTTGGGATAAGGGTTATTTTAGATTTGACAAGGTCGATGAGAAAAAACGCTACTTTACAAACTACAAGAAATTCCGCGACGACCCAGTGGCAAATCCGCTAAAAACGCCATCTGGCAAGATAGAAATTTACTCTGAAACGGTCGCTGGCTTTGGCTATGATGACTGCCCACCGCATGCGACGTGGCTTGAGCCGTTTGAGTGGCTAGGCGCAAAAAATAAAAAATACCCTATCGCCATCAGCGGCGCGCACTCTAAATTTAGACTTCACTCGCAGCTAAATAACTCCGTGCTTCGCCATTTTAACGAGATCGCAGAGCGCGAGCCAGTGCTCATAAACCCAAAAACAGCCGAAGCTAGAGGGATAAAAATGGGCGACGTAGTGAAAATTTACAACGACAGGGGAGAAATTTTGTGCGGTGCCTTTGTGACCGAGGACGTGCCACAAAACGTCGTCATCGTGAGCGAGGGCGCTTGGTACGACCCAGATGTGCCAGGCGAAAAGAGCCTTTGCTTGCATGGAAATTTAAATGTGCTCACAAAAGACGTGCCATCAAGCAAGATGAGCCAGAGTAACACCGCTCACACGAGCCTTGTCGAGGTCGAGAAATTTAAAGGCACGCCAAAACGTGTCAGGGCGTTTGACGCACCAAAGATCGGCGCAAGAAAGGCCTAAAAGTAACACTTTGAAATTTTAAAGTGCCAAAAGCTATCCTTTTTTAAATAATTAGAGTTAAAATCTAAGAAAAAAGAAAGGATAGCTCATGAAAATCACTGAAATAGACACTCCAGCACTGCTTATAGACAAAGAGATAGTGCTAAAAAACTTAGACAAAATGCAAAAATACGCTGATAAATTTAACGTAAGCTTAAGACCACATACCAAAACGCACAAGATGCCATACTTTGCAAAACTGCAAGTAGAGTGTGGGGCAAAGGGCATCACGGTGGCAAAGGTGGGCGAGGCTGAAGTGATGGCAAAAGAGGGGCTAAGCGACATTTTCATCGCAAATGAGATCGTCACAAGGCAGAAATTTGCTCGCATCATAGCCCTTGTAAGATCTGGCGTTAAAGTGAGCTTTGGCGTCGATAGCGTGGGCGTTTTAAGGCTCATTGATGAGGTATTTGGCGAGGCTGGCGAGATAGCTAGGCTACTTGTCGAGATAGAAGTTGGTGAAAACCGCTCGGGCGTCATAGAAGAGGGCGATTTTAGAGCTTTGATGGGCGCTTTTAAAGAGTGCAAAAATGCGAAATTTTGCGGTGTTTTCTCGCATGATGGCCACTCGTACAAGGCAAAAGATAAGCGCGAGTGCGAGCAAATTTTTAAAGTAGCAACCAAGAGAACGCTAAAATTTGCTGATATCGCGCGTGAGTTTGGGTATGAAAATTTAACCGTTAGCATCGGCTCGACGCCGTCGCTGACAAATGATTTTGAGATACCAAAAGGCGTTACGGAGCTTCGTCCTGGCACATATATATTTATGGATGCGTCGCAGGCAAATGCCTATGGCAGCTTTGATATGAACGCTGCTAGCGTGCTTAGCGTCGTGATCTCAAGGCCGACTGCGACCCGCACGATCCTTGATGCTGGAGCAAAGGCGCTAACCAAAGAGAGACGCAGCGAGGGCTTTTGCACGACGCCTGGCATGGGGCTCATCGCAGAGCACGAGGTGTGGATAGATAGCCTATTTGACGAGCATGCGATCATCTTAAATGAGAAATTTGCAAAAAGCGTGCGCGTGGGCGATTTAGTACGTATCTATCCAAACCACATCTGTCCGGTGGTAAATTTGTATGACTACGCCTATCTCGTAAGTGGCGATGAGGTCTGCGAAAAAGTGCCAGTTTTGGCAAGAGGTAAGATAGAGTAGGGATTTGCTTTGGGTTTTATGTAAAAAATTAAATTTTAAAATTCAATAAAGCTTTTTTGCAAATTTTAAACTTTCATTCACTCGCAAGAATTGACTACTAAAATGTGGCTTCGTTTGCGGCTTAGCTCAAATTTTAGAGCCGAAATTACTCGCTCATGAAATTTTAAAATTTGCTTGATATTTATCTGACTTCACAAGGCAAATTTGCAAATTTTAAACTTTCACTCACTCGCCTTAGCAGACTACTAAATCTAGGTCTAGTAGCCACTCGCCACTAAATTTAGAGCCGTGATATGCCAGCTCTAATTTTAAAATTTGTCTGACACTTGCCAGATGATAAACTGCATGCAGTGCGAAGCACCATTGCATGCCCCTCTAACGTTGTAGGGGTTAGGGGATTGTTAAGGGGGAAGGGAGCGACTTCGTAATTCAAGCCTCTTCCCCCTTAACAAAGAAGAAAAAACTTTAAATTTCTAAAAAACTATTTTGCAAATTTTAAAATTTAACTCACTCCTAAGAATTGACTACTAAAATTTGGCTTCGCTTACAGCTTAGCTCAAATTTTAGAGCCGAAATTACTCGTTCATGAAATTTTAAAATTTGCTGGAGTCTCAATAAAACGCAAGCAATGTAAAGCCCCATTAAACATCCTTTCATGCTCGTATCAAATTTTCAAACACATTTTAAACCAAATTTCACTCTTATAAACGCCGTCTAACTTTTAAGTGTTATAATTACGGCAAAATAACGATTTTAAGGAGAAAGTATGCGATCACGCATAATCACTGGCGTTTTGTTGTTTGCCTTATTTTTAATTATTGTATATACAAACAATCCTTATTTAAATTACACATTACTTGGCGTCGTTTATTGTTTCGCATTTAAAGAATCATTAGATCTTTATGGCATAAACAATAAAAAATTAACCTATGCAGCGCTTATTATTTATGGATTTCTACCTTTTACGGATCCGATCTTTTTATCAATAGTAGCAGTTGTATTTGTTGCTTCTGTTTTAGCTTATCAAAAAAATGAAAACTTAAAGATAGTGGCACCTTTCATCTATCCTACTATACCTATTCTTATGATGTGGATGCTTTTGCAATATGGGATTGAGTACCTTGTATGGCTTATATTAAGCGTAGTTGCGAGCGATAGTGGCGCATTTTTTATTGGCAAAGCCTTTGGTAAGCACCCATTTAGCCCAAGCTCACCAAACAAGACCATCGAAGGTGCAGTTGGCGGCGTGATACTAGGCACGGTAGTTGGCTGCATAGGCTGCATAGTTGGAGATTTCGTATCAAAAGGCTTTTTTCAAATTCTATTTTCAAGCTTTTTAGTCTGCGTCTTTGCGGTCTGGGGAGATCTCTTTGAGAGCTATCTAAAGAGACTTTGTGGTGTCAAAGACAGTGGCTCGCTGTTTCCAGGACACGGCGGCATGCTTGATAGGATAGATGGCTATTTATTTGGCGTTGTTGCGCTACTTTGGTCGCTATCGTGGTAATACTTGGCTCAACTGGCTCGATCGGCAAAAATACTTTAGCGCTCTGCGAGAAATTTGACATTAGCGTCGAGGCGCTAAGCTGCGCTAAAAACGTAGCTTTGCTAAATGAGCAAATTTTAAAATTTAAGCCAAAATTTGTCTGCGTGGGCGATGAAAAGTTAGCTAAAAATGTAAAAAACATTGAAGCTAAAAACATCTTTTTTGGCGAGGCTGGACTGCTTGAGATGCTTGAAATTTCAAGCTCAAAAAAGGTGATAAACGCCCTTGTTGGCTTTGCTGGGCTTGCTCCTAGTCTAAAGACGCAAGCACTTGGCAAAAGGCTGGCACTTGCAAATAAAGAGAGCCTTGTAGTTGGTGGCAAGTTTTTAAAAACAAGAGAAATTTTGCCCATTGATAGTGAGCATTTTGGGCTTAAATTTCTACTAGAAAACAAAAGTCCTGCCAAAAAACTCATCATCACAGCAAGCGGCGGGGCATTTTATAAAAAGCCGATCAAATTTCTAAAAGATGCCACGCCGTCTGACGCGCTTAAACACCCAAACTGGGATATGGGCGCAAAGATCACCATTGATAGCGCGACGATGACAAACAAGCTTTTTGAGGTGATGGAGGCTTACTGGCTTTACGGCATAAAAGATATCGAGGCCGTGATAGAGCCAACCTCGGCCATCCACGCCGTAGTCGAGTTTATCGACGGCTCAAGCACGATGCACCTCTCGCGCGCTGATATGAAGCTAGCCATTTCGCATGCTATCTTTGAAAAAGTTGAGCAAAATATCGTCTCACACGCAAATTTACTTGATCTAAAAAATATCAAATTTCACAAGATCAGCCTTAAAAAATATCCAGTCTTTTCTCTAAAAGATGAAGTCTTAGCTAGTCCTGATCTAGGTGTCGTCATAAACGCTGCAAACGAGGTTGGAGTGTTTAGCTTTTTAGAGAAAAAGTGCTCATTTTTGGATATATCAAGGCTCATTTTAGGTTCAGCAAAAAAATTTAAGAGTCTTAAAATTTCAAGCGTAGATGAAATTTATGAAGTTGATAAAGAGGTTAGAGAATACGCAAAAAGGATGCTAAATGCAAAGGTATGAGGGGTATAAATTTGATCTTAAGCAAAGCTTGATCGGTGTGCAGTTTTTATTTGTCGCCTTTGGCGCGCTCGTGCTCGTGCCTATCCTTACGGGGCTTGATGCAAACGTAGCACTCTTTACAGCTGGCCTTGGCACGCTGCTTTTTCAGCTAATAACTAGAAAAAACGTCCCACCGATCTTTCTAGCAAGCTCGTTTGCCTTTATCGCTCCACTTCAGTACGGCATCGAAAAATGGGGCATACCAGTGACTATGGGCGGCGTTATATTTGCTGGATTTTTCTACGTCGCGCTAAGTCTTGTGGTTCGCTTTGGCGGAGAGAAAATTTTGCATAAAATTTTGCCTCCAGTTGTCGTTGGTCCAGTCATCATGACCATAGGTCTGATACTAGCTCCAAATGCCGTCAAAATGGCTACTTCAGCTACTGAGGCTTACACTCAAAACGTAGCGATGATCGTAGCAGCCACATCGCTTATCGCCACTATCGTTGTCATGATGCTAGGACGGGGGATGTTTAGGCTCATACCGATCCTGCTTGGCATCATCGCTGGCTACATCGTGGCTTACTGCTTTGGCATGGTTAATTTTAGCGCCATCGCTAACGCTCCTTGGTTTAGAGTGCCAAGTTTTAGCGCACCAAAATTTGAACTCGAAGCGATCATCTATATGATACCTATCGCCATCGCCCCAGCGATCGAGCACATCGGCGATATGCTCGCTATCTCAAATGTCACAAAAGAGGATTTTTTGAAAAATCCAGGGCTAAAAAACACTCTTTTAGGCGACGGCCTAGCCACCTCGCTAGCTGCTGCCTTTGGTGGTCCGCCAAACACCACCTACTCAGAGGTCACAGGCGCGGTTAGCCTTACAAAAGCGTATAATCCAGCGATCATGACCTTTGCAGCGATCACTGCTATCGTGCTAGCCTTTATTGGCAAGCTTGGCGCGGTGCTCTCGAGTATCCCAGCGCCAGTCATCGGCGGCATCATGCTGCTACTTTTTGGCATCATCGCAAGCGTTGGCATGGAGACACTTATAAAAAACAGAGTCGATCTTGCCGATCCTAGAAATATGATAATCGTAGCTCTCATCTTCATCTTTGCCATCGGTGGCATGGTGCTTGACCTTGGAGCTGTTAAATTTTCAGGTATCGGACTTGGCGCGGTTACTGGTATAGTTTTAAATTTGCTTTTACCAAAAACAAAGCATTATGAAGGATATTAATGCGTAAATTTAGACTTTTTTTAGCAGTTCTAGCGGCTGCAAGCCTTGCAAATGCAAGCGCACTGGACTATGCACTTATCAAAAAAGGTGAGCCAAGTAGCAATACTATGCTCTTAATCGGTGGCATACAAGGCGACGAGCCAGGCGGCTTTTTGGCAGCTTCTATCGTGGCGACTGACTATAACATCACAAAAGGTTCGCTTTGGGTCGTGCCAAATTTAAATTTCCCAAGCATCATCGAGCGAAGTCGCGGCACAAAGGGCGATATGAATAGAAAATTCGCCCACGTCGAAAAGGACGATCCAGACTACAACTCAGTGATGAAGATAAAAGACGTCATCACTGACAAAAACGTCACTCTCATCTTAAATTTACACGATGGCAGCGGATATTACAGAGATAAATTTATAAGCAAGGACGAAAATCCAGACAAATGGGGCAACACCTGCATCATCGACCAAAGCACACTGCCAGGCTCAAAGTACCCAGAGCTTGAAACTATCGCCTCAAGCGTAAAAGACGTGCTAAATAAGCACCTTATAGATCCAAAACATCAGTATCACGTCAAAAATACGCACACAGCGATGGGCGACAAAGAGATGCTAAAAAGCCTCACCTATTACGCGATCACGCAAAACAAGTCCGCCTTTGCAAACGAAGCTAGCAAAAATTTAAACGCCGAGCAAAGGACATATTACCACCTAGTAGCGATCGAAGAGTATATGAAAAAGGCTGGTATTAGTTTTACTAGGCCATTTGAGCTTGATGTAAAAAGTGTGAAAAAAGCGATCGAAAAAGAGATCAGACTTGAGCTATTTGACAGCTACGCTCTTAGCCTTAAAAATTTAAAACCTGTGATAAATTTCGTCCCGTTTAAAAAGGGCGAGCTAAACTACCACTCGCCAAATCCGCTAATCGCCGTCATAAAAGAGAATGACACTTACAAAGTGCAGTATGGCAACCGCTCTGTTACAAAGCTAAAGCCACAATACTTCGAGTTTGCAAAGCCACTTGATAAAATTTCTCTTTTGAGCGATGGCAACGAACAGGTGCTAAAAAGTGGCGACAAATTTAGCGTCAAAAAGAGCTTTAAAGTAAAAGCACTCAAAAACGTGCGCGTAAATGTCATAGGATATGGCACAAAAAGCGTTGATGAGAGCGAGCAAGAGATCGATAAAAACAGCCTAAACAAAAGCTATAGCATAGATAAAGATGGCAAAATTTACCGAGTTGAGTTTTACAAAAGCGAAAATGGCAAAGAGAAATTTGCTGGCATGATACTAGTGGAGTTTAGATGATACTTGGCATAGAAAGTAGCTGCGATGATAGCTCTGTTGCACTCATAGATGAAGGCACGCTGGAGCAAATTTATTATAAAAAGATATCGCAAGAAGAGGAGCACGCTATCTTTGGTGGCGTGGTTCCAGAGCTTGCAGCGAGGCTTCACACAAAGGCACTGCCAGCGCTTTTAAATGATATCTTGCTAAATTTAAAAGATATAAACGCGATCGCCGTGACAAACGAGCCAGGGCTAAGCGTGAGCCTAATAGGTGGTGTGAGCATGGCAAAATCGCTAAGTATCGCCCTAAATATCCCACTAATCGCCGTAAATCACCTAGTTGGCCACATCTACTCGCTTTTTTTAGACCGTGAGGCCACCTTTCCACTTGGCGTTTTGCTAGTAAGTGGCGGACATACGATGATTCTTGAGATTGACAAAAATGGCGAAATCACAGAGCTTGCAAGCACTAGCGATGATAGCTTTGGCGAGAGCTTTGACAAGGTGGCAAAGATGCTTGATCTTGGCTATCCAGGCGGTGCTGTGGTGCAGCAAAATGCACTTTTGTGCGAGGATAAAGATAGGTTTAAATTTACCGTCCCACTTCTTCACGACAAACGCCTTGAATACAGCTTTTCAGGGCTTAAAAACCAAGTCAGGGTTGAAATTTCAAAGCTTAAAACTATTACACAAAAAGATATCGCAGATATTTGTTACGCCTTTGAAAACACAGCCTGCGAGCACATTTTAAATAAGCTTGAAAAGGTTTTTAAGCTAAGAAATTTCAAGCGCTTTGGCGTGGTTGGCGGAGCGAGTGCAAATTTAAATTTACGCAAAAGGCTTGAAACTCTTTGCCAAAAAAATGAGTGCGAGCTTTTGCTAGCTCCACTTGCGTTTTGCTCTGATAATGCGATAATGATAGCAAGGGCTGGTCGTGAGAAATACCTAAAAAAAGAGTTTGTAAGCCACAGCGAACTAGCGATACATCCAAGGGTTAGCTTTAAGAAATTTGAAATTTCATTAGAAAAAACATAAAGTTTTTATGCTTAAATTTTTGATACCTTCATAAGTAAAAATTTAATAAAATCCCAAAATATCAATAAAAAGAGTCTTTATGGATGAGTTTTTAAAACAGGCTTGGCGTGCAAATAAAATTTATACAAATGCTGCTGCTAGCGTGCCATTTTACCCAGATCTGCTAGCTCTTCTTTTGGTTTGTGACGAGAGAAATTTAGATCAGTTTATGGCGCTTGATGAGTTTAGAGCGGTGCTAAAAAGGCTTAAGGTTGAGCTAGATATATTTAGCATACAAAGTGCGCAGCTTGCGACTCTTAAAGCACTAAACGAGGCTAAAATTTCAAGTGATGAGATAGTAAAATACCTAAGAATATTGCGCGATGAAAAGATCATAGATGATGAGAAATTTACCTTTTTAGAAAAGATCATAAGCAAAAACAAGGGCGCCAATGAGGCTAAAATTTCTCATACCAAGCCAAAAGATCACTTCCATAAAAACCTAGACTTTTTAAATGAGATAAACGAAAAAGCAAGCTTGCTTGATAGCGATAAAACATTTTTAGAGGCGCTTATGGCAGCCAAAAAAAGATCAAACGAAACGCTTTTTAACATAGCTGCAAGTGGCGTCATAAACTCTGGCAAATCGACCCTTTTAAACGCCCTTTTAAACAAACCCGTCCTTGGCGCTTCAAACGTGCCAGAAACGATAAATTTAACCATTTTAAAATACTCCAAAGATAGCTTTGCAAGGGTAAATTTTTACAGCATTGATGAGCTTTTAGCACTTGGCATACCAAGTGAAAATTTACCAAGCAAAAGCGTAGATATCGGCATAGATGAGATAAAAAGCTACACCTCTTCAAGTTCAAAAACAGCAAATCTCGTAAAAAGCGTCGAGCTTTATGACGATTTGGAGCTTTTAAAGGACAACGTCTGCATCATAGACACGCCAGGCATCGATGATGCGGTGGTTTTAAGGGAACAGATCACTACAAATTTTATGAAAAAGTGCGACCTTTTAGCCCACCTCATGAACGCCTCGCAAAGTGCCACGCAAAAAGACGCGCTCTTTTTAAAAAAATGCCTTGAAAACTCGCACATCGTAAGGCTTGCTGTGGTGCTAACTCACGCTGATGAGCTAAGTGCTAAAGAGCTAAACGAGACGCTAAACTACACTAAAAAAGCGATTGCTGAGCAGATAAATGGCGTTGAGATTGATTACTTTGCGCTTAGTGCAAAAAGCTTCTTAGAAGGCGCTGCAAATAGCGGTGTAGAGGAGTTTAAGGACTATCTTTACGAGGTGCTTTTTGGCAAAAATTCTAAAAAATCAGCCCTTGTCTTAAGCTCGTATCAAAAGGAGCTAAAAAACATCCTAAATAGCAAGCTTGAGGCCACTAAGGCTGAAATTTTGTTGCTCAAAGCTTATGAAGTGGAGCTTAAAAAGCTTCAAAATGAGCAGGCAAACGTCAAAAACGCACTTAGTGAAAATTTCTCTAAACTTGAAAATCTAACCAAAGACGAGCTTGCAAAGCTTGAAAGCAGCAACACCAAAAACATCTATAAAATGGGGCTTGAGACGCTTTTGCAAAACTTAAACGATAAGGTAAAAAGCGAGATAGCCTACTGCAAAAGCAAAAAGCAAAGCTTAAATTTAGAGCGCCTAGAACAAATCGCAAAAACGACGCTTCGAGACGGTGTGATAGCGCTTATGAGAGAGGCCAGAAACGAAACTTTGGTGCAAACAAGATCATGCGAGCAAAATATCGCTTTAAATTTTGATGATTATGTGATGAGCAAAGATGAGATTTTTAACATCAATGACTTTTTAGAGCAAATGGGCGTAAAGCTTGAATTTAAGGAGCTTTTAGCTGCATTTAGAGCTAAAATTTCAAGTGACGCAAGTGAAGCACTTTCAGGCTTAAAAGAGGGTTTGCCAAAAGATAAAAATATCTCTCAATTTTGTGAAATTTTAACTGACCACGAAAAAAACCGCCTTTTAAACCTCATAAAAACCTACCAAACCGCTCAAAAAGCCACGCTTGATCAGAGGCTAAAAAAGCTAGATCGTGAGCTAGAAAAGCTTAGCTCGCAAAATCAAAACTCACTTTTAAAACTAAAAGAGCAAAACGCCTTGCAAGATGAAATTTGCTCTCTTTTAGGGGAGCTAGAAAATGTTTAATGAGTTCATAAATGCCTATAAGGCGAGATATTTTAAGGTTTTTACAAGCGACTTTAAAGGCGAGCTAGCAAGGCTGGTAAATGAGCTAAATGATCCAAGCCTGCACGCAAGTGATGAGATAAAAGAGAGCCTAAATTTACTAATCGACACTCTAAATGAACCGCCTCTTATCGCCGTCATCGGTCAGTTTTCAAGTGGCAAATCAACATTTTTAAACGCTCTGCTTGGACAAAACATCTTGCCATCAGGCCTAACACCTGTCACAGCAAAGGCTGTGCGGCTAAAATTTGCAAAGATGCCGCTTCTTAGCGTGAAATTTACAAATGGCAACGAGAGCTTGCTAGCTAGCAGCGAACTTACAGAGCTAAACGCCATGAGCGAGCAGATAAAAAGCATGACACTTTATGCGCCAAGTGAAATTTTAAAAGAGGTAAATTTCATCGACACGCCAGGGCTAAACTCACTACGAGATGCCGATACAAAAGAGACCAAAAACACGCTAAAAAAGGTCTGTGGCGCGATCTGGCTAAGCCTCGCAAACAACGCAGCAAAGGCTAGTGAGCTTGAAAGTGTAGAAGAAATTTTAAAGACAAACGATCTAAAGGCGCTTTGCTTCATCAACCAAAAGGATAAGCTAAGCGAGGACGAGCTTGAAAGCTTGCTAAAGCACGCTAGGCAAACTTATGGCGAGCTTTTTGACGATATCATCGCCATCTCGTCAAAGCAAGCACTCAATGGCATCATAAATAAAAACAAGAGCGAGCTAGAAAGCTCAAATTTCACTAAAGCACTAAGTGCGGTAAAAGAGACGTTTTTAAACGCGAGCTTTAAAGAAAATTTCATAAAAGCAAGGGCAAAAAAGATAGTAAATTTTTTGATTATCGAGCAAGAAAATCGCCTTAAAGTTTATAGCGCAGCTGATGAAATTTTGGATAAATTTAATGCCACGCTTGAAGAAAAACTAGAAGCGATAAAAGAGGAGTTTAAGCCTAAAATCGCCCTGCGATACAGCGATATGAGCGAGGCTATCAAGCTTGCAAGCGATGAAGTTTTTAAGCTGCTTAAGCCATTTTCTAGGACAAAATTTAACCCAACAAAGACGCTTTTAAACAAAGAAATTTATAAGCGCGAAAATTTTGAGATGATAAGCCTTGACACGGACGAGGTCTTTTCAAAGCTCATCTACGAAGACGTCGTTTTTTCTAAATTTTTTAAACGCTATAAAAGAGATCTAAAAGAGCTTGAAAATGAGATCATATCGGCTTTTGATGAGCTTTATAAAAGCTTAGAAGATGAGCTTTTCGTTTATAAATCTCGCTACGAGAGCTTTAATCCATTTGATGAGTTTGCCTCAAACTACGAGACAAAATCGATAAATACCTACGCTGGCAGGACCTATGAGAATTTTTTAAGAGAGTATGAAAATGCCAAATTTAAGGCGACGCAAAAGATATCGCTCTTTTTTGAAAAGCTTGACGTAAAGGTCGCATCAAACTACGAAAATGCGCTTAAGCTCGCGGTTTATTTTCTAAAGCAAAAGATCGAAAACTCGCTAAATTCGCACCTGCAAATGGGCACGCCACTTTACATCCCAAGCGCAAAAGAGGTTTATGAGCGCATGCTAAATGCCTTTAGCTTGTATGAATTTGACGATCTTATGTGCTCAAACAACTCTTTTTTAAATAAAACTTTGCTTGATATAAAGACCGAATTTAATGAAATTTACGCCCAAAAAATAGCGATGCTTGAACGCCTAAAAACAAAGCCAAAAGAGCAAATATTAAAGCTAGAAAAACTGCAAAAGAGTTCGGTGATATTAAAGTGAAATTTGACTTCAAACTACACATGCGAGCATCTTGCAAATTTTAAATTAGCTAGCATATTTAAAAATTATTTTCCTCAAAAAAGTCGGTGTCGATCTTGCAAATTTCATATATCTGGCTTGTTTGAACGCCTACTTTATACTTTATCATTAGCTCAGCCAGTCTGTCGCCATCTATCAAGACTACGCTAAAGTTTTGACTATCTTTGGCAAACGTTTGGGCCTCTTTTGTAAATTTTGCTGTAGTGATAAAGACGCCTTTTTTGGTATTTTTGTTTGAGATAGCGCCAATAAACTGCTGTATCTCTTGCCTGCCTATATTGCTACCATCCTTATATCTCTTTGCTTGGATGTAAATTTTAGAAAGTCCTAGCTCATCTTCGTCTATTATGCCATCTATCCCGCCATCTGGTCCTTTGTTTGTAAGACTTCCAGTTCCATAGTCCATCCTCTCTAAAAGCTCTGTTACTAGATGTTCGAAAAATCTAGGCTCTTTTTCTAAAATGCTAGATAAAATTTCACTTTTTAACTCTTCTTTTATCTTTTCATATGCTTCTTTTAGGCTGTCGTCTGGTGTATTTTCTACTGCTTCTTTCTTTTCTTGTTTAATCTCTTGCTTATAAATTTCATCATACCAAGATATAAATTTCTCTTTTGCGTTCTTGCTGCTTATCAGCTCTTTACCAAAATTTGTTATAGAAAACAGACTTTTGCCAACTTTCTCAAGAGGCTTCATCTTTGGTTTTGCCTTTACCTGTGCGGTGGTTGCCAGATACGTTAGAGCCCAGTCGGCACGGTTTATATAAGTAGGTGTCCCTCTTTTTATCCTTTGCAAAAGATCTTCGTCGTTTAGCTTAAACTGGTTTATTATAAATTTGTAAATTTCACTTCTGTTTGTATTGTTATTTTGTGCTACAAATTCTAAAATGGGCAGCATCATCTCTTTATAACTTGGTATCATTTTATGTCCTAAAAAATGAAGTTGTTTGATGTCAAATTATATAAATTTTTTACCAAAAAAATTCTTGTTTTTACATTTTTATGGATATAATCACCACATGAAATATGTAAGCCTAACAGAGTTTTTCTCTGATAATATCAACTTATTTATGAACGTGATCGCTTCATTGTTTGCGGTATTTTTTTGCTTTAGTGTTGGCTTTGGTCTTTTATTTTTTATTACCTTGCCACTTGGCTATATAATGGGCATAGTCTTATCGTTTCCGATTTTAATATTTGTATTTTTCTTATTTGCAGCGCTAGATAATTGTATCTGTATCTTGGTCTCTGTTTGCAGAGTATTTAAATAAATTTGGGGCTTTTTACAGCCCCCTTGCTACTTTATAGCAGCCATTTTTCTACGCATATAAGCTATGCGGCTTTGAAGAGGTAGGTGTTTTGGGCAGTTGTCTTCGCAGCCAAGCAAAGTCATACAACCAAATACACCATCATCATCGCCGATTAGCTCGTAAAAGTCCTCGTCAGTTCTCTTATCAAGTGCGTCTATCTTAAATCTAGCAACCCTGTTTAGACCAACAGCGCCGATGAAATCAGGTCTCATGATAGCTGTTCCACAAGATGCGACACAAATTCCGCACTCTATACAGCGGTCAAGCTCGAAAACTTCTTGAGCGACTTCTGGCTCAACTTTCTCTTCAAGCTTAGAGATATCTGTCTCGTGATCTGTGTGTATCCAGCTCTCGACACGCTTGCTCATAGCGTTCATCCAGTTGCCAGTATCTACGCTTAGATCTTTTAGTAGCTTAAAGACTGGCAAAGGCATAAGCTCGATGACACCGCTTTCAAAGTCTTTTGTTAGAGTTCTGCAAGCTAGGCTTGGTTTGCCATTTACTAGCATGCCACAACTTCCACAAATTCCCGCACGACAAACAAAGTCAAAGCTAAGATCTGGATCAAATTTCTCGCGAATTTGATTTAACGCGATAAATAGCGTCATACCATCAGTTTCTTCAAGCTCATAAGTCGCAAAATGAGGCTTTGAAACTTTGCTTAAAGGATTGTATTTAAAAGCTTTTATGGTTATTTTTCTACTCATTTCCTATACCTGCTCTTTCATTTGGTGCTTTATATTTTGGTTGAAGGTCATAGTGCATCAAAGCCTCTTGAATTTCTTGTCTGCTCTTGCCTTCTGCTTGCATTTTCTCGCGAATTTCATCGACCTCTTTTTGGCGGATAGCGCTGTTTGGATGCTCGATGATATTTCCTTTTGCACCATAACCTCTAAATGCTGGCGGCATCTCCATCTTCATGATATCAAGTGGCTCATAAGTGATAGTTGGCATAGTGTCGCCTTCTTTCCAGCTTGTAAGCGTTCTGTTTAGCCAGTTAAGGTCATCTCTTTTTGGATAGTCTTCACGGCAGTGAGCGCCACGGCTCTCTGTTCTATCAAGCGCACCTTTTGCGATACAAAGTGCTAGTTTTAACATCTTTGGCACGCGGTAAGCCTCTTCGAGCTCTGGGTTGCCAAATAGTGCTTTGTTGCTTACTTTTACATCAAGTGACTCTTTGTAGAGTGCTTCAAGCTCTTTAACAGCAAGCTCTAGACCTTTGCCTGTTCTAAATATCGCAACGTGCTCCCACATTACCTCTTTCATCTTGTTTTTGATATCAAAGACGTTAAATTTACCCTCTTTTGTGACGAGGCTATTTAGATAGTCTTCTTGTTTTTTAACAAATTTCTCGATATCAGCTGTGTTTATCTCGATCTCGTGGCTAGCGCAGTAATCTGCAAAATAATCACCAACGATCATACCAGCAACGACTGTCTCAGAAACTGAGTTACCACCAAGGCGGTTAAAGCCGTGCATATCCCAGCAAGCAGCCTCACCAGCGCTAAATAGACCAGCTAGTGTTGGGCTCTCGCCAGTTGGTTTTGTCTTGATGCCACCCATTGAGTAGTGCTGCATAGGTAGGATCGGCGCCCAGCCTTTGCCACGCTGATGTCCTGTCTCATCGGTATATACTTCAGTGTCAGCAGGATCGATGCCATTAAAAATTTCGCAAATTTCTTGAACGTCACGTAAATTTTTCTCGATGTGCTCGCGTCCAAGGATAGAGATATCAAGCCAAACGTGATAGCCATAAGGGCTAGGTACGCCTTTGCCTGCACGGATATGCTCCATGATACGGCGGCTAACGACGTCACGGCTAGCTAGCTCTTTTTTCTCAGGCTCATAATCAGGCATAAAGCGGTATCCATCAACGTCACGTAAAATTCCGCCATCGCCGCGGCAACCTTCTGTTAAAAGAATGCCAGATGGGACGATCGGAGTTGGGTGAAACTGAACAGCTTCCATATTGCCAAGCTGAGCTACGCCAGTCTCAAGTGCGATCGCAGCGCCGATACCTTCGCAAACAACAGCGTTTGTAGTGTGTTTATAAACTCTACCATAACCGCCAGTTGCTATAAGTGTGCCTTTTGAAACATAAGCTGTGATCTCGCCATTTACTAGGTCACGAACGATCGCGCCGTAACAGCGATTATTTTGGTGTATCAAAGCGATCGCCTCTTTGCGGTCGTGAATTTCTACATTGTGCTTAAGCGCTTCGTTTGCAACAGCAAAAAGCATGGTGTGACCAGTTGCGTCAGCTGTGTAGCAAGTTCTCCACTTTTTTGTACCACCAAAGTCACGTGAGTGGATAAGACCATGAACCTCTTCTTTTTCAACGATAGTTGTCTTTTGAGCGTTGATGATAGCGCTTCTTTCACCTTTTGTGATCCTAGTCCAAGGCACGCCCCAAGCTGCAAGCTCACGAATAGCTTTTGGAGCAGTTTGACAAAACATACGTGCAACTTGTTGATCGCAACCCCAGTCGCTACCTTTTACTGTGTCAGCAAAGTGTACATCTTCGTTATCGCCTTCACTCATTTTAGAGTTACCAAGGCTTGCTTGCATGCCGCCTTGTGCAGCAGCAGAGTGAGAGCGTTTTACAGGGATGAGGCTCAAAACTACGGTACTTAAGCCCTTTTCTCCAGCAGCCACAGCAGCTCTAAGACCAGCTAGACCACCACCAATTACCAATGCGTCATAATATTTTACATTCATCTTCTAGCTCCTTTTTAATGGCTGATCCACACGAAATCAGCGATTAACGCGATCACAGCAAGTATGCCATAAATGACAAATACAACTGTCTTTGCCTTGTTTCTTTTGGCAAACATTTCGTGTTTATTTACGCCATCAATGCTTACCCATTTGACATATAAGCGGTACATGCCAACGCTAGCGTGAACGACCATGAAAACAAGTAGTGCGAAGTAGAAAATTTCTAGTTTGTGAAAAGCAGCAGCTGATTTGTCAGCAGTGATGTGTCCGCCAAAGATGATGTCGATGAGGTGGGCGCTTGCTGCAAAAAATAGAGCAAAGCCTGTTAAAAACTGGAACCACCAAAGTGTGGTATCAAGGTGCTTCATGCGGTCTTTGTGGCCTCTAAACATTAAGTATTGTCTGTAATTTGCAGGAAATTTTCTCATTGCCAAGAAGGCGTGAGTTACAAAAACTACAAAGATAACAGCAGCTATAACATTTGTGATCCACCAAGTAGCCTCGCCAAATAAAAATTTAGCCTCTGCAAATCCTACGACAGCGTTAAATGCGTCTTTGCCAAGTAGTATAGTAGAAGTAAAAACCATATGGCACAATATGAAACAGGCTAGAATAAATCCTGTAATACTTTGCCATCTATCCCAAGCGGCTGGAGTGCGGCTTTTTTTGCCGTCCGACCGTTTCCCCAAAAAACCCTCTATAAGCCCGGTCATGAGCCCTCCTAAGAAATTTGAAATAAGTTATCATTTCTTAATACTAATTTAAACATTAGCATTAATTGATAAAGCTAATGCTATCAGAACTTTACTTTAATAAATTTTAAATATTGACATTAAATTTTCGTAAATCTCTTATAGAGTTTAATATAGACAAAAATTCCGAACCCACACATAATAAGTGATAAAATTTGCCCCATTGATAGACCAAAAATAATAAATCCAAGTCCAGAATCAGGCTCTCTGTAAAATTCACAAATAAATCTTGCAAATGTGTATAAAATGGCGTAAAGTGCTATGAGCTCGCCATTAAATTTCTTATATTTTCTATATAAAAATAAAATGACAAAAATAACTAAACCTTCTAAGAATGCTTCATAAAGCTGGCTTGGATGTCTTGGCTGACCAAAGACATTTATCGCCCAAGGCACGTTTGTAACCCTGCCAAAAAGCTCTTGATTTAAGAAATTTCCTATCCTACCAAAGGTGTAGCCAAAGGGTATGCAGATGGCGCAAAGATCAAGTAGCTGCCATGCGTTTTGCTTATATCTTTTGCAAAATAAAATTGTCGCTAGCAAAAAGCCAACCACAGCGCCGTGATAGCTCATGCCGCGAATTCCTATAAACTCGCCGTTGTGGATTGGATTAAAAATTTGCCAAGGCTGCGTTAGATAATATCCCGCTTCGCCAGAATAAACTAAAACCCAGCCAAGTCTAGCGCCCAAAATAACGCCTATCTCTACCCAAAAAAAGTAGTTGTCTAAAAGCTGATTTGAGATAGGGATATCATCTTTTTTAACGAGATACTTTGCCATGGCAAGCGCCAAAACAAGGGCTAAAATATACATAAGCCCATACCAGTGCACGCTAAAGCCAAAGAGGCTAAAAGCGACTGGGTTGAAGTGGTTATAAATGTCGTTCCAAATTTCCATTTTTTACTTTCTTTTTAAATTTATGCGATTTTACAATTAATAAATAAACAGCGCTTTGCTGCCAAGTGGCAAGGCTAGAAATTTAAACTCGCTTGCTTCAAATTCTTTGCAAAATTTAAATAGCTCAGCAAACTCGGCTTCGTTTAAATTTACGCTCCAAATCGCTCCAAGGTCATTAAATTCTCTTTCAAACTCGCTTAAATTTTTAGTGGCAAAATAGTGCTCAAAGCGACTCATCAACGAAAATGGCGTAAAAAATTTAACCTCATCTTTTATCTCAAATTTCATTACGCCACCATCTTTTATCGCCTCATTTATCGCTTCATTCACAGCCCCTGAGTAGGCTCTGACAAGCCCTCCAGTGCCAAGCTTTATCCCGCCAAAGTAACGAACTATCAAGACACCAACATTTATAAGCCCCGCCCCTCTTAGCGCATTTAGGCTTGGCTGGCCGCTAGTGCCCTTTGGCTCGCCATCATCACTTTGATTTTCAACGATTTGTCCGTATTTGTTTAGCTCCCTTGTCGCCCAAACTACATGAACAGCCTTAAAATGCTCCTCTTTTAGGTGTTCGTGAAAGCTTTTAAACGAGCTTATCGGGCACAAAAACGCTAAGAAATTTGACTTTTTTATATCAAGCTGGGCTTTAAAAATCCTATCAATCGTCTGCAAATTTGCTCTTTTTTTAAAATTTTAAAAATCTTATCAATTTGCTAATTAAAGCCTTGTAAATTCAGACAAATTTATATTATTAAGGAAAAGATAGTAGAATTTTGCAATTTTTTACGAAGGACTAAAATGATACAAACTTGCCTATTTCCAGCGGCTGGATATGGAACGAGGTTTTTACCAGCTACAAAATCGCTCCCAAAAGAGATGCTACCGATCCTTACAAAACCGCTCATTCACTACGGCGTTGATGAGGCGCTTGAGGCTGGCATGGACAATATGGCCTTTGTCACAGGACGCGGAAAAAGGGCGCTTGAGGACTATTTTGACATCAGCTACGAGCTAGAAAAAGAGATCGCAGGCAGCTCAAAAGAGTCGCTACTTAGCGAAGTTAGAAATTTAATGAGCTCATGCACATTTTCATTTACTAGGCAAAATGCCATGAAAGGGCTTGGACACGCCATTTATACGGGCAAAACTCTAGTTCGCGATGAAGCTTTTGGGGTCATTTTGGCAGATGATCTATGTATAAATGAAAATGGCGAGGGCGTGCTTTCGCAAATGGTTAAAATTTATGAGAAATACCGCTGCAGCGTCGTAGCTGTGATGGAGGTGCCAAAAGAGCAGACTAAGTCTTATGGCGTCGTAAGCGGTAGGTTTATAGAAGATGATCTAATAATGGTTGATGATATGGTTGAAAAGCCTGATCCTGCTGAGGCTCCGACAAATTTAGCAATAATTGGTCGCTACATCTTAACGCCAGATATTTTTAACATCTTAGAGCGAACAAAACCAGGTAAAAACGGCGAAATCCAGATCACAGACGCGCTAAAAACGCAGGCGAAAGATGGCATGGTGCTAGCTTATAAATTTAAGGGCAAGAGGTTTGACTGCGGTAGCATCGATGGCTTTGTCGAGGCTACAAATTTCTTTTACGAGCGCAGTAAATGATAGAGACTTCATTTAAATTTAACTTTGCAAGCAGCGATGTCATCGACTCATACGCCAAACGCATAAACGACGAGTACGAAAGCGGCGAGATAGGCTACTACCACCTGCCAGCCCTTGGGCAAAATTTGCTTGGCGAGATCGAGGAGTATGAAAAGGGGCTAGCTCATATCAAAAATGTAGTACTTGTTGGCATTGGTGGCAGCAGTCTTGGCGTAAAGGCGCTAAAATCGATGCTTGAAGGCACAAAGGGGATAAAAAGAGAGCTTTTATTTTTAGATAACGTCGATCCTTGCAGCTACAAAAGTACGCTTGATGGGCTAAAATTTGATGAGACACTTTTTATAATAAGCTCAAAATCAGGCAACACGATCGAGACGATCACTATTTTTAAGTGCTTGCTTGATGACTTTAAGCCTCAAAATTTAGGTAAAAATTTCCTCATCATAACTGATCCTGGGACAAATTTAGAAAATTTCGCCAAAGAAAATGGCATCAAATTTTTTAACATTCCAAAAAATGTTGGCGGGAGATTTAGCGTGCTAAGTGCGATCGGCCTTGTGCCTCTTGGTATCTGTGGCTACGATATAAAGGCACTTTTAGAAGGGGCACTTGCTTGCAAAAAGCAATACATCGAGCAAAAAGATAGCTCCATAGTCGCTAAAGCCTACCACTACGCCACTAGCAGAAATGCCAGCATAAATGTCATTTTTAGCTATTGCGATAGATTTTTTGAATTTAACGACTGGTACGTGCAGCTTTGGGCGGAGAGCCTTGGTAAAAAAAGAGGCTATAAAAGGGTCGGCCTTACGCCAGTTGGACTTGTTGGCAGCCGCGATCAGCACAGCTTTTTGCAGCTTATCATGGACGGCGTAAAAGATAAGAGCGTGACATTTATAAAGATAAAAGATCACGCAAGCGACAAGACTATCCCGAGCTTTGGCCTAAAAGGGCTTGAAGAGTGCGATTTTGTGGCGGGTCTAAGCCTAAATGAGCTTATAAATTTGCAGTGCGACGCGACGGCAATGGCGCTGGTGCAAGAGGGCATAAGTGTCGATACGATCACGCTTGAGAGACTTGATGAGTTTCATGCTGGCTGGCTCATTTTTTACTATGAGCTACTAACCTCGGCCACTGGTATCATGCTAGGCATCAACACATACGATCAACCAGGCGTTGAGATAGGAAAACGCATCTTAAAAACTATGCTTTTAAAGTAGAAAATGAAGAATTTTCTACTTTTAGCTCTTTTTGCCACGCAAATTTTTGCTTTTTCGGCGAGTAAATTTGTAAATGACGCTAGGTCGCAGATCGGCGTGACGCTAAGTTATGATCCAAGCTATGAAAGGCTTGCTTACCCAATGGGCGACGTGGATATCAAAAAGGGCGTTTGCACCGACGTTGTGGTAAGGGCGCTACGTCATCAGGATATGGATCTGCAAAGGCTTATTTTTGAAGATATGAGTAGAAATTTCGCAAGCTATCCTAAAAAATGGGGACTTAAAAAGGCTGATAAAAACATCGATCACAGGCGTGTTTTAAACATCGCTACCTATCTAAAAAGAAAAGGTTTTGAGGTGAGTGATGATAAATTTTTGCCAGGCGATATCGTCACATGGATGCTACCAGGAAATTTACCTCACATCGGTGTGATCTCAGATAAATTTTATGCCAAAACGCCGCTTGTCATCCACAATATCGGCTCTGACGTGCAAGAAGAAAACATACTTTATAGCTACAAGATCACTGGGCATTTTAGGCTAAAGTAGCAAAATGGCTTTTTAATCAAATTTTAGGCAAAATCGCAAAAAAATAAATTCAAGGAAAAATAATGTTAGAAGTTAGGGGACTTACTCAAAGATTTGCAAGCAGTTTGCTATTTGAGGATGTAAATTTAAAGCTAAATCGCCACAACAGATACGGGCTTATCGGTGCAAATGGCGCTGGCAAATCGACATTTTTAAAAATTTTAAGCGGAGCTATCGAGCCAACTAGCGGCGAGATCATCATAGAAAATGGACTAAAGGTTGGCGTGCTTGGGCAAGATCAGTTTGCGTTTGAAAATTTCACGTTAAAAGATGCGGTGCTTTATGGCAACAAGCGCCTATACGACGCTGTCAAAGAGAAAGAAAAGCTCTATATGAGCGAGGAATTTACAGATGAGATAAATGAGCGCTTAAGCGAGCTTGAGATGATAAGCGCTGAGGAAGACCCAAGTTACGAGTATGAGACTAGGATAGAAAAAATCCTAAGCTCGCTTGGGCTAAATGAATTTGATAAGCTGATGAGCGAGGTTGAAAACTCAGATAAAGTTAAAGTTTTGCTAGCTCAGGTGCTATTTCCAAAGCCAGACATCTTGTTTTTAGACGAGCCAACAAACAACCTTGATATAGACGCGATCGCATGGCTAGAAAATGAGCTAAACCGCCACGAGGGCACGCTTGTGGTTATCAGCCACGACAGGCACTTTTTAAATAGAGTTTGCACAAACATTTTGGATGTGGATTTTAAGAAAATTCGCGAGTTTTCAGGCAACTACGATGATTGGTATATGGCTGCAAATTTGATCGCAAAGCAGCATGAGATGGAGCGTGACAAGAAGCTAAAAGAGAAAGAGGAGCTGGAGAAATTTATCGCGAGATTTTCAGCAAATGCGAGCAAGGCAAAGCAGGCGACTTCACGTGCAAAGCAGCTTGAAAAATTAGATATCGCTGAGATCGCAGTCTCAAGCAGGCGTGATCCAAGCATACTATTTCGTGCAAACCGCGAGATAGGCAATGAACTAATAGAGCTTAAAAATGTAAGTAAGAAATTTGATGATAAAGTGATATTTGAAAACTTTAACTTTAAGCTTGAAAAGGGCGACAAACTAGCTATCATCGGCCACAACGGCGTTGGTAAAAGCACGCTTTGTAAGATCATAATGGGTGAGATAAAGCCTGACGCGGGAGAAGTGCATATAGGCGCGACCATCGAGCTGGGATATTTTGCGCAAGATACGGTAAATAAGATAGATGGCGAGCTAAAGCTTTATGAGTACTTACAAGATGCCAAAAACAAGGACATCGACGAGATCAGAAAGTGCCTTGGCAGGATGCTCTTTAGTGGTGCTGAGCAAGAAAAGGCAGTAGGTGCGCTAAGCGGTGGTGAAAAACACCGAGTAAGACTGGCTCAGCTTATGCTTCATAGACCAAATTTACTTGTCATGGACGAGCCAAACAACCACCTCGACCTTGAGGCTATCATCGCACTTGGTGAGGCGTTTTACAGCTTTAATGGCTCGGTCATCTGCGTGAGCCACGACAGGGAGCTGATAGATGCCTTTGCAAATAGAATTTTGCACCTAAAAGGCAATGGCGAAGTCGTTGATTTTAAAGGCACATACGAAGAGTATAGAGCAAATTTAGGCCTTGAAGGCTAAATGCTACTTTGCCTCTAGGAAATTTCTAGAGGCAGTTTAAATTTATCCCCTTAATTTTATCATTCATAGCAAGTTTGTAAATTTAGATAGAACCGCAAATTTTAAATTTATATCATATAAATGTGTCACGAAGTAATATTAGAATTAAAGTTTAACTTAATTTTTTTATTTTTGTGTTGTTCAAACTTTAAATTTACATTAATTATTTGTTAAATTTTCTCAAAAATAGCTTTTAAACTTAAAGTGTAGGACAAATCTGAGTTAATTTGACCCTTTTTATATAATAAAAAAGTGATATTATTAGTAATATAACAATTTAGACAAGTAAATTCCTAAAAATTAGCTTAAATATGAAATATAATTTTGCTTCAAATGTCGTCCTATCAACCAAAAATCTTAAAACTTAAAAAAAATAAGTAGTCATTAATATTTAAAATCTCAAATACCTATATAATTTCACTCGGTAACAAATTTTTACTAAGGAGAAGCTGTTATGGCAACCAGAAGAGAACATGATTTTATTGGCGAGTTGGAAATTTCTGACAATTTTTACTATGGTATCCAAACATTTAGGGCTACTGAAAACTTCCACATGAGCGGTAGAACATTAAAAGAGTATCCATACTTTGTAAAGGCATTTGCACAGATCAAAAAAGCTGCTGCGCTTGCAAATAAAGAGGTTGGCGTTTTAGATCCAAAGATAGCTGATGCTTTGGCAAAAGCTGCTGATAGAGTAATAGCTGGTGAGTTTTTAGATCAATTTGTCGTTGATATGGTTCAAGGTGGCGCAGGAACTAGTACAAATATGAACTCAAACGAGGTTATCACAAACATCGCACTTGAGAGTCTTGGTCACAAAAAAGGCGAGTATCAATACATCCATCCAAATGACCACACAAACCTTGGACAAAGCACAAATGATACTTATCCAAGCTCTATTAAAGTAGCAACTTATGCAAAACTTACTGACTTGCTTGCTGCTATGAATTTACTAAAAGATGAGCTTGAGAAAAAAGCAAAAGAATTTAAAGATATCATCAAAATGGGTAGAACAGAGCTTGAAGATGCCGTCCCTACAACACTTGGCAACACTTTTAACGCATTCGCAAGCTATATCAAAAGTGACATCGAAAAGATCACAGCTGCTCGTGAGTCAATGACACATCTAAACATGGGCGCAACTGCGATAGGCACAGGCATCAACTGCCACCCAGAGTATAAAAATGTAGTTGTTAAAAAACTAAAAGAGATCACTGGAGTTGATTTTAAAAAGGCTGATGATTTTATTGCTGCTACGCAAGATACTGCAGACTTTGTTCATGTAAGTGGTGCGCTTAAAACTGCAGCTGTTAGACTTTCAAAAATTGCAAATGACTTAAGACTAATGAACTCAGGCCCAAGATGCGGTCTAGGTGAGATAAATTTACCTCAAATGCAACCAGGCAGCTCAATCATGCCAGGTAAGGTAAATCCAGTTATCGCTGAGGTTGTAGGTGAAGCGTGCTATGAGGTTATCGGCAACGACGTAACTATCATGCTTTGCTCTGAAAGAGGCGAATTTGAGCTAAATGCATTTGAGCCAGGTATCGCTTATGCGCTATTTAACTCTATATTTATCCTTGAAAATGCTATGAAAACACTAGCTGAAAAAGCTATCAAAAAACTTACAGCAAACCCTGAGGCTTGCTTAAAATCAGTTCTTGGCTCAGTTGGTATCGTAACAGCATTTAACCCATATATCGGTTACGAAAAATCAGCAAGCATCGCTAAAGAAGCTCTTCAAACAGGTAAAGCAGTTGGCGATATCTGCCTAGAGAGAGGCTATCTAAGCAAAGAGGAGATCGATAAGATTTTAGAGCCTAAAAATATGCTAAATCCGAGCATGGTTAAGTAAAAATTTAAGCAAAGTATTATTAAAAGCGTGCCAGAATTCTGACACGCTTAAGTGGTGATTTTAGTAATAAAATTTAATAAAGGAGTTTTCGATGGATATAATGCTGATCTTACAGATTATAGTCCTATTTGGCGGCATCTATCTTGGTGTCAAACTAGGTGGTATGGGCGTTGGCTACGCAGGTGGTCTAGGCGTTGTGATACTCGCTTTACTTGGTATGAAAGTCGATATGAAAGACATCCCTATGGATGTTATCTTGATCATCGCTTCAGTTATCTCAGCGATCACAGCTTTGCAAGTTGCGGGCGGACTTGATTATTTAGTTCAAGTAGCAACAAAAATTTTACGCAAGAATCCAAAACAGATCAACTTTCTTGCTCCGATAGTTACTTACTTTTTAACTATCCTTGCAGGTACTGGACACACTGCGTTTTCTATGATCCCTGTTATCGTTGAGGTTGCAAAAACTCAAAACATCAAACCTTCAGCTCCACTTGCGCTTTCGGTTGTCTCTTCTCAAGTAGCGATCACTGCAAGCCCTATCTCAGCTGCGTTTGTTGCTATGAGCGGTCTATGCGAGAAGCTAGGTGTTAGCTATCCAGTGTTGCTATTTATTTGTATATCAACTACATTTGTTGCGATGATTATCACTGCGTTTATTATCAATAAATTTTACGATCTTGACCTTTCAAAAGATCCTATCTATCAAGATAGACTTGCAAAAGGTTTGGTTGCAGAGGTTAAGGATGTCGAGTATCACGAGCCAAAACCATACGCAAAAAGATCAGTTGCGATCTTTGCAGTTGGTGTTTTGATCGTAGTTTGCTATGCGCTATGCATCTCAAAGAGCTTAAATTTAGTAGAAAAACCTATCCTTTCAAGAGATGCAGCTATCATTAGCTTTATGCTAACTATCGGCTTTACGATAGCAGTAGCTTGCAAAGTTGAGACAGGCAAACTTCTATCAACTAGCACTTTCCAAAGCGGTATGAATGCGTGCATCTGCGTTGTTGGTATCGCATGGCTTGGTACAACATTTGTTAATGGACACCTTGACGCTATCAAAGAGGTTGCAAAAGACTTCGTTACTCAGTATCCATTTATCCTAGCGGTTGCGCTTTATTTCTTAAGCTGCTTGCTATACTCACAAGCTGCTACAACAAAGGTTATGATGCCTGCTGTTGCTGCTGCTCTTGGTATGACTAGCCCTGAAAATTCAGGTCAAATTTGGATCCTTGTAGCTTCATTTGCTGCAGTTTCTGGTCTATTTGTATTGCCAACATATCCTACAACACTAGGTGCGATAGCGATGGACGATACAGGAACTACAAGAGTTGGTAAATTTGTATTTAACCACTCATTCTTCATCCCAGGAACTATAATGGTTGCATTATCAGTTATCCTTGGATTTATAGTAGCTCCAGTTCTTATATAAAACTTAAGCCGAGATCTCTCTCGGCTTTTTATTCTTCTTTAAATTTTCAATTTTTTATATCAAATTCTTAAATAATATCTCTTTTTAAATTTTAAATTTTTCACTTTTATAAATCACGCAAAAATCGCGCTAAAATTTAATCCATCTTAATTTATCATTTTTAAAATTTGCTCTATTTTGATATTTGATCTCACATATCATAAAAAATAAAAACTAAAAAAAATTATTAAATAAAATTTAATTTTAGTTTTAACTTTAAATAATAAAATAACAAAAAGTAAAATTTCTTTTAAAGGGAGAAAGATGAGCTTAAATAGAAGAGAATTTTTAAAATTCAGTGCAGGAGTTAGCGCAGCTGCATCATCTCTATCAGGTGGTGCTTTGCAAGGTGCTACAAATGGAGGCGAAAAGCACGTTCATAGCTTTTGTGAGATGTGCTCTTCAAGGTGTCCTATCGAAGCAAAAGTCGTTGATGGCAAAGTTCGCTTTTTAAGTGGCAATCCAAAAGCTGGCGGTACGGCAACCTCTCTTTGTGCAAGAGGCGGCTCAGGACTTAGCCAGCTCTATGATGAAAATAGGATAAAAAAGCCGTTAATCAGAGCTGGCGAGCGAGGCGAAAATAAATGGCGCGAGGTTAGCTGGGACGAGGCACTTGACTATGTCGCTTCAAAGATGCTTGAGATCAAGCAAAAGTATGGCCCTGAAAGCTTTGTATTTACCTGTAAAAGCTCGCAAACACACAAGCTAATGGTAAATTTTGCCTCAGCTTATGGCTCGCCAAACTGCTTTTCGCACTTTTCATGCTGTCCGATCACCTACCAAATGGTCTGCGAGCAGATGTATGGCATCGCTAAGCTAAAAAGAGACTTTGCAAATGCAAAATACGTTGTAAATTTTGGTCACAACCTCTTTGAGGGCATCGTCATAGCTGATGCCAAAAAGCTTGCTAAATTTGCAGCTAGCAAGGATACAAAGCTACTTGTGCTTGAGCCAAGATTTAGCGTTGTAGCTGCAAAGGCCGATGAGTGGCTACCAGTTAAACCTGGCACTGATCTAGCATTTGTGCTAGCACTCATCAATACTTGGATACAAAATGGCACTTATGATAAAGAATTTATTGAGAAATTTACAACTGGCTTTGATGAGATCGTAAAGAGTGTCGAGGGCAAAACACCTGAGTGGCAAGAGAGCATCACAGGCATAAAAGCAAGTGATGTTAGACGCATCGCTGATGAAATTTACAAAGCTGCTCCAAGAGTTATCATCGACTTTGGTCACAAGACAACTACCACAAGAGCTGAATACATGAGGACAAAAGCCATCATGGTGGCAAATGCTATGATGGGCAACTGGGAGGTTAAGGGCGGCCTTTTTGGTGGCAAAAATGCAAAAACCTTTAACAAACTAGTTGGCGAGGATAAATTCCCAGTCCTTAAAAACCCAGATGATAAATTTAAAGTGCCAAAAGTCACTAGACTGGACTTTGCTGGCGAGGCTGGAGCGCATAAATTTGTAAGCAGAAAACATGGCGTTTTGATGGATATAGATAACGCTATCTTAAACGAGAAGCCATACGCCATAAAAGGCTGGTTTAACATCCGCTTTAACCACCTTATAAACGTGGCTGAGACGATGAAGAGCATAGAGGCGATGAAGAAGCTTGAGCTCATCGTAGTAAGCGATGTCTATCTAAACGATATGGCGACCTTTGCTGATGTCATCTTGCCTGAGAGCAGCTATCTTGAGCGCGACGAGGGCATAGAGGATAAGTCAGGTCTAAAACCAGCTTATATGATAAGAAATAAAGTCGTTGATCCAGTTGGCGACACGAAGGACGGGGCGTTTATCTTTAGAGAGCTAGCACGCCGCATGAAGATAGATGAGCTTTACACTTGGAACGACATACGTGAGTTTAGGATGCAACAAGCTGGTGGAGATGTAAATTTACTTGCAGCACTAGAAAAAGATGGCTTTATCACGTGGGATGAGCCAGGAATTTTGTTTAGAGAAAAAGGCATGATCGATAAATTTATCGCTAAATATCCAGTCGCATCTAAATTTGTAGGTGAAAATGGCCTAATGGACGATATGGCTAAGCTTAAAACAAAAAGCGGCAAGATAGAGCTATTTTTACCTGATGTCGAGGCGCAGTTTGCAGGATATGGCGCGCTAAATGACAAAGATATGGACACATTTGACGGACACGAGCTTTGCCTAACTTGTGGTAAAACGCCTATTCATACAAACGGCCACACTCAAGCAGTGCCATTTTTAAATGACCTTATGAGCGATAGCCCTATCTGGATCAATCCAAACACCGCTAAAAAGCAAAATTTACGTGACGGCGACATGGTTTTGGTCAAAAATAAATTTGGCGAGCAAAAGGGCAAGCTTATGGTGACTGAGGGCATTAGAGAAGATACGCTCTTTATCTATCACGGCTTTGGACACATCACGCCAGGCCTTAAGAGTATAGATCACGTGGGGCTTAACACAAGCGTGCTTCTTGATCCAGCTGAGGGTCCAGTGGCTGCGACTATGGTTACAAATGTTGGCGTTAGCATAAGTAAAGCGTAAGGATAGAAAATGAAAAAATATATGATGATACATGATGAAAATTTATGCATCGGCTGTCAAGGCTGCTCGGTAGCTTGCAGAAGTGCAAACAACGTGCCAAGGGGACTTTACCGCTTTCAGGTGCATGCAAAGATGAGTGGGACATTTCCAAATTTAAAGACTGACTTTTTACGTCAAAGCTGCGTTATGTGCGAAGATGCACCTTGTGTTGAGGTTTGCCCAACTGGAGCTAGCTTTAAAACGGCTGATGGCGTGACACTGCTTGATCACAGAATTTGCGTTAGTTGTAAATACTGCATCCTAGCCTGTCCATACGACGCTCGCTATGTCTTGCCAGATGGCGAGATAGGCAAATGCACATTTTGCTATGAGAGCAGGCTAGAAGAGGGCAAAGACCCAGCTTGTGTTAGTGTCTGCCCTACAAATGCCCTAACTTTTGGCGACGTAAATGATGAAAACTCTAAAATTTCAAAGAAACTAAAAGAGAGCAAATACTACTTGCCAAAAGCGGAGTTAAACACAAAACCTTCACTTGCGATGATCGCAAATACAAAAGGAGCACACCATGAATAACATGTCAGGAAGCCTAGCTCAATACACAGAAATTTACTGGGGCTGGCCGATAGCTTTTTATCTATTTTTAGCAGGACTTAGTGCAGGTGCTAGCATCGTTGCTGTGCTTATCTCAAATAAATTTGGCAAGGATAACTACTACTTTAAAGCAGCCGCTCTTATCGCTCCAGTGGCGATCATCCTTGGACTTGCTCTTTTGGTGATTGATCTTGGCAAGCCGCTTAGCTTTTACTGGATACTTTTGCTTTATAACTTTGACTCAGTTATGTCAATAGGCGTTGCGCTGCTTCTAGTTTATACTCCACTAAGCGTTGTATACGCAGTTGCCGCGTTTAAAAATGAGATCGCTGCACTTAAAATTTCTCTTTTTGACGCGGTTGCAAATTTAGCTGAGAAGCTTTCAGGCCTGCTTGGAATTTTACTTTTCATCCTTGGCATCGGCGTTGGCGCATATACGGGCTTTTTGCTAAGTGCAGCTCACAAGATTGCACTTTGGAACACGCCAGTTTTGCCACTATTATTCTTAGTTTCTGGCTTAAGCTGTGCTGGTGCTTTTACACTGCTTCTTGGCGTGCTAAAAGATGAAAAGAGAGAGCAAAATCAAACTGCACACTTTTTATTAAAATTTGACTTTTTAGCGATAATAGTCGAGTTTTTGCCAATAGTTGTTCTTTTCATGGTCGTAAAAGGTGCAAGCGCAAGTGGTGCGGAGAGCGTAGCAAATGCACTTAGTGCAAATTCTCTTGGCTTGATGTTTTATATCGGCGTCATAGGTCTTGGTATGGCTGTGCCTATCATCTTGGACTTAAGCGTTTTAAAGGTACATGATTTCAAACGCGAATTTGCCGTGCTTAACGCTATTTTAGTCATTTGTGGTGTCTTTTTGCTAAGATATTACATAGTCTATGCAGGACAAATTTTTATTTAATACTTAAAAAAGAATTTTAATTTGAAATTTACCTATTAAGTATTACAATAGATAAAAATCTTATTAAAGTTTGTTTTTAGGAGAGCGTTTTGAAGATTTTGCTTTTAGAAGATGATTTGGGGTTTCAAGAGAGCGTCTGTGAGTTTTTGCAGACGCTTGGTTATGAAGTTACAGCGGTGAGCGACGGTCAAGAGGCTTGCGATCTGATAGAAAAAAATTTCTATCACCTTTTTATACTTGACATAAAAGTGCCTGGAGTAAATGGTCACGAAGTCATCAAGTATATAAGAAGTCTAAATCCAAACGCTCCTATCATGATAACGACATCTTTAGTTGATATTGATGATATGGCGATTGGCTACGAACTTGGCTGTAATGAGTATCTAAAAAAGCCATTTGAGCTAGCTGAGCTTAAATTTAGAGTTGCTGAGCTTATGCGAAAATACTATGGCACTGACGATAAAAACATAGTTAAGATAAATGACGAGTTTAGCTTTAACCTAAACAAGCGTGTGCTACTTAAAGATGGCAAGATGGTCGATCTTAGCGCAAAAGAGGTCGCTTTGGTCGAGTGCCTGGTCTCGCATTTAAATTCTTACGTCAGCATAGAAGAGCTTAGAGATCTTGTCTGGAATGACAAAGATATCGAGGGCGCTGATATAAGAATGCACGTTTTAAAGATAAGAAACAAGACAACAAACGACTTTATCATCTCAAAGAGGCGCATAGGCTACAAGATAGATGCACAAGAGCTTTAAGATCCAGATCATAGCGACATTTGTCATAATGTCACTTTTTTGCTTTCAAAGCTTTGTGATCTTAAATTTAAGCCAGAAAAACAGCAGCTCAAAAGCCCTTTTTGGTGCTATGAAGCATGAAACCATCATCAAAAATTCATTTCTAAAAAACGAAAATATAGCTAGCTCATTAAAGTATAAATTTGCGATTTACGACGTAAATTTTAAACCAGTCATATCAACCCTTAGCAAAGAGCCAAGCAGCTTTAAATTTGTAACCCTAGAAGAGGGCGGATATCTCTTTTACAAGAGCTTTTTTATAAAAGATAAGACCCCTTATTATATAGTCGTTGAAAAGGAACTTGACAACAAAAAGAACATCTTTTTAACAGCCATCATGCTGCTTGTCATCCTTGTGGCGGTGCTTTTTATCGTCTATTTTTTATATCTAAGCAGTGTTAAGCCTTACAAAGAGTTTCAAAAGTATATGAATAACTTCTTTAACGACGCCATGCACGAGCTAAAGACACCCCTTGGCGTGGCTGGCATGAACCTTGAGATGCTGGGGCTTGAAAACAAGTATATAACCCGCATCAAAAACGCCCTAAAACAGATGCAGATAACTTACGAAGATGTTGAGTACTTCATAAAGCGAGGCTACATTAAATTTCCACTTGAGAGGCTAAATTTAGGCGAGTATGTTAAAGAGCGAGTGAAATTTCTCTCAAGCGTGGCTGATGTCAAGCACATAGTAGTAAAGACAAATTTAGCAAGCGAGGCATTTACTATGCTAAGCAAGGTCGAAGCTCAGCGCATCATCGATAACACCATAACAAACGCCATAAAATACAGCCCAAAAGAGAGCGAGATAATTGTAAATTTAGAGATTGAAGCAGATCGCATAAATCTTAGCGTGCAGGACTTTGGCAAGGGGATAAAGGACGTCAAAAGGGTCTGGAAAAGGTACGTGAGAGAGGATGAAATTCAAGGCGGTTTTGGTCTTGGGCTAAATATCGTCAGTGAAATTTGTCAAAAACATGAAATTTTATACGGCGTTGATAGCGTTTATGGCGAGGGCAGCACCTTTTACTACAAATTTAAACGAGCTTAGATTAAGCATAAAAGCGTAAAATGAAGCCTTAAATTTAGAAGGAAAAACTTTGGATAGAATCGTTGAAATCGAAAAAGTAAGCTTTGAAAACGACTTTGAAGTCTCGCTAAGACCTAGCAAATTTGAAGACTACATCGGTCAAGAAAAGATAAAACAAAATTTAGACGTCTTTATAAAAGCAGCCAAAAAGCGAAATGAGTGCCTAGATCACGTGCTATTTTACGGCCCTCCAGGACTTGGCAAAACCACCCTTGCTCACATCATCGCAAATGAAATGGGCGTAAGTATCAAAATGACCGCAGCGCCGATGATAGAAAAGAGTGGCGATCTAGCCGCGATCCTTACAAATTTACAAGAGGGCGACGTGCTTTTTATCGATGAGATCCACCGCTTAAGTCCAGCTATCGAAGAGGTGCTTTATCCTGCGATGGAGGACTTTAGGCTAGACATCATCATAGGCTCAGGGCCTGCAGCTCAGACTATCAAGATAGACTTGCCAAAATTTACGCTTATTGGCGCAACAACACGTGCTGGCATGATCTCAGCGCCTTTAAGGGACCGCTTTGGGATGGATTTTAGGCTGCAGTTTTATACAAGCAGCGAGCTAAGCCGTATCGTGCAGATCGCCTCGGCCAAGCTTGGCAAAGAGTGCGACAAAAACGCCTCTTTAGAGATCGCCAAACGCTCACGTGCCACGCCAAGGATTGCTCTTAGACTGCTAAAGCGAATTCGCGACTTTGCTGAGGTAAATGACGAGCAAATCATCAGCCACGATCGTGCAAAAGAGGGGCTTAATGCGCTTGGTGTAAATTCGCTTGGATTTGACGAGATGGATATTAGGTATTTAGAAATTTTGATGCAAGCAAGGCGCCGTCCTATGGGGCTTAGCACGATCGCTGCGGCACTTAGCGAGGACGAGGGCACGGTTGAGGACGTCATCGAGCCATACCTGCTTGCAAATGGCTTTATCGAGCGCACCGCAAAGGGCAGGATCGCAAGTGCGAAGTGCTTTGAGACCTTTAACGTCAAGATCGACATCGAAAAAGGACTTTTTGAGTAGAGAAATTTAAATTTGGAGCAAAAATGGGCGAGCCACATCTTTGTCCTAAGTGCAAGCAAAGGACGATTTATTTTGACGGGATCTGCTATGAGTGCAGGCAAAAAGAGAAGCTGGAGTTTTATGAGGGCTTAAGCGAGGACGAGATCAAAAAGAGGCAGAAAAATATCCTCGCTCACATTGACGAGCTAGATAAATTTGATGAAATTTACAGCGACCTTACATATATTTTTTATCTACATGACATTTGCGACGAGCAGATCATTAATGAGCTTACAAAAAACGGCGAGTACTACCCACCTGAAATTTACAAAAAGGCTTCAGAAGGGCTTAGAGATGAGCTTATAAATAGGCTTTCAAGCGAAGAAAATATAGTCAAGCTAAATCACATCCTTTCAGCACTTGCCTGGCAGGGCGATGAGGTAGTAAGGGAGCTATTTTTTAGGCTTTATGGTGCGCCAAAGCCTTGGAAGACGAAGCTTTATGCCGACACTGATGGATACTCGCAGACTGCTGGCTGGAGTTTTGATAGCAGTGGCAAGAGAAGAAGCCTTGTTTTTGATAAGTGTTTTGTTTGCGAGCCAAGCAAAAATGCAGACGCAAGCGTTAAATTTAAAGCAGCAAATGATGAAAAGTGTAAATTTTGTAGCGGCGAGATGATAGAACTCACCATTAAAAAAGAGAGTCTAAAGCGATTTGGGCTAGAGCTTAAAAATGACGCTGTGCTTAAATTTTGTCCGACATGCGTTGGCTTTGTGCAGTACTTTTGCCAAAATGACGGCAATAATGTGCAAACAGAGGTAGTAGGTGAGGGTGAGAGCGAAGACTATGTAAGAGATGCTGTGGCGGTGCTTGACGGGCAAAAATTTGAGTTAGCAAACGAGGTCTGTATGCACTATGCGGCTATGATCGATGGTGAAATTTTGCTTGGAGGATATCCGCAGTGGCAGCAAGACAGCGAGTATCTAGCCTGCCCAAAATGTGGTAAAACGATGAAATATCTAGCGCAAATTCCTTTTGGTGGCTTGATAGACGGCGAGGGCACGATCTATATGCAAATTTGTGATGAGTGTGAGGTCGTCGGAGCAAATTTTCAGTGCACGTAAAAGGCTAAATTTTTAGGAGCTTTTGAGCAAGAAAATTTACGTAAGGCATAAATTTATCTAAATTTATTAAGCGGTGGCAGGCTAAAAATGCCAAAAGCCTGCTCTTTGCAAATTTGGCGCCAAAGCGTTTTAGTAAATTTATCAAGCAAATGAGTAGCTTTGATAAATCTGCTATAATTACCCCATTTTAAGGGAGCGAAATGAATAACAGGCTGTTTTTTGGAATTTTTGCGTTTTGTGCTTTGGCTTTGGTGGTCTATCTTTTTAAACCATTTTTACTTGACATTTTTATCGCAGCGCTGCTTGCTGTGGCTGTTGCAAACGTGCAGATCGCATTTTTAGCGCTTACTAAAAACCGCAAAACGCTCTCGTCAGGACTTACGACATTTGCGCTTCTTTGTTTATTTATTGCACCGCTTCTTTACGCCGTCATCGAGATCGCGAAATACGCAGCTGGCTTTGATATAAACAACGTCACAAAGACGATTGAATTTATCAAAAACTACGACTTTAGCCTGCCAGAGTCGATAAATTTCTTAGAGCCAAAGATCAAGGAATTTATAGGCGGGCTTGATATCAAGATGCTCTTTTCGCAAGTCGCTGCTAATCTTGCAAATTTAGGCAAGCTAAGCCTTAAATTTGGCGTTGATATGATCATCATCCTAGTCTTTTTCTTCTTTTGCAACCTTTACGGCAACGAGCTTATAAACTACCTAAAAGAGGCGCTTCCGCTTAAAAAAGAGGACACTGAGTCGATACTAAGCGAAGTTGGTAACGTGATGGGCGTCGTTTTTTACTCAACCATTGCAAATATGATCATCCAGGGCTTTTTATTTGCCATTATCACAAGCTTTTACGGCTATGACGGCGTGCTAACTGGCATCTTTTTTAGCTTCGCTTCACTCATCCCAGTCGTTGGTGGCTTTTTGGCGTGGGCACCTATTAGCATTTATGAGTTTGCAAATGGCAACACAGCAGCCGCTATCACGATCGCACTTTATACCATCATCGTGATCTCATTTGGTGCTGATACCTTGCTAAAGCCACTTGTTATTAAATTTATAAACTCAAAATTAGTCAAGATACCAACAAAGATAAACGAGCTACTCATCTTTTTTGCGATGATCGCTGGTATCACGACGTTTGGCTTCTGGGGTGTGATACTTGGACCTGCGATCGTGACATTTTTTGTCTCAACGATCAAGCTTTACACGCTTTTGCGAGAGAGAAATTTCGTATAAAATAGGGGCAAAGTATGATATATGAAGATAAATTTATAAGAGTTGAGCGCGAAGAGAACGAGCTTCCGTGGGTGAAAATTTTTACAGCTAAGCCCTACCGCGAGCTAAGTGAGTGTGACGAAGCGAGTAGAGCTAGGCTTTTTGAAGCGATGCTGGTGGCTGAAAAGGCGATGCTTGAGTTTTATAAACCAACTAAGATAAACATCGCAAGCTTTGGAAACTACGTGCCACACGTGCATATTCACGTGATTGCGAGATTTGAAAAGGATGCATTTTTCCCAGATAGCGTTTGGGCTAGCCCCAAAAGAAAAAGCGAGCTTAAGCTGCCTAAATTTGATGAGTTTGCTAAATTTTTAGAAGAAAAACTAAGGCTTAGTTTTGAGTAAATATAAAAAATATTTTAATATCTATATCGTTTTAGTCGTTTTTGCGCTGCTTGGTAGCCTCTTTTACTTTCTTTATAGCTCATACATGGCTGAAAAAAAGCAAAACAATATGCGCGTCTTTTTTGACTACCACGTAAAGCAGCTAAACAAAAGCATCGATGATGAGAAATTTTCATCAATGGCGATCTCGATCTTGCTTGCTCAAAATGAGTCTATACAGATGTGTTTGCTAGGTCAAGACCGCGACGAATGCGTAAAAAATATCGAAAATTTGACCAAAACTCTTGGTGCAGCATCGATGTATAATAACATCAAACTTCATCTTTACGACAAAGATCTAAAAAGCTACGTAAGAAGCTGGGATCTAAACAGATATGGTGATATGATCGCTAGTGGCAGGTTTTTAGTCCAAGAGTCAAGACGTCAAAATAAGCCCATGGTTGGCATCGAGGCGTGGTATGCGGGGGTGCATATAAGGGCTGTTTCAAATGTGATGCATGATGGCAAAAATATCGGTAGCATCGAGGTTTTGCTAAACTACGACTCACTTGGAAATTTTTATAAAACGCAAGGCATCGACCTTTTCGTGCTCCTATCAAAAGATAAGATGCCAGCACATAAAAGCGCGCCGAGTGATCAAATTTTAAGTGATTATTACATCGAAAATTTAAGCAGTGCGAATTTAAATATAGTTGGAATTTTGCGTGATATCGACCTTAAAAAGTATGAATTTTACGTATATAAGACGCACTATTTTTGCGTTGTGCCGCTACTTGATGCTAGCAACACGCAGATAGGCTACTATGTCCTTCATGTAAATACCGACGAAAAAGAGCGAAACATCTCGCAAAACTATCTTGAATCAGAAGAGCTTTTTTAAATTTAAGAGTTTGCTCTAGCGCTTTGGTGTTGCTAGAGCTTTTTGCAGAGTTTTTATGGACTATTTTATAAGCTTGGACTATAAATTTAACCCTTATACGAAAATTCTTCACTTGGGAAAATTTTGCTTTTTACTTCGCTAGTGTAGCTTTGCACGCCTTTTCGCACAAGAGCGGCTCCGTCAAGATAGCGCTTGACAAATTTAGGTTTAAAGTCCTCGAAAAATCCCAACATATCAGACCAAACAAGCACCTGCCCATCGACATCCACCCCAGAGCCTATGCCTACAACTGGCACACGAACCTGCCTTGTTATCTCGCTTGCTACCTTGCTAAGCGTGCCCTCAAGAAGTATGCCAAACGCACCAGCTTGCTCAAATGCCAAAGCCTCCTCAACTAGCCTTTTTGCCTCAAGCTCGCTTCTACCTTTTATCTTATATCCGCCCTCAAATTTAAAAAACTGCGGCTTTAGTCCGATGTGAGCCATCACGTTTATGCCCTCTTCGCAGAGGCGTTTTACTAAATTTACCTGATGCATGCCAACTTCAAGCTTCACCGCATCGGCATTTGTCTGCTTAAAAAATTTCATCGCATTTTTGATCGCTTGTTTTTCGTTTGTGTAGCTGCCAAATGGCATATCAGCTAGGATAAAACTCTTTTTAGCCCCGGCGCAAACGGCCTTTGTGTGATAAAGCATAGCGTTCATATCAGCACTTAGCGTGCTCTCTTTCATATTAAAACTCATATTTAAGCTATCGCCAACAAGGATAACATCAGCGTAATCATCAAAAATTTTAGCAAATAGCGCATCGTAGGCAGTTATCATCACGATAGGCTCGATGCCTTTTTTGTTTTTTATATCATTTATGGTGAGTTTTTTCTTTGCGATTTTTTCATCTCTCATGGCTAAGTCCGGTAAAATTTGTGATAATGCTAACAATTTTATCAAAATTTTGCTACAATTACGCCAATTTCTTAAGGACATGAAAATGGGTATATTAAAAAGGCTTGAAGTCGATTATTCTTATGATATAGTTGAGGAGTTTCTCTCTCACTACACTTTGATGTGCGATTTACTAGAGCCTTTGATAATAAATTTAGGAAGAGCTGACAAGTATAAGGAGAGCATTTTAGAGCTTTCTAGGATCTTTCACAATATCAAATCAGCAGCAGGTTTTATGCATCTTGACCCGATCTTAAAGCTGACAACCTTGGCTGAAGAGGTCACTCAAGAGGCTAGAAGCTTAAAAGGTCCAGCAAATGATAAATTTATAGATTGGTTACTGCTTATCAGCGATCAGTTTCATAAATACAAAGGCGACGTCGAGAAAGACCTAGAGTATTTTAGCGTCCTTGAGCCAAAGATCATTGACGTACCTGCAAAGCTTGACTAAATAATCCAACTAAACCATTTCATTTTTTATGGGAGCGACTTGGCTTCGACAGGAGCAGAGTGTGTACGGTGGCACGTCGCTTTGAGCAAAGCGTAAAAAGCTCAAATTAAATTTAAACGCAAACAACGTTAATTTCGCTCCTGCTTACGCTAAAGCTGCGTAAGTTCAGTTGAGCCTCGCTTTGTCTCATTCTAGCTAGGATGTAAGCGAGTAATTTAGCTAGAGTAGGCCAGCAAAGTGACTGCTTGTTAGCTGAAATTTTAGTCTTAGTCTAAATTTTGGTTTTGGAAAGTGAGCCTTTTTAGATGAAATTTTCACTTTTGCTAAGCGTGTAGAGGCTGTACGGATTTTGCTTTTGGACAGGGGTTCGATCCCCCTCGCTTCCACCATCTACTTTAAATTTCTATTTTATTCTACGATTTAAATATTATTTGAAATTTTACTTATTTTTAAAAAATATAAATTACAATATTTGAAAAACAAAGGAGGCTTATATGGCAAATAGTTTTGATTATGTTGGCGATTTTTGTGAAGGCTTAGCTAGAGTTAAAAAAGATGATAAATGGGGATATGTAAACACCAAAGGCGAACAGATCGTAGAGTATAAATTTGATTATGCTATGGATTTCAAAGAAGGCTTAGCTAGAGTTAAAAAAGACGGCAAATATGGATACATAAACACCAAAGGCGAACAGATCGTAGAGTATAAATTTGATTATGCTATGGATTTCAAAGAAGGCTTTGCTTTGGTTCAAAAAGACGGCAAATATGGATACATAAACACCAAAGGTGAGCAGATCGTAGAGTGTAAATTTGATGGTGCTGACGATTTCAACGAAGGCTTAGCTAGTGTTAAAAAAGATCGCAAATGGGGATGTATAAACACCAAAGGTGAGCAGGTTGTAGAGTGTAAATTTTATATTGCTAGTTATTTTGAAGAAGGCTTTGCTAGAGTTAAAAAAAATGGCGAGTATGGATACATAAACACAAAAGGTGAGCAGATCGTAGAGTGTAAATTTGATGAAGCTTACGATTTCAAAGAAGGCTTTGCTTTGGTTCAAAAAGACGGTAAATTCGGATACATAAACACCAAAGGTGAGCAGATTGTAGAGTGTAAATTTGATGGTGCTTACGATTTCAAAGAAGGCTTAGCTAGAGTTAAAAAAGATGATAAATGGGGATATGTAAACACCAAAGGCGAACAGATCGTAGAGTATAAATTTGATTATGCTATGGATTTCAAAGAAGGCTTTGCTAGTGTTCAAAAAGACGGCAAATATGGATACATAAACACCAAAGGTGAGCAAGCTATAGAGTATAAATTTGATTATGCTATGGATTTCAAAGAAGGCTTTGCTAGTGTTCAAAAAGACGGCAAATATGGATACATAAACACCAAAGGTGAGCAAGCTATAGAGTATAAATTTGATAGTGCTAGTGATTTTAAAGAAGGCTTTGCTAGAGTTAGAAAAGACGGCAAATGGGGATACATAAACACAAAAGGTGAGCAGATCGTAGAGTGTAAATTTGATGAAGCTTACGATTTCAAAGAAGGCTTTGCTAGAGTTAAAAAAGGCTATAAGTATGGATACATAAACACAAAAGGTGAGCAGATCGTAGAGTGTAAATTTGATGAAGCTTACGATTTTAAAGAAGGCTTTGCTAGTGTTAAAACATGTCTAGGAAGCTATACTATCAATACTAGCGGGAATTTTATAGTAGTTGATGAAGAGAAAAACAAAATAGAAATTTCAAAAGAATTTGATGGAGCTTACGATTTCAAAGAAGGCTTTGCTAGAGTTAGAAAAGACGGCAAATGGGGATACATAAACACAAAAGGTGAGCAGATTGTAGAGTGTAAATTTGATGGAGCTTACGATTTCAAAGAAGGCTTTGCTAGAGTTAAAAAAGGCTATAAGTATGGATACATAAACACAAAAGGTGAGCAGATCGTAGAGTGTAAATTTGATGAAGTTAGTGATTTTAACGAAGGCTTTGCTAGAGTTAAAAAAGACGGCAAGTATGGATATGTAAATACCAAAGGTGAGCAGATCGTAGAGTGTAAATTTGATGAAGTTAGTGATTTTAACGAAGGCTTTGCTAGAGTTAAAAAAGACGGCAAGTATGGATATGTAAATACCAAAGGTGAGCAGATCGTAGAGTGTAAATTTGATGAAGTTAGTGATTTTAACGAAGGCTTTGCTAGAGTTAAAAAAGACGGCAAGTATGGATATGTAAATACCAAAGGTGAGCAGATCGTAGAGTGTAAATTTGATGAAGCTTACGATTTCAAAGAAGGCTTTGCTAGAGTTAAAAAAGATCACAAATGGGGATATGTAAATACCAAAGGTGAGCAAGTCATAGAGTTTAAATTTGATAGTGCTAGTGATTTCAACGAAGGCTTAGCTAGTGTTAAAGAAGACGGCAAGTATGGATACATAAACACCAAAGGTGAGCAAGCCATAGAGTGTAAATTTGATAGTGCTGGCGATTTTAAAGAAGGCTTAGCTAGTGTTGTTGTTAAAAGATATAAAGGAAGCTATACTATCAATACTAGCGGGAATTTTATAGTAGTTGATGAAGAGAAAAATAAAATAGAAATTTCAAAAGAAATTGATGACATCTATGACTTTAAAGAAGGTTTTGTTAGGATTAAAAAAGATGGCAAATTTGGATATGTAAATACCAAAGGTGAGCAGATAGTAGAGTGTAAATTTGATGAAGCTTACGATTTCAAAGAAGGCTTTGCTAGAGTTAGAAAAGACTACAAGTATGGATATGTAAACACCAAAGGTGAGCAGATCGTAGAGTGTAAATTTAATGATGCTGACGATTTCAAAGAAGGCTTAGCTAGAGTTAAAAAAGACGGCAAGTATGGATACATAAACACAAAAGGTGAGCAAGCCATAGAGTGTAAATTTGATAGTGCTAGTGATTTTAACGAAGGCTTAGCAGGAGTTGAAAAAGATGACAAATGGGGATACATAAACACCAAAGGTGAGCAGATTGTAGAGTATAAATTTGATTATGAGACGGCAAATGGGGATACATAAACACCAAAGGTGAGCAGATTGTAGAGTATAAATTTGATTATGCTGACGATTTTAAAGAAGGCTTAGCTAGAGTTCAAACATATCTAGAGAGCTATACTATCAATACTAGCGGGAATTTTATAGTAGTTGATGAAGAGAAAAACAAAATAGAAATTTCAAAAGAATTTGATGGAGCTTACGATTTCAAAGAAGGCTTTGCTAGAGTTAGAAAAGACGGCAAATGGGGATACATAAACACAAAAGGTGAGCAGATTGTAGAGTGTAAATTTGATGAAGTTAGTGATTTTAACGAAGGCTTTGCTAGAGTTAAAAAAGACGGCAAATGGGGATACATAAACACAAAAGGTGAGCAAGCCATAGAGTGTAAATTTGATTATGCTTACGATTTCAAAGAAGGCTTTGCTAGAGTTAAAAAAGACGGCAAGTATGGATATGTAAACACCAAAGGTGAGCAAGTCATAGAGTTTAAATTTGATAGTGCTAGTGATTTCAACGAAGGCTTAGCTAGTGTTAAAGAAGACGGCAAGTATGGATACATAAACACCAAAGGTGAGCAAGCCATAGAGTGTAAATTTGATTATGCTAGTGATTTCAACGAAGGCTTAGCTAGTGTTGATGTTAAAATGTTTACAGGAAGCTATACTATTAATACTAGCGGGAATTTTATAGTAGTTGATGAAGAGAAAAACAAAATAGAAATTTCAAAAGAATTTGATGGAGCATGCGACTTTAAAGAGGGCTTTGCTAGTGTTAAAAAAGATGGCAAATGGGGATATGTAAATACCAAAGGTGAACAGATCGTAGAGTGTAAATTTGATGATGCTTACGATTTTAAAGAAGGCTTAGCAGGAGTTAAAAAAGATGGCAAATGGGGATATGTAAATACCAAAGGTGAACAGATCGTAGAGTGTAAATTTGATGATGCCAGTTATTTTTACAATGGCTTTGCTAGAGTTGAGAAAAATGGTCGGAGTTATGAGATTAATACAAATGGAAATTTTATAGTACTTGATATAGATAATAATGAAATAGAAATTTCAAAAGAAATTGATGACATCTATGACTTTAAAGAAGGTTTTGTTAGGATTAAAAAAGATGGCAAATTTGGATATGTAAACACCAAAGGTGAGCAGATAGTAGAGTGTAAATTTGATAATGCTTGGGATTTTAAAGAAGGTCTAGCTCCAGTATATAAAGATGGCAAATTTGGATATGTAAACACAAAAGGTGAGCAAGCCATAGAGTGTAAATTTGATAAAATTTGGTATTTTAAAGATGGTTTTGCTAGAGTTGAGAAAAATGGTAAGAGCTATAAAATTAATACCAGTGGAAATTTTATAGTAGTTGATGAAGAGAAAAACAAAATAGAAATTTCAAAAGAATTTGATGAAGTTAACGACTTTAGTGGTGGTTGGGCTAGTGTTAAAAAAGATGGAAAATATTATAAAGTCAATACTAGCGGAAATATTATATTTTATGATGAAAATGAAAATTTGATAGAAGTGCTAGATAAGGTGATAGATAGATCAAACAACACTTTCTACTTATCACGACTAGGTGATAAATTTGGACTTTTGGATGAAAACTTTAATGTCGTTATCAAAAATAGCATTTATGGTAAATTTGAGGTGCTTCAAAGGATAAATGAAACTACTTTTTTGATAAAAATAGCAGAGCGAGAACTCTTCGTGGATAGCGAAGGGAATTTCAGATAAACTAGCTACAAAAAGTTTTGCCAGCCAGTTAAATTTAACTTGGCTGGTTTATTTATCTAAGCTTTGTCTCAAAAAATGCGCCAAAAAGCGAGTTTATGCCTTGCTTTGTAAATTTCTCCATTATCTTTTCGAGCTGCGGTTTTTCTTGCCAGACGGGCTCATCTACGAGGCTCATTTTAGCTAGCTCATTTTGAGCGTCTATGTAGCTACCAAGGCTGTCTATTAGCCCCATTTTTAGGGCATTGTGCGCCAAAAAGACCCTTGCGTTTGCCCACTCGTCTTTTTTCTTGATATCTAAATTTCTAGCCGCCGCCACGTCGCTTACAAAGAGCATGTAAGCGTCATTTACGAGCCCTTGCAAGCTCTCGCGCTCCTGCTTGCTCCAGCTCCTCATAAAGGTGCCAGCCTCTTTAAACTCGCCAGCCTTCACTACCTGCTCGCTCACGCCTAAATTTTTGGCTAAATTTTCGATATTTGCCCCTTGCATGATGACGCCGATCGAGCCTATGAAAGCGCCTGGGTTTGCGACGATAGTATCAGCATTTACGCCAGCGTAGTAGCTGCCGCTCGCCATGTTGCCAGCAGCGTATGCGAGCACTTTTTTGCTCTCTTTTAGTCGCTTGACCGCCATGGCTAGCTCCACGCTCGGGCTTAGCGCACCGCCTGGACTGTCGATGTAGAGCAGCACGCCTTTGATGTTGCTATCCAGCCTTGCCTTTTCGAGCACATCTAAAATTTCACTTGTATCCACTATCGTGCCAGTGATGTCGATACGGGCTAAATTTGGCTCTTTCATCTTGCTATTTGGCGCGAAAATAAAAAATAAGATGAGTAAAAATATGAGCGCCTTAAAGTAGCTATTTATAAATTTAAAAATTCCCAAAATTCCTCTAAAAATAAGCCTTAAAATTTGCAAATTTTGCCTCCGATATATAGTTTTTTAGCCTCGTTTGTATGAAGTATTAGCTGAAGTATTAGCTCGCTATCATCGCACTCTAGGTCGCTATAGACTGCGATATCAGCCGCACGTCCAGCCTTTATCTCGCCGTTATTTGTCCTAAGTGCCTTTGCGCCTCCATGCGTTGCAGCGACAAAAAGCCTAGTGGCAAGCTCGTTTAGATCAAGGCTAGCGTGTGTAAAAAGGGCGGCTCGTAGCTCATGCCAGAAATTTAGGCTGATATTTGAGCTAAGGCCGTCTGTACCGATATTTAGACTGACGTTGTTTTTGAAAATTTCTTTTAAATTTAGCGCCTTTTTACCAAGTAGTCTGTTTGAAACGGCGCAGTGCGTTACGCTGTGATGAGGCTTAAATTTGGCAAAATCACTCACATAAACGCAGTGCGTAAAGAGCGTATTTATCTCACGAAACATCGCAAAGTAGCCCTGCGCGTCATACATCGGCTTTGGATCTTGGCTAAATCTTAAAAGATGCTTTTTAAAGCCACCGCTGCCGTGCTCTAGCCACTGCTTTTCAGCCTTGCTCTCTAAAAAGTGTGTGCTAACAAGAAGACCACCCTTTTTAGCTATCTCAAGGGCGGCTTTGGCAAGCTTTGGATGCACAGAGTAGGGCGAGTGCAGCGAGATAGCTGGGGTGAAATTTTGACTTTTATAGCTCTTTGTTTTTTCAAATTTAGCTAAGAAATTTTGCAAATTTTGTTCACACATCTGCTCGCTTGAGCCTAAAATTTCACTAAAAAGCACGACTTTAAGCGGACTAGCGGCTAAAATTTCAAGCTCCGAGCCAAAGCTAGATATCTCGCCAACGGCACAAACTCCGCTTTTAAGTAGTGAATTTATCGCTTCATTCATAGCTTTTTTAGCATCCATCCTAGCTAGCTCGCCGCCTTTATCGACGATAGAGCCGAGCCATTTTATGAAGTCACCGTATTTTAGGGTGCTGACGTTTGAGCTAAACTCCAAATGAACGTGTGTATTTACGAACGCTGGGGCGATCACGCTCTCACCAAAGTCGCAAATTTTGGCCTCTCTAAATTTTTTTTGTGCCTCTTTTTCGCTTGTAATTTCTAAAATTTTATCACCTTCGATGACAACACAAGAATTTCTTAAAATTTTTGGATTTTCTCCGCCAGTGATGATCTTTTTTGCTTTTAAAATTTCCATTTCTAGCCTTAAATTTTTGTTATTGTAGCGAAAATTTAGGAACGAAAATGTATAATTTGGGCTATTTAATCAAAAAGGAGTGACATGGATAAGAAGCTAAAAATAATGGTTATCCAAGGCCCAAATATCAACATGCTTGGCGCTAGAGAGCCAGGAATTTACGGCGTTATGAAGATGGAGGATATCCACTCTCAAATGAAGATCGTTGCCGATCAAAATGACGTTGAGATCGAGTTTTTTCAAAGCAACCTTGAGGGCGAGCTAGTCGATAAGATCCAAGAGTGCTTGGGCGATGCTGACGGCATCATCATAAATCCAGCCGCTTACACTCACACCTCTATCGCTATCCGTGACGCGCTAAGTGCGGTTGCGCTGCCAGTTATCGAGGTGCATATCAGCAACGTTTATAGAAGAGAAGAGTTCCGCCACAAAAGCCTCATCGCACCAGTTGCAGCAGGCCAGATCGTGGGCTTTGGACCAGTTGGCTATCATTTAGCGATGATAGGCATGCTTCAAATTTTTGAGCAAATCAAAGCAGTAAGAGCAAATCAAAAAGCACAATGAATTTCATCTTAAAGGACGAAAACGCCGTATTTTACGAGTGCGGCTACAGCTGCGACAATGAGTTTTTGCTATGCGTTGATGGCGTGAAATACTTTTTCACGGACGCGAGGTATTATTTCGAGGCAAAAAGCTGCGTAAGTGCAGGCGTGGTCGTTCTTTTAGCGCAGAGAAATTTAATAAACGAGGTTAGGGCATTTTTAAGAAAGACGAAGCCAAGCAGCCTCGTTTTTAACCCTGATGAGCTAAGCTTAAGCGAATTTAACGCGCTTAGCAAGGGCTTTAGGATAAATTTCAAGCCAAAGGCAAATTTCTCTAGACTAAAGAGAATTTGCAAGAGCGAAGATGAGATAAAAATTTTAAAAAAGGCTAGCGAATTTGGAGCAAAATGCTTTGATGAATTTGCTAAATTTGTGCGTGAAAATGGCGAAGGAATGAGCGAAAAAGAGCTTCATTTTAACGCCTCGCTCATCTTTAGGCAAAAAAACGAGCTAGGTCTTAGCTTTGATCCGATCGTGGCGATAAATGAAAATGCCGCAAAGGCGCATGCGCTACCTGGGGATAAAATTTTAAAAAGGGGCGATTTGCTGCTACTTGACGCTGGGGTTAAATTTAAGCGTTACTGCTCTGACCGCACCAGAACTGCTTGCTTTGATGAAAATTTTAACTTCTCAAAGGAGCAGAAATTTAAAAACGCCAAGATGCAAGAAATTTACGAGATCGTAAAAGAGGCTCAGGCTGCTGCGATAGAGGTCGCAAGAGCTGGCGTGAGGGCGTGCGAGATAGACCTTGCGGCAAGAAGCGTCATAGCAAAAGCTGGATATGAAAAGGCCTTTTTTCACTCGACAGGACACGGCGTAGGTGTCGATATACACGAGCTTCCAGTCATCTCAGCAAGAAGCGATACGCTCATAAAAGAGGGCATGGTCTTTAGCGTGGAGCCTGGAATTTATCTAGAAAATGAATTTGGCGTGCGCATCGAGGATGTGGTGGTCGCAAGAGAAGGTGGGTGCGAGATTTTATGAGGCTAGCTGGAGCAAGAAAGATCGTAAAAAGCCGTTTTTGCCCTAGTTTTTTTCAAAAAAGAGATGAGTTTAAGTATGAGGCGCTAGTTGGCATGGGTGGCAACATCGGTGATAGCGCAAAGAGGTTTGATAAATTTATAAGAGCGATTAGTGAAGATAGGCGTTTTCACGTGGTTGAAGTCTCGCCGATCCTTATAAATGCGGCATTTGGCTACGAAGCGCAGGATGATTTTAGTAACGCTGTTATAAATTTACAAACATCTGTGAGCCCTAGAAATTTGCTAAAAATTTTAGGGCACTATGAGAGTAAATTTAAGCGCGTGAGGACGTTTAAAAATGCGCCACGCACGCTTGATCTGGATATTTTGTATTTTAGTAAAAAAGTCTATAAGACGCCGCGCCTTATCGTCCCGCACCCAGGGGCTAGCAAGAGGCTTAGCGTGATCGTGCCACTAGGGCTTATGAGAGGTTAAAGGATATAAATGGCTACAAAATTTCATACTTTTACAGGTGAGAGCACCATCGAGGCTTTGAAGAAGGCTCAAGAAGCGTGCGGCGAGAAGGCCATACTCGTTACCACAAAGCAAATTCAAGCCAAAACGATAAACAAAAAGCCGCTTTATGAAATTTTAGTAAGCGTCGAAGAGGACGAGGTAAAGCAGCCGCCAAAGCCAAATACAAAAGCCATAAACTATGAAAATGCCTACTCTAAATTTAGCAAAAACTACGAGCCTCCAAAGCCAAAATTTGAGATAAAAGAGGAGCCTGCTAAATTTGAGGCAAAGACGACGTCGCCTGAGCCTTACGATCCAAATGAGAGCGTGCTTTTAAACATTTCAGACGTCGCAAAAGAGATAAGCGCGATCGCAAATGTCGATATGAACGAGATAAAAGAGCCAAACACAAATGGCATGAATAAAAAAATAGACGATGTAGCAAAGCAAGTAAGCGTACTAAGCGAGAAAATAGGGCTTATAACTGATATGATCTGGGACGAAAAGGCCCCAAATCGCAACAATCTCTCGATCCCGCCAGAGTTTGCTAGCATCTACAAGCTCGCAAAACAAAGTGGCATGAAAGAGGAGCATTTAGAGGCGATCATGCAAACGACGCTTGAAAATTTGCCTGTTTCTATGAAAAGTAACCCAACTGCGGTAAAAAGGTACTTCTACTCGCTTTTGAGAAATATGCTGCCTTGCAGAAAAGAGCTAAATGATAAAAAACAGCGCATAATGATGCTAGTTGGCCCAACTGGAGTTGGCAAGACGACGACTCTTGCAAAGCTTGCGGCTCGTTTTGCATACGGCAACGAAAAGCGCTATAAAACGGGCATCATCACGCTTGATACGTACCGTATCGGAGCGGTTGAGCAGCTATTTCAGTACGCTAAGATGATGAAACTACCGATCCTTGACGTCATAGAGGTCGAGGACTTTCAAAATGCCATAAAGCAGCTTAGCTACTGCGACGTGATACTAATCGACACCACTGGAAATTCGCAGTATGACAAAGAAAAGCTTGAAAGACTTGATAAATTTTTAAAGCATAGCGGCGCAAAGATCGATGTAAATTTAGTCCTTTCGGCTGGCTCAAAGGTCGAGGATCTGATAGAAATTTATAATGGATTTTCATTTTTAGAGATCGACACTTTAATAATCACCAAATTTGACGAGACTAAAATTTTTGGCAACGTCTTTTCGCTGATATATGAGACAAACACGCCAGTTAGCTACTTTAGCGTGGGTCAAGAGGTGCCTGATGATCTTGTGGAGGCAAAGAGCGAATTTTTAGTAGAGTGCGTGTTTGACGGCTTTACAAAGCAAAAGGCTAGCGATGAATAACCAAGCGCAAAAACTACAAAATTTAGTCCAGTCTCAAAATAAGGCTAAAAATACGCATTTTATAGCTATCACAAGCGGCAAAGGCGGCGTTGGCAAGAGCACGATAAGTGCAAATTTGGCAAATGTCTTGTCGCAAAATGGCTATAAAGTAGGGCTATTTGACGCTGATATCGGACTTGCAAACCTTGATGTGATCTTAAACGTCAAAATGGGCAAAAACCTGCTTCACGTGCTAAAGGGCGAGTGCAGCTTAAAAGATATCTTGATACCTATAAATAAAAATCTCATCCTCATCCCTGGCGAGAGCGGCGATGAAATTTTAAAATTTAACAATCAATTTTTATTTGAGAGATTTTTAGATGAGGCTAGCGAGCTTGATCAGCTTGACTTTTTGATCATTGATACCGGTGCTGGCATAGGCGGTAGTACACAGCTCTTTTTAGAGGCGGCTGACGAGGTTGTCGTGGTGACTGTGCCTGACCCTGCGGCGATAACTGACGCATACGCGGTCATAAAGATCGTTTCAAGATTTAAAAATAACGAGCTTTTACTTTTAAATATGGTAAAAAACGAGGCTGAGGCCACTAGAATTTATGAAAATGTAAAGCGAGTGGCAAACGCAAATATCGGGCCAAATTTAAATTTAGAGCTAATTGGCTACGTAGCTTCTGATAAGAGCGTGGCAAGGAGCATAAAGCAAAGGACACTCTTTACAGATGACGAAGCTTACGGCTCTGCTAGCGTGCAGATCAAGCAGATAGCTTCGAATTTGCTTTATAGGTTGGAACGAAAAGTGCTTAAAGATGAGCAAAGCAGGAGCTTTGGGGGCTTCTTTAAGCGTTTGATAGAACAATTTTAATGGAGATTGAGCTTTGCGTGCAGAAAATTTTATAGCATTTTTTACGGTTTGTGGATTTTTCATAGGCATAGTTTTTACCTTGCTAAAGGTAAGTGAGCCTATCGAAATGCTCGTTTATACGCTAGTTATTACTTTATTTTTCTACCTTATAATTCACATCGTGATAATGAACTATGTCGATGTAAAAAGGACTTTGAAGAAATTTTTTGACAAGCAAAGACATGAGGAGATCGCAGACTATCTCATCTCTGAGCTAAACGTTAGGGAAAAACGGATTGAAAATATCATGCTAAAAGTAACCACCGAAAATTTAGACTCTGGTAAGCAAAATGTACGAACTAAAGCAAAAGCAGCTTAACGCTTATAAAAGCACCATTAAAAAAGAGCAAGACGAGATCGTCTTAAAATACATGCCAGCTCTGCGCGCGATGGCGTTTAGGCTAAAGGAGCGCTTGCCTTCAAGTATCGACGTAAACGACCTTATAAGCGTTGGTGTTGAAGAGATGATAAAGCTTAGCAGGAAGTATGACAAAGAGCAAAACGACTCATTTTGGGGATATGGCAAAAAGAGAATTTATGGCTCGATGCTTGACTACCTAAGAGCGCTTGATGTCGTTAGTAGAAGCGACAGAAAGCTAGTAAAGAGCATAAATACCGAGATAGATAACTACTTTAACACGCACGAAGAAGAGCCAAGCGACGAGTATCTGGCTGAAAAACTAAATGAAGATATCGAAAAGATAAGAGAGGCAAGGGGCGTTAGCGGCATCATCACCATCTTGCCGATCGATGAACAAATGGAGTTAATCGGTCAAAGCGATGTTGAAAAAAGCGTAGAAAAAGAGGATCTTATCTTAAAGATCGAAAGTGCGCTAAAAGACTTTGATGAACGCGATCAGATGATAGTTCAGCTTTACTACTACGAAGAGCTAAATTTAAAAGAGATCAGCGAGATAATGAACATCAGCGAGAGTAGAATTTCACAAATTCATAAACGTTTGCTTGATCGCATCAGACGCAGCTTGGGGGTTTAATGGCTGATATTTTAAGTCAAGAAGAGATAGATGCGCTACTTGAAGTCGTCGATGAAGACGGCGATACGAGCAATATCGAGATAGAAGAGAGCCCACAAGGCGAGCAAAAACAGATCATTATCTATGACTTCAAGCGTCCAAACCGCGTCAGTAAAGAGCAACTCCGCGCGATAAAAGGCATCCACGACAAGCTTGCTAGAAATTTAGCTAGTCAAATTTCAAGCGTTATGAGAAGTATCGTCGAGCTTAGACTTCACAGCGTCGATCAGATGACATACGGCGAGTTTTTGATGAGTTTGCCAAGCCCAACTAGCTTTAACGTCTTTTCTATCAAGCCACTTGATGGAAACTGCATCTTAGAGATAAACCCAAGCATAGCATTTCCTATGATAGACCGCTTACTTGGCGGAACTGGTGAAAATTTCGAGGCAAACAGAGAGCTAACTGACATCGAGGTAAATTTACTCGATGCGGTGCTTAGGATGATCATGCAGCGCCTAAAAGAGAGCTGGTCGATGATAACTGATATGTATCCAAATGTCGAGGCAAAAGAGAGCAGTCCAAACGTCGTGCAGATCGTATCTCAAAACGAGATCGTCATCATGGTCGTCATGGAGATCATCGTTGGTGGCTCAAGCGGTATGATAAATTTATGCTATCCAGTCATCTACCTAGAGCCGATCCTATCGCGCCTAGCAAACAGGGACATCATGCTTGGCGAAACTAGCGCTAAAAAGAGTAGAAACAAAGAGCTAAAAACGCTAATAGGCCGTGCTGAGGTGCTTTATGAAGCGATCCTTGGTAAATCAATAGTTAGCGTAAATGAGTTTTTAAATTTAAAAGAGGGCGATATCTTAAGGCTTGATAGAGGCGCTGACGACAAAGCTATCGTTTGTATCGATAAAAAAGAGGTATTTTTGGCTGAAGTTGGGCTTCATAGATTTAGAAAGTCTATCAAGATCGAGCAGCTAATCCGCTCTGACAAAGACGAGATCAAACACATCCTAGAAAAATACGAAGAAGAGCGAAAAGCAAAACTAATGGCATACGACGAGGCCAACGAACACAACAACGAAGAAGAGAGCGAAGATAATGACGAATGAATTTTTTAACATCTTTTCAAATGAACTAAAAGCGACCATCGAAGGGCTAACTGGCAGAGCGCCAGAGATCGGCGAGAGAAACGAATTTGACGCACCAGCTCAAAATGGCATAAAACCGCCAGTTGTCATGGCTAGCGTGACATTAAGTGGTGACATCAATGCAAAAGCTGAGATCGCCTGCACGCCGGTGCTCATAAGCGCGGTTAGCGAGTGGATGATGGGCGAAGAGGAGATCTCACATAATGAAAACCTCGGTAGCGACGAGCTTGACGCTGCAAAAGAGATATTTTCAAACCTTTTTAGCGCATTTAGCACCTCTCTTGGAGCGCAAAAAGGCATGCCAAAGATCAGCTTTGAGGTGATAAATGTAAATTTCTTAGATGAAAACTCATCGCTTGATTTTAGCGTTTTTGAAAAGCTTTTTTTGTTTAACATAAAGATCGAGGATCTAAATGAGCATGTGGCTTTTGTCTGCGATCATACGCTTATGAGATTTTTTGAGCCTGCTAAAAGCGAGCCAGCAGATGCTGCAAAAGCCACAGCTGCTCCTCATACACTAAAGGGCGAATTTAGCGCAGAAGAGATGAGAAACATCGGTCTTATTATGGACGTAAGGCTACCAATGCGCGTTCGTATCGGCTCAAAAAGGATGCTCTTAAAAGATGTGCTCACTATGGATATAGGCTCAGTCATCGAGCTAAATCAACTCGCAAACGACCCGCTTGAAATTTTGATAGGAGATAAGGTGATAGCTCTTGGCGAAGTTGTCATAATAGACGGCAACTTTGGCATCCAGATCACTCAGATAGGCTCAAAACGTGAGAGGCTTCAGCAGTTAAAATAATGAATGAACTAGTAAATGATCTCTTAAAATTTCCAAGCGTTTTAAAGTATAAAAACAAAAATGTAACCTTCTTTGGCTCGGCTAGATTTGATGAAGAAAATTTCTACTGCAAAAAGGCATACGAGCTAGCTTACAAGCTAAATGAGCTAGGTTTTGCTATCTTGACTGGCGGTGGGGACGGCATAATGAGAGCGGCAAATAAGGGTGCATTTGATAGCGCAAAGTCCCCTAGCGTCGCACTAAACGTGAGACTGCCGTTTGAACAACAAACAAATCCATACGTCACCGCAAAATATCTCTTTTCAAATTTAAGCCCAAGAAAATTTGCCCTAACTGACAGCTCTATCGCATTTGTCGTCTTCCCTGGTGGCTTTGGCACGCTTGATGAGCTATTTGAAATTTTGGTGTTAGTTCATGTTGGCAGCAAAAAAGTGAAAATTTTTCTTTATGGATGTGAGTTTTGGCAAGGGCTTGATGAGTTTATACGAAAGACGCTGATCCCTCAAAAAACGATAAACGAAGAAGATTTAAGCTTATATAAAATCACCGATGATATAGAGCTTATTGTGAGCGAAATTTTGGCTATTTAAAAATAAGATATAAAATATCGCCTTTAAATTTAAAAAAGGTAAAAATATGAAAATAATGGTTGCAATGAGCGGCGGCGTAGATAGCACGATGACGGCTAAATTTCTGCAAGAGGCCGGACACGAGGTGCAAGGCTGCTACATGATGCTTCATCAAAAGCCAGGATATCACGAAGAAAACATCAGAAAAGTCAAAAAAGTGGGCGAGTATCTTGGTATCAAGGTGCATATACTCGATCTACAGGATAAATTTAACGAATATGTTTATGATCCATTTGTCAGGCTCTACAAAGAGGGCAAGACGCCCAATCCTTGCGCCTTGTGTAATAAATTTATAAAGCTTGGAGCGCTACTTGACTTTGCAAAGGTAAATGGCTGCGAGAAGCTTGCTACTGGGCACTACGTGCAGGTGGTTGATGGTTTTATAACCTGCGCCAAAGATCCTAGCAAGGATCAAAGCTACTTTTTAGCTCAGGTGCCAAAAGAGGTGCTAAAAGATGTCATTTTCCCGCTTGGGGATAAATTTAAAAAAGATATAAAAGAGCTAGCAAGAGGCGTAAAAGTGCTTGAAGAGTTCGCTACTCAGGCAGAAAGCAGTGAAATTTGCTTTGTGGAAAATACCTACATCGAGGTTTTAAACAAGCACTACAACACAAATTTACCAGGCAATGTGGTTGATAAAGACGGCAATATCATCGGCCGCCACCAAGGCTACATGCACTACACTATCGGCAAACGCCGTGGCTTTGAGGTTTTTGGCGCTCATGAGCCACACTTTGTCATCAAGATAAATGCCAAAAAAAACGAGATCGTTGTCGGCACGAAAGACGACCTTGCTCAAAAGGTGGTCGAGCTTGAAAACGTAAATTTATTTATCGATGAAGATAAATTTGAGTGCGAAACAAAAATAAGATATAGAAGCCCTAAACTTGAGGCTTTTGCTGAGGTTGATAAAGCTAACAAAACCGCAAAGCTAACGCTAAATCAAAACGCACTTGGCGTGGCGCAAGGTCAGCTTTGCGTGATGTATGAAGGTGAGCGCGTCATCGCAAGTGGCTTTATAAAGAACTAAGCGCCTCTTTTATCACCTTAACGTGGCTAAATTCTGGCTCTTTGACAGCGGTCAGAAGCGCCACGTTTTTATACTCTTTTTCTAGCTTTTTAAGCTCTTTTAGTCCCTCTTGCTCCTCTTTGCCATTTAGCTCTTGTCTAAATCTTTTGCAAAACTCATCAAACCTAGCCTCTTTATCTTCATGAAACCATGACCTTAGCTCGTTTGACGGAGTGACTGATTTTAGCCAGATGAAGCTAGAAAAGATCTCTTTTCTCACGCCTCTAGGATAAAGTCTATCGATAAAGACACCTTTAAATTTCTCGTCGTCGCTTTTAATAAAGTCGTAAATTCTACATATCTTAAACATGCTTGTTATCTTAGTCCTCATAAATTTACAAATGTAAAATGATATAAAAATTTAGTTTAAATTTTGCCTTTTGGAGTATAAAATTTGGCTAAAATTAGTTGGTAAATAAATTTAAATTTAAAGCTCATTTTGATAAAATCCCAACATAAAAATCACTAAAAAAGGTTAATATTATGAGAGGCTATAAAATTTTCTCAGGCACCGCAAATATCGAGCTTTCGAAGAAAATTTCGCAATATTTGTCGCTTCCACTCAGTGAAGCTAGCATTAAAAGATTTAGCGATGGTGAGATCAGCGTGCAAATCGGCGAAAGCGTGCGTGGGAAAGATGTCTTTGTCATCCAGCCAACATGCGCCCCAGCAAATATAAATTTAATGGAGCTTCTTATCTTAACTGACGCTTTAAAACGCAGCAGTGCAAGCTCTATAACAGCGATCGTACCGTATTTTGGCTACGCTAGACAAGACAGAAAAGCAGCTCCTAGAGTGCCTATCACTGCAAAACTAGTGGCAAATATGATGCAAACAGCAGGCATCGACAGAGTCGTTACTATGGACCTTCACGCAGGGCAAATTCAAGGATTTTTTGACATCCCGGTAGATAACCTTTATGGTAGCATTGTCTTTAACGACTACGTAAAAGCTAAAAATTTACCAAATCCAGTCGTCGCAAGCCCAGATGTAGGCGGCGTAGCTCGTGCTAGAGCCTTGGCAAAAAATCTAAATTTGCTAGATATGGTCATCGTTGATAAACGCCGCGAGAAAGCAAACGAGAGCGAAGTGATGAACGTGATCGGCGATGTAAAAGGCAAAGATGTGATCTTGGTCGATGATATGATCGACACCGCTGGCACCATCGTAAAAGCAGCTGAGATTTTCAAAGAGCGTGGCGCAACTAGCGTAATGGCGTTTTGCACGCATCCAGTGCTTAGCGGACCAGCCTATGATAGGCTAAAACTTGGCTTTTTAGACGAGCTAGTGGTGACTGATACGATCCCATTAAAAGAAGAACTCCCTTGTATAAAAGTGCTAAGCACAGCTTCACTCTTTGGCGAAGTGATACGCCGTGTTTATCACAACGAAAGCGTAAATAGCTTGTTTTAGTAACCATTGCAGGCTAGAGCTCTGGCCTGCTAAATTTATCCGTTTTAGCTAATTGATATTTATCTTTTGGGTTAAATTTCTAGCCCAAAAGACTTAAAATCCTACTTGTAACAAGTTTAAATTTAAAGTCAAATAAACAAAAATCACAATGAAATCTCGCCGCTAAATTTCTACATGCTAGCTACTAAAATTTAAATAAGTCGTAATTAAGATGCAGTGCCGACCAGATCCGTGTGGGAGCTGCGACAAATGCCGTAAGGATCGCACAAAAATGGACCATGATGCAGGAGTAGTTTGTAAATTTATTTTTAGGCTAGAAAGGATTAAGCTTCTAGTCTAAATTTATCTTGCAAGCTCGTCTAATAAATCTTGCAAAGTAACGTTTTTTAGCTCGTTTTCTAGGGCAGTTTGTGCTCTTAAAAAGTGCCCAGACAAAAGCTCTTCTATCCTGCCGCCGACTGGGCAGGCTTTGGGCGAGTCAGAGTGAATTTTAAAAAGTTTTTCTTTGTCGTTTACTGCGTTAAAAATTTCAAGCAAATTTATATCTTTTGGCTCTTTTGTAAGGCTCACCCCACCAACTCCAGCTGCGACATTTACGAGTCCTGCAGCCTTTAGTGTGCCAAGTAGGCGCCTAACGATAACTGGGTTTGTGTTTATGCTACCAGCTATAAATTCGCTTGTAACCTTCTCATTTTCAAAAAATTTAGCACACAAAAGCGCGTGTATCGCAGTTGAAAATTTAATGCCAACTTGCATGATCGTCCTTAAATTTTTCGTGATTATACTTAAATTTTCTGCCAAAGACAGCCAGCTAAATTTGACTTACGAGCCTTTGCTAGCTGTCAAATTTATAAACTCACGCTCTCTCGCCAACTGCAGTGAAGCGCTTTTGGATAAATTTCTTATTTTTTAGCTCATCAATGATCGCAAGCGCAAGGTCTGCGTAGCTTATGTAGCTCTCATTTTTTGAGTTTAGTATGAGATCATCCCCGCCAAGCACGTATTTGCCCGTGCGAGCGCCGTTTTCGTCGTAGTCGCCTGCTGGACTTACATACGTCCAAAGCACATTTGTGCTACCTTTTAGCTCAAAATATGACTCCGCCGTCGCCTTTGCCACGCCCATATATGCTGCTGGGAAGTCTGGGGTGTCCATGAGCATAGTGTCTTTGCTATCAACAAATAACGTACCAGCGCCGCCAATTACGATGAGCCTTGTGTTAGTGCCTTCTAGTAAATTTACTAGGTGAGCGGCCACTTTTTTGTGAAGCGGGAAGGTTTCTTCGCTCCATGCTGCAAATGCGCTGATAACTGCGTCAAAGCCAGTTAAATCAGCCTTTGTAAGCTCGAAAATATCTTTATAAACGACCTTTACGCTTTCGTTTTTATACTCTTTGTTTCTAACGATCGCTGTGACGTCGTAACCTTGTTTTAGCGCCTCATTTACTAAATTTGCACCGCTTTTGCCGTTTGCACCTATGATTGCTATCTTCATTGTTTCTCCTTTAAATTTGATTTGTTTGATCGCACAGTCGATACGCATTTTAAATTTACGCTCGCACTTTGTGTTCTTGCCTCGCTAAATTTACAGCCAGCTTGGCTTTACGTCTTCAACTATCACGCCGTCAGTCATGGTGTATTGCTCTAGACTACCGCGTTTTGTCTGGATGCAGATCATTTTGATACCGTTTTTGCCAGCTTTAAAGCACCTTTTGCCATCTGGATCTATGCGCACTGCGTCGCCTTTGCCTACTTTTATCACTTCGCCATCGATGAAGAGCTCGCCATCGCCATCAGTGATGATGTAAAGCTCCTCGTTTTGCTTGTGCGCATGGACAAATGGCACGCTCACATTTGCCGCAAATTCGTTTATAGATACCTCACAGCCAGTTAAATTTAAAGCCTCTTTTAGCTCGACTCTTGGCTCGTTTGCGATCTTTGTGACTTGATAATTTTTCATTTTGTTCTCCTTGTTTTTTGTGTTGTAATCTTTTTATTTACAACCGATGAGCGAAGTATAGTGATTTTTTGTTGTAATGTCAAGAGTTACAACAAAAATTTTTCAAAATTTATAAATTTGAGCTAAAATTCGCAGAATTTTTAGGAGTAAATTTGCAAAACAACGCCTTTAAAACGCTAAAGAGCATAGCGACCGAGCATAACAAAAAGCTCATTTTAACCTTTGCTTTTGTACTAGCAGAGAACGGACTTTTTCTAGCATACCCGATATTTGCGGGCTTTGCGATCAACGCAATCATGCAAGGAAATACGTTAAATGCCCTCATTTACGCACTTTTTGTGCTCATAGCGTGGCTTGTAGGAGCCGTTAGACGCCGCGTGGATACGCAAGTTTTTGCAAATATCTACGCAAAGCTTGCTGTAAATGTCATCATGAATGAAAAACAAAATGCCAAAGACGACTCCGCCATCATCGCTAGAGTAGCGCTCTCGCGAGAGTTTGTAAATTTCTTTGAGACGCATTTTCCTATGTTTTTTACATCGGTTATTTCGATCATCGGCTCAGCGTTTATGCTCATCTTTGTTGAGCCAAAGGTCGCTGTGGCGTGCTTTGCCGTGATGACCTTTTTTCTTATATTTTTACCAAGATATATCAAGAAAAATGACGACCTTTATCTTCGCTTAAATGACCGCCTAGAAAAAGAGGCAAAGGTGATAGGTGCTTTTAACAAAAGCACGTTAAATAGGCACTACGACGTCGTTTCTAAATTTCGTATAGCGATCTCAAATAGGGAAGCGATGAGCTACTTTATCATCGGCGTTAGTGCGGCGCTGCTATTTTTGGTGGCGATAATGGTGCTAAGCTCACAGCAGACAAACGCCGGCCACATCTACTCTGTGATGACCTATATATGGAATTTCGTCATCAGCCTTGACGACTCGCCAAAGCTCATCGAGGAATTTTCAAATTTAAAAGATATAGGTAAGAGGATCGACGCCCAAAAGAAGGACAATGATGCACAATAAGAGCGTTCTTAGAAATTCATTTTTTCTAATTTTCACGTTTATGATAGTTGAGGCCGTTTTTGGCTTCGTTTCAAACTCGCTTGCACTTATTAGCGACGCATTTCACATGCTCTCAGACGCTGCGGCTCTCTTTTTGTCGCTGGTCGCTTTTAAGATCGCAGAAAAAAGGGCAAATTTACAAAAGACCTTTGGCTACAAAAGGGTCGAGATCATCGCTGCTTTCATAAATGCCATCGCTCTTATCGCGCTTGCCGTTTTTGTCATAGTCGAAGCGATCATCAGACTTTTTAACGAGCCAGAGATAGAGGCTAATACGATGCTTTTTGTTAGTATTTTGGGGCTTGTGATAAATTTAGTCGTGGCTATTTATATGCATAAAAGTGCTGACACAAAAGAAAATTTAAATATGAAAGGGGCTTATCTGCACGTGCTTGGCGACACGCTTGGCTCGGTTGGTGCCATCGTTGCAGCGCTTCTTGTGATGAAATTTGACTTCACGCAGGCCGATAGCATCGCAAGTATCTTTGTCTCGCTACTCATCATAAAAAGTGGCACTAGCTTGCTAAAAGATAGCTTTAATATCCTAATCGAAGCTGTGCCGCTTAAGCTTGATACGGATGAAATTTTAGGCGTTATAAAGGGCGTAGATGGCGTTAAAATCGTACATGACCTGCATATCTGGGCGATAAATGCCGGCACAAATGCGCTCATAGCCCACGTGGTGGTGGATGATGCGTTAAGCGTGGCTGAAATTTCAAAGATGATAAAGCGCATCGAGCACGAGCTTTCTCACATTGGCATCGGTCACGTCACGCTTCAGTTTGAGAGTGAGAGCCTTGGACACAAAGATGATCTCATCTGCGAGCTAAAAAGCGCGCATAAAGACGAGCACTTTGGGCATCATCACTAAAATTTGACGCAAAAGGCTTAAATTTAATGTTTCGCGTAAGAAATGAATATCTAGTAGTCGTGGCTATGGGGTTGCTTTGTGTTTTTATTGATATAACCCATCTTATCGCAGTAAATTTCGTAGTTGCTTTGATCTGCGCTCTATTTTGTATGAAAAAGGATTATATATTTATTTTGTTGCCGGCGTTAAATTTTGCTCTGTATTTTAATGTCATTGATGCTCCATTCGAACAACCAGAGCTTTGGACTTATCACGTGCCAGCGCTGGCAACTGCGACATACGGGCTTAGTGCTTTAGTTTATGCTTCAGCTTTTCTTGCTTTTTTGCCGCTTCTTGCTTATCTTTATTTTTTATATTCACTTTGCGTTGTGCTCTGCGCTTTGCGTAAAAGTTTAAGAGCTAAATTTGAGCTTTAAATTTAAGCCTTGCTAGCCTAGCAAACTCATTTTTACTCAACTTTAACGATTTTTTTTATAAAATCGCCTAAAATTTAACTAGGGATTTCATGAAAAACATTAGAAACTTTAGCATCATCGCTCACATCGACCACGGCAAAAGCACGCTTGCTGATCGCCTCATTCAGGAGTGTGGCGCCGTAAGCGACCGTGAGATGAGCTCGCAAATCATGGACACGATGGACATCGAAAAAGAGCGTGGCATCACGATCAAAGCCCAGTCTGTCCGCCTAAACTACGCACTAAATGGGCAAAATTTTGTTCTAAATTTGATAGACACCCCAGGACACGTTGATTTTAGCTATGAGGTGAGCCGCTCTTTGGCTAGCTGCGAGGGTGCGCTGCTAGTCGTGGATGCTAGCCAGGGCGTGGAGGCGCAAACCATCGCAAACGTCTATATCGCGCTTGAAAACAACCTAGAGATCATCCCAGTCATCAACAAGATCGACCTACCAGCAGCTGACCCTGCTAGGGTAAAAGACGAGATCGAGCATATCATCGGACTTGACTGCTCAGGAGCGATCGAAGTGAGCGCAAAAACAGGCGTTGGTATAAAAGAGCTACTAGAAGCGATCATCACGAGGATCCCTGCGCCAAATGGCGACGTAAGCAAGCCTACAAAGGCGCTAATCTACGATAGCTGGTTTGACAACTACCTTGGCGCGCTTGCTCTTGTGCGTGTTTATGATGGTGAAATTTCAAAAAATGATGAAATTTTGGTCATGGGCACGGGCAAAAAGCATATCGTGCTAGACCTCATGTATCCAAATCCTATCGCTCCTATCAAGACCAAAACGCTTAGCGCTGGCGAGGTTGGCATCGTTGTTTTGGGGCTTAAAAACGTTAGCGACGTGCAAGTTGGAGATACGATAACGCAGTCAAAAAATCCTCTAAAAGAGCCAGTTGGCGGCTTTGAGAGGGCTAAGCCGTTTGTTTTTGCGGGACTTTATCCAATAGAAACTGATAAATTTGAAGATCTGCGTGACGCGCTGGATAAGCTAAAGCTAAATGACAGCTCCATTAGCTACGAGCCAGAGACCTCGGTGGCACTTGGATTTGGCTTTAGGGTTGGCTTTTTAGGTCTTCTTCATATGGAGGTCGTCAAAGAGAGACTGGAGCGCGAGTTTGATCTTGATCTCATCGCTACAGCGCCGACCGTGACTTACGAAGTGCTGCAAACCGACGGGGTAAATTTAAAAATTCAAAACCCAAGCCAGCTACCGCCTGTAAATAAAATAGACTCGATCCTTGAGCCATACGTGAAGGCTACTATCATCACGCCAAGCGAGTTTTTGGGCAACATTATCACACTCTTAAACAACCGTCGCGGCATACAAACAAAGATGGACTACATCACGACTGACCGCGTTTTACTCGAGTATGACATACCGATGAATGAGATCGTGATGGACTTTTATGACAAGCTAAAGTCAAGCACCAAAGGCTACGCGAGCTTTGACTATGAGCCAAGCGACTACCGCGTGGGCGATCTAGTAAAGCTTGATGTCAAAGTGGCTGGCGAGACGGTCGATGCGCTCTCTATCATCGTGCCTGAGAGCAAGGCTCAGACAAAGGGTAGAGACTTTGTAAAGGCGATGAAAGAGATCGTGCCTCGTCAGCTCTTTGAAGTGGCGATACAAGCGAGCATCGGCAATAAAATAATCGCCCGAGAAACCGTAAAATCAATGGGCAAAAACGTCACAGCCAAGTGCTACGGCGGCGACATCACTCGTAAGAGGAAATTGCTAGAAAAGCAAAAAGAGGGTAAGAAGCGGATGAAGGCGATAGGTAAGGTGAATTTGCCGCAGGAGGCGTTTTTATCCGTCCTAAAAATAGACTAATGCGTTGTCTCGCTTTGTCATACTTTGTTGTGTCTAAAATTTACTCGGTCATTACCTGCCATGGTAACTCCCGTCGTAAATTTTATCCACGTCTTGTCTGACTTTGCGATACGTCCGCAGCAGGGATCTTATTTTGGCAAATAGGTCTTTGATTAAAATTTAAATGCTAAATTTACAAAAAGGAGTGCTATGCCATTTGTGAAAATTTGCGTGACAAAAGAGAATGATAGCCCAAGTGTGGAGCAAAAAGAGAAGATGATAAGCGGAGTTACAAAGCTAATAAGCGAAATTTTAGGTAGAAGCGCTCAAAATACCGTTGTCATTATCGATGAGATCGATACGAACAACTACGGCATCGCAGGCGAGAGCGTGAAAAATCTCCGCAAAAAACAAAAAGAGCAAAAGGAAGTGAAATGCTAAGAGCGACATTATTAGCAGTTTTTGCAGCCGTCTTTTTAACTGGCTGCGTGGCAAAAGCCAGCCTTTGTCTATCGTGCGAGGGCATAGACGGCGTGCAAAGTGCAAGCATAAGTAGCGAAGATAAGACCTATTTTGAAGAGGTTATGAGGATCCCAGCTGACTGCAGCGCTTGCAGGGGCAGGGGCGATGGCGTCTTTATAAATGGCGTCAAGTATAGAAGCGACGTGGCGATAAACTGCTGCTTAGAAAAAAATATGATCGACATAAATGTTGGGCTAAAGAAGGTATATTTTCATAGGATCGTGGATGCTAGAAGCAGCGCAAGGTCGATTTACTATACAAGAGAAGATGGTAGTGGCGTAGTCTTTAACTCAAATCCACGTCTTGAAGTGCTCTTTTATATGTTTTTAAAACGTGAGCTAAATTCGCGTGGCATCGTTGTCGTGGATACGCAAACATCGCCTTATACATATAGGCTTGATTTTAGATTTGACGAGCTTAGAGGCACTTACTCTAGAAGCTCTGAAATCTTAAACGGACATCTATACGGCGAGCTTGTGCTTTCAGATATAAATTTCAAAAAACGAATTCCTATCTCGACTAGACACCACGTGGAGGAGCTTGAGGCGTCAAAAAGCGGCCAGTTTGACTTCTTTATCGCGCTTTTAGTCAAGCAAGCCGCCATAAAAGTGGCCGATGAGATCACTAAACTTTGAAAGGAAAAATATGAGTAAATTTAAATTTCTAGCTATCTTTGGACTTTTTGTCCTATTTTTGAGCGGTTGTGCGCCTACTCAGACGGTGCTTGCGTTTGATCCTTATAAGGCTATTGTTTCAAATCAACAAAACAGTGGTTTTGAGGTCTATATAAGTGCAGTGCATGATAGTCGCAAAAACAAAAGCACTATTGCAACTATAACAGATGGCAAGGGCACTGTGGATGAATACGTCGTGCTTCAAAACGATCTCGCGACCTATTTTGGCGATTCTCTTAAAAAAGAGCTCATAGCTCATGGTGCAAATGTAAATGGCATGGGTGGCGTCGTGGTTGAAGTTTTCATAAACGAATTTGAAGCAAATATGAGCGGATATAACAGCGACAACACAAAAGGCAAGATAAAGATCACTCTTAAAATCCAAAAAGGCGATCAAAGCATCATCAAAAATATCTCAAACAACCAAACCAAATTTGAGCTAGTTCGCACTGGCGGAGCATTTAAGCCATTCTTAACAGACATCATTAATGACGCTGTTAAACGCTCTGCGATCGCTATCTTAAATAGCTAATGTTTTGCGCGTTTTGCAAGAGCTTTACGCTAAAGACATTTTGTAAAACCTGCTCGCAAATTTTAAGCGAGCCAAGCCCTGTGGCAAGAGAGCTGGAGGGCTTTAAAATTTATAGCTTCTATGGCTACTCTGAGATCAAAGAGCTCATCCATTCAAAGCACAAAATGCACGGACTTTTTATCTATAAAAATTTAGCCAAATTTGCATTTAAGAAATTTGCTAAAAGCTTTAGCTTCCCAGAGCAAATTTACGCCCTGCCGATAGATGATAGAGTGCATCATGGCTACTCGCACACGGCTATTTTGGCAAATGAGCTTCGTGCTAAAAACCTTAAACCAGTTTTTCACGCCCTGCATGCGACAAGCAATGTTAGTTACAGTGGCAAGGAGCTTAAATTTAGACAAAACAATCCAAGAAATTTTAAAATTTTAAAAAAGATCACTGCGCCAGTTATTTTGGTAGATGATATCGTAACCACTGGCACAACGATACTAGAAGCTAGAGATACACTTCAAAAAACAGGCGTTGATGTGCTTTTTGCACTTGTTTTAGCAGATGCTAGAAACTAAGCTTTATATGAAATTTAGCTTGAAATTTTATGCTTTAATAGTATTAATTGGCTATTAACTAAAACTATTTTTTACCGATATAGTTTTAGTTAATTTAAACAAGGAGTTTTACCAAATGAAGAAAGTGGCAAATAAAATAGCACTCATTATCGTAGTGCTCTTAGTTGTCTCTTTGGCTGTATTTTCTACTGTAAGTTATACAAACACCAAAGAGAATATTTATGATCTAGCAAAGGGGTCTAAGACTTCAGCTTCAAAAGTTTTGCAGTTTTATATGAATGCATTTTTTGAAGATAAGCTTGCGACGGTTGAAAATTTCGCCAAATATCTTGAGTCGCATCCAGAAATTTTAGATGATAGAGAGGCTTTAAAAAAAGAGCTTATGACAGGATCGCGAGCGACTGAATTTTCTGAATTTTACTTTGCTTATGCAGAAGATGGTGCTGCTTATAACGCTGTGCTTGATGGCGATGAGCGTAAATTTATGGTTTTTGATCAGAAAAAAAACTATGATGCAAGAACTAGAAACTGGTATAAAGACGCTGTTGCAAAAGATGGTATCATCTTCTCAGCTCCATACACTAGCTCGGCTGGTGGCTTAAATTTAACTATCGCTAAAAAGGTAGTAGTTGGCGGTAAGGTTGTTGGTGTCTTTGGTGGAGATATAGGTATAGATAAACTTGATGCTGAGCTTGATAAGATCAAACCAACCCCAAGTAGCGCGATAGCACTATTTGATCTAGAGCATAGAAAGATCGTTCATTTTAGGATTAAAGAACTTGTGCTCTCAGACTCTAGTGAAGCTATGAAGATCATTGATGACTACTCAAACGAGTATAAGAAAAACGGAGATAAAACATTTACTTATAATCTCAGGGGCACAGAGAGACTTCTAGCTTGCGAATCTTATGACAAAGCTAACTGGCTTGTTTGCTCTGCAAACTCTATAAGTGATTATGATAATAGCCTAAATAGCACTCTTGTTTCACAGTTTGTATCTTCTATTATCTTTATAATAGTTGTTATAGCGCTTTTGATCTTTGTTGTTGGTAGATATTTAAAACCTCTTTCAAATATATCAGAGTCTTTAACATCATTCTTTAAATTCCTAAACTACGAGATCAAAGAACCAGTTATCACAGAAGTAAAAACTAAAGATGAATTCGGTGTTATGGCACAGCTCATCAACGAAAACATCAAAAAGATACAAGACACTGCTAATCAAGATGCTACTGCTGTTAATCAATCAGTATCAACAGCTAAAGAGATAGAAAAAGGAAATTTAAAAGCTAGGATCACAGAAAACC
>NZ_PIRS01000015.1:0-56060 GCF_003048985.1 Campylobacter concisus
GATTGAAATTCGACCAATGGACAGACAATAATGGACAAAATAGGAGCAAACATAGCATTGTCGTTGATAAAATGGTAATGCTTGATGGCAAAAAGCAGGAAATTAACGAAAAGGAAACGCCAAACGAACGAGAAGAACAAACTGAAAAAACCGAGTATGTGCAAGGGGAATAAGCAGTAAAATGCAAAATTTAACCCAAAGCGAAAGAGCTCAAAGCTGGTTATCGGACAAAGATAAAAGAGCCAATATCTACTTCATGAGTGCAAAATATGACGTAGATGATGAGTTTTATACGAGTTTCGATGAGATAAGAGCCGAAATACAAGATTATAGAACACATTTTAAAGGCAAAGTAGTAGTATGCCCTTGCAACGACGGCAAGAAAAGCAACTTTTATAGATACTTTGCCTTAAATTTTAAATCCCTAGAGCTAAAAAAGCTAATTACAACGACGTACAATATTAAAGAGCCAAAATCAAAGGGGATGAAAATAGAGATCAGCGAGAGCGGAATAAATGAGACGATGTTGCAAGGGAACGGTGATTTTAGAAGCAAAGAAGTAAGACATATTATAGCAAGTGGCGATATAATAGTCACAAATCCACCTTTCTCCCTTTTTCGCGACTTAATAGAAATTGTAGAAAAACAAAACAAGAAATTTTTAATAGTTGGCGGAACCTACTCAATTACGTATAAAAAAATATTTGAGCTATACAAAAATGGTAAAATTTGGCTAGGCAATCATCAAGTAAATATTTTCACACGACCAGACGGCAGTAAGAAGCGTTTTAGCAACATATCATGGTTCACAAATTTAAAAAGCATAAAACACCAAAATGGTATAAGATTAACCCAAAAGTATAAGGGCAATGAAAATAAATACCCAGAGTACGATAATTACAAGATCATAGAAGTCAAAAATTGCAAGGACATACCAATTGACTATGACGGAGTAATTGGTATACCGCTAACATTTTTTTTAAGGCACAACCCAGCACAATTTAAAATTTTAGGCTGTGACTTTGAAATTAAAGACAAATACCCTGAGCTAGTTAAGCATACCTACAAAGAAAACAACACAAAATCAGCGGTTCTAAAAGGGCAAGAGCTTTTTACAAGGATCATTATACAAAGAAAAGGCGGATTAAAGCCTAGAGCAAGAATATTAAATCAATTTTAGGTAGCAAAAGGACAAAAGTGCATGAAGAAGAAAAACAAGCTAGAGCTTTTCAATACCCCAGCAAAGCGGTTTATGTGGGTTTTTGCATTTATAAATTTATTTGGGATCGGCATAAATACTATTTTATATCTTTTAAAAAAACCAAATAAAATAGAGACCCTACTCAATGCAGATGCCTTTTTTATAGCTCTCGCTATTATGTGCTATATAATTTTTAACGTAATGCTATATTTTATTATCAAGATAAATTTTATTATTTCAGAAAGAAAAGAATAATTTTTATAAAATACTATTGTTTTATTTATAAAAAAATATTCAATATATAATTTTTATTCTTTAGATATTTATTTAAAATACTATTTAATAATTTAATATTTTATTATTTATTAAGTTTAAAAGTATATAATCATTTAAAAATCTAAGACAAAGGAATAAAAATGATTGTTTCTATATGTAATGAAAAAGGCGGAAGCGGTAAAAGCACCCTAGCTACTAATATAGCGATAAACCAAGGTATTGTAAAAGGCGAACCACTATTATTGGTCGATACAGACCCACAGAAGTCAATAGCCACATTTTTAAATATACGAAACGAAGAAAACCACCCAAAAGCATTTGACTTTGCTTATAAATATGGCGAAGAACTAAAAGTATTCCTGCAGGACAACAAAACAAAAAGGGATATAGTGATCGATACAGGTGGGCGAGATAGTCGAGAAATGAGAATAGCAATAGCACTAAGCGATATTGTTATAATTCCGACAATTCCAAGCCAGTTTGACGTAAGCGTCCTTGATAAAATGGTAAACATAATCAAGATGGCAAAGGAGCAAAACACTAATCTGCAAACATATATTGTGATCAATAGAGCGTCCACAAATCCATTTTTAGCCAAAAAAGTAGAAAGTCTCAAGAATTTTATAAAAGAAATTCAAGAAGACTATATAAAACTAGCAGAAACAATTATATTTGAAAGAGAGCGATATAAAATTGCGACCCAACTGGGACTAAGTGTAGTTGAAATGAACGACGGCAACAAAACTGAGCAAGAAATCAAAAATTTATGCAGTGAGATATTTTAAAAAATGAAGATAATAGTAGCATCGACAAAAGCGATGTGTAAATTTAAAAAGGGGAAAGAAGAAAAGCATTTTTTTATATTTTACTTATAATTTTCACTGAAAAAAATATTTTTTATATTATTTAAATTTTATATATTTTTTAATCATTTATTAGTTTATTTTTGCTTATTTTATTATTTTTTAAGCAAATTTTCACTATAATAAACTAAATTCAATAAGGAAAGGATACAAAATGGAAAAAACAAGAGATGAGCTAATCAAGGTTGGAGCTTACATAGAATCTAAAAATGGTATAGAGTTCTATGTTAAAATCACTAAGATAGAAGGCTCAAATGTAACCGTTAGTTGGAGAAATGATTACGACGAAGAAAACTCTCAGGTAATTCCTAAGTCTATCATTAAAGTAGATGGCGATGGCGAATTAAGTGTTCCAAATTGGACAATAAGAAGGTAGTCAGCGGATTGTTAAAATATAGTAAGAAGCAGATATAAAAATGAGACCAACTAATTTCAAACAAGAGACAATGGAACTCATAGGAGATCACAAAGTAGATGAGTATATGCTTAAATTCTCAAGAGATTGGTGTTGCTCTACTATTACCAGCTACAAGGGTAAAGGAGAAATCCCTTGGAATGAGATACAAGCAAGTATGCTTAACTATGACAAAGGATATGGCTCACAATACTGGAAGGGTTGGATAACCTTTAAGGACATCCCTGATTGGCTAGAACGTGAAGAATATGATGGTGCTGAGTGGTGGGCTTGGAGAAGTAAGCCTAGTTTAGAAAAAGAGGAGAGAAAGACTAATGAGCGGGATATATAATTGATTTTAAAGGACACAAAGTGAGTATTATATATGTCTGTGATAGCTGTGGCGCACAAAGCGATGATGACGTTAAGGTGTATGAATTTAGCGAAGAAGCTAAAAATTACACTGGAATTAACGAATACGAGCATTTATGCGCGGAGTGCCTAAAAGATATAAACGAAGATAAAAATTTGTGCGTAGTAAAGGGCATTATAAAAGTCAAGGATAAGAAATATGATAAAAGAACAAAAGCTACAAAACCTAGTGAATAATGCTAAATATATATTTTCGTTAATTGCGCAAAGAGATAGGCTAAATTCTAATATAGCCAACTTAAAAGCGGATGTTGAAAAGGCTGGATATGAGATAGGTGAAGATGAAAACGGCAAATTTTTAGCACGTAAGCTAAAAAGAAAAGTTGATAAAATTTATCTGTAAAAAGGAGCAAAAGATGAGTAGAGAAGCTATAGGGTAGTAATAAATTTTATAAAATGTTACAATCAAATTAAAAAAAGGGAAAAAGAGATGGATTTTAAAAGAATAAGCAATTCTACTGACAAATTAGATGAATTTATAGCTGGAGCAGATAGTCAAAAGGAGCAATCTACAAAAAAAGGCAAGGTATCGGTTGGAACTAAATTTTCTAAAGAACTAGGCATAAAAATACGCAAGAAATATCCAACATATACGCTAGCAAAATTTATAGAATTAGCATTAACAACGCCTATACCATATATAAAAGATGAAGTGCTTGTAACGATCTATGACCAAGCAAAATGGCATAATACGAGCATGAGCGAATTTGTAAGATTTAAAATGGGATTGATAGAAGCCCCACAGCCAAATGACGCAAAAGAGAAAGAGCATCAACAAAACTATATAGTATTTGTAAGTGAAGCAAAGAAAGAAAAGATAAGACAAATCGCAGAAAGCCTAGAAATAAGTATTTTAACCTATTCAGACATTAAAATTCTAGCAACATACGAGCTAAAAGATATTTTCACATTTGATGAACTAATGCAATTTAAGGCGGAAGCGAACAACTTTGACCTAGATCTGGAAGAATATATAGCCATGAGAATAAAAGGTTGATAAGCCAAGAAGCAAAAATGACGAAAAAAATTAAAAATAATCTTATAAAAATCCATAAAATTTTAGTAAGAATGTTTAAAAATAAAAATAACGATGAGCATAGTAAAAGGCAAAATTTACCTACCCCAAAAGCTGAGCAAATAAATTTTGATGTTCAAAAGCTAGAGCTAGATTATTAGGATAAAAGCAAAATCAAGCATCCTCATTTAACATAAACCTAAAAGAGTAACCGATAATATTTTTCTTAGAGCCATCGGCTAATTTTTTTTCAAAAGTAAGCTTTTTAAAGTAATTTTTATCAAGCTCTTTGATTGATGGCTTAATTACGAAGCGATCTAAATCTGACGCATTATAAGTTGCAGGAGTGCTCATAAAATTTTCAAAATCAGTCCTGTTTAAATTAACACACTTACAACCATCTTTATCGGATCTTATGTTTTCATATTGAAGCAGGAGTCGGTAAAGGGTCTTGGCAAATTTACTTCGGATTGAAATAAAATCGTGTAAATTTATCCTCATAAATTTTAAAGTACCAAATAGAATATCAAGAGCTCTACTATTTAATCTAAACCTTAGCATTTGCTTATTTCTGTATGTATCAATATCAATAAAAAAAACCCCAACAGACGTGATCTCGTCGTCCCCAGTAGTCTCGACACTCCTATATATCGCCGCACCATTTTGCCCTAAAACTTTTAGTCTAAAATTTTGCATTTCTTCATTAAATCTAGTTTTATTTAAACCACTTGGGAAGAAATCGTAAAAGGCAGAATAGGGCATTTCTATAAAACCCTTATTCTCAGAATAGCCCAATTGCTTTGCATACCAGCAAATAGTAAAAAAGATATCATAATCCCTAGATGTAAAATTTACTGGAAATAATATCGAATTCATTTTGTTGCGAAAAACGAGCGTTCCATTGCTTTCTATACGAGCTACTCTAGTAGTTTTTAGCACGAAATTACCTTTCTCAAAATAGAAAGACATTTCACACATTTTTTTACCTCAAAGTTCAATTTTAGAATTTCGATAGTAAAATACGTTCAATTTATTACAGCTTAAATTTTATAAGGTGAAAAAATGTATGACAATGAAGCTAAATTTTCTCTTTGGTGTGACTTTATAGAGAGAGACTTTTTACAAAACGAATTCAACTCTTTGCTAGAAAAAGGCGTTATAAACGGAGCTACAAGCAACCCAGCTATCTTTAAAACAGCTTTTGCATCACCTGCTTACAAACAGATCATACAAAACAGCAACAAGCGTCATCCAAAAGACCTCTATGAAATTTTAGCGACCCAAGATATCAAGATCGCCGCATGTAAAATGCTAAAAAACTACGCAAATGGCGACGATGGCTTTGTTAGCATCGAGGTTGATCCAAATTTAAGTGGCGAAACAGCTGCGACGATAGAAGAGGGCATCAGGCTTCACAACCTTATCTCAATGCCAAATGTCATGATAAAAATTCCAGCTACAAAAGAGGGTTATGAAGCGATGAGCGCACTCATGGCAAGAGGCATCAGCGTAAATGCGACGCTCATTTTCTCGCCAGATCAGGCCAAAAACTGCCTAGAGGCCTTTAAAGAGGGTAGCAAAGCTTATGCAAGCCGCTTTGTGGATACGACGATGCCAAAGGGTGTGATCAGCGTTTTTGTTAGTAGATTTGACAGAAAGCTTGATGAGACAATGGCCGCAAAGAGCCTACCAACAGGGCAGATCGGTATAATGAACGCTGCAAATATCTATCATATCATTGAGGATTTTGGTTTAGAAAACGTAAGGACACTTTTTGCAAGCACTGGCGTAAAAGGTGGTGGCTTAAGAGAGGATTATTACGTTAGGGAGCTAATGTATAAAAACTCTATAAACACAGCTCCGATAGATACGATAAAAGAATTTATAAAGGAAAAAGCTGAGGCAAAAAATGCCCCTAGCAAAGAGAATATCGCAAGCTTTTTTCACATCATAAAAAATAATGAGATCGATATAAATGCTACTTATAAAGAGCTTTTAAATGATGGCTTAAAGCAGTTTGTTGCAGCATTTGACGACATTATGAAATCACTTTAATGACCAAACAAGACCTAGACTCATATCTGTGTTCTTTAGTAGATAAAGGCGGCAGCGACCTTCATCTAAAGTCTGCAAGCCTTGTTTATGGTAGATTTAATGGTGAGATCATGCCACTTAGCGAAGAAAATTTGGGCCCTAGTGACGCAGTGGCTATCGCAAAAGAGCTTTTGGGGGCTAAATTTGATGAGTTTATGGAGAAAAAAGACATAGATTTTTCTTATAAACTAAATGATGAGTACTGCTTTCGTGTAAATATGTTTTTGCAGATAAATGGAATTTCTGCTGTCTTTCGTGTCACTCCAACAAAAATCCCAACCATAAAAGATCTAAATTTACCAAGCGTGATAGAAAAAATTTGCACAGAGACCACTCGTGGCATCATCCTAGTGACTGGCCCAACTGGAAGCGGCAAGACGACAACGCTTGCAAGCATGATAAATTTCATAAACCAAACAAAAAGATCGCACATCGTGACTATCGAAGATCCGATTGAGTATGTATTTAACGACGATAAAAGTATAATCAATCAGCGCTCTATCGGGGCAGATGCGCTAAATTTCTCAGATGCACTAAGGGCTTCACTTAGAGAAGATCCTGACATCATCTTGGTGGGTGAGATGAGAGATCTTGAGACGATTGAGACTGCCATTAGAGCTGCTGAGACTGGCCACTTGGTGCTTTCGACACTCCACACGCTTGATGCAAAAGAGAGCGTAAATAGAATAGTAAATAGCTTCCCGCAAGGCGAGCGAGATAAGGTCAGCCTTATGTTTTCTTCGGTGCTTGCTTGCGTCATCTCACAAAGGCTAGTTAAGACGCTTTTTGGCACAAGACGCCCAGCAGTCGAGATCATGAGAAAAAATACCCGCATAAAAGAGCTCATATCTGAAGAGAAATTTGACGAGATCGATCTTGCCATAGCTGAGTCAAAAAATACTTATGGCATGCAAACTTTTGATCAGCACCTGCTTGAGCTTTATGAAAATAAGATAATTAGTGCCGAAGTAGCACTTGATAATGCTAGCAATAGGGGCGACTTGCAGCTTAAGATAAAAAGCTCAAATGTAGCAGGTTTTAGCTTTGAAAATGGTGTAAATTTTGGCAAACCTCAAAGCAAACAAGATCAACCTGAAGTGATCGCACTTAAAGAAATTTAGTAAGCTTTATGTGAAATTTATAAAGCATTAGATAAAATCAGCACCTATTTTTTATGAAAGGAAAACGATGTTAGAAGGTATCGTTAGAGAGAGTATCGGTAAGAAGTCTGCGAAGGCTTTGAGAAGAGATGGTTATCTAATCGCCAACATTTATGGCAAGGGATTAGAGAATGTTGCAGCTGCTTTTAAAGTAAATGACTTTATCAAAGAAGCACGCAAAAAAGAGAGCCTTGCTTTTGATGTAAAAGTAGGCGGAAAAGTTTATAATGTCGTTATTGTTGATTACCAAAGAGATGTTGTTACAAGCGATCTTAAACACGTAGATCTAAAAGTAGCGCTCCCTGGCGTTTTATCAAAATATATGATCCCAGTTAAGCCAGTTGGAACACCTATTGGTCTTAAAAATAAGGGCGTTTTGATACAGTCAAAAAGACGTCTTTGCGTAAAATGCACGGCTGAAAATTTACCAAATTCATTTGACGTTGATGTAAGCAAACTTGACATTGATGATACGATTTTGGTTCGTGATATCACAGCTCCTAAAGGCGTTACTATCATTGACGCTGACCGTGTTGCGGTACTTGGAGTTATTAAAGCTAAATAAAAAGGGCTTTTGTGACACTAATAGCGGGGCTGGGAAATCCTGGTCCCAAATACGAAAACACTAGACACAACATGGGCTTTATGCTTATAGACCTCCTAAAAGACTCAAATTTCAAAGATGTTAGCTCAGCTAAATTTCAAGGCGAAGTTTTTAAATTTAACGACATTATCTTGCTAAAACCAACGACCTTTATGAACCTTTCAGGTCAAAGCGTAAAGGCAGTAAAAGACTTTTATAAGCCAGATAGGATCATCGTCATCCACGACGATCTTGACCTTAGTTTTGGCGCGGTTAAATTTAAAAAAGGCGGCAGTAGCGGCGGACACAACGGCATAAAATCAATCGACGGACTAATAGGCAACGACTACGAAAGAGTGCGCGTAGGTATCGGACATGAGGGCGATGCTAAAAATTTTGTCCTTGGCGAGTTTAGTGGCGAGGAGAAAAAGGCTTTAGATGAAATTTTAGCCTATACAAAAAATGCAGTTTGCGAGCTACTAAAGAGCGATATCAATGAAATTTCACAAAAATTTACGGTAAAAAAAGGTCTTATCAAATGAAACTATACGCCAGATACGTTGGCTGGGTCTATATAAAATCTTTTCTTATCGTATTTTTAGCGCTTGAGCTATTTTATGTTGGCATTGACCTGCTTACAAATTTAAAAGATCTGCCGCCATCTGCGAACCTTCAGCTACTCTACGTTGGCCTTACTGCACTAAGTGCCATTAGCTACGTTTTGCCACTTTCACTCATTTTTGCGCTAATAATTTTACATGTAAATATGGTCAGATCAAACGAGCTAATCAGCTTTTATGCCCTTGGCATCAGCAAAAACAAGCTCATTTTACCGCCATTTCTTATCGCATTTTTTGTGACGATTTTTTATGTTGGGCTAAATTTTACGCCATTTGCTTATGCACATGACTATCAAAAAAGTATCGCTAAAAACACCGCTTTTTCAAAAAGTACAAACGACTCATTTTTGAAATTTGAAGGCAAATTTATCTATATAAAAGAGCTAAACTCAGCCAAGCAAAGAGCAAATGATGTGAGAATTTTTGACATTAATGGCACCGACTTGCTCTCAACAACTTTTGCCGACCACGCTAAATTTAAAGACAATGAGTGGGTTTTAGAAGATGTAAATCAGACCTTTTTGCCTCAAAATTTAGAGCTTGGCGAAAATGGCTTTAGCAAGGTAAAAAGTGAAAATTTAGATGCGCTAAGAGGCTTTAAGCCAAAGAGCATTGAAAGTGCTGCAAGCGTTGAAAACTCGAAATTTAACATACCTGACGCGATAAATTTTATAAAGACATTTAAAAACGAAGGCATAGGGCTTGATAGCGCGAGGACTGCATTTTATAACCTTGCTATCACGCCATTTTTTGCGCCATTTTTATTGCTTATTTTCTACTATCATTTGCCAGTAACTGGCAGGTTTTTTAACCTCGCACTCTCAACATTTATCTTTGTCGTCATAACACTCGTAGTTTGGGGACTTCTCTTTATCTTAACCAAATTTGCTCAAACCTCTGTCATCTTGCCAGAGATCGGCATGGTTTTCCCTGTTATTTTGCTTTTTGCATACGCCATTTATCTCATAAAATCGCATCGTTAAGCCAAATTTTGGCAACTTTTTTGTAAAATCAAGCCATTTTAAAAAAGGCTATTTTATGGATTTTAAAGAGCTTGCAAGCAAATACAAAACCCCACTTTACGTTTATGATTTTAACTACATTAAAGAGCGCTACGAGGCGCTAAAAAACGCATTTTACGCTAGAAAATCTCTAGTTTGCTACGCTGTAAAAGCAAACTCAAATTTAAGTGTTTTAAAATTTCTGGCTGATCTTGGAGCTGGATTTGACTGCGTGAGCATCGGCGAGGTCAAAAGAGCGCTTTTGGCAGGAGCCAAGAGATATCAGATCATCTTTAGCGGCGTTGGCAAGAGCGATGAAGAGCTAAAAGAGGCTTTAGAAAATGAAATTTTGCTGATAAATGTTGAGAGTTTTGCCGAACTTTTAAGGCTTGAAGAGATAGCAAAAGGGCTAAATTTAAAGGCAAGGATCAGCATCAGGGTAAATCCTAGTGTTGATGCTAAAACGCACCCATATATCTCGACAGGGCTAAATGAAAACAAATTTGGCGTCGATGCGCAGACAGCTAAAAAGATGTATATCCACGCTAAAGCTTCAGAGTTTCTTGAGCCAACTGGCATACACTTCCACATCGGCTCGCAGCTAACTTCACTAAGCCCGATAATAGACGCCGCAAAGATCGTTAGCGAGCTTTTAAGAGAGCTAAGAGCGCTTGAGATCGATATCAAATTCTTTGACGTTGGCGGCGGACTTGGCATCATCTATAACGACGAAAAAGAGATAAATTTATACGACTACGCACAAGGAATTTTAGGCGCACTAAAAGGTCAAGATGTAACCATCGTTTGCGAGCCAGGACGCTTTATCGTGGGCAATGCTGGCTACTTTGTGGCAAGCGTTTTATATGAGAAATTTAATGGCAAAAAGAGATTTGTCATCACTGATGGCGCGATGAATGATCTCATAAGACCAAGCCTTTATGGCGCGCATCATAAAATTTTTGTTGATGGCAAGGATGAAAATTTAGGCACTTGCGACGTTGTCGGTCCAGTTTGCGAAAGCGGCGACTTTTTAGCAAAAGATATCAATCTGCCAGAGTGTGAAAGTGGCGACATCATCGTGGTTAAAGGGGCTGGAGCTTATGGATTTAGCATGAGCTCAAACTACAACACAAGAAACAGAGCCGCTGAAGTTTGCGTGCTTGATGGCAAAGATAGGCTGATAAGAAGACGTGAGTGCTTTGAGGATGTCGTGGCACCTGAGATAGAATTTTTGGAGAGCGCTGATGCAAGAGCTAAATGAGCTTAGAAAAGAGATCGATAGTATCGATGATCTCATCTTAAATAAACTAAATGAGAGGATGAAGCTTGTTGAGCAGATCGGCAAGCTAAAGCAAACGACTGGGACGCCTATATATCGCCCTGAACGCGAGCGAGCCATCATAAATCGCTTAACTAGCCTTAGCAAAGATAAAGCTTTAAATAAGGCTGCGATCGAGGCTATTTATCTTGAAATTTTTGCTGTTAGTAGAAATTTAGAGATGCCTCAAAAGATCGTCTATCTAGGGCCTGAGGGCACTTATACACATCAAGCGGCGCAAAGTAGATTTGGTGCGATGAGTGCATATCTGCCACTTGCTACGATCGAGGCAGTTTTTACGAAGCTAGCTCAAAAAGAGGCAAAATACGGTGTCGTGCCTATCGAAAACAACACTGAAGGCGCTGTTGGAGCTACGCTTGATTGTTTGAGTAAATTTGATGATATAAAGATAGTGGCAGAGCTCTACGTAGATATCCACCACAGCTTTGTTAGCATAAATGAAAATTTAAAAGAGATAAAGCGAATTTATTCGCATCCGCAAGGCTACAACCAGTGCCGTAAATTTTTAGAAGATCACTTGCTAAATGAGGTCGAATTTGTTCCAGCCAAATCAACCGCAGCAGCTGCTTATATGGCATCTATGGATAGAGAATCAGCCGCCATTTGCTCAAAAATCGCAGCTAAAATTTATAACGTGCCAATCGTCTATGAAACGATCGAAGATAATATGGCAAACAGAACGAGATTTTTGATCCTAAGTGATTTTAAAAATGCCAAGGTTGAAAACTCGAAAACTTCGATCCTAGCAAAGACTGATCACAGCCCAGGACGCCTTGCTGATCTGCTTTCTATCTTTAAAAATGAGAATATCAATATCACGAAACTTGAGTCACGCCCTATCAAACAGCGCGAATTTAAGTCAATTTTTTACCTTGACTTTGAAGGGCATATCGACGATGAGAAGGTGCAAAACGCCTTTGAACTCGCAAAAGAGAGCGGCGCTGAGATAACGTGGCTTGGAAGCTATTTAAACGGAGATGAGTAATGAAATTTAATGACTTTTTAGATGATCTAGTAAATTACGAGGCTGGAAAGCCAATCGAGCTTGTAGTTAGAGAGTTTGGCATCGATGCAAAAGATGTGATAAAGCTAGCGAGCAATGAAAATCCATTTGGCACGAGCAAACGCGTAGAAGAGGCGCTAAAAGAGGTCGCTAAAAACGCACATCTCTATCCAGATGATAGCTACTTTGAGCTAAAAGAGGGGCTTGCTAAGAAATTTGGCGTAACTAGCAAAAATTTAATCATCGGCTCTGGAAGCGACCAGATCATAGAGTTTGCACTGCACGCAAAGGCGAACAAGCAAAGTGGTGTTTTGATGGCTGGCGTGACATTTGCGATGTATGAAATTTATGCAAAACAAACTGGGGCTAAAATTTACCGCACAAAGAGCGTGGAGCATAATTTGAGTGAGTTTTTAGAAATTTATAATGCGCACAAAGATGAAATTTCTGTCATCTTTCTTTGCCTACCAAACAACCCTTTGGGTGAGTGTATCGATGCCGATGAAGTCTATAAATTTATAAAAAACATTGATGAAAATACGCTTGTGGTGCTTGATTGTGCTTACAACGAATTTGCTAAATTTAAAGATAGCAAAAAAGAGATAAAGCCAAGCGAGGTGGTGAATTTTAAAAACGTAATTTATCTTGGCACTTTCTCAAAGGCATACGCACTTGGCGGCATGCGCGTTGGATACGGCGTGGCAAATGAAGAGATCATAGGCGCTCTTTCAAAGCTAAGAGCTCCTTTTAATATCACAACACCGAGCTTAAGAGCGGCGATCGTAGCACTTGGTGATGATGAATTTGTGCAAAAAACTATGCAAAACAACTTCGAGCAGATGAAGAGGTATGAGGAATTTGCAAGGCAAAATGGCATTGAGTTTATCCCAAGCTATACAAATTTCATCACATTTAAATTTAACGAGCCAAAATCGAGCCAGATATGCGAAAAGATGCTAAAAAAAGGTATAATTTTACGAGATTTAAAAAGCTATGCCTTAAATGCGGTGAGAATCACCATCGGTCAGGCATGGCAAAACGATAGAGTTTTTGAAGAGTTAGAGCAAATTTTAAAGTAGGGATATGGATTTTAAGGCATTACTTCATCAAATAAGTCAAATTTATCAAAAGCTTTCACTAAAACAAAAGATCGTCGCAGGCAGCTCGATCGTCTTAGTTGTGGCTTTTTTGGTATTTTTAACGCTTTACAAAAGTAAAAGTGATAGCTTTGCAGGATATAGCGTCCTTTTTGAAAACATCAGCCCAAGCGACTCAGCCTTAATAGTCGATCAGCTAAATAAAGATGGTATAAAGTATAAACTAGCAAATGAAGGCACTATCCTTGTGCCAACAAGCGATGTCTATAAAGAGCGTATCGCGGTTGCAACGCTTGGCATACCAAAAGAGAGTAAGATCGGCTTTGAAATTTTCGACAAGCAAGAATTTGGAGCTACTGATGCTGAGCAGAGAGTTAAATTTCAAAGAGCACTTGAGGGTGAGCTAGCTAGAACGATCGAGAGCCTCTCATCTATCCAAAAAGCAACCGTAAGAATAGCCATACCAAAAGAGAGCGTCTTTACTGAAAGACAAGCACTTCCGACCGCTTCTATCGTCGTTGAGCTAAAGCCAGGCGTTAGTCTAAACGCGAAGCAAATTTTTGGCATTAAAAACCTTGTGGCGGCCTCTGTTACAAATTTAAGCACCGAAAATGTAAAGATAGTAAATCAAGATGGCGTTGCACTTGGCGATGAAGATGGTGAATTTGATAGTGATGCCATAGCTCAGCAGATCCGCTATAAGCGCGAGTTTGAAAATAATTACGAGCAAAAGATCGTAAATGTCCTAGCTCCTATCGTAGGCGGGGCAGATAAGGTCGTAGCAAAGGTAAATATCGACTTTGACTTTGACAAAAAAGATACAAAAAGCGAGGTTTATGACCCAAATAACGTCGTAAGAAGCGAGAGCAACATCGAAGAAAAGCGTCAAGGCTCAGCTCCAAATGAAGTGGGTGGCGTCCCAGGTGCGGTTAGTAACATAGGTCCTGTTCAAGGACTAGATGATAGCACTTTAAAAGAGCAGTATAACAAGAGCTCACAGCAGACAAACTACGAAATTTCAAAGAAAGTGACAAATGTCAAAGGGCAGTTTGCGAGCATAAATAGAGTAAGCGCAGCTGTCGTTATAGACGGACTTTATCAGAACAAAAAGGACAAAGATGGCAAGCCAACTGGCGAGCTTGAATTTGCCCCGCTTACCAAAGAGCAAAGAGAATCAATCACAAATTTAATCAAGCAATCAATCGGCTACAATCAAAATAGAGGCGATGAGGTGAGCTTGGATAACTTCGAGTTTAAAACTGGCAAAGATGTCAGCACTGGCGAGAAGATGGATGGCTTTATGAATAACTACGTGATGCCTTTCTTGCCGCTACTAAAATACATCTTTGCAGCACTTCTACTCTACATCTTCTACAAAAAAGTCATAGTGCCATTTATGCAAAAGATGCTTGAAGAGACGAAAGAAGAAGAGGAGCAAGCCCAGGACGATCTTGAAGATATCGAGATGGATGCTGAAGATACGCTTGAGAAATTTAAAGCCGCTCGCAAGAAGGTCGAGGAGCAGCTTGGTCTTAGCGGTGAATTTAACGAAGACGAGCTAAAATACGACGTCCTTCTTGAAAAGATGAAGACGATAGTCACTGAACGAAGCGAGGAAATTTCAAATTTACTCCAAGATATGATTAAAAACGATAGTGACTTTAACATGCGTAAGGAAATTTGATGTCTATAAAACTAACCGATAAGCAAAAGATAATATATGACGATCTTTCGATGCCAGAAAAGATCGCTATTTTACTAATCCAGCTTGGCGAAGAGGCGACAGCTCTTATGTTTTCTCATATGGATGTTGATATCATCACTGAAATTTCGGGCTACATAGCGACTTCAAAAAATATAGACAAGCAAGTAGCAGGCGCTATCTTGGAAGAATTTTACGCTCTCATGCAGTCAAATCAATATATGAGAAGCGGTGGCTTAGAGTATGCAAAAGAAATTTTATACCGCACATTTGGTCCAGAAGCTGCTCAGAAAATTTTAGACAAGCTTGCAAAAAGCATGGAGAACTCAAAGAGCTTTGGCTATCTTGATAAGATAAAGCCACAACAACTCGCAGACTTCATCGTAAAAGAGCACCCTCAAACTATCGCGCTAATCCTAGCCCACATGGACTCAACAAGTGCTGCCGAGACGCTAAGCTTTTTTTCAGATGAGCTAAGAAGCGAGGTGGTGATTAGGATGGCAAACCTTGGCGAGATCAGCCCATCAGTCATCAAGCGTGTCTCAACAGTGCTTGAGGGCAAACTTGAGAGCCTCACATCTTACAAGGTTGAGGTTGGTGGCCCAAGAGCTGTGGCAGAAGTGCTTAACAGACTTGGTCAAAAAGCCAGCAAAAGCACGATTGAGCGCATCGAACAAAGTGATGATAAGCTTGCTACAACGATCAAAGAGCTTATGTTTACCTTTGAAGATATTATCAACCTTAACGCAACTGCGATCAGAGAAATTCTCAAAAATGTGGATAAAAAAGATCTTATGATTGCATTTAAAGGAGCTAGTGATGGCATTAAGGATAAATTTTTATCAAATATGTCTCAGCGTGCAGCCGAAGCCTTCAAAGAGGAGATGCAATATCTTGGCGCTGTGCGTGTAAAAGACGTTGAAGAGGCGCAAAGACGCATCGTTGAGGTCGTTCAAGGTCTAGCTGATCAAGGTGTCTTCCAAGTTGGCGAAGCAGATGAGATGATAGAATGAAAAGTAGCGTAATAACAAGTGAGACCTCACCGGCTCACTTTATAGAAAATTATAGATTTAAGGTGCTTGGAAGTAACGAAAGAGCCCAAGATAGCACACCTGTTTTGATAGAAGAGAACAATCTTAGTGAAGAGCTAAATGAACAAAGCTTAGAGCAAGGTGGTGAAAATTTCGCACCTCAGATGCCGCACCCAGTGCAACCAAACATGCAAAATCACTTTGCACCTCAGTCTCAAAATAGCCAAGCTCACCAGCCTGGATTTGACTCTAGCTTTGTCGAGGAGCTGCTTAAAAAGACAGATGAGCTAAGCAGCAACATCATCAAGCTTCAAATGCAAATAGAAAATCAAGAGAGCGAATTTGCAAAGCGTCTTGAGGCTGAGATCGCCCGTGCAAAAGAGGATGGTAAAAACGAAGGCATCGCTCAAACAAACGCTGCAAATGAGGCAAAGATAAAAGAGCTTGAGGCTAAATTTAGTGCTTCAGCTGCAAAGTTAGATGAGCAGTACGCTAAATTTGATGAGTTTTTGAAAAAGAGCGAAGACGAGCTTGGCCAAACTGCGATAAAGATCGCAAAAGAGGTGATAGAAAAAGAGGTGTCAAGCGCTTCTAGCCAGATCGCTCATCACCTAGCAAATTCGCTTATAAAAGAGCTAAGCGACGTAAAAAATATAGAAATTCGCGTTAATCCTGAAGATAGCGAGTATCTAAAAGAGCAGTTTAGTAAAAACGAACGCGTAAAAGTAAGCGCTGATGATGCCATAAGCAAAGGTGGTGTGGTGATAATAAGCGAGGGCGGAAATATCGATGCGACGATGCAAACAAGGCTTGAAAAGCTAAAAATGCTGGTAAATAATGAATAAAGACGTTAAAAGCCTAAATGTCGATGAGCTAAACGCGCTCTGCCACGACATCAGAGATAAAATTTTAGCTACCGTTAGCAAAAATGGCGGCCATCTTAGCTCAAACATCGGTGCAGTCGAGATCATCGTTGTGATGCATAAAATTTTTGACGTTACAAAAGATCCATTTATCTTTGATGTGAGCCACCAAAGCTACGCGCATAAGCTGCTAACTGGGCGCTGGGAGAGCTTTGATACGCTTAGGAAATTTAACGGTATCAGCGGCTACACAAAGCCAAGCGAGAGTAAATTTGACTACTTTGTGGCAGGCCATAGCTCAACGTCCATTTCACTAGCAGTTGGCGCTGCAAAGGCGATCAAACTAAAAAATGAAGAGCGCTTGCCAGTAGCTGTCATAGGCGACGGCTCGCTAAGTGGCGGCATGGCGTACGAGGCACTAAATGAGCTGGGGGACAGAAAATATCCTTGCGTCATCATCCTAAATGACAACGAAATGAGCATAAGCAAGCCAATAGGCGCGCTTAGCAAGTATCTAAGCCAGATGATGGCAGGGCAGTTTTATCAAAAATTTAAAGGCAGGGTTGAGCGCTTTTTAAGCTATATGCCAGACTCTGCAGCCTACATGGCTAGACGCATGGAGGAGGGCATCAGGCTTATCACTCCTGGCATGTTTTTTGAAGAGCTTGGACTTGAGTACATAGGCCCAGTCGATGGACACGACCTTTCAGCGCTTCTTAGCACATTTGAAACAGCTAAAAATATGAAAAAACCAGTCATTGTGCACGTGCAGACGCTAAAGGGCAAAGGGTATGAATTTGCCGAGGGTTACTATGAAAATTGGCACGGAGTTGGGCCGTTTGATCTAAAAAGTGGCGAATTTATAAAAAGACAGTCAAACAAGTCAGCCACGGCGATCTTTAGCGAGCAGCTTTTAAAGATGGCAAGAGAGCATAGCGACATCGTTGGCGTAACGGCTGCGATGCCAACAGGCACTGGTATGGACGCGCTCATACATGAGTTTCCAGACCGCTTTTGGGATGTGGCGATAGCTGAGCAGCACGCAGTTACATCGATGTCAGCCATGGCAAAAGAGGGCTTTAAGCCATTTGTCGCGATATACTCGACCTTTATGCAAAGAGCCTACGATCAGGTCATTCACGACGCTTCTATATTAAATTTAAACATCACATTTGCGATGGATAGGGCAGGCATCGTGGGTGAGGACGGCGAAACGCATCAGGGTGCTTTTGATATCAGCTTTTTAAACGCTGTGCCAAACATGGTTCTTTTTGCCCCAAGGTGCGAAGAGAGCATGAAAAATGTTATGGAATTTGCCTACTCTTACAAGGGTGTTAGCGCGTTTAGATATCCGCGTGGGGCATTTATCTTAAGAGATGAGTTTAAAGCTAAACCGCTTGAATTTGGCAAGGGTGAAATTTTGGCTGACGCAAAGAGTGAGACCGCATTTTTAGGCTATGGCAATGGCGTTGGCAAGGCAAATTTGGTTAGAAATTTACTAGCTGGCAAGCTTGAGGTGATCTTAGTTGATCTAGTCTTTGTAAAGCCGCTTGATGGCGAGCTTTTATGTGAGCTAGCAAAACGCACTAAAAAGTGGTATATCTTTAGTGATAGCGCTAAAAAAGGCGGTGTTGGCGAGATCGTAAGTGCGTTTTTACAAGAAAATGGCATATCAAATGTAAGCGTTGTTAGCTTTGAATATGATGATAAATTTATCCAGCATGGCTCGACAGCTGAGGTCGAAAAGAGCCTTGGCATAAGCGCTGAGCAAATTACCCAAAAATTACTAGAGAATAATTAATATCATTTAATAAAGAAACGTTTAATATTACTTTTGCTAGCATAAAGCAAAAATTTGTATAGGGGAAAATTATGCAATATGTATCGTTGCTAAAACAGTCTGGGCTTAAAGTAACGCCGCAGCGTCTTAGCGTTTTGAGAATTCTTGATCGTCACACACATCCAACGATCGATGAGCTTTATGATGAAATTTTGAAAGAAAATCCATCAGTTTCGCTCGCAACTGTCTATAAAAACCTAAACACTCTAAAAGACGAGGGGTTAGTGGTTGAAGTAAATATCGTCAATCAAAAGGCGAGATACGACATTTATGAGCATCCGCACATCCACGTGGTTTGCGAAAACTGCGGTAGCGTCGAGGATATGAGCTATGATGACTCAGAGCTTGGCAAATACCAAGAAGCGCTTGAAAAAAAGATCGGTAACATCATCGAGCGCCTAAATATCGTTGCTAGCGTTAAAAGCTGTAAACACTGCCGATAAGGCAAAATTTATGTTGCATTACGCAACATAAATTTTTATTTTTCTTCATAAAACACTTCAAACAAGCCTGAAATTAGCTTTTTTCTCATTATTTTAAGCACTAACTCGCTAAAATAAGCAAAAAATTTCGGAGAAAAATGTGGGTTTGGAGATAGAGCGTAAATTTTTACTCAAAAATTCTCAAATTCTAGATTTTCTAAAAGAGGCTGGGGTAGTTTTTAAGCACCTTGAAATTTCTCAGTTTTACACCAAGATCACGCAAAATGAAGAGATCCGCTTCAGAAGCGAAGAGGGTAAATTTATAAAAACGATCAAGGTCGGCAAAGATCTTATAAGAGAAGAAAACGAGGAATTTTGCGAAAAGGCGGAGTTTAAAAAGGCTCTAAAAAACCGCATCGGGCGCGTAATCACAAAAGATAGATACATTTTTCGGCTAAATAATAACCCCTGCAACATCGATGTTTTTAAAGATAGCTTAAATGGACTTTGTACATTTGAGATCGAATTTTCTGATGAAAATGAGGCTATATATTTTAAACTGCCACCATTTTTGGAGCAGTTTTGTAAGGCCGATGTCACCTGCGATAAAAGATATAAAAACAAATTTCTAGCCATCCACGCAAACGAAAATGAACAAATCGACTACAAAAGAGCCTACAATGTCTTTAAAAACAAAGAAATTTCGCCAAATTTCGCTGCAAATTTAAAAAGCGGCGAGGCTTTAAGGGCTTTGTTTTTAAGCATCTCTAAAGAGATAAAGAGACTAAAGAGCGACTATCTGCAAGATCATGACGAAGAAATTTTGCACAATCTGCGTGTAAATTTAAGAAAAGTTAGGTCGCTACTTAAAATTTTTAACGGCGTTTTTGATGAGAAAGTGACGCTCTTTTTTGGAGAGAATTTTAAAATTTTGGCAAACTCAACCAACAAAAAGCGAGACCTAGACATATTTCTTGGCTTTTTAAGCGAGCAAAAGCATGCAAATGAGCTAATTTACTTTGTGCAAAAGGCTCTAAATTTAGAGTATGAAAACGTTAAAAGCTACCTTAGCGACGAGGAAAACTACGCATTTTTAAAAGAGTGGGAGATATTTTTAAACGAGGGCGAGTTTTATAGATCAAAGCTCTTTGACGTGAGCCTTTCGCGCCTTGGCTCGTTTAAGCTAAGAACGCTTCTAGTTCTAGCACAAAAAAGGCTAAAAGGCCTCAATCAAGACTGCCCAAATGAGAGCTTTCACAAGATCAGGATCGAGCTTAAAAAGGTGAGATATACTTACGAGTTTTTGAGTGAGATTTTTTATTTTGACGGGCTTAAAAAGTATGAAGAGCGGCTAAAAGATATGCAAGAGATCTTTGGTGCGCTTCAAGACTATGATGTCTGGCTGGGCATCTTAGAGCGCTTGCCAGTGGCTGCTGGTAAAGAAAAGCTAGAGAGTAAAATCTACAAACAAATTTACAAAACCAGAGAAGAGATACTAAAAAAACGGCTTAAATTTATAAAAGCAACTCGCAAGATCTCGCGAAATTTAAAAATTTACTACATATAAAGGTCTAAAATTTATGCAAAAACAAGAAAAAATAGTTGATATGTTTAACCAGATCGCTCCGACTTACGACGTCGCAAACAGGGTGCTAAGCCTTGGCGTGGATGTGAGCTGGAGGAAATTTGCCTGCAGATATATGCTAGAAATTTTTAAAAATAAAAGTATAAATATCGTGGATGTGGCATGCGGCACTGGCGATATGATGGGGCTTTGGAGTGAAATTTCAAAAGAATTTGGCGTAGAGGTGAAAAGCCTAACTGGCATCGACCCATCAAGCGGCATGCTAAAAGAGGCGAGAGCGAAATTTCCAAATTTTAAATTTATAGAGGCCTACGCTGATAATACGACGCTTGCAAGCGGTGAGGCTCAAATTTTAAGCATAAGCTACGGCATAAGAAACGTGGTCGAGCGAAAGGCTGCGCTTAGGGAATTTAATAGAGTGCTTGCTCAAGATGGCTACGTCGTCGTGCTCGAATTTACAAAGCGCCAGAAAAAGGGCTTTATAACTGCGCTAAGAGATTTTTACCTAAGTAAAATTTTGCCAAGTATCGGGGGTTTTATCTCAAAAAATAAAGAGGCGTATGAGTATCTGCCAAGCTCGATCGAAAATTTCTTGGACGCAAAGAGCTTTTGCGACGAGCTCATAGAGGCTGGCTTTGAGATAGAGCTTTGCAAGGGTTTTAGCATGGACATTTCAACGTTATTTATCGCTAAAAAGGTAAGAGAGATCAATGCTTAGCGTATCTGAGCTAAACGAAAAAGCAAAGGCACTGCTTGAAGCAACCCTTGACTACGTCGAGGTAAGTGGCGAAATTTCGCGCCTTACTAAGCACGCTTCTGGGCACTGGTACTTCACGCTAAAGGACGAAAAATCAAGCATCTCAGCCGTGATGTACCGCATGAATAACCAAAAGGTGAAATTTCTGCCAAAAGAGGGACTAAAGGTCAAAATTTATGGCAAAGTGACCATCTACTCGCCAAGTGGCTCGTATCAGCTGGTGGCTAGCGCGATGCTACCTGATGGCGAGGGCGAGCTTGAGCTTGCGTTTAGGCAGCTTAAAGAAAAGCTCGAAAACGATGGGCTTTTTGACATCAGCGCAAAAAAAGAGATACCAAATTTACCTAAAAAAATAGCCCTTGTCACAAGCGCCACTTCAGCTGCACTTCAGGATATGCTAAAGGTGGTAAGAAGCCGCTGGAGACTAAGTGAAATTTATATATTTGACGCGCTAACTCAGGGCGAAAGTGCTCCAAGCTCGCTTATAAAAGCCTTGCGCAGGGCTGATAAATACGGCGTCGATGTGATCGTTTTGGCTCGCGGAGGTGGTAGCAAAGAGGATCTTTGGTGCTTTAACGATGAGGGCTTAGCACGTGAAATTTACGCTACAAAAACGCCAGTCATAAGCGCTATCGGACACGAGATCGACTATGTTATAAGTGACTTTGTGGCAGACCGCAGATCGCTTACGCCAAGTGCAGCCATGCTTGATCTTTTGCCTGATGAAGAGGCGTTTTTTCAGTATCTTGACAGGCTCAGCGATGATCTTGATAGCGCATTAAATTTAAAGATCACAAAGAAGCAAAATTTATTAAATTTACTACTTTCTAAATTTTCATCAAACGCCCTAAAAGCTAGGATCGAGCTAAAATTTAGCGAGGTGGCAAACAAGCAAAACGCCCTAACAAACGCCGTGCAAAGAAAGCTCTTGCTTCTTAGCTCAGCTCTTGGCTCGCTAGAGAAGGCTTATGAGATGAGGGAGCTCTTTTTTGAGAGCACAAAGGGGCTTATCGAGGTTAGAAAAGATGGCAAGAGGGCTGATCTTAGGGATTTAAATTTGAATGATGAGATCGAGCTTATCTCGCAAAATACACATAAAAAAGCAATTATCAAGGAGTAAAAATGAGTAGAAAAATCAACTTTAGCGCAGGTCCAAGCGCGATACCGCTAGACGTTTTAGAGCACGCAAAGGCCGAATTTACCGACTACAGAGGCGAGGGCTACTCGATCATGGAGATCAGCCACAGAAGCAAGACCTTTGAGGAGATCCACTTTGGCGCGATGGAGAAGATAAGAAAGCTTTATGGCATCGGTGATGAGTATGAAATTTTATTTTTGCAAGGCGGCGCACACTTGCAATTTAGCATGATACCGATGAATTTATATCAAGGTGGCAGGGCTGAATATGCAAACACCGGCGTTTGGACAAACAAAGCGATCAAAGAGGCAAAAGTGCTTGGCGTAAATGTAGATGTCGTAGCAAGCAGCGAGGATGAAAATTTCTCTTACATCCCTGAGTTTAAATTTAGCGATGACGCCGACTACGCCTACATCTGCTCAAACAACACAATTTACGGCACGCAGTATAAGGCTATGCCAAAGACCAAATCGCCCCTTGTTGTCGATGCTTCGAGTGATTTTTTCGCTAGACCGCTTGATTTTAGCAGTATCGGCTTGCTTTACGGCGGCGCTCAGAAAAATGCAGGCCCAAGCGGCGTGACTATCGTCATTTTAAGAAAAGACCTAGTTGATCGCGTGAGCAGCCAAAATGTGCCTATGTTTTTGCGCTATAAAACGCACGTAGAGGCAAGCTCACTTTACAACACACCGCCAACTTTTGGAATTTATCTTTTAAATTTAACCATGCAGCACCTGCTAGATCTTGGCGGACTTGCTGAGGTTGAGAAGATAAATGCCAAAAAAGCAAGCACGCTTTATAGCATCATAGATAGCTCAAATGGCTTTTACGTGGGTCACGCTAAAAAATCAAGCAGATCAGACATGAACGTGAGCTTTACGATACCAAAAGATCATGCGCTTGAGCCAGTTTTCGTCGAAGAAGCGCTAAAAGAGGGCATGCTAGGGCTAAAGGGCCACAGACATCTTGGCGGCATAAGAGCCTCTATCTACAACGCCGTTAGCCAAAGCGACGTTGATAAACTTGGCGAGTTCATGAGAGAATTTGCCAGAAAGCACGGCTGATGAACAAGGCAAAAAAAGCTTACGACGAAATTCCTTATTTCTCAGCTGCATTTAGCGACTGCTCGCCCGTTAGGATAGAGGCGGTGGCTAAATTTCTGGGCTTAAAGGCGGCAAATTTAAAAGATGCCAGAGTGCTGGAGCTTGGCTCGTCATACGGCGGCAATATCTTGCCATTTGCAGCTTCTCACAAAGAGGCAAAGGTCGTTGGCATCGACATCTCAAGCCACCAAGTAGAAGAGGGCAACAAGATAGCAAAGAAGATGGGTTTAAAAAATTTCACCCTTCTCGAGCGTGACTTTTTGCACATGAATGAGCACGATATCAAGGAGCTTGGCGAGTTTGACTACATCATCGCTCACGGCGTTTATAGCTGGGTGAGCCCAAATGTAAGAGACGCGCTACTTGCAACGATAAAGGCGCTACTTAGCAAAGATGGCATCGCCTACGTCTCTTATAACACCTACCCAGGCTGGAAGAGCCTTGATATCTTAAGGGACTTCATGCTCTTTGCAAGCGCAAACAGGGGCGATAAAGAGTCGCTACCTCACGTCAAAGAGGAGTTAAATTTCTTGCAGGATTATTTGAAATTTAGCCTGCAAAACCAAAGCGATGTCGTCTATAAAGACAGCATGAAGCTACTTTTAACGCAGTTAAATTTCTTGCAGGGCATCATCGCAAAGGGGAGTGATTATTACATTTTGCACGACTTCTTGGAGGCTAGTAACGAGCCAACTTACTTTCATAAATTTGCTAAACACATCGATAAACACGGGCTTTGCTACGTCATAGACGCCTCACTAAATGATATCTTTGCAAGTTCAACTGGGATCTACCGCTTTGACGCGCACATCGAGCAAAGCTACAACACCCGCATCAAGAAAGAGCAGCTAAATGACTTTTTGTTTAATAGATCCTTTAGAAAGAGCCTCATCGCGCACAAAGAAAGGCTTGGTGGCGCTGAGGACTTTGATGCGGTGCTTGGAGAGAGCGAGCTTGATAGGGTTTATTTTGCATATTTTAGTGAGCAGCCAAGGACAAAAGCGCAAGAAATTTTAAGCAAAGCCTATCCGCAAAGTCTAAATTTAAGCGAAGTAAAGGCTGCACTTGGTGAGAGCGAGAGCGAAGCATTTATGGGGCTACTTGAAATTTTAAATGATCAAAACACCAAAATTTCATCATCAAAACTTGCAGCACTTGCTTATGAGCCTAAAAAAACTAGGCTAAAGCCTAGAGCTGCGGCATATCTGGGGTATTTTATGGAGGCTAGCTCGCCAGTCATATCTTTAGCAAATGAGCTAAATGGTAAGCTTAGTTTAAGCGTTGAAGAGATCAAAGCTGCCTTGAAATTTGACGGCAAAGCCAGCCTTAAAGAGATCGCAAAGGGCGTAAATTTAAGCGAAGATGAGCTAAAAGAGCTTGCTTTTAAACTAAGTGAAGCTTACTTTTTTGAAGAAATTTAAAAAAAGAGCGTGGCAAATTTAGCCATGCTCTTACTCAAAAAACATATCTTTTAATATCAAACATATCATCGCTATATAAAAGACCAAAAACCATTTTTTAAGTGTTTTTTTGTCGGTATTTTGCGTCTTTTTGGTGCCAAAGTATGCGCCTATTAGCGAGCCAAGACCCAAAAATGTGCCCTCAGCGTATGAGATGTGACCATTTAGTGAGAGTGAGATGAAGCCGGCAATGGCTGCAAACATAACGAAAAACACGCCCATAGAAACGGCTTTTTTCAGCTCATAACGTAAAAAGCCAACCAAGATAGGAGCGATAAATACGCCTCCACCGATGCCGATGCTAATGGCAAAAACGCCAACAAAAACGCCAACTAAAAATAGCAAAAAGAGCGAATTATTCGCATTTGAGCCATCGCTGTTTGGCGAAAAGTATAGTTTTATAAGTGAAAAGACAAATGTCGCAAGTAGCATAGACTCAAGTAAGAGTGCAGGTGCGTGCGATACGATGATGCCGCTAAAGCTAGCTCCGACCAAGCCTCCAAGCCCCAAAACCACACCACGATTTAGCTTTAAAAGCCCAGCTTTGTAGTTTAGATACGAGCCAAACGTCGCACTAAAGATCATCTGCATGACACTTATGCCAATGGCAGTTTTGACGTCGTATCCAAAGGCGACCATGATAGGAACGACGACCGTGCCGCCACCGATGCCAAAAAACCCGGCGATGTAACCAACGCCGATACCGATTATAAATAGTTCTACAAAAAGCATTTTTTCTCCCTCGACTGGTGCAAATTTTAGCCAAGGGGCTCTTAAAAAAATAGTAAAAAAGGCGTAAATTTAAAAATTTAGCCAAAATTCTAAAAAGTAAAAGCGAAAATTTTTTATAATCAATAAAAATTTAAAAGGAAAAATATGCTCTTAGAACAACCACTCTTTTATTATGAAGCGATCAGAGAGAAATTTAAAAATAGCTACCTTGCTGAAGACAAGACGCAAACGATAATCGGCATCGACTGCGAATATATCGACGAAAAGGATATGGACTTTTACGGACTTAGAAGCTACTTTGATACTAATCGTAACAAATCGCTTGCTCCTTTTGCCGGACTTTTTGGCGTCTTTGCTTATGACGGCGTGAGATACTTTGAGTATATCGGCGAGAAGAAGGCTAAAAAGTATGAATTTCCAAAATTTATCTACGCTGATGCTAAAGCATATCTGCACTTTGATAAGATGAGTAAAATTTACACTTTTTATGGAGATAAAGAGAGATATTATGACTTTTTGCTAAATTTAAAGGCAGAGTATAAGGGTGAAAAAGATTGTGAGTTTAGCATAAAAACTGATCTTAGTAGCGAAAAGAAACACTTTGAGGATATGGTTGAGGTGGCAAAAGAGTACATAAGAAGTGGCGACGTCTTTCAGGTGGTGCTTGGAGAGCTACTTGAAATTTCAACAAATATGAGCAGTTTGGACTTTTACAAAAAGCTAGCTAACGCAAATCCTAGCCCATATATGTTTCATTTTCCTACGCCTTATGGTGATGTGGTCGGCTCGTCGCCTGAGCTTGTTTTTGAGATGAAAAGCGAGCAAATTTTTGTAGCACCGATCGCAGGCACAAGACCAAGAGGCGGCGATGCAAACGCTGATGTGGCGCTTGAAAATGAGCTACTAAGCGACGAAAAGGAGCTAGCTGAACATAAGATGCTAATCGATCTTGCTAGAAATGATATCGGCAGGGTCTCAGAGTCAAAGAGCGTGTCGGTAAAAAATGCGATGCATATCCAGAAATTTGAAAAAGTGATGCACATCGTGAGCGACGTCTATGGCAAGTGCGCTAGGGAGCTTAATCTTTTTGACGTGCTTGCTAGCATCTTTCCAGCTGGCACGCTAAGCGGTGCGCCAAAGATCAGAGCGATGCAGATAATTAATGAGCTTGAAATTTTTGAGCGAAATATATATGGTGGGGGCATTGGATTTTTGCATTTTAATGGCGACGCTCAGGTGGCGATCCTTATCCGCTCAGCTATCTTTGTGCCAGCTAAAAACGGCTTTAGCAACGTCTTTGTCGGAGCTGGAGCTGGCATAGTCTATGACTCAAAAAGCGAGAAAGAGTATGCTGAAATTTGCCACAAACGAGCCAGCGTGGTAAATGTCTTTAAAAACAGCGCAAAAGAGGTTTAGATTTACAAATCAGGAGCTTTTATGTTAGGGCAAAATTTGATCCTAGCCATAACTATCGTCGTTTTTATATTTGCATGCTTTGTGGCATATAAAGATCATAAAAAGAATTTGCAAAATAAAGCGAGATAAAATTTATTAAATTTGCAAGGTGGCAAATCAACCTGCAATGGTAAATTTGCGTTGTTTGGTTTTAAAAAGAATAACTAATGTCAAGATAAGATCCTATTTTTGTAGGCGCACCAAACGCTAGCAAGATGAAATTTAGCTTTGATGAGCGCATCCAGACAAATGTGGTGGCAAATTTCACGCAAATTTATGAGTATGAAAATTTACACATCAAAAAGGGTGAGCGTCTGGGAATTTCGAGCTTGGCTCAACCATCGTCATACTTAGCGAAAAAGATGCGACCAAATTTAAGCTCTTTGAAAACAAAGAACTTAAATTTGCTGAAGCGATAGGACTTATAAAATAAATACGTTAAGCATATGAGTAAATTTTTATACCTTATCTAATCTAATGATCAATTTTTTGTATCCATTATAATATGAATTATAGTCTTCAAAATATTATAGGTATGAAGGCATGTAAAAGATGATGAACGTATTATTTTATCTACTAAAATTTCTTTAGGCTTAGTATTTTTCTTAAGACTTAATTTGCTCATAGGATTATGACTTGATATTTTTTAAAAGAATTTTATTAACTTGCAACAAAGAAGTTTAAATTTGCCTTGCAACTCAAGGCTTAAATATTTTTATAAAAAATTTTAGATATTTAGCCCAAAAAGGGCTAAATTTAGACATTAAACCTAAAGTGCATCACATCGCCATCTTGCACGATGTAGTCTTTGCCCTCAAGCCTCATCTTGCCAGCCTCTTTGGCTCCGTTTTCGCCGCCATGTGCGATGTAGTCATCATAACTTATCACTTCAGCTCTGATAAAGCCCCTCTCAAAGTCGTTGTGGATGACGCTTGCTGCTTTTGGCGCTTTCCAGCCATTTGTGATCGTCCAAGCCCTTACCTCTACGACGCCAGCGGTGAAATAGCTTATTAAATTTAGCTTAGCAAAAGACGTTTTGATGATCTTTTCAAGGCCGCTCTCACTCGTGCCAAGAGACGCCAAAAACTCGTGAGCTTCTTCATCGCTTAGGCCTATTAGCTCCTCTTCGACCTTGGCGCAAAGCTTGATCACCTCGTGGTCTGAGGCTTTAGCGTATTCTTTTAGTGCTTTTACAAATTTATTATCTTCGCTAAGTCCCTCTTCATCGACGTTTGCGCCATAAACTACCTCTTTTGCGCTTAGAAGTCTTAGCTCTTTGTTTAGCGCCAAAAATGCCTCGCTATCTCTTTGCTCAAAGCTGCTTGCACTTTTGCCATCATTTAGGTGAGCAAGAAGCAAATTTGCTATCTCAAGTGCCTCTTTAGCGCCTTTTGCATTTGCTTTTGCCTCTCTTGTGAGCTTTTCTATCTTTTTGTTTAATTGTTCAATGTCAGCTAGTATCAGCTCGGTTTGGATGATCTCGATGTCTCTTACTGGATCAACACTTCCCTCGACGTGGGTGATGTTTTCGTCTTCAAAGCAGCGAACGATGTGCAAAATAAGCTCGGTCTCTCTGATGTTTGATAAAAATTTATTGCCAAGTCCTTCTCCTGAGCTTGCACCCTTCACAAGACCTGCGATATCTACGAATTCGATGGTTGAATATTGAATTTTATTAGGACTTACTATCTTTGCAAGCTCATTTAGGCGCTTATCAGGCACTGGCACGATGGCTTTGTTTGGCTCGATAGTGCAAAACGGATAGTTCGCACTCTCGGCATTTTGCGCCTTTGTAAGTGCGTTAAATGTCGTTGATTTGCCCACATTTGGCAGGCCTACTATTCCAACTGAAAGTCCCATCAATTCTCCTTGCTAAGTGCTTGTAAAAAGTATAAATTCATCCTCACGCCAGCCCCGCTCGCACCTGCTTGGTTGTATCCCCAAGCCTTTTCGCGGTATGCTGGACCTGCGATATCAAGGTGTAGCCACTTATCTTTGTACTCATCTTTGATAAATTTAGCTAAAAACATGCCAGCTGTGATCGCGCCGCCATATCTGCTTGAGGCGCAGTTGCTAACGTCTGCGATCTGGCTTTTTATGAGCTCGCTAAGATAAGGGTTAAAATCAAGCGTAGTCGCTAGCTCGCCGCTATCTTTTATCTTGTTTTTAAACTCGCTTTTTAGGCTCTCGCTGTTGCCCATGATGCCTGTTGTGTATTCACCAAGCCCCACGACGCAAGCGCCAGTTAGGGTTGCCATATCGATTAAGATGTCTGGCTTAAAGTCTTGCGCGTAGCTTAGGCAGTCAGCCAAGACCAAACGTCCCTCTGCGTCGGTGTTTCTTACCTCTATGCTAACGCCGCTTCTTGAGATAAGCACGTCATCAGGCTTATAGGCGTTGCCGCCGATCATATTTTCAGTAGCACCCAAAATGGCGTGAATTTCAAATGGTAAATTTAGCTCCGCAGCACCTTTTATGATGCCAAGAGCTGCTGCTGCACCGCTTTTGTCTGATTTCATAGTAAGCATATAATCAGCCGGTTTTAAGCTAAGGCCGCCGCTATCGTATGTTAGCCCTTTGCCAACAAAGATGATGCGTTTTTTAGACTTTTTAGGCTTATAGGTTAGGTGGATGAGCCTTGGTTTATGCACGCTTGCGCGATTTACCGCCAAAAATGCGTTCATATTCTCTTTTGCTAGAAATTTCTCGTCATAGACCTCGCACTTTATACTTGCATGACTTTTGGCTAAATTTTGCGCATCCTCGGCCATCTTTTGCGGTGTGTAAATTTCTGGGATTTCATTTACGATATCTTTTGCAAAATTTGTAGCCTCAGCGATGATCGCTGCTTCTTTAAATCCCTCATTTGCCGCCTTTAGATCGACCTTTTTGCCAGCAAATTCTTCAGTAGAAAAGATGACCTCTTTTAGGGTGTATTTCTCTTTTTTCTCTTTATATTTGTTAAATTCGTAGCTTCCAAGCAAAAAGCCCTCAGCAAGTGCTTCAAAGCTTAGTTTTTGGCACTGCGCTACGTAAGAAGCTAGCTTTATGCTCTTAATATTTAGTGACTTTAGTGCATTATAAGCTTTAGCGGCTGCAACTCTAAGCTCGTCAAGATCAAGCTTAGAAAGTGGCACGTAAGCCCTCTTTGCCTCACTTAGGATGAGGACGCTATCGCCCTTGTAATTGTTAAATTTAATAGCCTCTTTATCGCCTATAAATTTATGTTTTAACTCCTTATCTACTACAAAAATTAGTTCAATATCAGCTTTTATATCTTTTAATTTTTTATCAACTATTTGAAACTGCATGTCTTCTGTCTCTCCTTTCGTTTAAAATTTTATTTTCGATGCGCTTAAATGTATATATCAAAAGCCCCATAAATATGGCAACCACTGGGATAGCGACATACCAGTGCTCTTTTGCTTTTTGAAGCAGCACTAATATATGCTCGCCAAGTATCCAAGCAGGTATGGTGGTGATCGCCGCCCAGCACCAAGCGCTGATCAAATTTATAAAGGCGTATTTTTTGGCATCATAGCCGGTAAGTCCTATGCAAAGCGGTATGATGACACGAAAACCATACATATAGCGTTGCAAAAAGATGATCGGCCAGCCGTATTTTTTCAGCATTATGTGCGCCACTGCAAATTTTCTCCGCTGCGTGTGAAGCCTTTTTGCGATGTATTTTTTATTGTAACGTCCAAGGTAGAAGTAAATTTGATCTCCCACAAAGCCTCCAAGTCCAGCCACAAAGATAGCAAGTGCGATATGCATGTGCGTGGTGTGCGCGAGAATTCCAGCCATTATTAAGGCCATCTCGCCCTCCATGATACACCAGACAAAAAGTATGATGTAGCCGTACTCTTTAAGCAGTTCTATAAAAAATTCTTCCATTCTAAACCTCTAAAACGCTGTAAATTTTAGTAAGCGACTTTAGCTTTTCGCTACCTTTTAGATCGACTAGATCTATGAGAAAGCACGCTTCTACGCAGGTTGCGTTAGTTTGATTGATAAGCTCAACTGAAGCCTTTGCGGTGCCTCCAGTGGCTATGAGATCGTCCATCAAAAGCACTCTAGCACCTGCTTTTTCTCCAAAAGCATCGATGTGAATTTGCACTTCATCGACGCCGTACTCTAGGCTATATTTTTGAGAAAGCGTGATAAAAGGTAGTTTTTTTGGCTTGCGAATAGGCACAAAAGGCAGCCTTAGTCTTGCCGCAAGCGCCGCGCCAAAGATAAAGCCTCGTGACTCAATACCAGCTATGTAGTCGATATTTGTGTCCTCATATCTAGCCACCAAATGATCTATCAAAAAGTTAAATGCCTCTTTGTTGTTTAGCAGCGTCGTGATGTCACGAAAGACTATGCCAGGCTTTGGAAAGTCGTTTATGCAACGAATAGAGTTTAGTAAAAATTCTTTGCCTTTTTGATCTAAAATTTTCATAAATTTCCTTAAATTTGAGGTTATAGTAGCGCTTCGATCTTGCCTTCAAGCTCACGAATGCGTTGTCTTAGCTTGTCGTTTTCTAAGCGGTACTGGGAATTTCTTGTGCGAAGTGAGGTTACGTCGTTTTTAGTTTTGTTTAGCTCGTCTGTCAAGATGTCGATGTTGCCTAGACTTCGTTGGAGTTGGATCTGAAATTTTCTTATGACGACTTCGGTGTCTTGGAGGTTATTTTTCATAAAATCTTTTGTCGCACGCTCTTTTTTGAGAAGCGTTTTGAAGTAAAAAACCATGACGGTTAGGTAGATCGCAGCACAAACAAGAGCGGTAAAAACGATCCACTCGCCTATCATTTGCCTGCCTCAAGCTCTATTTTTTTGACTCTTCTTTCGTGTCTGCCGCCTGCAAACTCAGTCTTTAAAAAGGCTTCAACTGCCGAGATAGCCACGCCTGCGCCAATAACCCTTGCGCCAAAAGCGATCACGTTTGCGTCGTTGTGCTCTCTGGCAAGCCTTGCGGTAAATTCATCGTGGCAAAGGGCGCACCTTACGTTTTCGTGCCTGTTTGCGGCTATTGATATGCCTATGCCAGTGCCACAAACTAGCACGCCGTAGCAGTTAGGCTCAAGCTTGCTTGCTAGCAAATGTGCATAATCAGGGTAATCAACGCTATTTTTATCGTTTGTGCCAAGATCAACTACTTCGTATCCAAGCCCTTTAATGGCCTCTTTAAGCTCGTTTTTTAGCTCAAAACCAGCGTGATCGCTAGCTAAGAAAACTTTGTCTATCTTCATGAAAAGTCCGTTAAATTTTTTGTTGATTATAGTCAAAGTTGCATTAAAATAAAATTTTACTCTCAGCCAAAATGAAGCTATAATTTACCAAAAATTTAAAGGAGAAAATGTGAAAAAAGTGCTCTTTTTAGTGGCTTTGACGCTAGCCTTTGCAAATGAAAATTTGATAGAGATCTACACAGATCAAATGATCATCACTCAAAAATTTAGCGACGCAAATAGCTCTTTTAGCGCCTTTGTGTCAGAGGGTGTGGATAGTGAGAGCATCACGATAAATGGAGATTGTGACGCGAATGCTAATCTAAAAAAGATCAGCGAAGAAAATAGCCAAAGTTACATAAAATGGAAGCAAGAAGTTGCAAATTTAAACAACAAACTTGAGGCGCTAAATGCAAGAGGCAGGTTTATAGAGCAAGCTTTGATAGGAGAAAATAAAAGTAACGATGTGACAAAAAGAGCTGAGGAGTTTTATAAATTTAGCCTAGAAAATATCGAGAAAATTTCAGCTGCTAAAAGTGAGCTTGAAGCGCTTAAAGAAAATGAGCCAAAGAGCGAGATGGCTGGGTTTTTGCAGCTTGATATGAAATTTGCTTGCAGCCCAAAAGAGGCGACGCTTTCATACATGGATGATGAGGCCCCAAAGACGCTAAATGAAATTTATGCAGACACAAAAAATAAAAATATCTTGATAAAACAAGAAATTTTACTCACCAACCCATTTGCAAGTGAAGTTAAAAATTTAAAGCTCGCTATCTATCCGACCAGATATCAAAAGGCGCTTGCTCCAAGCAAGTTTTACCCTTGGTACGAGGAGAGCGAGGCTGAAGCTGATGGTTACGGCGCTTCAAAAAATATGCTAAGAGCCGCAAAAGTCGCTGCTGAGGTCGCTGATATGCGTGTGCAAAGAGATGAGAACGAATTTGCTAAAATTTGGAAGATAGATGGGATAAATTTAGCAAAAGGCGAGAGCAAATATATAACTTACGACACACAAAAAATGGATGCAAATTTTAGCGTTTTTGCTGATTTTTACGGCTCACTAAAGGCATATAACGTAGCTAGCTTTAAGCTAAATGACGATCTAACGCCAGCCAAAACGCAGTTTTACGTTAATGGCGTGAGTGTTGGCAGTCCAAGCGAATTTGAGATGAAAGCTAAAGATGAGCCAGTGCAGTTATTTTTAGGACAAAACGAGCTAATCGAGCTTAAAAAAGAGCGTTTAAATAAATTTAAAAAGAGCTCGCTTCTTGGCAAAGACCGCATAAGCGAAGAGGGCTATGAGATAAGTGTCAAAAATAACTCAAGTAAAAGTGTCGATGTAACTTTGGTGGAGCGTGTGCCAGTCTCTGCTGACGAGGCGGTAAAGGTCGAGATAAAGGGCTTTGATAAAAAAGATATCAGCAAGGATGGCAAGGTGGAGCTTAAATTTAGCCTTGCGCCAAAAGAGGAATTTAAAAAAGAGTACTCTTATAAGATCACAAAGCCAAAAATTTAGAGCAAATTTGCTCTAAATTTAGCCATTTATAAAGGCACTTGCTATATCTAAAACGTATCTTGTCGGATAAAAGATAGTATCTTTTAAAGGCGAAATGAGGATGATGATAAGAATGACAAAGCCATATCTTGAGATGCCCTCAAGCTTCTCTGCCAGTGCGTGAAAGCCAAAATTTCTAAGCGCATACTCGAGCGCGTGAAAGCCATCAAGTGGCGGGATCGGATAGAGGTTAAAGATGGCTAACATCAAATTTAAAAGCGCAAGCGTAAATAAAAACTGAAGTAAAATTTCAAAGGTTTCTATATTTAATAAAGCCTTTAACACAAAAAGCGACAAAATGCCTAGGATGATGTTGTAGCAAATGCCAGCTAAACTTACGTAGATAGCTGCCTTGTAGCCACCATTTCGCACGACTGTGTAGGTATTTACAGGCACTGGTTTTGCCCAGCCAAACATCATGCCAGTGCTTAGATAAAGCACCAGTGGCACGATGATAGTGCCAACAAGATCGATGTGTTTTATAGGATTTATGCTAAGTCTGCCAAGATTTTTTGCGGTGTTGTCGCCAAATTTATAAGCGACATATCCGTGAGCGATCTCGTGGCCGACGATGGCGATTATTAAAGAGATGACGATAGTGGCGACTTTTATAGGGTCAAAATTAGTGAAGTCCATCAACTTCTCCTTCTTTTAGAGCTTGTTTTGTGAAAAACTCATCGTTTTCTATCGTATCTACAAAGCGTCCGATACGCTCCCAGCGCACATTATAGTTATTGTCCCAGCTAAAATATATAAACCAAGGCTGACCGACTATGTCCTTGTAAGCCACGCTTCCCCAAAAACGGCTATCGTTTGAGTGATCGCGGTTGTCACCTATCATGAAGTACTCATCTTTTGGCACTTTGACGTAAAAAGCGTTAAAGTTAAAATTTGGATTTTGCGGTAGTGAGCTAATGAGCGCTGGCTTCATAAAAACGTTTGATTTGTTTGTATTTAGCATGAAAACCATCTGCTCAAATAAATTTACATTTTCATCGTAGTGGATGCCGCTAAATCTATATGGCTCTTTTATGAAAAGCTTGCCATCAAGCTCGGCTATATCGCTGCATGAGTAGCCAAATTTACTCTCTTTGCCATTTAAATTTTCACGGCAGTTTGCCTTTATAAAGCTATCTCCCTCTTTTGGGCGTAGATAGAGGGCTTTTTCAGTAAAGACGATCTCGTCCTCGCTGGTTGCAAAGCAGCGCTTTACAAAGTGAGTTTTCTCATCGTTTGGATAGCGAAATACGACTATATCGCCCCTTGCAGGACCATCGCCTGTGATGAGATGCCCATTGTCATTTAGCTCAGGTAAAATTTTCACCTCAAGCCAAGGGATTCTTGGTGTTGGTATGCCATAAACATACTTTTTAGCAAATAAAAAATCCCCAACCAAAAGCGTGTTTTTCATCGAACCAGACGGGATCACAAAGGCTTGAGCTACAAAGAAAATGACAAGCAAAACGATGATAACCGTGCCTGTCCAGCTCGAGCAAAAGTCATAAAATTTAGTAAAAGCTCTCTTCATTATCTCACTCTTTAATTTTTAGCTATCTTTGCTTGTGCAGCAAGGATTGTGTTGTTTAAAAGCATGGCTATGGTCATCGGGCCAACGCCGCCAGGAACAGGCGTGATGTATGAGCATTTTGGTGCGACCTCGTCAAAATCCACATCACCCACAAGCCTGCCATCATCAAGTCTGTTTATGCCCACATCAACGACTACTGCGCCATCTTTTACCATGTCAGCCTTTAAGAAAAATGGCCTACCGATGGCTGCAACTATGAGGTCAGCATTTTTGCAAATTTCTTTTAAATTTTTAGTCTTACTGTGTGTCACTGTAACCGTTGCAGAGGCGTTTAGGAGTAAATTTGCCATAGGTTTGCCAACGATGTTGCTTCTGCCGATCACCACTGCATTTAGCCCAGCCACTTCTATGCCATACTCTTTTAAAATCTCCATCACGCCAAGCGGTGTGCAAGGCACGAAGCCATCAAGGCCGCTAACAAGTTTGCCAACATTTACAGCGTGAAAGCCATCTACGTCTTTTCGTGGATCGATCGCTGCGAGCACGACGTTTGTGTCGATGTGCTTTGGTAGTGGCAGCTGAACCAAGATACCATGGATGCTATCGTCTAAATTTAGCACGTTTATAAGTGCAAGAAGCTCGTTTTGGGTTGTATTTTTGCTTAGACGGTGAGCCACGCTTTTTATGCCGTACTCGTTGCAGGCTTTCTCTTTAGCTCTAACGTATGTTTGAGATGCCTTATCTTCGCCGACCAAGACGACGGCTAAGGTTGGCTCGACACCAAATTTCTTTAGCTCATCAGCTCTTACTTTTACGCTTTCTTTGACCTTTAAAGATACGGCTTTTCCGTCTAAAATTTTCATATTCGATCCTTACTTAAAAGCTTTTTTAATCACAAGGGTGGTATCATACCTAAAAATAAATTAAATTTTTAAAAGAGAGGTTTATGAGGTCTGTTTTTTTGATTTTGCTTTTTTGCGTGGCGATTTTTGGTGCTGATTTTATCACAAAGACCGAGTACGCCAAGATGCTCTACCTAAATCCACGTGGCATAGGCTGTGATAAATGTCACGGCGCAAAGGGCGAGGGCAGTCTAATCTCTAAATACAAGCACTTTGACAAAAAAGCAAACAAAACGGTCGATGATGAGCTTAGAGCACCAAAGATAAATGATATAGATTTTGAAAGCTTTAAAGCAGCTCTTACAAAGCCAAAGGGCGTCATGCCAAGCTACTTTTTGACAGATGAGGAGACTACCATCCTTTATGAATACATCACAAATCAGATGAAACCTCCTGCAAAATCGGCAAAATCGCAAAATCTAGCTAAGCCAGCCGCTCCTGCTGCTACGCAAAAACAGCCTGAATCTGCTAAAGCCGCCCCAAGCGCAAAAGTAGTAGAGCCAGATAAGAGCGCTCCTGCAAAACCAGCTGAGCCTGCAAAACCAGCTAGCACGCAGGCACCAAAGTCACCAGCAAAGCCAGTAACAAATCAAAAAGATAATCAAAAGACAAATTTAAAAACACAAAATCAAAAGGATAAAAAATGACAAATAAAGAGGCATTTAGTGAAGCTAAAAAATATATCCCAGGCGGCGTAAACTCACCAGTTCGTGCATTTGGAAGTGTTGGTGGCGAGCCTGTGATGATAGATCATGCAAAGGGCGCTTATCTATACGACGTCGAGGGCAAAAAATACCTTGACTTTATCCAAAGCTGGGGACCGCTCATCTTTGGTCACTGCGACAAAGATATAGAAGATGCGATCATCTCTGCTGTAAAACAAGGCGTATCTTACGGCGCTCCCTCACCAAAAGAGACCGCTCTAGCAAAGCTAATATGTGATGAGTTTAAACAAATAGATAAAATTCGCTTCGTTAGCTCTGGCACTGAGGCTACCATGAGCGCTATCAGAGTGGCTAGAGGCTATGCTAAAAAAGATGGACTTATCAAATTTGAAGGCTGCTACCACGGACACAGCGACGCACTTCTTATCAAAGCAGGAAGTGGCGCTACGACATACGGCAACGCTTCAAGCGGCGGCGTGCCACAAGATGTTGTGAAAAATACATTTTTAGCTATCTACAACGATATAGAGAGCGTAAAGGCCATTTTTGAGAACAATAAAGACAAAATAGGCGTCGTCATAATCGAGCCAATAGCTGGAAATATGGGGCTTGTTCCAGCTGATAAGAAATTTTTACGAGAGCTTAGAGAGCTTTGCGATAAATTTGGCGCTGTGCTCATCCTTGATGAGGTTATGAGCGGCTTTAGGGCTTCTCGCCTTGGCTCATATCCATTTCACGAAGTGGATGCTGACCTTGTCACATTTGGCAAGGTTATAGGCGGAGGCATGAATGTCGCTGCATTTGGTGGCAAGGCTGAAATTATGGACTGCTTAAGCCCAGAAGGCGCTGTCTATCAAGCAGGCACGCTAAGTGGCAACCCAGTGGCGATGAGCGCTGGTATAGCGGCAATTTCAAAGATAAATAGCGACGTAAATTTATACGCTAGACTTGAAAAACTAGCGAAAAGACTAATGGATGGCTTCAAAGAGGCAGCAAAAAGCGCTGGTATCACCATTCAAACTGAGGTTCGTGGCTCTATGTTTGGCTATTTTTTTACAGAGCATGCCGTAAAAAACTACGACGATGCGCTAAAGAGCGACACAAAACTCTTTGCTAAATTTCACCAAGCGATGCTTAGACGCGGAATTTATCTTGCACCTAGCCAGTTTGAGACTGGATTTATCTGCGATGCGATGAGTGAAGCGGATATCGATCTAGCGGTAAATGCAGCTAAAGAGGCATTTTTGGAGATAAAGGCTTAATGGCAAAATTTAAGATAAAAGATATCGTAGCAGGGGCTGAACAGCTAAGCCTTGGTGTTTCAATCGTAGTTGCGATCTTGCTTGGCACTGGGCTAGGATATCTTGTAAAAAAGGCTACAAATTTCACGCCAGCGCTTTGGATAGGCTTTGCTATTGGCATCGCAGCTGCTATTTTAAACGTCTATAAAGCCTACAAAGCGCAGGTTAAAAGCCTAGATGAGCTAAAGGATGAGACTAGATATAAGGGCTACACAAAAGACGATGATGACGAGGACGATTAGCAGGCTTTTTATTTGCTACTTTGCGCTTTGGTTAGCCCTTAGCGTGGTTGGCAAATTTATATCAAATCAATTTTTTATAAGCTCGCAAATTTCATTTTTTGCCTCGCTTATCATCCTAACGGCTAGCTTTTTTGCCTATAAAAACCGCATAAACTCGAGGCTAGAAAATGCAAGAGATGAAATTTTAGCCAAGATAGAAGAAGAGGATGAAGAGGATGAAGAAATTTTGCCCCAAAATGAGACAAAAGAGTTTAGCCTAAAAGATGAAAAAGCAAGGCTAAAAAAGCAGAAATTTTCATTTAAAGATAGAAGTTTTGCAGCGGCCTTTATGCCTTATCGCTTGGTTGCGTATGCGATACTTTTTTTTGGATTTATATTTTTAAAAAATGAAAATTTACTAAACGTGCCTGGCTTTTTAGTGGGGCTTGCTCCGATGCCCATTGGAGCTTTTATCTTTGGGATAATGCAAAATAATTTGAGAAAGGACGCAGATGGCAAGTAGCTTTAGGATCATTCGCTCGATGGGGCCGCTATTTTTAGGTATGAGCCTGCTTTTTATAGGCAATGGCCTAGTCATCGCATCTTGTAGCGCACTTCTTAAGCAAAATGGCGTAGGCGAGCTTGCGATTGGACTAATTAACACTGGATTTTTCATAGGAGCGTTAATTAGCACGATCACAGCGCACAGGGTCATCTCAACCACCGGCCACATCAGAGCTTTTGCTATCTTTTCAGCTATCTTTGCAGTCTCAGCCATGCTTCACGCCATAAGTGAAAATTTGATATTTTGGGCGATTTTGCGAGCCTTTTTGGGATATTGCTACTACGCACTCTTGATGGTTATAGAAAGCTGGTTAAACGCTAAGATCCCAAACAAGATAAGATCGCGCGTCATCGCCTTTTACGAGTGCGTTTTCTACACGAGTTTTGGACTTGGAATTTTGATCTTAGCGCTTGATCTTAGCGCATTTGAAATTTTCATCATCAGTGCAGCCTTTATCATGCTCTCAAGCATACCTTTAAATTTAATCCGCATAAACCAGCCTCAAATCCCGCAGCGCCAACCCATAAACATCCCTAAAATTTTTGGCATCGTCCCGCTAGCCCTTGTGGGAGCGCTAGTTGCTGGCTTAGCGATAAATGGCTTTTTTTCTATGGCAAGTCTCTTTATCTTGCTTCAAGGATATAGCGCAAAAGAGGCGTCATTTTTTATGACCATAGCGATGGCTGGGGGCTTTTTAGCTCAAACATTTATCGGAGGCTTTTCAGATAAATACGGCAGACGCCCAGCGCTCTTGCTTTGTAGCGCCGTGGCATTAGTAAGTGCAGCACTCTTTTTGCTAAATGGCTCAAATTTGATCGTTCAATACATACTTTCATTTTTCTTTGGCGGCGGAATTTTCTGCACATACGGACTTTCGCTTGCTAGGGCAAATGACGAGATCACAGACAAGACAAAGAGCGTCCAAGTGGCACGTGCGCTGCTTTTTAGCTACTCTTTTGCCTCGCTTTTCTCGCCGCTTCTTATGAGCTATGCGATGAAAATTTTTGGCGCATTTGGCTTTATCTATGTCTATTTGGTGCTTTATGTTGGACTCATCTTGTTTGCGCTAACGCAAAAGACCATACCACAGCACATGAGAAAAGAGTATAACGACAGGCTCGTTGCAAGGACGGCTGGCATCGCGACTATTCAGCAAAATGGCAATTTTGCCGATAGAGAAAATAAAAAGTAGAAAATGGACGTAGCAAATTCTCTAAACATATCAAACACCTCGGTTCAAACTGGGCAAAATGCCACCCAAAACGCGCCTGTCCGTAAAAACGAGGGTTCACTTTTTAAAAATCAGCCAGCTGGGACGCCAAGCGAACAGACCGTCTCAAACGCTCTTGATAACGTTGGCAAGCTAGTTGCAAGGGTGCTTGATGATCTAAAAAGCGCTTCAAGCCTTAGTAAGGCTGAGCAAATTTTATCTCAGGCAAAAGATACAAAGATCGCTCCAAATTTAGCTAGCGAGCTCTCAGACCTTGCAAAAAGCTTAGAGAGCGAGGCTATGCAAAGCGAAAGCCCTGAGATAAAGAGCCTTGCACTAAAACTAAAAGAATTTCTAAAACCAATAGCCGATCTTAAAGCTGGTTCGCTAAATGATCAGATCAAAAACTCTGGCGTCATGCTTGAAGCAAATTTAAAAGATGCGCTCACTCCAGAGAAGCTGCCAAGCTCGATACAAAAGCTACTAAGCGATATAAAAAATCTCTCAAATCAAAATTTACTTAGTCAAATTTTAACTCTAAATGATGAGAGCTTGGATAATCAAAACTCATTTATGAAGCTCACCTCCATGCTTGAAAAAGCGAGTAGTGACGCTAAAAATCTCCTTGATAACTCAAGCATGAAAACGCTTTTAAAAGATGTGGATAAGCTTGATAATGTGGCTAAATTTCTTGATAAGAACTTCTCAAAAGATCAAAGCGCAGACGCGGTTAAAAGCCAGATCGGCAAGATGGAGAATTTCATCTCAAATTTAAGCGAAAAGGTAGCAAATTTAGCGAGTGAAAAGCTAAATCAAAGTGCGGCTTTTAGCTCAAATCACAAAGAGTTAAAAGCTATCCTTGAAAACCTAAAAAACGATCTAAAAATGCTAAATAACATAGGCGATGAGACGGGGCTTGTAAAGGCATTTAACGAGGTTAGCGACGTCTCAAAAGAGGGCAGCTTGCAAGATAAGCTCCAAAGTGCGGCCAGACGCCTCGCGCACAGCCTTAGCCTAGCAGACCCAGAAGCTAGCACAGCAAAAAGCGAGCTATCTGAGAGCAAGGCGCTTTTAAAGCAGCTAAAGCTCGCTACAAACGACATAAACAACATCACGACAAAGAGCCAGAGTGAAATTTCAAAGGTGCTAAATCAAGATGTAAAAAGCACGCTTTTAAACATAAGCGAAAAGAGCCAAAACGCCCAGAGCGTAAATGCTGCAAACAAGATGATCTCTCAAATAGAAATGCATCAGATGGTCTCAAGCTTGCAAGGAGGCATACAAACTTATATGCCTTATATCTGGGACGGCGTGGAGGGCGGAAATGTCGCGTTTAAACAGGGTAAAAAGGATAAATTTTATGCCCAGATCGATCTAAATTTTAAGAAATTTGGCCAGATAAATGTGATGGTGGGGCTTGTGGATAAACGCTATATCGATCTATCGGTGGCAACGCAGACAAATGAGTTTAAAGAGCTTATTTTGTCTAGCTCAAGCGAGCTAAAGCAAGCGATCTCAAAGCTTGGACTAATCGTTTCAAATTTTAACATTAAGACTTTGCCAAAGGTGAAGCTAAACGATAGATTTAAAAATTTTGGCGGCCTTGATGTGGGCTTTGATAAGAAAATTTGATGCAAGTAAATAAGAAAAAAGCCGTCGCTCTTGGCTACAACAGATCGCAAGATAACGCTCCAAAGGTGCTTGCAAGCGGTGCTGGCGAGATAGCAAACAAGATAATAAGCCTTGCAAAAGAGCATGACATACCGATCAAAGAGGATCCTGATCTCATTGAAATTTTAAGCAAGGTAGAGGTCGATCAAGAGATACCGCCAAATTTATATAAAGCGGTGGCCGAGATTTTTAGCTTTTTATATAAGATCACAAATAAAAAGTAAATATTTCACTTTAATAGTGCTATAATCTCAAAATTAAGGAAATTTAAACATTAAAAAGGAGTTATTATGAAAATTTCATCAAAAGTAACGATGATGATCGTCTCGTCCCTACTGGTGCTTGGAGCCATCTTAGTCTTTCTAAACATTTACGAGCAAAACAAAGCGATAGAATTTTCTACTAAAGAGCTGACTGAAACGATCTTAGCCGATAAAAGAGCAGCTTTAAGTGAAGAGATGGATATCGTTTCAAACATTTTGCTAAAAATTCAAGAGGTCTATGACGACGCAAACGAGACCATAGAAGATCAAAAAGAAGATATTATCGACTATCTCTCAAGGGCTAGATTTGGTGATGGTAAGCTTGGTTACTTTAGTCTCTCAACAATAGATGGTGTGGTTATTGCAAACCCTGGTATACCTGAATTTAATGGACAAAATAGGCTTGATGCAACTGACGCAAATGGCTATAAATATGTAAAAGAGCTTATCGAAAAGGCTAAGCAAAATAGTAATGGAGACTTTGTAAATTTTGTTGCGAAGTCAAAGGATGGCAATACTATAAGAAAGATAGCACGTGGACAAAAGCTAAATTTATTTCATGAGGATGTGCTTTTGATGTCTGTTGTTGATCTTGAGGGTATGTATAAAGAGATAGATAAAATTTCAGCTACCATGCAAAATGATGCCAATGCAAACACTACAAATTTCATCGTCATAGCCGTCGTAGTTTTAATCATCTCACTAATAGTTGCCATGCTTTATTCTAAAATTTCTATCACAAAACCGCTAAATGAGTTAATCTTGCGAGCTACAAACCTCTCAAGTGGTGATGGCGATCTAACAAGAAAACTAGAAGTCGTTGGCAAAGATGAGATAGCAAAAGCCAGCGAGGCTATAAATAAATTTATAGAAAAAGTAAGGGTTTTAATCTCGGAGGCAAAAGATATCTCAAATGAAAATAGCTCCATCGCAAACGAGCTTAGCTCAACCTCAGTCCAAACTGGTCGCGGGGTAGAAAACTCAAGCAAGATAGTTGAGGACGCTGGGAAGGATTGCACTGAGATACAATCATATATGAAAGAGTCAATCGAAGTTGCAAAAGGCGGCAAAGATGATCTTCAAAAGGCGCTAAGCTACGTTGATGAGACGCTAAATACCATCTCAAATTTATCTTCAGAGATCGCTCAGACATCAGATATAGAAAATCAAATGGCTGGCAAGATCGAGCAGCTTAGCCGTGATGCCGAGCAGGTAAAATCAGTCCTTGTTGTTATCAACGACATCGCTGATCAGACAAATTTACTAGCCCTTAATGCAGCCATTGAGGCAGCACGTGCAGGCGAGCATGGACGTGGTTTTGCAGTCGTTGCAGATGAGGTTAGAAAGCTAGCTGAGCGCACTCAAAAGAGCCTCACCGAGATAAATGCAACTATCAATGTCATCGTTCAAGCGATAAATGAAAGTAGCGAGCAAATGAGTATAAATTCTAAGCAAATAAGCGAGCTAACAGGCGTGGCAAACAACGCGCAAAACACCATAAGAGATATGAGTGGTATCATGAGATCAGCCATAGGACTATCTGATAAAACTATCGAGGACTATATAAAGACTGGCAAGGATATTGACGATATAGTAAAAAACATGGAGGGCATAAGTCAAATTTCATCTCAAAGTGCAAGAAGCGTAGAAGAGATAGCTTCAGCTGCTGAGCATCTAAATAAGATGACAGATACGCTAAATGCAAAACTTGGCGAATTTAGAACTTGATTTGTGTGGTAAATTTTAAATTTAAAGGCAATTAGTGGCTCAAAAACTGGTCTTAATAGGGGCTTCTACAGGAGGCCCAGGTCATATAAAAAAACTATTAAAAGATATAAATTTAAATGGTGCGATGGTCGTCATAGCTCAGCATATGAACAAGATGTTTATAAACTCATTTGTCACGCAAATGGGCAGGGAGTGCAATATAAATGTTGAAATTCTAAGCGAAAAGACAAATTTAAGAGAAAATATCGTCTATATCTGTGATCAAAATTTTGAAATTTCAGCGACTTTGCCAGTTAGTGCAAAGCCACAACCTGAGATAAAAACGATATATACGCCAAATGTTGATGTACTTTTTAACTCAGGCACGCAGATCTCCAAAAATGTAAATTTACTTGCGATCTTGCTAACTGGCATCGGCGATGATGGCGCAGCTGGGCTTGATAAGCTCTATAAAGCAGGTGCAAAATGCATAGCTGAAAATGAAGAGAGCGCGATAGTTTATGGCATGCCAAAGCGTGCTAAAGAGCTAAATCAAAATTTAAAATCGTTAAATTTAATGATGATAAGAAAAGAGCTTGAGGAGTTTTTAAATGCTTTTTAACAAAGTGGATAAACAAAGCGAAGTTTTAGAGGCAAAAGCACCAAGCGATATGGATGGATTTAACGAATTTATGAGCACTATAAAGACGCTTTGCGGGGTTGATCTGGAGCCAAAGAGAGACATCACTCTGCAAAGAGTTAGTATATTTGCCAAAAATCGCCAGATAAAAAGCTTTAAAGATCTAGTTTCGATGATAAGATTTGACACGCTGCTTAGGCAAGATCTTTTAAATTTAGTCACCGTAAATGAGACATATTTTTATAGAGAGTTAGCCCAGCTAAAAGACGTGATCTACTACGCAAAAGAGCTTGGGGAGGCTAGAATTTTATGCGCGCCTTGCTCAACTGGCGATGAGGTCTATTCGCTTGCTATGCTTGCTTATGAATTTGGTCTTAAACAAAGTGATATCCAGCTAACTGGCATCGACATAAACTCAGAAGCCATACAAGCTTGTAGCGTAGGAAGCTATGGCGAGAGGAGCTTACATAGGCTAAGCGAGTTTCAAAAGGAGAGATTTTTTACAAAAGTTGATGATAAATTTCAGATAAAAAAAGAAATTTTACCAAGGTGTGAGTTTAAAATTTTAAATGTTTTTGATGATGCGATGTTTAATCTTGGTAAATTTGACATCGTCCTTTCAAGAAATATGATGATATATTTTGACGACGAATTTAGGCTAAAATGCGTCGAAAGGCTTCATAAGCTACTTAAGCCAGAGGGCAGGCTCTACGCAGGACACGCTGATCTTGTGCCATACACCCCACTTTACACAAAGCGTTTTTCAAACGGAGCTACATATTACGAGCGCGCTTAAGGGTTAAATTTAACCCAGGCCGCTTTGCCCTTAGCAAGTTTTTATCAATTTTTGGCTAAAATCCCACAAGCTAAATTTAAGGATAAAAATGAAAGACAATCTACTTGAATTAACTCAAGATATCGCTTCAGTTGATATCGAAGATTCTATAAAAAATAGCTATCTTGACTACTCTATGAGCGTCATCGTCGGACGTGCTTTGCCTGACGCTAGAGACGGACTAAAGCCAGTTCATAGAAGAATTTTATACGCTATGGATAACCTCGGCGTTGGCAGCAGAAGTGCTTATATGAAGTCAGCTCGTATCGTCGGTGAAGTCATCGGTAAGTACCACCCACACGGCGACACAGCGGTTTATGACGCACTTGTTCGTATGGCTCAGAAATTTTCTATGCGTTATCCAGTCGTTGATGGACAAGGAAACTTTGGCTCGATTGATGGCGACAGCGCAGCTGCGATGCGTTATACCGAAGCTAGAATGACCATGCTTACTGAAGAGCTTTTAAAAGATATCGACAAAGACACGGTTGATTTTGTGCCAAACTACGATGATAGAGAGGTCGAGCCAGATGTTTTGCCTAGCCGTGTGCCAAATTTATTATTAAATGGCTCAAGCGGTATCGCTGTTGGTATGGCGACAAATATCCCGCCACACAGCCTTGATGAGCTAATAGACGGTCTTTTGCTCCTTCTTGAAAACAAAGAAGCAACACTTGAAGAGGTGATGGAATTTATAAAAGGCCCAGACTTCCCAACTGGCGGTATCATCTTTGGTAAAAAGGGCATCATAGAGGCCTACCGCACAGGTCGTGGCAGGGTCAAACTAAGAGCCAAAACTCACATAGAAAAAAAGCCAAACAAAGATGTCATTGTCATCGACGAGCTACCTTATCAAACAAACAAAGCTAGGCTTATCGAGCAGATCGCTGAGCTTGTAAAAGATAAGCAGATTGATGGAATCAGCGAGGTTAGAGATGAGTCTGACAAGGACGGCATCCGTGTAGTCATCGAGCTAAAACGCGACGCAATGAGCGATATCGTGCTAAACAATCTCTTTAAATCAACCACGATGGAGAGCACTTTTGGCGTTATTATGCTTGCTATTAATAACAAAGAGCCAAAGGTATTTAACCTTATCGAGCTACTTAAGCTATTTTTAAATCACAGAAAAACGGTTATCATTAGAAGAACGATATTTGAGCTTGAAAAAGCGCGCGCAAGAGCTCACATCTTAGAGGGTCTAAAGATCGCACTTGATAACATCGACGAAGTGATCGAGCTTATTAGAAATAGTGCTGATACAGCCGTTGCTAGAGAAGGCTTGATGAGTAAATTTAACCTCTCAGAGCTTCAAGCAAACGCTATCCTTGATATGCGTCTAAGCAAGCTTACAGGCCTAGAGAGAGAAAAACTAGAGGCTGAGTTAGCCGAGCTTATGGCTGAGATCGCAAGACTTGATGAAATTTTAAAGAGCGAGACATTGCTTGAAAATTTGATCAAAGAAGAGCTTTTAGAGATCAAAAATAAATTTAAAGTACCAAGAGTAACTGAGATCGTTGATGACTACGATGATATCGATATCGAAGACCTCATACCAAATGAAAATATGGTCGTAACCATAACTCACCGCGGCTACATCAAGCGTGTGCCAAGCAAGCAGTATGAGAAGCAAAAACGTGGCGGCAAAGGCAAAGTAGCAGTCACAACATATGATGATGACTTTATAGAGAGCTTCTTTACTTCAAATACTCACGATACGCTTATGTTTGTGACAGACCGCGGACAGCTATACTGGCTAAAAGTCTACAAAATCCCAGAGGGAAGCCGCACAGCAAAGGGCAAAGCAGTTGTAAATTTGATCCAGTTGCAGCCTGATGAGAAGATAAAAGCGATCATCCCAACGACTGACTTTGACGAGAGCAAATCTCTAGCATTCTTTACTAAAAACGGCATCGTAAAACGCACAAATTTAAGTGAGTTTAAAAACATCCGCTCAGTTGGCGTAAGAGCTATAAGCCTCGATGAGAATGACGAGCTAGTAACTGCACTCATCGCTCAAACATACGATGATATGCCAGTGACTGACCCTGAAAATGAGTTAAGTGTTGAGACAGAGGTGCTTGAAGTTGAAGAGCTTCAAAACGAGATCGATGAAGATAGTGCAAATGCCGAAGAGGACGCAAACTCAGGCGATGAGACAATGCTATTTGTCGTTACCAAAAAGGGCATGTGTCTTAAATTTAAGATCAGCAAGGTTCGCCAAATGGGAAGAACAGCACGCGGCGTAACTGGTATCAAATTTAAAGAGCCAGGCGATGAGGTCGTAGGCGCTGCAGTCATCGAAAGCAATGACCAAGAAATTTTAAGCATATCTCAAAAAGGTATCGGCAAGCGCACAACCGCTGATGAGTACCGCTTGACAAATCGCGGTGGCAAAGGCGTCATCTGCATGAAGCTAACAAGCAGAACAGGCGATCTTGTTGGCGTTGTGATGGTTGATGAAGAGCAAGACCTTATGGCTCTAACATCAAGCGGCAAGATGATCAGAGTCGATATGCAAAGTATCCGCAAAGCAGGACGTAACACAAGCGGCGTGATCGTCGTAAATGTCGATGGCGACGATGTTGTAAGTATCGCAAGATGCCCTAAGGCTGAAGACGGCGAGGACGAGGATGAAGCACCAAGCGAAGATATGGGGCTTTTGGAATAGATTTTGCTGTTAAATTTTAAATAAAAGCATAAAAAAGGTTGTTTATGAAGGTTAAAATTTTATCTTTTGCTTTGATGGTTGCTATTTTTGGCGGTTGCTCATTTAACGGCTTTATGGGCGAGCCAACTAGCACATCAAACCGCAACGTAGTCATCCAAAAGGTCGATAAAGACGATCTTAGAGAGGTGATGAAAAAAGAGAAGATGATATATGATAGCGCTCCAAGAGAGACTACATTTAGAGCCACAGGCGAGGGGATAGCTCCGCTAAATTCGCTCTCGTACGCTCAGTCGGTTACTCTTGCAAAAAGAGCGGCGATGGCTGATGCTTATTCGCAGCTTGCTGGCAAGCTTTATGGCGTAAAGATCAACGCTGAAGACACCGTAAGAGACGCGATGCTAAACGACTCATCTATCACTTCAAAGGTTCAAGGCCTTGTCAAAAACGCAAGGATCGTAAGTGAAAATTTCAAAGACGGGCTTTATAAGGTAAATATGGAGCTTAAGATAGACGAAGATAAGTGGCGAGAAGTCTTTTCTTACTAACGATACTTTTAAATTTCGCCTTTTGCCTGGAGGAGTTTATCTTCTGGGCAAAGGTCGATACGACAAATCATATTATCGCTCATGAGGAAATTTCATTTTCAAAGGCGATGACCCTTTCGCCAAATCCAAAACCAAAATTTCTTTGCCAGATAGACGCTTTTAAAGACGAAAACACCACAACACTTGGCTTTTTATATTTACATAAAGATGAGATATTTGACTGCTTTGCCTTAAAAAAAGTGATGATAAAAAATGAGCTAAAAGTCAAAAATACACAGATCTCAAACGCTTCAAATTTGAAAATTTTGCCAGTTAGATTTATGGTGGAATTTAAGCCAAAATCCGCTATCATCGGCACACTTCAATAAAAAAGAGATCAAATGAATATCGTCATAGTAGAAGATGACATCAATATGCGAAAGTCGCTTGAGATCGCGCTTGGTGAGTATGATGAGCTAAACATCAAAAGCTATAAGAGCGCAGTTGAGGCTCTAAAAAAGCTAAGCGACGACACTGATCTAATAATCACCGACATAAACATGCCAAAAATGGACGGACTTGAGTTCATTAAAGAGCTAAACGGCAAATTTGACGTCATCATAATGACTGGAAACGCGACACTTAATAAGGCGATCGAGAGCGTTAGGCTTGGCGTGAAGGACTTTTTAACCAAGCCATTTGACGTCTCAACGCTTTATGAGGCGATAAAAAGGGTAGAGGCGCTAAAGCAAAAGACTCCAAAAATTTCAAAAAAAGCTGAAGAAAAAAGCGAAAATAACGGCTTTTTAGCTACTTCAAAGGCGCTAGAAGCCACGCTAAATATCGCGCTAAAAGCTGCAAGAACGGACGCTTCTGTTATGCTTAGTGGCGAAAGCGGCGTTGGCAAGGAGGTCTTTGCTAAATTTATCCACGCAAACTCACCTAGAAAAGATGCGGCATTTATTGCTTTAAATATGGCAGCGATACCTGAAAATTTGATAGAAAGTGAGCTTTTTGGCTTTGAAAAGGGCGCATTTACCGACGCAGCTACTACCAAAAAAGGGCAGTTTGAGCTGGCAAATGGCGGAACGCTATTTTTAGATGAGATCGGCGAGATGCCTATAAATTTACAGCCAAAGCTGCTTCGTGCGCTTCAAGAGCGCGAGATAACAAGGCTTGGCGCCACAAAGAGCGAAAAGATAGACGTTCGCATCATCTGCGCTACAAATGCAAATTTAGAGCTTGCGATGAAAGAGGGCAGGTTTAGAGAGGATCTTTTCTACCGCCTAAACACGATCCCGCTTTTCATCCCGCCACTTCGCGAGCGAAAGGATGAAATTTTGCCTATCGCACAAGATGCTTTAGAAAAATGCTGCAAAGAGTATGGCTTTGAGGCTAAAAATTTCTCAAAAGCAGCCAAAGAGGAGCTTTTGGGCTATGATTATCCAGGCAACATAAGAGAGCTCATCTCAGTTGTGCAGCGTGCAGCTATACTAAGCGAGGGCGATGAAATTTTACCAAAAGATCTATTTTTGCAGGCGAGAAGTAAAAAATAGGTAAAAATTTAAGTTTTTGGCTAGTAAAATTATGCAAATTAAGAAAATTAAAAGAAACCAAGGAGAGCAGATGAGAAAATTTAACGTAGCAGTCGTTGGTGCTACTGGAGCGGTCGGCGAAGAGCTTTTTAGAGTTATGGAAGAGGTTGATTTCCCAGTTGGTGAGCTTTTGCCGCTTGCAAGTGCCAAAAGTGCTGGCAGCGAGATAGAATTTAAAGGCAAAAACTACAAAGTAAAAGAGCTAACAGAGAAAGTTTTTAGCGAGCACGAGGTCGATATCGCATTTTTTAGCGCAGGTGGCTCAGTTTCAGAGAAATTTGCCAAATTTGCAGCTGATAGCGGCGCAGTAGTCATCGATAATACCAGCCATTTTAGGATGGATAAAGATATCCCACTAGTCGTACCTGAGTGTAACCCAAGCGACATTGCCATGTGGAAAAACCGCGGCATCATCGCAAATCCAAACTGCTCAACCATCCAAATGGTGCAAATTTTAAAGCCACTAAACGACGCTTTTGGTATCAACAGGGTCGATGTTTCTACCTACCAAGCAGCAAGCGGCGCTGGCAAAGAGGGCATGGAAGAGCTTGTCGTGCAGATGCAAAAGTTTTTTGAATTTAAGCTTGATGAGTGCGAGCCAAAGGTCTTTGCGCACCGCCTAGCGTTAAATGTGATCCCTCACATCGATGTATTTTTGGACAATGACTATACAAAAGAAGAGATGAAAATGGTCAATGAAACGCAAAAGATCCTTCACAAAGATATCGAAGTGAGCGCTACTTGCGTGCGTGTGCCGGTGCTTAGAAGCCACTCTGAGGCGATCACTATCCATTTTGACAAAGATGTGAGCGCAGATGCGGCAAGAGAGATATTAAGCAAGGCGCCAAGCGTCGTCGTAGTCGATAATCCAGCCCAAAAAGAGTATCCGATGCCTATCATCTCAAGCGATACAAACGAGACTTATGTTGGTAGGATCAGGGTTGATAACTTTAGATCAAATGTGCTTCACCTTTGGTGCAGTGCCGATCAGATCCGCGTGGGAGCTGCGACAAATGCCGTCAGGATCGCACAAAAATGGACCATGATGCAGGAGTAGTCTGCACTAAAATTAATTGTGATTTTGCGCCTAAAATTTAAGGAAAAAACTATAAAATACCCCCTTTTTAAATTTCATAAAAAGGGTTTTTATTGCGTAAAATATTTGAGAGAATTTTGCTTGCAAGCAACAGTTTCACGCTTTTTCCAGTAGTCTTTGGACTTTTAGGTGCGATTGTGCTTTTCATCATCGCAAGTTATGATGTCGGCAAGGTGCTTTTAGAGGTTTATAAATATTTCTTTGCTGCAGATTTTCACGTTGAAAATTTCCACTCAGAGGTCGTTGGTGAGATAGTTGGAGCGATCGATCTATACTTGATGGCGCTTGTTCTTTATATATTTAGCTTCGGAATTTACGAGCTTTTCATCTCAGAGATCACACAGCTAAAGCAGTCAAAGCAAAGCAAAGTGCTTGAAGTGCATTCGCTTGATGAGCTAAAAGACAAGCTTGGCAAAGTGATCGTCATGGTTTTAATAGTAAATTTCTTCCAAAGAGTGCTTCACGCAAACTTCACAACTCCACTTGAGATGGCTTATCTTGCGGCTTCTATCCTAGCGCTTTGCCTTGGACTTTACTTCCTTCACAAGGGCGAACACTAAAATTTTAAGCGTTTTTACGCTTAAAATTTCTTCTACATCTTTTCTTTAGCTATTTTTGGATAATATCCCTTTAAAAATTTAAAGGAAATTTTATGATTTTCATAGACGCTTGCCTTAAAAAACCGACCCCATATACGCCTGTTTGGATGATGCGCCAAGCTGGCAGATATCTGCCAGAATATATGGCTGTAAGAGCTAAAGCAGGGGACTTTTTGTCACTTTGTAAAGACTATAAAAAGGCTAGCGAGGTCACGCTTCAGCCAGTTGAAATCCTAGGCGTTGATGCGGCGATTTTGTTTAGTGATATCTTGGTCGTGCCTCTTGAAATGGGCATGGACTTGCGCTTTGAAAAGGGCGAGGGACCAGTTTTTACAAAGCCTTTGCGTGATGAGGCCGCACTTGATGCGCTTAGCATCGAAAGATCGGTTAAAAGCTTAGCATACGTTTATGATACGATCAAGCTTACAAGAGAAAATTTAGCTAAAGATAAGGCGCTCATTGGCTTTTGTGGCGCACCTTGGACGATAGCTACATATATGATAGAGGGTGGCGGTAGCAAAAACTATGCAATCTGCAAAAAGATGCTCTATCAAAATCCAGAATTTTTACATCAAATCTTAGAAAAAGTGACGCAAGCACTCATCCTTTACGTCAAAGAGCAGATAAAAGCTGGCGTAAATGCGGTGCAAATTTTTGACAGCTGGGCGGCTGTGCTTGAAGAGCAGGCTTATTTTGAGTTTGGATTTAACTATATAAACAAAATAGTTGATAGCGTCAAGGCTGAGTTTCCAGATATCCCAGTCATCGTTTTCCCAAAAGGCATAAGCGGCTATTTAGATAAAATTTCAGGTAAATTTGATGTTTTTGGCGTCGACTGGAGCACGCCGATCGAGCTAGCAAAAGAAAAACTTAGCCCAAGATACGTCCTTCAGGGCAATATGGAGCCAACAAGGCTATATAGCAAAAAGGCGATCGATGAGGGTGTGGATAAAATTTTAAGCACAATGAAAGGCGCACCGCATATCTTCAACCTTGGTCATGGGATCTTGCCAGACGTGCCAGTTGAAAACGCAAAATATTTCATAAAAGAGGTTCAAAGAAAAAGTGCAAGATAGCACTGTTGTCTTTGGGCCGATAAATTCGCGCCGTTTTGGCATGAGCCTTGGTATCGATCTAAGCCCAAAGCAAAAATCATGTAATTTTGACTGCGTTTATTGCGAGCTAAAGGGCGCAAAGCCAGTTGAAGAGATAGAAAATCCACCAAGCGTTAATGAAATCATAAGCGCTTTAAAAGAAGCTTTAAAAGTTCATCAAAATATCGATGTCATCACGCTTACAGCAAATGGCGAGCCAACTCTTTATCCGCACTTAAAAGAGCTGGTGGCAAAAGTAAATGAGATAAAAGACAAGGCAAAAACTCTCATCCTAAGCAATGGCTCAGGCGCGAGAGATCAAAAAATTTGTGAAGCGCTAAAAGGGCTTGATATAGTGAAATTTAGCCTTGATAGCGCCGTGCAAAGCACATTTAAAAAGATAGACCGCAACAAAAGTGGCATAGAAGTTAGCGAGCTTGTAAAAGCAATGGCTAAATTTCGCAAGGAATTTAAGGGCGAGCTTGTGCTTGAAATTTTGGTCGTGGCTGGATTTAACGACAAAGAAGAGGAATTTATGGCGCTTAATGAGGCCATAAATGAGATAGTCCCGCACCGAGTGGATGTGGGCACGATAGATCGCCCGCCAGCTTACAATGTAAAAGGTGTTGATGCTAGTAGGCTTGAAGAGCTTGCAAGCAAGATAAAAGGCGTGCCAGTCACCATAGCTAGGGCTCACAAGGTAGAGCAAAAGTATGAATTTAGCAAGAGCGAAATTTTAGCCATGCTAGAGCGCCGTCCGCAAACTACGGCAAATGTCGAAGAAAATTTCTCAGAGCACTCAAAGCAAATTTTAAATAAGCTCTTGCAAGACGGCGTGGTTTATCAAACTGACGTTGCCGGCGTTAAATTTTATAAATTGAGATGATAGATGAAGCGAATTTTAACTATACAAGACATCTCGTGCGTGGGCAAATGCTCGCTCACCGTCGCACTTCCCATAATCAGCGCCCAAGGCATCGAGGCGTGCATCTTACCAACGGCACTGCTCTCAACTCACACTGGCTTTAAAAATTTCACTTTTCGTGATTTGACTGATGAATTTGACGCTATAACGCAGGTTTGGCACAAAGAGGGCATCAGCTTTGATGGAATTTACACTGGATTTTTAGGTAGTTTTAGGCAGCTTGAGCTTATAGAAAAGGTCTTTGCTGAGTTTGATAGCGGCTCTTTGCTAAGGCTTGTGGATCCTTGTATGGGCGATAATGGCAAGCTCTATCACGGCTTTGATGAGAAATTTGTGGCAAAGATGAGAGAGCTTTGCACAAAGGCACACGTCATCACGCCAAACATAACTGAGGCAAGTTTTATGTGTAAAAAGTCATTTTTAAGCGAGGGATACGGCGAGGATTACATTTTAGAGCTGCTTAATGGCTTGGCTAGTTTTGGCGCGCAAAAGATCGTTTTAAAGGGCATTAGGTATAGGCAAAATGAGTGTGGTATCATAGCTTACGATGCAAAGACGAAAGAAAAAGTGGAGTATTTTCACGAGTATTTGCCCTTTCACGCAAGTGGCACCGGAGATATATTCGCTTCAGTGCTTTTTGGCTCACTCATAAATGGCGAAAGCATGCAAAATGCTATCAAAAAGGCAGCAAATTTTGTGCTTGAGAGCATCAAGATCACACTAAAAGATAATAACCGCACAAGCTATGGTGTGCAGTTTGAAAAATTGCTTAGAAATTTTTAGCACTTTAGGGCAGGGAGTGATTTAAATTTGTGTCATTATGACCTCGTAAAGTGACATAGTTAAAACAAAATTTCGGATTTGTTTAAATTAATTTTACTTTTATATAAAAAGTTGAATAATTATGCAAATATTGATCAAGGAGTGATTTATGAAGTCTTTAAGGATTAAAATTTCTGTTATTTTGACAGCTGTGATCGTGCTGCTACTAATCGGCGTTAGCCTCATTAGTTACAACATAGCTCGCAACCTATATACAGAAAAAGTTGTGAAAGATGAGCTGCCACTAGCTGTCTCTAACGTTGCAGGTGAGATCGGCTATGCCATAGATAAGATCATCAACACCTCTTATCAGATGACTAAAAACGACTATCTTCTCAAGTGGATCGACGAGGGTGAGCCAAAGGACGGGTTAGCGACGCTTTTTAACTACAACACCGACCTTATGAAGGCGTTTAACCTCTCAACGGCGATGTTTGTCTCTGATAAAACTCTAAACTACTACACAAACGACAAAATTTTAAAACAGCTTAGCAAGGATAATCCACGCGATAGCTGGTACTTTGACGTTAAAAATGGCAAAGAGGTAAATTCTCTAAACATCCAAGTCTCAGAAGCTACTGGCTCGCTAACGCTTTATGTAAATAGTAAGGTTGAAAAAGACGGCAAATTTTATGGCGTCAGCGCGATAGGCATGAACCTTGATGACATTGTAAATTTAGTCACTTCAAAAACCATGGGCGAGGGAAGTAAATTCTTAATGGTTGATTCAAGTGGCATCGTAAAGATAGAAAAGAGCGACCGGGTCGGCAAAGTAAATGTAAAAGATGTCCTTGGCAAAGAGAAATTTGATGTCTTGATGAATAAAAATGGCAGCGTCATCCGTCACTTTGATGGCACGAGAAATTTGATAATTGGCTCAAAATATATCCCAAGCCTTGATTGGTACCTATTTGGAGAGATGGACGAAGATGTGCTTTTAAAAGATTTGCATACACTATTTTACTCAGCTATCGGCGTTATCTTAGCAGCGATCATCATCTCTGTGATAGTTTCACTTCTAATGTCGTCTTACCTCCTAAAAATCATCCTCAAACTAAAAACAGGCCTACTATCTTTCTTTGATCTACTTAACTATAAGACAAATAAAGCAGACCCTATATATATAAATTCTAAAGATGAATTCGGTGTTATGGCACAGCTCATCAACGAAAACATCAAAAAGATACAAGACACTGCTAATCAAGATGCTACTGCTGTTAATCAATCAGTATCAACAGCTAAAGAGATAGAAAAAGGAAATTTAAAAGCTAGGATCACAGAAAACC
>NZ_PIRS01000016.1:0-44712 GCF_003048985.1 Campylobacter concisus
GTGAAGGAATAAATATGATAAATCAATCAGTTGCTCAAATAGATAATCTAACAAAAGAGAATGTTGTAATAGCCAACCAAGCAAATGAAGTAACATCAGAAGTAGATGAGATGGCTAAAGCTATAGTTGAAGATGTTAGGAAAAATAAATTTTAAAACATTTCTGGCTTAGGGTTTTAAATAAACTAAAATTTGTTTAATGAAAAACTACTCAGGCAAACTCGCTTGAGTAGTTTTAAATATATATTTTATAAGAAAAACGGCTAAAATTTTTAGTTATTTAAGCTGTTTTTAAATGATTACTAACTATAATACGACTTCTTTTAAATGTTCCGGATTAGCTCAGCGGTAGAGTAGGTGACTGTTAATCACTTGGTCGCTGGTTCGAACCCAGCATCCGGAGCCATTTATCTTCAAAAATACTTTTAAAACCCCGATTTTAACGACTTTTCAAAAACTTTAAATTTTCTTATTTTTACATTTTCCCCTTTATTTCCCCTCAGTTTTATTTAATTTTTTTAAAATTTTCTATTTTGCTCTAATGTGTTTTTATGTATATTATTTTTTGTTTTTAAAGAGTTGTAGGCAAAAACATAAAATATTTTTACTCTAATTCGTTCTAAGTTGTCCTATAATTGACGTTAATAAAAAATTAGATGGCTTAATGTTGCAAAAGCAAAATCCAAGAAGTTAAGCATGTTAGTAAAATTCTTTAAAACTAAAAACGGCGGTGGTGTTGCGGGTATCAACTATCTTTTAAATCATCTGGTAAAAGACAATACAGCGTTTGTTTTAAAAGGTAGCGAAGTGATTACTAGGCAGATAGTATCCAATATGACCAAAAAACAAAAACTTTGTATGGGTTGTTTGAGCCTTGAAGAAGCTGATATTGATTTGAATGCCAAACAAAAGATCAGAATAATTAGGTCATCTACCTATTTACAAATTCCACTTTTTATAAGCCCTCCACCCTAACAATAATCAATCGGATCAAAATCACTATACTCTTTTTCATAGCCTATAGTAGTCAAAACACCCAAGCTTAATCTTAGCTCCTTTCGCTCAAGATGCTCATATCTAAAGCTTATCGCACGTATTAAGATCTCTCTTATAAATTTTTTATCACTGCTAAATTTTTGTGTCGCGCTTTTTAAAGTTGCTATGACATTTTTTATAAATACACCTTTATAATAAGCCACACTTAAAGCCTGAAGTAGCATTATCTTTGCCTTGTCGATAACTCCATTTTCATAAAAAATTTCTGCTATTTTTATGCATATTAGCGTATCTTTTTCGAAGTAGATCTCGCTATCCCAAAGGCCAAATTCGTCTGATATCTTATCTAAACATATATTTTCTTCTACACTGCAGTTATTATAGGTGTCAAATTCGGCATCAGGTCTTAAAAACCACTCAAATTTTATCTTTGCATTTTTGCAGATGACGTAAGTTTGCCAGCTTTTTTTAGAAATTCTTATGGCGTAGTTAAATAGCTTGTGCTCGAGTTTTATGAAGTAGCACTTGCTTTTTAGTGGGATTATCTTCACTGCTTCGCTTTTTGAAATTTGGTCTGCGATCTCTTTGTAGTATGAGAGCGGTTTTATCTCATTTTTGATATATTTTTCTGCCTCATTAGCAACAACAAAAAATTCTTCTTTTGTTGTGGCAGCTTTTATGAGCTTTTTGAAAGCTTCGCGAGCCCATTTGTGAAAGCCTATATGTGAAAAAAGATCGTCCTCTAGTTCATACACTCGCCCAAATATCTCGGCGCTTTTGTTCTTTTGCATAAGCTTAAATATAGCAGCTGCGCCAGCTATGCCGTTTTCAGGCCTACCACACATCGTGCGGTATATCCATCTTGTGCAGACAAAGCATTGATTTGTCGAGTCATTTAGCAAGTGACCTAGCATATCCTTTGCTTGCTTATCTTTACCTGCCTCAAATAGCTCTTTTATCTGTTTGATCTTTTTCATCACCACTCCTTTTTTGGATGAATTTTAAAGTAAAAAATGGACAAAATTTATTCCTATTATGCTGATATGATTTCACAAAATGACGTTAAAACAAAGATGTTTTTGACGATATATAAAAATAAAACAAATTTTAAAGGCATAACCAATGACACTATCTAAATCCCTATACATCCGCGGTCTTCAATGCGAAAAGAGCTTGTGGCTTAAAAAGAAAAAGCCTGAGGTTTTGCAAGCTCCAGATGATGGCGCGCAGGCTGTGTTTGACACTGGCACATCAGTAGGCGAGCTAGCCTGTGAGCTGTTTAGTGGTGGCGAGAGGATAGAATACACTGGCGACTTTGGCTCGCAAATGGCAAAGACCAAGGAGCTTATGGGGCGAGGCACAAAGGTCATCTATGAGGCTACTTTTTGCTTTGATGGCATCCTTGTGATGGTTGATATTCTTCGCATCGGCAAGGACGGGCTTATCATCAATGAGGTAAAAAGCAGCACCTCAGTAAAAGAGGTCTATATCGATGATGCAAGCATTCAGTACTACGTCATTAGCTCACTTGGCTATAAAGTGAGTGCCGTAAATATCATCCACATAGATAGCAGTTACGTAAGAGGCGAGAAGCTCGAGCTTGAGAAGTTTTTTCATACCGAAGACGTAACAGAGCAAGTAAAGCAAAAGCAAGCAGACATCCCTCAAATTTTAAGTAAATTTGATGAAATTCTTAGCAAAGACATTGAGCCAGAGATTGATATCGGAGTTCAGTGCGCTAACCCATATCCTTGCGACGCTTGGGAATACTGCTGGCGCGAGCAACGAGGCATACCAGAGTATAGTATTTTTGATATTAGTGGCTTAAGAAATAAGAAGAAATTTGAGCTTTATAAAAGCGGCGTAGTTAAATTTGAAGATATCAAAGAGCTAGATAAATTTAACGCCTCTCAGCAGATACAGATCCGCTCTGAGCTCTCAAAGGAGCAGATCATAGACAAAGAGGCTATCAAAGAATTTCTAAAGACGCTTAGCTATCCACTCTACCACCTTGACTTTGAGACATTTCAGCAAGCCGTGCCCGAGTTTATAGGGCTTAGTCCGTATGAGCAGATACCTTTTCAGTTTTCTATCCACAAGGATGATGGCAAGGGAAATTTAGAGCATTTTGAGTTTTTGGCTGAAGTTGGGGCCGATCCTAGATACGAGCTGGCGATAAATTTGATCAAATTTATCCCACAAGATGCTTGCGTGCTAGCCTATAATATGAGCTTTGAAAAAAGGGTGATAAGACGTCTTGCCACAAACTATCCGCAAATCTCAAACGAGCTTATGGCTATCCACGACAACATAAAAGACCTGATGACGCCATTTGCTAGCAAAAGCTACTACCACCCAAAAATGCAAGGCAGCTACTCTATAAAATATGTCTTGCCAGCACTCGTGCCAGAATTTGAGTCGGCATATAAGGATCTAAATTTGATCCACCATGGCGGCGAAGCGATGCAGGCCTATGAGGCTATGGCGTATATGTCAGCCAAGGAGCGCGATGCCTATAAAAAGGCACTTTTAGCATACTGCAAGCTAGATACTCTAGCTATGGTTAAGGTTTTAGAAAAACTGCGCGAAGTGGCAAAATAGACAAAAAAGTGTCTGATTTGCCAGCTATAATGCCAAAAACATTTAAGCCATAGGAGGCAACATGGACACAGATAAACTTATGTCATTGCAAGAAACAATACTTCAAGCAAAAGAGATCATCAAAAACGCAGACGCCATAGTCATAACAGCAGGTGCTGGCATGGGTGTGGATAGTGGATTGCCTGATTTTCGTGGGGATCAAGGCTTTTGGAAGGCATATCCGCCGCTAAAAGATAAGGATCTAGGTTTTACAGATATAGCAAATCCTCAGTGGTTTTTTGATGATCCAAAGCTAGCTTGGGCATTTTACGGCCACAGACTAAAGCTTTACAACAAAACTGAGCCTCACGCTGGTTTTGCCATGCTTAGAGAGCTTTGCTTGCAGAAAAACGAAAACTACTTCATCTGCACTTCAAATGTCGATGGACACTTTGCCAAGGCTGGCTTTAGCAAGGATAAAATTTACGAAGTTCATGGCTCGATCCATCACGCCCAGTGTATCCACAACGACGATGGGATGATATGGCCTATGCGCGAGAGTAGCGTAGAGGTCGATGAGGCTAAATTTATCGCTACAAAGATGCCAGTTTGCCCTGAGTGTGGCTGTGCGAGCCGTCCAAATATCATGATGTTTTACGATCACGAGTTTAATCCAAAAAGGACGTGGGCACAACGCAAAAGATATGAAGCGTGGCTAAGTGAAAATGAAAACTCAAAAATAGCCATAATAGAGATCGGCGCAGGCCTAGCGGTGCCAACCATCAGAAAGCATGGCGAGGCGCTGGTAAAACGCTTTAAAAAGGCAACTCTTATCCGTATCAATCCAAAAGATAGCGACCTAAACCCACAGCTTGGCATCAGCCTAAAGCTAGGCGGCCTAGAAGCGCTAAATCAAATTTTATAGCAGGAGAGAAAATGGAGCACACCAGCATTTTTGAAACTTGGTATAAAAATGACAGCGGTGAGCCAAAGCACATGGCTATATTTAGGGCAAAGCAGGACATATATGCGCTTAGTCAAAGCATATCTGATAAGCTCTTGACGCTTCTTGAAAACGCAAAGGGCACCGAGATAAATTTTAAAATTTCTAAAGATATGCCACTTGATGCTGTGATCAAGCTTTGCTTGGAGCAGATAAGAGATACGCTTTGCGAAGAGTGTAAATTTAATGTGATCATCACTGATGATCTAGCTTATGTCGATGAGCGGATCATTGATATGAAAGTGACTATAAAATATTAAAAAAATATAGACGATTTAGATATCAAATTCTAAAAGGAGAGAGGATGGAGATAAAGTCAGAAAAAGAGTACTTTGAAAAGCTTTTTGCAGATATAAGCAAAGGCTACATGGCGGCAAAAGCTGAGGCAGATAGGCAAAGAGCCATGGGCAAGCATGACTATAACATCTTTACTTTGTTTCATGATTTTAGCGATGAAGTAAATTTGCACTCAAATTTCATAGCTTCGCTGCTTGATCCAAATGGCGATCACTACAAGGGCGATCTATTTTTAAAGCTATTTTTAGAGACGTGTGGCATAGATGACTTTAGCATAGATACGAGCAGGGCCACCGTTTTTAAAGAGTTTAAGCATATAGATATCTACATAAGCGATGGCAAAAAGCATATTATCCTAGAAAATAAAGTATATGCAAAAGACCAACCTACGCAGATAGCAAGGTATATTGAAACTATTAAAGGAGAAGGTGCTAAAGAGAGCGACCGTGTTAAAGATGAGGATATATGTGTTTTGTATCTGCATCCAGACGGCAAACTACCAGATAATCAAAGCTTTGGCGACTATCATACTAGACTACTAGGAGAAAATCCGTCTATTAAATTTAAAGTCATTAGCTATGGCAAAGAAATTTTAGAGTGGATAGATAAGTGCAAAAATGAGGTGTCAAATTTAACTGACCTAAATGTATTTTTATCACAATACAAGGACGCGATAGAGATGATTTATGATAGATACAAAAGGATAGATAAGATGGAAACAGCAAATTTGGTAGAAATTTTTAAAGAAAACTATACTGCGGTATCGGAGATAGCAAATAACTATCAAGAGATGAGAAAGAAGATAATATATAGTTTTTTTAGCAATGCAGCAAAAATTCTGAGAGGTGATAGCGAAATCAAAAGCGTATATGATATTAAAACTGAAGAGAACCAAGACTATAGACCTATAATTATCACTAAAAAGAACCCTAAGGATGGTGAAATATGGGAAAAATTTTACTTTACAGTCGAATTTCAAAAATCTCCCTATTCTATGCCATATGTTGGTTTTCGTAGAAAAGAAGATAAAAATACAAATGCTAAAAATTACAAAAAACCTTGTGAAGATCAGTTGAAAAAACAAACAGAATATTTCTTGGCCGTTGATGAGTTATATAAGGATGTTAATATTGATATTTGCAAAAAAATAATAGAAGAAGAATTTAAGCCAGAAACTTTTGCAAAAATGACAAATGCAATCTTAATTAAGCTTAAAGAGCAAAAATTAGAAATGCAAACAAACCAAAACTAATTTTAGTGGCTTTTGCCACTAAAATTTTAAATTTAAGACCAAAATTTTATAAAATAAGACATACAAAAGTCCAAAAAGTCGAGTATCATCTCAAAATAAAAAAGGAGATGAGATGAGAAATTTTGACAGACTTGTTACATTTTATCTATTGCGTGCAGTGCTTTATGACGGGCTATTTGACAAAGTAGATGGGCACGTAGCTGATAGAGCCATAGAAGATCTTGGCTATGGCGAGAAGCAGATAAAAGCGATAGGCGGCATGTCAAATTTCTTTAAAGAGCTAAAGAAAAGGCATGATGATATCTTAAAAAATATGCCAAAATTTCCTGCTTTGTTAGATAAAAACCTACAAATGCTTAGCAAAAAGTTAAATTTAGATGAGACGCAAAAGCAAATTTTAGGCTTTTTGATCGTCGTATCAAACTCAAGCACGCTTGAAAACACTATCGGCAAGATAGCAGATATAAACAATAGAGATTTTAATAAAATGATCGCCACTATCTTAAATTTACCGCAAAGCGCTGTAAATAATGCACTAAAATATGATGCGAAATTGCTAAGTTCAGGGCTACTTGTAATAGAGAGATATAAAATCAATTTTCTTGCTAAATATAGCTTTTTAAATGATGACTTTGCTTTTGAGATGTTTGATACCAAAAACTATATAAGCAAAATTTTCTTAAAAAGCGTAGTGCCTTGTGGCAAGGGCGATCTAAAGATATGTGACTTTGAGCACATAAAAGATGAGCTAGCTCTTACGCTTGAGTATCTTAAAAATGCCATTAGCACAAAAAGGCATGGGATAAATATCTTGCTTTATGGACCTGCTGGCACTGGCAAAACGGAATTTGCAAAGCTAGTGGCAAAAGAGATCGGCCTTGAACTTTTTGAAGTGGCTTATAATAAATTTGAAAACGACAAAAGAGCTACAAAGAGATATCTCGCCTACACGGCGGTGCAAAATATCTTTTCTAATAATATTTTATTGATGTATGACGAGGCTGAGGATATATTTAGCCTAGATAATGGCATCATGATAAACAAGGCTGCGATAAATCGAGCCCTTGAAAACAATAAAATAGCGACTATATGGATAACAAACAAGGTGCAAGATATGGACGAGGCTGTCTTAAGACGCTTTGATATAGCCATAAATTTACCTATCCCAGATGAAAAAACACGCAAAAGGATAATAGAAAAATACTCAAACGGCCTTAGCACAAATGAGAGCGTAAAAAGGCTTTTGGGCTACACTTCTCTATCGCCAGCTGTAATACAAAAGGCAGCCAAAGTGGCGTTAAGTTTAGATAAATTTGACAAGCAAAAGGCGTTTGAAATGGTGATAGACAACACGCTAAAGTCACAAGGGCATGACAAAGAGAAAAGCGCTGATCAAGGTCTATCTTTGCCGCAAAGCTACAATGTGGAATTTATAAACGCAAGCACCGATCTTAACAAACTTGCTTGTGGCATAAAAGAGAGCTCTAACGCTAGGATATGTATATACGGCGCAGCTGGCACTGGCAAAAGTGCTTACGCCAAATACATAGCAAAGTCGCTAAACAAGCCACTTGTTCTAAAAAAATCAAGCGATCTAATAAACCAATATATCGGCGAAACAGAAAAAAATATAGCTCAGGCTTTTAAAGAGGCTATAGAAAAAGGCGCTGTGCTTGTTTTTGATGAGGTTGATACCTTTTTGCAAGATAGAAGTAATGCAGTTAGAAATTGGGAGATAAGCCAGGTAAATGAGATGCTAGTGCAGATGGAGAACTTTGAGGGCATATTTATTGCTACGACAAATTTGCTTGACAGGCTTGATAGTGCGAGCATTAGGCGCTTTGATATGAAGATAGAATTTGGCTATCTAAAAAGTGAGCAAGCGCTTAGCCTTTTTAAAAAAGAGTGTGAAATTTTAGGGCTAAAGGCTAGCAGTAGCGATCTAGAGCTTGTTGGCTCGTTCGCCTTTTTAACGCCTGGAGACTTTGCGGCTGTGCTAAGAGCAAACAAATTTAGCCCACTAGCAGACGCAAACGAATTTGCAAATCGCCTAAATGACGAGATCAGATATAAAAAGATAGAAAACGAAAGAAGGGTTGGGTTTTAAAAATGTGATCTTTAGTTAAAAAATTATAAGGCAAAAATAACCTAGAATTATATAAACTTCTAAAAGTAAAATTGTTTTAAACATTTTAAAAGGAGAAAATTGCAATGGAAGCAAAAACAACTATTAGAAGAATGTTAAGTGGTAACTTTATTCGTGTGCCAAACTACCAGCGAGCTTATTCATGGGATAAAGATAAGCAAGTTAAGCAATTTTTGATTGATTTAGATGATTATATAGATAGTGGCTCTACTACTCCGTATTATTTCGGACATTTTCTTTTTGAGCAAAAAAGTGAAGATTTATACAACATAATTGACGGACAGCAACGTTTGACTACAATTGAAATTTTTCTCTCGTCAGTTTTTAAAAGACTGGCAAATATCAGATCTTTAACAGAGGATGATAAAAAAACAATAGAAGACGATAAAGAAATAAAAGAAGATGTGATAAAAAGAAACAGCAAATATAGATTTTCTACCGTCGAATATGATAATCCGTTTTTTAAGGACTATGTAATTGATCAAAAAGATATTTCAAGAGAAAGTCTAGAAACGTTATCGGCTGTTAGAATTATGGAAGCTTTTGATTTTTTCGAAAATAAATTAAAATCAAAAGATGAAGTAAGTTGCAGACAATATATAAATTGTGTAATAAATTCAGCTTGCACAACACACATTGTAAACGAAGAGGCTGAAGCTATACAAATGTTTATATTTCAAAACAATAGAGGAAAAGACCCTACAAAACTAGAGATCGTAAAAGCACAATTCATGTATGAAATTTGGATTTCAAATATCAACCAAGAAGAAAAATCAGAAAAAATTAAAGAGCTTCAAGAGAGATTCGAACATATTTATAAGTCTATATCGGTTATTGAAAATAATCTTAGCGAAGATGATGTTTTGCTATATGCTCTACGTGTTTCTTTTAATACACTTGATATTGATGTTTCTATGGAAAAAATTGAAAAAGAGCTTAAAGACAAGAACAATGCTATAAATTTTATAATGAGCTTTACACTTGAATTAAAAAATAGTTTTGATAGTCTAAAATTGTTTTTTAAAAATAAGAAAATTTATGAAATCTATTCTTTAGCGCTTTTAGCAGAAACGCAAGTAATGCCATTTGTAATAAAATCATATAAATATAGGATATCAGATGAAGATAAAGCAAGGTTATTTGCTGAGTTAGAATCACTTGTTATAAGACATAGAATAATTGGAACAAGAGCTCACCTTGAAGATAGAGTTAAAAAGGTTTATGAAAAATTTACGGAAGAAAATAAAGATGTATGTCAAATTATTGATCGTATTAGATGGCTAAAGAAAGATACAAATAATGATAGCTTGTGGTGGTATTATTATTGGTCTGATGCAAAATTTAAAGAGGCACTGCAAGGAGCCCTAGATCATAAAATAGCAAAGCATATTCTTTGGAAATATGAAAACTATCTAATTTCTCAAGAAAAACAAGGCTATGGATTTATGCAAATGGAGCAGATTGAAAGCCCTGAATTAGAGCATATTGCGCCACAAACCCCTTCAGACGGAATTCCTATCGCTAAAGGATATTGTGAATACGATGAAGAATTTAAAAATATGTATTTAGACTGCATTGGTAACTACCTTTTGATTTCAAAATCCCATAATTGCTCAATCGGAAATGTTTCATTTGCGGACAAACTAAGCTCTTATAACGTTTTGGCCCAACAAAGAGAGATAAAAGAGATAGCCAAAGATAAGTGGGATAAGGATGCCATCAAAAAACGTCACGATAAAATAGTGAAATTTGTGGTAGAAGAAATATAGATATACAATGACTTTTTTAAATGAAATAAAATATCTTAAAATATTTTATTTCATTATTTTGATTTAGTAGTCTATTATCTCATCAAAAAACGCATCCTTTACCTTTTTAAAGCTCACATTTAGCCCGTAAAATCTTGTTTTATCTACCTCATCTTTTGATAAATTTATCTTTGCAAAATCAAAGTCGCTTATCACTAGCACGTCAGTATTTTTGAAATTTTCATCACTTTTTATGAGCTCTATGGTGTGCCTTAAGGCTGGCTGTGGTATTTGCCATGTATAGTGCCACGCTTTTTCAAGCGTTTCTAGTTTGGCTATCATGCTACTGCTTGTATCTATACAAAGCACTAAAATTTCTGATGGACTTTGTATATCTACCTTTTCAAAGCAAAATAGTCTGTTTTCGCTAAAATTTAGATCAAATAAAATGCCAAAATTTCATCATTCACAAGCGCAAGCTTGCTAGGTAGGACATTTTCAAAGTCTCTGCCAAGCCTTACGCCATCAAATTCGGCTATTTATCGTTTCTCTTTTGCGCGATAACGCAGAGCATATCTTCTATAAGCCTTTTGTAAAAAGGCACCATCTCCTTATGACGTGTATCTTGAAAAGGATCTGAGCTAATGCAGACGCAAAGAGGCGTTTTGCTATCTCTTGCCAAAGTAGTCACGACTGCATCACGCTCGATTAGTAAATTTGCATCTACTTTAAAAAAACCAGACGTCATAGTCACATCTGAACTATAGATGATTAGATCTGGCTTTATCTTGCTTATAGCTTTGCTAAGCCCATCTTTTATATTTTGTAGATATTGTTCTTTTGTGGTATTTGGCAAGACAGAGTCACAATAGACGTTATCTAGGTTAGGGCATATATCCTTAGCAACTTCATAGCCTCTTGTGTAGATCTCATAGATCCAAAGGCTCTTATCATCTTGCGCTAGCTCAAAGACGCCTTCGCTTTTTTTGCTACCAAAATTTACATATAAAATTTTAAGATCTGGCCTGTCTTCGTGAAGCTTTATAACGCTTAGCGCTATATCGTTATATGGGGCTCTTACTGCACCAGAGTTTTTAGTGGAGTATCCAAAGCCACCACGAGCGTTTATGGCAAAGCCTAGCTCAAGTGCTAGCTTGCATGCGTGTAAAGTCCCTTCGCACATCGCTTTATATGCGTCTAAAACACTCCTTGCGATCATATCTAGTGGCACATATTTTGATATGATAAGCCCAGTTATTTGCTCAACAAATTCGTAGTCTTTATATAGCTTTAATAAATAATCCTTGCTATGGAAACTATCTATATCTATAAAGCTTTGAGTGGGCGTTTGTCTAAAACGGGTGATAAAATTTTTATAACTTTTTGGCAAAATTTTATATTCAAAATCAAACCAAGAGGTCAAAAAACTATTACGAATATACATATTATCAAAGTCTTTAAAGGTGCTCGCCTCTCTAACGCCCTTTGGCAGATATATGCTGTAGTCATCAGAGCTTACAATAGGCATCCAAATGAGTTTCTCGTTGAGCGAGGCACCTATTTTTTCTTTTTTGTAGTATAGCCTTGGCTCAAAATGCCAACATATATCATCAATAGACAAAATTTCTTCTCTTCTATAGTTATTGAGGCGCTAGACATCTTAGTGAGTATGATGGAGCAGTCAAAGCCATGTGGTCGCCCGTCATAGCATAGCTCTATACCACTAAGATCATCATCATCTTCAAAGTAAAAGTCCTGTAGCTCAACAGAGAGAATTTCCTCCTCGTAGTCTTTCATATAAAAACTAACCTCGAAGACAATGTCTATCATATCTTTATCATGGTCAAGATATGTCTTAAAAAGCTCCTTAATGCGCAGATACTCTGCCGTCATCTCGCGCTGTATCTCAAGAAGTTTTTGATTAAAAGCTACCAAAAGCTCTTTTTCTTCTTTGGTGCAAACCATTTTTACCTCCTAAAAAATTTAAGAGGATATTAGCAAGAGTTAAAGACAGAAAAATGTCTGCTTTTTGGATATTTTATAGACAAATTTTGTCCATATTTTTATTTATAATAAAAATATAGGAGTAAAAATGAGCGAGCAAGAACTTTGGCAAGAGTATGATGAGTTTTCTTTTTTGGCACAGGCTAAGTCAAGCTATGACTACGTAAATAACGCAAATTTTATGAAATATAGCAACACTGATATGTCAAAAGATTTTTATAGGCAAGCCGTCAAGGCACTAAATAATGCGTATGATGTTGTTACTGAGGCTAAATTTATACTGCAAAATCTAAAAAACGACTTTGGATGTGAGAGCGAATTTATAAAAGAGATATGCTTGCAAATTTTAGATACAAAAATGACGCCCTATGAGCATCAAGAGGTGGCTAAAATGATAGAGAGCTATAGCTCTATCACTTGATAAAATGGCTCTTTTGCACCGCTACTTGCAGAGTTATAAATTTTAACTTCGTTTAAAATGTCCGTGTGAGATTTTGGCTCGTGGATATGCCCACAAAGGATGATCTTTACCTTTAAAAGATTATTTTTAATAAGCCTTGCAAGCTCTATATCTCCGTGATCCTTGTCATTTTTACTAATGCTCGTGCTTGTCTTTGCTGGTGGGACGTGGGTTATTAAGATATCGCACTCTGCAAATTCAAGCAGATCATCACACAAGTAAGGCACGCAGCCAAATTTAATGCCATTTATAGTTTTTATAGTGCCATCAGCGTATATGCCTTTTATAGAATTTAGCCAAGATGGCGGCATATCGTGGTTGCCAGAACATACAAACACGGGCTTTTTAAAGCTTTTTAGCCACAAGGCAGTTTGCTCTTTTTCTTGCGCGCTCTCTTTGTATAAAAAATCACCACTAAAACAAAAGATGTCAAATTTATCTTGAAGGGCTAAAATATAGTCAAAATAGCCAGCGCCAAAGTGCAGATCGCTAGCGTGAAAAAGTTTTAAGCCGCTCATTTGTGTCTATCAGCCTTTAATCTACTAGTAAATTTGTGATCAAATTTACCACCATATCTTTTTGCTTTGGCTCACTTTGCGCGATGAACAGTGCAAGTGCAACAAGGGCGTTGTCGCTCATCCTGCGCTCGCCGTTACTTTTAAAAAGAAGTTTGCATTTTGATAAAAACAGGACAAATATAAATGATCCGATGCGTTTGTTGCCGTCGCTAAAAGGATGGTCTTTGATGATATAGTAGATCAAATTTGCCGCTTTTTCTTGTGGGCTTGCTAAAAGATCACGTCCGCCAAATGTCTGGTGGATATTTTTTATTATCCCTTCAAATTCATCTGCCTTTTGGACGCCAAAGATATTTGACGCCTCGCCCTTTTTTATAAGCTCTCTTTTTAGCTCATCCACTGCCATTAGCGCCTCATCATATCCAAGGATAAAATTTTCGCCTACATCGCTTTTGCAAGGTCCAAGTGAGCCATCATCAAATTTTTGCAGTAGCGACCAGCTCTTTTTATAGTATCTAATAAGCTCTAGTGCTTCTTTATCGTTGCTGCTCATAGTGCCTCTTAGATCAGAAATTTATCTCTTTTAGATACTCGCTGACATCTTTTTTGACCTCGTCGGCTAGCTCTTTTGGCTCAAGCACCTTGATAAATGGCAGGTAGTAGTATATGAGCGGTTTTATCTCCATTATGTGGGTAAATTCTATCTCGATCTCGACTGAGCCGTCGTTATCTTGACCGGTTATGCGCTGTTTTGCATGTGGTTTTCGTTCGAAGTATTTCGCCACTTCTGGCGCTAGCAGCAGCTTTGCTGTTTTTGGAGCTTCTAGGTTTGCCCATGCCGAGTTCATCGCCTTTACACGCTCATCTAGCTCGCCACTTAGTTCAAATTTCTCCCCGCTATGCTTTATATCTTTTATGCTTTTTAGGTGAAATTTCTTAAATTTATTGCCCTTTTTGCTATCAAGCAAGAGCAGATACCAAAATCCCTCAAAAAGTGCCAGCTTTAGAGGCTTTACAAGAAACTCAAAGCTGTTATACGTGCATGTTATCTCCGCTTTTTCTCTTATAGCATCCTCAAGTGCTTGAAAATTTACAAGATCCTCCTCGCTTAGCTTTTCGTTGTTTATGTTTGTAAGTATCGGGTGGTTTAGCTGCTGAGAAATTTGCTCTAAAAGCACGTGAGCCTTGCTGTAAAAATTTGATCCCATGTTTTTTGCCACGTTATCAAGGATGTTTAGCACCACTCTATCATCGCCGTCTAGTCCGTCGTTCGCGTCCTCGTCGTTTAGACTCCAGTAGTGCCCCTTTTTGATGGCGCCATACTCTCTTAGTGTGTCGTAAAGGTCGCGCTGGATGGTCTTTGAGGTCACTCCAAGCATGGCTGTTAGCTCTTTTATCGTGTGCGGTCTCTCTCTTAGCTTTAGGGCTATAAAATTTATGCGTTCAAATTTGCTGTTTTCTTGTTTGGTTATGATGGGTTTCATTTGCTCTCCTAGTTTGGGGATTATATCCAAATTAGGACTAGAGAGTGTCTTTTCTAGCATAATATCTGCCTAAGACCATCTAGTGCGCCACATTTTAGACTTATGCCGATATACTCTGAGATATAGTTATCTCGTGGGTTTATGCGGATAAGAGTTGCTTTTTTGGAGCGTTTAACGAATTTCTCACCAAAATTTCTGATAGTTGGCACCGCAAGCCCAGCGCCTAGCTCTATGACTACAAAGCGGCTATCTTTGTTTTGCTCCAGCCACGCTTCATATCTTTTATACTGCTCGTTTATGCGCCTTGTATTTACCATCCAGTCGTAAAACATCACGATATTTGGGCGGCTCACGCAGCCACACTCTGGACAAACTGGCATATCTAAAGCGATAAATTTCTCTTCATCTACTTTGATGTCGCTACAAGTCTGCCATATAGCACCATCACGCTTATGGATGCACTGAGAGTAGTGGATCGAGCAGTGGCACTCATAAATTTTCTCCTCGCTAAAGCCAGCCTTAGCAAAGTGTCCATCGACGTTTGAGGTATAGACGAAGTAGTTTTCGTTTTTGCTTTTTACGAGATTTAAAAGCAGCCTAAAGCCCTCGTGAGGCTCTGTGTTTTTGTATAAATTTAGTCTGTGTCCATAAAATGCCCATGCTAGCTTTGGATCATCTAAAAACCACTGCGGATTTGCCATATCTTCAAAGCTTAAATTTTTATCTCTTAAAAGAGGGTACGCCCTCCAAAACCATAGATCTCCCCTAAAATCAGGCAATCCACTATCCACGCCCATGCCAGCGCCTGCTGTGATGATAACCGCATCAGCCTCTGCGATGATCTTTTTGATCCTGTCTATCTTCTCTTGCATTTTGATCCTTTTAAAGAAATTTGGGTAATTGTAGTGAGTCGATTAGACACTTTTGTGTCCGCTCTCTTTTGGTAAAATAGTGAAAATTTTATAGGAGAGTAAAATATGATAGAGAAATTAACGCTTAGAACAAGAGCATATATTTTAACAGACAAGAGATTTGAGAATTTTGTATCTAATTCTGGTGACTGGTTTTATGCTGAAAAAGATAACGAGAAAGTCATTGTAAAAAGTATTTCAAAAAGAGCTGATAAGAAATATAGGCTTTTATTAAAAAAAGAAATATTGGAAAAAGTTAAAAATAATGTCAATGTAATTATTGGATGCATTGATGATAATAAATTTTATAGGCTTGAGCTTGAGATAAAAAATTTTGATGCTGATATAGAGGTGCTTTTTAATGATAAATTTGAAATTTGTAAAAATGGGGATATTGCAAAAGTAACACAAAAAGATATGATTGACTTAAATATTGAATCATTTACTGATTATGCCAACAACTATAGAAGAATAAATAGCCTAGCTACTGCAGATAGAATAGAAGGTTTTGGTGGAAGAGATGAATTTTTAAATTGGTATAACAATCAAGAGAAAAAATGCTGCTACTGCGGCGTTAAAGAAGCAGACCTAAAAAAATATTTTCATATTAAAAACATACAATATGAAGATGCTAGGCAAAGAGGAAAATTTTTAGAAGTTGAACGAGTGATAACAGCGCCAGAAAGTGAAAATAAATATTCAAAAGAGAATTGTCGTTTGGCTTGTTATATTTGTAATAATGCAAAAAGCGATTTTTTGTCGGCTGAGAGTTTTGAGCCTATTGCCAGAGGTATAAACAAATTTTGGAATAACTATCTAAACAAAAATGTAGAATTTCCAGAAGATTTTGAATATTGGAGCAAAAACAAAAAATAGCGAACAAGGCGGTAACTCTACCGCCCAAATTTCTCTGCCGTTATGCAGTGTAGCGCTCCGCCAAGTTCTATGATCTCGCTTAAATTTATCGTTTCTACTTTATAGCTACTATAAATTTTCTTGATCTGCTGCAGCGCAACATCGTCATTGTCTTTCCCATATATCGGAACTATTAAGATATCCTTAATTTTAATAAAATTTAAGTAAGCACCCCAGTCTCTCTTTTTAGTGAAAAATCCCTCACGATACTTCATAAATTTCACATCCAAGCCGCTCTTTTTAAGCGCTTTTGTGAGCCTATCATTAAAGCTTTTGCTCTCATTTGAAAAGTCATTTACTAGCACGCTATTTTCATCTATCCATCTCACCATGGCATCGCTGTGTCCTAGCATATCGTAAGGCTGTCTTGGTATGATGATGAGCTCATTTAATGCGCATTTTTGCTTTATGGTCTCAATGATCTCTGCCTTTGTTTTTGATGGATTTTCTCTAAAAATTTTATCAGTCATGATGGCTTTGCCTCCAAGCCTTACGAAATTTCCGCCGTCTAAGACCAAATTTATGTGCTCTTTTAATGGCTGGATCTTTGTTCTTAGGTGGCTATATTTATCATCTTTTAGGTAGTCTGGATCGTAGTCGTAAGAGATAAGGTGCCCATCATCAAGCAAAATCGGCATAAAGTCCCTCATCCAAATGTCCTTAGTCTCTAAAAACTCGTATTTGACCCTGTGTCTGTCAAATATCTGGCACAAGCTTTTGGCTGTTTTGGTGTGGTGCTTTGCTAAAAGTGCGGAAAGTAGGATAATTGGCTGCATATTTGCTCCTAAATTTTATAGTTTTTGTGAAATTTTACTAATAAATTTCTAGACATTTTTTGTCCATTCTAGTCGCTATAATTTCACAGATCGCAAAAAATGTATCGGCGATAGAAATCAAAAAAGGATAATCAATGATCTACGAGCAACTTAAAATTCTCACACAAACAAGCGACAAAAAGGCGCTCTCAAAAGCGCTTGGCTATGTTAGAGAGCAAAATTTCACAAGGGCACTTGCAAATTTAGAGGCAGCAAAGAGCCTAGATGAGTTCATCACAAAGGGGCACTTTGACTGGGCACACAGCTCAGAAACGCTCATCCTAGCCCTTAGCAAGCACTTTGCTCTTAACATAGACGCTGAGCTTAGCGAGGTGCACAAGCTCTACAATGAGCGAGTAAAATTTAGAGGTTCATATATCTATATAGATACGGATTTTAGGCGCAAGGGCGAGCCTATATTTGCTCTTGCTATGGCGCAGCATCTAAAATATATCAGCCTAACGCCGTTTTTAGATGAACTTTGTTTTAAAGCATTAGACGAGCAGCTAGAAGTCATCTCAAAGATCACCAAAAACTACTATCAAAAAACGAAAACTCTGCCTATTTTTGGAGCTATAACTGGCTTTAAGCTCTATTTTTTAGGTAGAGATTATTCACTTGATATAAACGGAAATTTTACAGATAAAGAGATCGCCGAACAGGTGGCGGTGATTAAATTTTAAAGGACAAAAATGGAAAAATTTACAAAGGAACAAAGGCAAAAGCTAAATAGCATAAATGAAAGGCTCTATGACCTTGAGCGCCGTGTCGTGCCACGTGCAAAGCAGATAGACCTCTGTGCAAAAGATATAAAAGAGGCATATGATCATTTTTGTGAGCTACTGCTCTCTTTTTACTCAAAAGACGAGCTTCTTATGCGATATGGGCAGTTTATGAATCACATAGATGACTACTTTTATACGGAAAATCAAAACGAATTTAGAAACTGGCCCACACATGAGATGTCTGGCGAGTGGCACTGCTGGTTTTACCACTGCTTATATGACCATACGGATCTTAGCTGGGATGAAATTTTAACTATCGACAGGATGGATGGTAAGCTTCGCTCATGGTATGACTATACGCCTATAGATCTTTGCATGGAGAAGCTAGAGTGTAGCGAGAGGGAAGAGTATATCTCTGATGCCAGCAAGGATCAGTGGGAGCAAATAGAGAAGATAAATAAAGCTCTAGCTAGTTACCAAGATATCCTAATAAGAGATGCAAAAATGCTTGAAAACAGGCTAAAAGCAAGGGTTGAGGGTGGATTTATCGAGGATTATGCTATGGAATTTCGTTTGGTCTTTCGCTTGCGCGAAGATGATCCAGATTATGATGAAAATGACGATAATTTCTTAGCTATCATCAACGAGCCTATCGTCCCTGGCGAAATGAGCAAGAAAAAGAGCCGTTGGACGCAAAACTGTAATGAATATTTTGGTAGCTCTGTCTATTTTGATAAGAAGGCATATTTTTGCTATCTATTTGCAGCTTTTGAAAACAACACACATATCAATAAGATCAAAGACATACTGCGCATAGGCTCTGTTGATATGGCGCTTTGCTGGGATGAATACTATGAAATTTAAAGCAAGACAAAAAATATTAAATTTTAATTCATATTTCTAGATATAGACATTTTTTGTCCATTTTGCTTGTTATAATTTCACATGTCACAAAGATATCTTGACAAAAAAGATTAAAATAAAGGAGAAAAAATGTCAAAGAAAAAAGTTGTTAAAACCGCTCCAATAATTGAGCAGTTTGTAGATTTAGCTAGCACACAAAGAGAGCTAGCAGATGAACTAGGAGCTAAGTTTTTAGAATTTTGCAACACATACCTAAATGAAAAATGTGTTATTGTAAAAAGTGAATTTACTTACCAAAACTCTTTTTTGCCAGCAAGCCTAGATATCGAAGCCTACACTAAAAAACCGACTGCTAACATAACAATGGTAGTAGATGCGTACATCGGTAATGTGCATTTTAGGTTAAATTATGATTGTGTATGCGAAGAGTATGATGAAGATGACCGTTTTAAAGATGAGTTAGTTAAGTTCTTAAATAGATAACACTTTATAGCAAGAGAAACCGTGCGGTGTAAGATCGCGTTAGTTCGGCATAAGAGCACTCAAGATAGGTAAATTTTTGTTGCATTAAATAGCAGGGATAAAAAATCCCTGCAATAGTTGCCATGGTGACTAATTTATTCTACTTTCGTACTAGTTTATCATGTTAGTTTTGAAAAAGGAGTAGTATAAAATTTGGCCATATTATTTCCGTAATTTTCATCTCACCTTATAAATATACATAGCAATATCAAAGACCTTGAAATCACATTTTAAAGAATTTTATTACTATCCAAAAATGTGCAGAAGTTCATCTATTAAGAAAGTTCTATCAGCTATAGTGCCTAACTTTAAAGATGCGTATGTAAATTTGAATTTAATCCATAACGGTGAAGAGGCAATGAATGGGTATGCAAAGTTAAATAGCAAAATAAAAAACAAGACGTGATTAGAAAAGCATTTTGGGAGTATTGCAAATTAGATATACTAGCTATGGTTAAGATTTTGAAAAAGCTAAAAATATATAGTGCATTATCTTTTATAATTTAATGATATAATTTAATTAAAAATTTTAAGCAAAAAGGTGACTCATATGGCACTTAAAAAGACAGAACTTTATTCATCGCTTTGGGCTAGTTGCAATGAACTGCGCGGTGGCATGGACGCAAGCCTTTATAAAAACTATGTTCTAACGCTCTTATTTTTAAAATACATCTCAGATCGCAAAGACAGCACGGTTTTGGAGCTACCTACGGGTACAGATTACGCAAGCATTGTCGCGCTTAAACACAAACCAAGCATAGGCGATGAACTAAACAAAAAGATAGCCTCTATCGCAGAAACAAACGACCTTCAAGGCGTTATAAATCAAGCTGATTTTAACGACGAGGATAAATTAGGCAAAGGCAAAGAACTGGTTGATAGGCTTAGTACGCTAGTATCGATTTTTGAGAACCTTGACTTTTCGTCAAACAGCTCTGAGGGTGATGACTTGCTAGGCGATGCATATGAGTATCTCATGCGCCATTTTGCGACGGAATCCGGTAAATCAAAAGGGCAGTTCTATACCCCAGCCGAAGTATCGCGCATCATGGCACAAATCATAGGCATTCCGTCTACCGCCAACCGTTCTACAACGGTTTACGACCCAACTTGCGGGTCCGGCTCGCTCTTGCTTAAAGCCGCCAATCAGTCAAAATTGGGACTTAGCATTTACGGTCAAGAGATGGATGTAGCCACATATGCGCTTGCCCGTATGAATATGATACTCCATGGCAACGACACCGCCGACATTCGCCAAGGAAACACTATAGCTAAGCCGGCATTTACCGATAGAAATACCCTAAAACGTTTTGATTTTGCTGTGGCAAATCCGCCGTTTTCTAACAAAAACTGGACAAACGGCATAGTTCCGACATCAGACATATATAACCGCTTTGAAGTTGGCATTCCGCCAGAAAAGAACGGCGATTACGCTTTCTTGCTCCATCTTATTGCAAGCCTTAAAACCACTGGTAAAGGCGCTATCATCTTGCCTCACGGAGTGCTATTTCGCGGAGATGCAGAGGCTCGTATCCGCACAGAACTACTTCGCCAAGGCATTATAAAAGGCATTATCGGACTACCGACAAACCTATTTTATGGCACAGGTATACCGGCATGCATTATAGTTATAGATAAGCAAGTTACATTTAACGAAAAAGGTCAAGCTTTAAGTGATAAGGGCGTCTTTATGATAGATGCCTCAAAAGGTTTTATAAAAGATGGCAACAAAAATCGCCTTCGTGAGCAAGACATACATAAGATAGTAGATACCTTTACGACGCAAAAAGAGCTAGAACACTACAGCCGTTTAGTCTCGTTGGATGAAATTTCTCGCAACGATTACAATCTAAACATCCCACGTTATATCGATAGTGCCGACAAAGCAGATATGCAAGACTTGCATGCGCATTTATACGGCGGCGGTATCCCAAAAAGTGATATTGATGACTTGGGCGAATTTTGGAGTATTTTTGCACAAACAAAAACTAAAATTTTTACCTCCAACGGCTCGCTTTATTCGCCAAATTTTACCCCAAGCGAACTAAAGGCAACGATACAAGCATCAAGCGAATATGCAAAATTTGAGAACGAAATTTTATCGCATTTTGAGAATTGGCACGATGAAAATGATCTAAAATCCATAAAACAAAAAGACCATCCAAAAGAGCTTATTAAAACATACGGCGAAAGCCTTCTAAAACACTTTAAAGAAACTAAGCTAGTGAGCGATTATGACATTTACCAGGTCTTTATGGACTATGTCTCAGATACATTAAGTGACGACGTTTATACTATCGCGCAAAACGGATGGCTAACGGCGCGCATCCTAACCAAATTAGAAAAAGGCGACAAACAAACGCCGAATTTAATCCTAGGCTCGGGAAACAAAGCAAAGAAATTTGTAAGCGAGATCATCCCGCCGGAGCTTATATCAAAGCGTTATTTTGCGCAAGATATAGATCAAATTTCGCTCCTTGAAACCAAGGTTAGTAAAAAGCAAGATGAATTTATAAATTTTGTAGATGAGTTCGGAGAGGACGAGCTATCAAACGCCTATGACGATAAAGACAAGATAACCATAAAAAGCCTAAAAGAGGCTATAAAGCAAACCAGTGATAAAAATGAGCAAGAAATTTATAACAAAGCGCTTCAAATTTTAACCAACCAAAAAGAACTCGAAAGCACGCTAAAGGCCGCCGCTGGAGAGCTAAATCAAAAAGTATTTGACAAATTTAAAACCCTTGACGAGAACGAGATAAAAACCTTAGTCGTAGATGATAAATGGCTAAATGAACTAAAAGAGCAAATTTTATCCACCGTAGAACGAGCTGTGCAGGAACAAATAAATCGTATAAGCACGCTTGCATCTCGCTATGATAAGACACTAGATGAGCTTACAACGCGCGCCAACGATCTATCGCTTCGTGTCAAAGCTCACCTTGATGCAATGGATAAAGCAAGATGAGTAGTCAAATTTATGAAGGTCAAATCCCAGACGGGTGGGAAGTAGTAAAACTTGGTGGTATAGTTGAAATTTATGACAACCTGAGAATTCCAGTTGCAGCCTCTTTAAGAAAATTTGGCACTACACCTTATTATGGGGCAAATGGAATTCAGGATTACGTGGATGGCTTTACTCATAATGGTGAGTTTGTGTTAATAGCCGAGGATGGTGCAAATGACTTAATAAATTACCCAGTTAATTATGTTAATGGGAAAATTTGGGTTAATAATCATGCGCATGTTGTAAGCGGAAAGAATAAAATTATAGATAATAAATTTCTATCCTATTGCTTAAAAATAACAAATTTTTCTAAATTTCTAGTTGGAGGAACTCGTGCAAAATTAAATGCAAGTATTTTGAAAAATATTGAAATTTTACTTCCAAAAGACATCAAAGAACAAACCAAGATAGCTCAAATTTTAAGTGATACAGATGAACTTATTAACGTTAAGTGCGAACTTTTAGACAAAAAACGTGCGATAAAACAAGCCGCAGCCCAGCAACTTCTCACCCCCAAACCCCATTGGCATACCACCACAATTGGTGAAATTTGTGAAATTTCAGCAGGTGGCGATTTAAACAGATTGACTTTTTCGCCCATTAAGACAGATAAATTTTTAAACCCTATTTACTCAAATGCCGTAAGCGATAACGGACTTTATGGATATTCATCAGATTTTGATTATGAAGGAAATTTTATAACAGTTACTGCAAGAGGCTATATTGGTTATGCTGCCGCTAGAAATGGCAAATTTTGCAGTATAGGTCGTCTTTTAAATTTAAAACCCAAATTCAATATTTCTTGTTTTTATGTTGCTGAATATATAAATCATTTTATAGATTTTGTTATTGAGAGCACAGGTGTTCCGCAACTGACAGCACCACAAATTTCAAAATATAAAATTTCACTTCCAAAAGACAAAACAGAGCAAGAAAAAATAGCTCAAATTTTAAGCGATATAGACGATGAAATTTCAGCTTTGCAAGATGAGATAGAAAAGCTAAAGATGATAAAACAAGGCGCTATGGACGAGCTGTTAAGCGGCAAAACAAGGCTAAAGGGGTGAGTTATGCAGGAAAATATGGTAGAAAAAGAGATAAAAACGCAAGAGCGAGTCATAGATCTTTTTAAAAACGAGCTTGGCTACGAATATATCGGCGATCTGCAAGGACTCGATAATAAAAACATAAGAGAAGATGAGCTTAAATCATGGCTAAAAAGTCGTGGTTACAGCGATAAGCTTATCAACAAAGCCTTAAAAAAACTACAAGATGAAAATCACACAAGCGGCGGTCGAAAACTATACGATGCAAATGAAGTCATATATTCGCTTTTAAGATACGGTGTAAAAGTAATAGAAGAAGTAGGCGAAAATAATCAGAGCGTCTGGCTCATCGACTGGGGTAATCCGCTGGCAAATAAATTTAGTATAGCCGAGGAAGTAAGCGTAAAAACTACAAACGGCGAGTTTGACAAACGCCCAGACATAGTGCTTTATATAAACGGTATAGCCGTTTGCGTGCTTGAGTTAAAGCGTTCAAGCGTGTCGGTTAGCGAAGGCATAAGGCAAAATTTATCAAGCCAAGATAAGAGGTTTATAGAGAGCTTTTTTACTACCGTACAGCTTGTAATGGCTGGAAATGAAAGCGAAGGACTAAGATACGGCGTGATAGAAATGCCTGAAAAATACTTCTTAGAATTTAAAGAAAACGGCGAAAAACTAAGCTTGTATGGCGGACTTAAAGCGATTTGCGGGCGAGAGAGACTGGTTGAAATTTTACACGACTTTATCATATACGACTGTGGGATAAAAAAGACTTGTAGGCATAATCAATACTTCGGTGTAAAGCGTGCGCAGGAGTTTTTACGCGATAAAAAAGGCGGTATCATCTGGCATACACAAGGTAGCGGCAAAAGCCTAAGTATGGTCTGGCTCGCAAAATGGATAAAAGAAAATCTAAACTCTAGGGTGCTTATCATCACGGATAGAACCGAGCTTGATGAGCAGATAGAAATGGTCTTTAACGGCGTAAAAGAAAGCATTTACAGAACAAAAAGCGGAGCTGATTTGCTAGAAAAATTAAGTAACTCCGAGTATTCACTCATATGTTCGTTGGTGCATAAATTTGGCAGAAACGGCGCGGAAGACGAAAGCGATGACGGTGCCATGAGCGCGTATCTGGACGATATCAAACGCAGAGCTGGAAATTTTGAGGCAAATGGCGATGTAGTTGTATTTGTAGATGAGTGCCACAGAACGCAATCTGGAAAACTACACGAAGCTATGAAAATGTTAATGCCTGATGCGATTTTTGTCGGCTTTACGGGAACGCCGCTTTTAAAAAACGACAAAAAAAGCTCGGTGCAAGTATTTGGCGAGTTTATACATACATATAAATTTGACGAAGCAGTGCGTGACGGCGTGGTGCTAGACCTTGTATATGAAGCTAGGGATATCGAGCAGTGGCTAGGCTCAAAAGATAAACTTGACAAAGAATTTGAAAACAAAACAAGAGGGCTAAGCGACCTGGCTAAGGGCGAAGTAAAGGCTAGATGGGCGACTTTACAAAAGCTTATGAGCTCAAAACAAAGGCTTGATAAAATCGTAGGCGATATACTTTTTGACATGGAAAATAAAACTAGGCTAAGAGAACGTGGAAATGCGATATTTGTCTGCTCTAGCGTATATGAAGCATGCGAGGCATATAAGATTTTTAGCGATAACGGATTTGAACAAAAATGTGCTGTGATATCTAGCTACAGACCGACTGCGTCAGCGATAAGAAACGAAATAATTCCAGATGGTATGAGCGACGGCGAATATAAGTATAAAATTTACAAACAGATGATAGCTAACTACTATGGCATAGACACTAAAGATGTAGATGATACTAAAGCCGATAAGTTTGAGCTAGACGTAAAAAAAGAGTTTAAAGAAAAACCTGAACAAATGAAGCTTTTAATCGTCGTCGATAAGCTCTTAACTGGTTTTGACGCACCAAGCGCGACATATCTGTATATCGATAAACCTATGCGCGATCATGGGCTTTTTCAAGCTATATGCCGAGTAAACCGACTAGACGGAGAGAGCAAAGAGTATGGATATATCGTGGATTATCGCGATCTTTTTAAGAGTTTAAAAAAAGCGTATAGCGACTATACAAAAGAGGCGTTTGATGGGTATGACGAGAGCGATATTGCTGGACTTTTAAAAAATAGACTCGAAAAAGGCAAAGAAGACCTAGAAAATACATGGGAAACCTTGAGTGCGATATGCGAGGGCGTGAAGTCACCTAAAGGAAATAAGGAATTTATAGAGTATTTCTGCGGCGATAGTAGAGAAAATTTAAGAGACGAGATACAGACCAAAAGGCTTAGCTTCTACCGTGCGGTTGCGAGTTTTATTAGAGCGTATGACGGAGTAGCAAATGAACTTTTAAAGTTAGGGTATAGTATAGAGCAAGAGCAGCAATGGGCTAATCGCGTAAAGAATTTCTCTATGCTAAGAGATGCCGTTAAACTAGCAAGCGGAGATTATGTAGATATGCGCAAATGGGATAGTGACATGCGTACGCTTATCAATAGATATGTAAATGCCAGTGATAGCAAGGTCTTGGCGGAATTTGAGGACAAAGGTCTACTCGAAATTTTAATCCAAAATGAGGGCATTAGCGAAGAAGAAAATGGGGCACTAGGTGGCAACGAATCAGCTGCAGAAGCAATAGAAAACAATATAAGACGCATAATCGTTGATAGCAATCCGCTAAATCCAAAATTCTACGAAAACTTATCTCAAATACTAGACGAGCTGATAGAGCAACGTAAAAAAGGCGCGTTGGACTATGAAAAGTATCTAAAAGAGGTTATAGGTCTAGCCAAACAGCTAAAAAACAAAAGCACTGGCAAAACCTATCCTGCACCGGTAAACACCACAGCAAAACAAGCTATATATGATAACTTTAGTCAAGATATAGACTGGATCGCCAGACTAGACGAGGCAATCAAAACATATAAACCAGACGGGTATATCGGTAACATAATGAAAGAACGTGAACTAATGCGCACCATAAAACCGCTATCGGACGAAAAGAATTTGGATATAGACAGGCTTTTTGGGCTTATAAAACTACAAAAAGAATACCAATGAGGATAGGCTCGGTTTATGTCACTGTAGCACGAAAGAATATAAAAAACTTACACATCTCCGTAATGCCGCCAAATGGCGAAGTAAGAGTAAGTGCGCCGTTTGATGTGAGCGATGATAGAATTCGCATAGCTGTAGCTGGCAGGCTTGCGTGGATACGTAAACATCAAAATATTTATAACTCGCAAGAGCGCATAGGCGCAAGAGAGATAGTAAGTGGTGAAAGTCACTATCTATGGGGTGAGCGGTATTTAATGCAGGTAATAAACGGGGTCGGCGGCGTGACGGTAAAGCATAATAAGATGGTATTAAGTGTGCGAGATGGCGGAAATTTTGAAAGTAGAAAACGAATTTTAGAAAAATTCTACCGAAATGAACTAAGGACAAAAATAGCAAAAATACTAGAAATTTGGGAAACAAAAATCGGAGTAAAATCAAGCTCTATAAGAATCCTAAAAATGAAAACCAAATGGGGAAGTTGTAATATAAAAGATGGCAATATTGTTATCAACTACGAACTCGCAAAAAAACCGCTAGAATGCCTAGAATACATAGTCGTTCATGAGCTTGTACATATATTAGAAAGGCATCATAATAAAAAATTTATAGCGTACATGGATAAATTTTTACCAAACTGGCAAATCATAAAAAGCATGCTAAATGCATTGCCACTAGAGTATATATAAACTCAATATTATTAAATAAAGGCAAAATGGTTTATTGAGTTTTTCTTTCACAACAAATTTCTCAAATTTTATCTTTATGGACATAAAAATGTCTTTTCTGCTAAGTAAAATAACTCCAACAAAAGCAAAAAAGGAGCTTGTCATGCAAAAAGAAAATTTTTTCGTAGATAATGAGATATATGAGCTTGCAACACTTTGGGTGCTTCGTGCCATTTTTTATGCTGGAGGAGAAAAAGAGTTTTTAAGATGCCGAAGTGATGATGTCTTAGAGTTTTTGGGCATATATACAAGTGAGCCCAAAGAAGAAGACATCGAAGTTCTCAAGACTAAACTAGAGCTCCTTGAAAAAAGCAAAATTTCATGCGAGCTAAAAGAGCTTGAGCACAACCTAAATTTACTTCAAGAAAATTTAGGCCTAAATGAGACTGAGAAAGAGATCTTGAGATTTGTAGCGATCATGTATAACTATGAAGTAGTCTCAAACGCTTGTGATCTGCTAGGAGAGCTAAATACCAGACAGGCCATAAAAGCGATCTCAAAGATACTAAAACTAAAATTTAGCGATGTGCAAAATGCCTTTAGAAAAGATGGAGTTTTTGCTAGGACCTCGATACTAAAAATAGATAGTTACGGACGCAGTCTAAGGTCAAAAACCGATGTTATAAATAATAGTTTCATGGGTGATTTGTTTGTTGAGTGCAAAAGCATAGATGAGATATTTGAAAGTGCGATAAAGCCGTGCAGTAAGACAAATTTGACAACAAAAAACTATCCTCATATAAAAGAAGATATGAAAATTTTGCTCTCGTTTCTAAAAAATGCCGTTAGCAAAAAGCAAAAAGGAGTAAATGTGCTTCTATATGGCTCAGCAGGAACTGGTAAAACTGAGCTTAGTAAAGTGATAGCCAGTGAGCTAAATTTAAAGCTTTATGAAGTAGCTTATGATGATGGAGATGGCTACGCAAACGAGTACCAAAGGATAAGATCGTATTGCCTAGCGCAAAGTGTGTTGTCTGCTGGGTCAAATTTACTTATGTATGACGAAGCAGAAGATATATTTAATACCAAAAATGACGAGAAAAGGCAGTATGGCAAAGCCTTTATCAATAGATCTCTAGAGACTAACGAAGTGCCAACTATCTGGATAACAAATAATATCCTTGACATGGATGAAGCTGTAGTTAGAAGATTTAACCTTGCCATAGAGATAGGCATACCAACTGAAGATGTAAGAGCTAAGATCATAAAAAAATATAGTGAAAATTTGATAGATAGTAAGCTCGTAAAAAAGCTAGCTAAAAATCAATTTGTAGCTCCAGCAGTCGTTAGTAACGCTAGCTTAGTCGTTTCAAATTTAAACACAAAAGACAAAAACAAAGCCTTTGAGCGAGTGATAAGCAACACACTAAAAGCACAAGGCTACGACGAGATAGAAAAAGATGAGAAGCCAAGCGTTGATCTGCCAAGCAGCTATGATCCAAATTTCGTAAACTCAGACTGCGATCTAACCGAGCTAATGCAAGGCATAAAAGCGAGCAAAAACGCTAGGATATGCCTTTACGGAGTGCCTGGAACTGGCAAAAGCGCTTACGCTAAATTTATCGCTAAAAGCCTAAAAAAGCCGATCATCATCAAAAAAGGAAGCGATCTTTTGTCGATGTTTGTAGGAGGAACTGAGCAAAATATAGCACTAGCTTTCAAAGAAGCCAAAGATAAAAAAGCTGTGTTAGTCTTTGACGAAGTAGATAGCTTTTTGCAAGATAGAGGCATGGCTACAAGAAGCTGGGAGGTGACCCAAGTGAATGAGATGTTAGTGCAGATGGAGAGCTTTGATGGCATCTTTATCGCTACGACAAATTTGATAGATAATCTTGATAAGGCCTGTCTTAGAAGATTTGATCTAAAGCTTGAGTTTAGATATTTATTACCAGAGCAAGCGAGAAATTTATTTAAAAAAGAGTGTGCGCTGCTAAAGGTCAAATTTGACGAAAATGCAAGCAAAAAGGTCTCAAACCTGGGCTTACTAGCGCCTGGAGACTTTGCCAGTGTGAGAAGACAAGCTAAATTTAGACCTATAAAAAATGGCGAAGACTTTTGCCATAGACTTGAGCTAGAAGTCGCACTAAAAAATGAAGAAAAGAGTGTGAAGATAGGGTTTTAGGGGTGATCTCTAACGAGGTCTTTTGTCTGACTTGTCAGACAAAAAGTATCCTCGCCCAGATGGGATAGAAGAGCCTTGTGTGGTTTTGGTGTCATAATTTGGCGAATTTTTCGTGTAAATTCATTTGTTAATACTAGTGCCTCATCGCTTAAAAAATTTATATATCTCTTTTCTTTATATTTAATATGCCATCAAACCTAGTTCTTATTCTCTTCATTCATCCTAGCTTCATTTTAGGCTTTTATAATGCGCTCATCCAAACGAAAGTTGGAAATCAAAAATAAAAGGATCAAAAATGAAAAAGGCATTAGGTGCAGCAGTTTTAGCAGCAGTTTTAGGAGCAACAAGTTTGCAAGCAGCCATCACGTCAAAAGAGGCTTTAAACATAGCTGAGAAAAACTTCCCAGGCTCAAGCGTCAAAGATATCGAGATGAACGTCAAAAAGGGCGTGACATTTTATAAGATAGAGTCTTTTAAAGACGGCGTAAAACAAGATATCAAGATCGATGCCAATAGCGGTCAGATCGTTAAAGTAGAGAATAAAAATAAAAAACACATCTTGCCGAACGAAGCGGTAGATTTTTCAAAATTTGCTCTTAGCATCGATGAAGCTGTAGCTAAAGCTCAAGCGCTTGAGGCTGGCTGGAGCCTTGATAAGGCAGAGCTTGATAATAAAAATGGTGCTTGGATATACAAAGTAGAGCTTAAACGCGACAGGAGCGAGAAAAAAGTGATCATAAACGCTCAAACAGGCGAGATAATCGGTAACTATACAAAGTGATCTAGCGCCCTTTTTGGGCGTTAAATTTATAAAGGTGAAAAAGATGAGTGAAAATTTAGAGCAAAATTTAAACGATAAAGTTAGCAAGCAGGTTTTAGAGAAAAATTTGAACGAAAATTTAAGTGAAAATACTGCTAATAAAAATAGTTACAAAAATTTAGTCAAGATCGAGCAAAGCCCTGAAAATTTAGATAAAAATCCTAGTGAAGAAAGCAGTAGCGCAGAAATTTTAAGTCAAGCTACCTCAAAATACAAAGCTCAAAATTTCTTTAAAAATGCGCTTGAGCTTTCGCTTCAAGGTGCAGCGGATGCACTCATCTACGCTGGTAAGGCTGGAGCGTGGCTTTCAAACGCTTCAAGCCGCCTAAAAGACGAGGCACAAAGGGCGGAACTATCAAAGATAAATGAAGAGCAGGCAAAATTTGAAAGAGTGACTTGCATCTTGCCAGAAAAAGTTAAAGAGATCGTCACAGAGCGTCTAAAAACAAAGCCAGAAGAGGTGGAGTTTTCTCCGATCTATCTAGCGAAAAAACAAAGTTTTGGCACGCTTGGAGCGGAGTATTTTTATGAGGCAAGGGCTAAATTTAATGGCTTTTTATATGATTTTAAGATAGGCGCAGCAAATGGCGAAATTTTAAATCTAAAAATAAAAAGCCAAATTTGATAAAATAGCTGGCAAAACCAAGTGAGGCAGGTGAGGCAAAAATGAAAATTTTAGTCGTCGAGGACGAGATAGACTTAAATAGCGTCATCACAAGGCACCTAAAGAAAAACGGATATAGCGTCGATAGCGCGTTTAACGGCGAGGAGGCGATGGACTTTACCGCCGTCGCGCACTATGATCTTATCGTGCTTGATCTGATGATGCCAGTGATGGACGGACTTACATTTTTGCAAAGATCGCGCGCCGCAAAGCTAGCGACCCCTGTGCTTATACTGACAGCCAAAGACGATGTGGACGACGTTGTAAAGGGGCTTGACGTGGGCGCGGATGACTACTTGGTCAAGCCATTTGACTTTAAGGAGCTGCTAGCTAGGGTGCGCACGCTCATTCGCCGAAATAGCGGCAACGTGGCTAGTGAAATTTGCGCAGGCGAGCTAAAGATCGACCTTTCTAAAAAGTCAGTCGAATTTAGCGACGAGCAGATCGAGCTAACTGGCAAAGAGTATGAAATTTTAGAGTTTTTGATGCTAAATAAGGGCAGAATTTTAACTCGCGACCAGATCAAAGAGCACGTCTGGGACTTTGACTACACGGGCGGCTCAAACGTCATCGAAGTGCTTATAAAAAACATAAGAAAAAAGCTTGGTGAGTGCGATGTGATCCAGACTAAAAGAGGGCTTGGCTATGTTGTTAAGGACTAAGCAAGCGCTTGCAAACATCCCGATAACGGCGCGCGTAACGCTTTGGTACTCGTTTTCTATCATCGTTATCGTGGCGGCTTTAGTTGCTATCTCGGCGGTCGTGGCGGATGAGGTTTTTGAGGATGTGAGCCAAAAAAAGCTAGCCAAATCAGTCACCAAAATAGCCAACGATATGGATGAGTTTGAGCCATACGATGATGGGATATTTTTTATAAAATATAACGCAAAAGGCGATGTGATCGGTGGTCTAGCGCCAAAACATTTTCAAATTTCACTTAAAATGAATAGTGGTGCGATCCGTCTTTTTGAAAACGGCGAAAACCGCTTTTACTACTACGATATCGCAGCTAAAGGCAAAGGTGTCTGGATCAGAGGCGTGATAAATGCGGAGAATTTTTTTAAAAAAGAGGGGCTATTTTTACTAGCGCTTGGCGTTTTTGTGCCGGTTTTGTTTATTTTTGTGCTTTACGGCGGCTATAAAACGATAAAAAACGCGATGAAGCCAGTCGCTACGATGTCAAAAACTGCGCTTGAGATAGGCAGCAGCCGTGACTTTTCAAAGCGCATAGACCTACCTGCTGGCAAAGACGAGCTACACGCGCTTGCAAGCGTTTTTAACCAGATGCTAGACTCCCTCGAAAAGGTCTATCAAAGCGAGAAACAGCTCACTTCAGACGTCTCGCACGAGCTGCGAACGCCGCTATCTGTCATCATGGCTGAGAGCGACTACGCTGCGAGCTATGCGCAAAATTTGGACGAGGCCAAGGAGTCGCTGGAGGTCATCTCTAGGCAGTCAAAAAAGATAACCTCGCTGATAGATCAAATTTTAGAGCTTTCAAGACTAGAAGCCGGCAGAAATTTGGAGCTAAAGCGCATAAATTTAAGCTCTATCTTGCAAAATTTAGCTACCGACTATGAAAAGCTAGCAAGCGCAAAGGGGTTAAAATTTAGCTGCGTGGTAGCGCCAGATATCCAAATTTTAGGCAATGAGCTGATGATCTTAAGGCTGGTGGATAACTTTTTAAGCAATGCACTAAAATTTGCCCAGGCTAAAATCGAGCTAAATTTAACCCTCACAAAAACGCACGCACTTTTGTCTGTAAAAGACGATGGCTTAGGCATCTCTAAAAAAGATATCGAGCTAATCTGGAATAAATTTTATCAAGTTGAAAGCTCAAGAAATAAGAGCCAAAACAGAGGTAGCGGACTGGGGCTGGCCATCGCTGCAAATATAGCTAAAATGCACGGCGCAAAGCTTGGCGTAAAAAGCGAAGCAGGAGCTGGAAGCGAATTTTGGGCTGAATTTGAACTTATAAATTTAAAACAAGTGTAAATCTAGGTGGTTTGCTAAGACAAAATTTATACAAGAGCAAAACGAATATATGAGTGGATTTAAATTTCGCACAAAACTATCAAGGCTATGAAATAGATGAATATTGAGCAAAGTATTAATATGTCTGATTTAAAGCCAATTTAAAGAGCTTAAAAAGAGTTTGTAAAAAGATGTTTTGCAAAGTAATGTAAAGAAATTTTCGCCACTTCGACACTCTGACTACGAATTAACCACTCTTTTCTATGCCTTTTATAACTTTGATATCTAAGATAGCTTTACAAAATTTAACCAAGAGCCATGAGCTGTAAGGCACGCGTGCCGTAAGCCACGAACTATGCAAGCTACAAACCAAAAACCAAAAAAGACACTAAATTTAGTGTCTTTTATCGTTATCTTTCGCCAAGCTTTCCACATGCATCAGCGCGGCACCTACTGCAGTGCGTCATCTGGTCTATATCGCCGCCTATCGATCTTCTTATGCGGTGGATCTCCTCGGTTGAAGGGGATTTTAAATTTTCAAAAGGCGTGTCATGCACCGGTATCATCGCCATGCAGTTCATTATGTCAGCTCCCCACTGCTTTGCCTTTGCCGAGATGCTTTGGACGTGGTCCATATTGACCCCAGGGATGACGACGGTGTTTATCTTTACTAGCATGCCAGCCTCTTTTAGTTTGCGGATGCCCTCGTCCTGACGTGCTAGCAGTATCCTAGCAGCCTCCTCGCCGTAGTAGTTTTTACCTTCATATCTCACCCACGAATAGACCTTCGAGCCAACATCTGGCGTCACGGCATTTACAGTTACTGTCACGTGGCTCACGCCAAGGCGCACGATCTCATCAACGTGCTCAGGCAGCGCTAAGCCATTAGTCGAGAGGCAGAGCAGGGTATTTGGGAAGTGAGACTTGCACTTTTCAAAGGTCGCTAGCGTCTTGTCAGCATCGCACATCGGATCGCCAGGTCCAGCGATGCCGATGACTGAGATGTCTTGTCTAAATTTAAAGAGCTTTTCTAGAAATTTCACCGATTCATCTGGCGTTTGCACCTTTGCCGTTACGCCAGGGCGATTTTCATTAGCGCAGTCATATATGCGGTTGCAGAAGTTGCACTGGATGTTGCAGTGAGGTGCTACTGGCAGATGCACGCGTCCGTAGTTAGCGGAGGCCTTTTTGTTAAAGCATGGGTGGTTATCAAGATCAGCTTTGGTGTGAAAGATCATTAGCTCTTTTTCCTTCCAAATTTAATGGCATTTGCATGGCAGACATTTAGGCAGTCTCCGCAGTTTGTGCAGTTTATCTCATCAGGTCTTGTCCCCATCTCGCACTTGCGCAAGCATGCGTCGCAGTCGTCACAGGCACTCGTTTTATAGACGCGAAAGATCGAAAATTTACGCAAAATTTCAAGCACGCCACCTGATGGACAGACGAAGCGACACCAAAGATTGGCTATGATTAGCGAGGCTAGCATGACTGAGATGATGACTGCTGTGCGTGTGACCCACTCCCATTCGCCAAAGCGAAGTGACAAAGTAACGGCGGTTAGGTACTCATCGCTCGTTCTTATAGGTATCATCATGCGAGGATTGCCCCAGACGAAATAGACCCAAAGGCTGATTGCTATGGTAGCTAGCATGCCTATTTGAGCGAATATTAGCTTTTTGCTGCGGATTTTTAGCTTGAAAAAGGCAAATTTACCAAGCATTTGATTGACAAAGCCAGCTGGACAGACCCAGCCACAAAATGCCCTGCCAAAGAGGATGACAAGCGCTGGGATAAATAGCCAAAATCCAAAAAACAGCGACGTGATCCGCCCCCAACAGGTGATGATAGGGCAGTTTTGGCAATTTACAAATGGCACTACAAAAGGGCATCTAAAAATGCCGTAATACGCCCATTGACCGATGCCAGCTATAAAGATGAGCTGCACTAGGCGTCTTATCTTTGTTGTGGGAGAGTTTTTGCTTTTCTTTTTTAAATTTACATTGCCACATGCACTGCTATTAGAGCATGCGCTATTACAGCTACTACACATCTTTTACACCAAACCTTTCTATAAGCTCTAGCCCACGCGCTGAATAAATGGAGGTAAAGCCATGTTTTTCAAAAATTTCTTGCCCCTCAGTGCCGCAAACAAAGTCTGCAAAGTCATTTGCGAGCCTTTCATCTTTTACATATTTCATTATATTTAGCGTAAAAGTGAGCGGTCCAGGCGGGATGAGCTTTTCATCGATGGGCATATACTCGATCTTGTCTTTAAACCTATCATGCGTTGTTAGGCGCTTTTCGATGATCGAAGCGTCGCCCTTGCCATCAACTAGCTCGCACATCATATTTATGACGCATGATCCGTTTGCGACCATGTTTTTCATCACCGCATCGGTTAGGTTTGAGTTTTTTAAGATCCCTTTGACTGGACCACTGCCAGGGGGCGATGATCTAAGAGGCAGCATCACCCTAACTCCTGGCTCTGCAAGGTCCTTTAAGTCGCGAATGCCTGCTGGATTGCCTTTTGGCACGACTAGGACGTAGTCAGTAAAGCATAATGGTCTAAAGTGGAGGCTAAGACCAGCTTTGCGAAGTTTTTTAGAAAGCTCTAAAACCCTTGCTCCAAAGAGCTCGGTCGTGCTTTGGAGTGCCAAAAGCGACTTGCCAAGAGCGCCAGCAAAAGCGCCTGTGTATTGGATATTGTGTCCTGTTCTTGACTCGTAAATGGCATTTAGCTCGTTAAAAGCTTCAGATAGGCCACCACATGACCAAACCTGAAGCGAGTCAGACTTAAATGGCGTAAAGCTAGCCAGCATCGTTTGTGGCGTGGCAATAGCCGCTGTGGCTAAAGCACCTTTTAAAAAGCCACGGCGTGATATACCGGTTTGTTTTAATTCCACGAAATCTCCTTTTGGGATTTAAGAAATGTAAATTTGATATTTTCGGCACGCGAAACTTGTGAAATTTGACTTTTGAAATTTGCAAAAATGGTAGTCGAAGATAAATTTATGCAAATGTAAATTGCGACCGCAATCTAAATTTGAGTGATTATAACCAAATGCTAGCTTAAAAATCGAGATAAATTTAAAAAGCGCAGGGGTAAATTTGCTAAAGTAAATTTATCGTTTAAAAAATAATTAAGATTTTAGTCGTCAAAAGACTTAAAAAGGTATATAATGCCTTTTTGCGATTTAAATGGAATTTATCTTAAAAATGGAGGTTTATCTTGAAAAATAATCTTAGCATTTCTCTTGTTTTATCTAGCATTTTATGTAGCTGCTTAGACGCTCAGGTCATGGATATAGGGACAAATTTTTATAGAGATTACCTTGATCTTGCGCAAAATAAAGGCATCTTTAAAGCTACAGATGCACCACTAGAATTTACGCAAAGAAACGGCACTAAATTTACGTTTAATAAGATCCCAAACAACAACGCAAGAAATAATAAAGGCAACTTCACCGCTCTTGGACGAAGTTTTGTAGTGACGGCAACGCACGTTGAAAAGGGGGCTAACGCAGTTGATTACAATGAAAAAAGGGGCTTTTTGGCAATACAAAATATGAGTATCTGACTAGATATTCATCTACTTCAACATCCAAAGTCTATAACACTGAAACGACATATCTAAGAACTACTAAATTTATAGTAGAAGGCAGTGTTGATCCTATAGATATACCAGATCTTGAAATTTCGCCTGCTTCTTATAATGATCAAGATATAGCAGAGATTGAAGTTAGAAAAATAGAAAATTATTTTAAAGCGATAAAAAATAGCGGTGGCGCAAACGGTAATGATATTTTTGCTTATCAAGCTGGCATTGGACTACTTAGCTTAGAAAAACCAAGGATCGACCCTATCACAGGAAATCCAACTGGTGGATACGATACTATAGTAGATAAAGATGGCACTAATAATCAAACGTTGGGTGCAAGTTTAAATAATATAAATATAATTAACTCGGTTGCATATAAAAAGAAAATTTCACTACTTGGAGATGGCAATGAAGTAAATGGAATTTACGTGCTTCCATTTACCAATGACAACTTTAGAAATAAACTTTATATAGGCGATAGTGGCTCAGGATTTTTTGTTTATGATACTTTAAAGAATAAATGGGTATTGGTTGGCGTAACTTCGGTGGCTAATGGCACTCAAAACTACGCTTCTATCGTTACTGCAAGAGATTTTAACGACTATAAAAAAGAGTATGAAAATTTAGTAAGTGGCGTAAATGTCCTAGGTAGCGCACTAGTGCAAAATAAAGATAATATATTTAGCAGCGTAAATGGCTCAAACATCACGCTAAACTCTAATCTAGACTTAGGATATGGCGGTATCGTCGTAAATAGCGGAGATATTACGCTAAATAGCACAAATGGTAGCAAGATAGCAAAATTTGCAGGTTTTGACATAGCTGGGGGTGCAAGTTTAAATTTAAACGTCGTTTCAGACACAAGCGTGCATAAGCTAGGCAAAGGCAGCTTGATAGTAAGCTCAAGTGGCAACAAGCCACTAAGGCTAGGCGAGGGTGTGGTTGAGTTAAGAGCTTTAAATGCATTTGATAAAATTTATCTAACAAGTGGCAGGGGGCTCTTAAGGCTTGGCGTGAATGAAAATTTAAATGATAAAATTTTCTTTGGCAATGGCGGCGGAGCGCTTGATCTAAATGGCTTTGATCAGACTTTTGACAACATATCAGCCAACTCAAGCGACGCGAAGATAACAAATGAAAACTCGCAAAGAGTAGCGCTTAAAATAAACGGCGAGAGTGGCAAAGATACGATATTTCACGCAAACATCGATAAAAATATAGAGCTAAAACATAGCGGGCAGGGCAAGGAGCTTATTTTTGACGGAGGATTTGACATTGATGGTGCTTTGAACCTAGAAAACGCCAAGGTTACGCTCCAAGGACATCCAAAGACGCACGCCATTGGCGATGCTAGCGTTTTAACTCCCCTAGCAAAGAGCAAGATAGCCGCAGCTGGTCTAAGTGAGCCAGCCTATATGGATCTAACTCGCCCATCCACACTTTCTCAGCCTGACTGGGACGAGAGAAAATTTAGTGCAAAAGATGGCATAAAGCTTAAATCATCAGAGCTTACCATAGGCAAAGATGCTAAGCTAAATGGTGACATCACGGCTAAAAACTCGGTCATAAATTTAAGTGGCGAGCTAACTCACTATATAGATAAATTTGATGGCTCAAATACCTATGATGACGGCTTAAAGTATCGCCAGGATATTGAGAGTAAAAATTTACTTGTTAAAGACGTTAAATTTGACAATAAAATCGTCATGGATAGCGATAGTCTGCTAAGAGTAGGAGGCGCAACTAAGCTAAAAGAGCTAGTTATAAACGGCAAAGATACGCCTTTAGCTAAAGATGTGCTCTTAGGAGATGGTAAATTTGAGGTAGAAAATTTAGAGGTTAGTGGTGCGCAAAAGCTTGGCTTTGAGCCTGATAGCCTCATAAAAAAGAGCCTAAAGATAAAGAGCTTTGGCAGTGAAAATGAGCCGGTACTTGACTTTAAAAATGTCTTAACTCTTGGCGCTGGGATGAAATTTGATGTTGATTTTACTGCAGCACTTAAAGGCGGCATGGCGCTTGATAAAACATATACTTTAGTAAACGCGCAAAATATCATAAATGAGGGCGCTATCTTTAACAACGAGCAAAAACTTGGGGATTTGTTTATGACTTACGCCATAAGTGACGGCAAAATCATGATGAAGCTAAGCGACAAAAAGGGAGAAAATCCAGCCATTTCGTCCAATGTAGTGCAAGAGAGGGTTTCTAAATTTAGCCAAAGAGAAAATAAAATCCTAAGCATGCTAAAAGGCACGCCTGAATTTGTGCAAGCAATCTCAAGCGGTGACGATGAGGCGCTAAGAAAACTAGCGCAAAAAGCAGATAAAGATATGAAAGAAATTTCTACTTCTTCGCTCAAAATGAGCATGAAAGCCTTGCAAAACAGTAATGAGCTGATGAACTCTAGGTTGTTCGTGATCACGCGGCTAAGGGCAAAGGCTGATATCTCGCAGTTTAAGCTAGCTGGACTTGAAAGCGACATCATGCCAAGCGCGAAGATGGCTTACGAAGCAGCAGAAGCTAGCAGGGAGAGAAACAACTTTTGGGCAAATGTAAATGGCGCTTATTTTAAGGACAAGCAAAGCGATGGCGACCTTAAATTTTATGGTACAAATATCGGCTATGACAGAGGTTATGACGAGTTTATCTTAGGTGTAAGCGCTGGAGTAAGCAAGGCTAAATTTAGCTCAAATGTATTAAAGGATGATGCTAAAATTTATAGTTTTGGTGCGTATGGGCTTTTTGAAAGAGGAGCTCACGAGATACAAAGTAACTTAAATTTTGCCTTTATAAACTCAAAACGTAGCCTAGATGAGGCGCAAAAAGCTAGCGTAAAAGGCAGAGGCATCCTCTCAAGCAACTACTATAAATATAAAATTTCACTCTCTAAAAGTGGCGAGTATGAGCAAAGCATAAAGCCACTACTCGCACTAGAGCTTGGCGCTAATGGCATTGATGGATTTAAAAATGACCGATATGATCAAAAGAGCATAAATGACTTTAATGTGGCTGTAGCAGCGGGAGTAGAATACGCTTTAAACAGCGAGAAAAACGCATTTAGCGTGCAATTTTTAGTAAAACAAAGTGTGTATAACTCAGAAGATAAATCTTATGTTTCGCTTAATAATTCAAGCGAATATGTTGATTACAAGCTTGATAACAATAAGCTTAGCTATAAGCTTACTTTAAACTCAGATACCAAGCTTAGCGAAAATTTAGTTCTCTCTTCTCAGCTAAGCGGGATGCTTGATAATGATAAAAACTATGGCATAAGTGGTGGTTTGAAGATCGAGTATAAATTTTAAATTTATGTCAAAGTGGATTTAAATTTCACTTTTGCGTTAGTAAAAACAGTTAAATTTAACTAAGTTTGAGATCTAATAAAAAATGGTGAAATTTAAACTTGAAAGTAGGTGGTGGGTTCACCAGGACTATTATATTAATAATATTCAGCAAATAATAGAGCCTTATGATCTAAAGTAAATACATCATTACTCTATAAAATACTTTTTTATCATCTAATAGGTCTTTATGATATTTACTATACATTAATTATATAAGACTTATAATTAGCTGTTTATTATTGATAAAAAATATATTACACTTACGAAAGTATAAAGGAAGGGATACTATTGTCTTTTTGAAAAAAGAGCTAAAAACAATAGACAATAGGTAAACCAAATTTTGCTAAAGCAAAATTTGGACTTTTATTTAAAACATGGGGGCAAGCCCCCAAACCCCAGACAGATAAAGAGAAAATAAATTTTTAAAATCACTCTTCAATATATTTAGGTTGATAATTCTTAAAAATGTTTATGACGTATCCTAAAATTTCTATTTTATTAAGTTCGTTTTGAGAAAGTTCAATATTGGAGAAATCATCTTTGCTTGAAAAAAACTTAAGGTTTTGATTAAAAGGGTTTATACGGCAATACTTAATTAATACCTCATTATTAACTCTTAAAACTAAGAGGGTATTATCTCTTGGGGTGTTATCTCTTACAATAATTAAAATATCTCCATCTGTTGCGAATGGCGTTGCCTTATTGTTTGTTACGGTAATAAAATTATAGTCATGTGGCTTTGATAGATTAAATAGTTTTGAAAGAATTTTAATACTTTGTAAGTAAGGATCAATGCTTTCTTTTTGGTTTGCAAAATCATATAGATCATCATAAATTGTGCAAATACTTTCAGAATTAGCTCTTATTTGAAGCTTGCCATTGTCGGTTTCAATATTATATTTGCTGATTGCAGCAGCTATATCAATATCTGTATCAAAGTAGTCAATTCCAAAACCAGTAGCTTCAGCAATTTTGTATTTGACTTGTATAGGAAGTGGGTTTATATTATTTTCATAAGAATTTACCCTAACTCTACTTATTCCGATCTTATCACCAAACTCACTCTGAGTAAGTCCATAGGCATTGCGTAATCTTCTTAGTTTGTCGCCGCATCCATTTGTTTTCATAAATTTTCCTTTTTTATTTATTTTAGCAAATATAAAATTATTTGTTAATGTATTAAGAGTAGTATAAGGTTGTGAGATATAAAATGATATTAGATTTTTTAGGAGGTTATCTTTTTATGATTGATGTAGTAGATGAAAAAATAGAAAAAAAGAATGAATTTATTACTCCAGAGCAGTTCGAAGAATTATTTGGAATAAGCATAGATAAACAAACTAGGCTTAGATTTAGTGTAAATTATACTGAGAAACGTAAAGCAAAGATCCCTCCTTTACCATATATAAGAATAGGTAAAAGAATATTATATAGACTGGAGAGTGTAAAAGAATGGTTAATAGAACAGGAAAGAAGATAATGATTTGCAGTAAAAGAAAAAAGGTTGTGATATGAAGCGGAACCACCACCATAGCACAACCCACAAAAGCACTGATATTCTATCAAATAAAATCATAAATGTCAAGGAATTCACTGCTTTGGATATTGAAAATGCTAATTTTGAATGGTTGATACCGAATTTCCTTTCAAAACAGAGCTTAAATATGGTATATGCTGGTGCTGGTGCAGGCAAGAGCATGTTTGCTATCCATCTTTGTAATTACTTAGTGAAAAACAATGTTAATCTAGATGAAATTGTTTATATGGATGCTGATAACGGCATTGATATATTACAGAGTAGGCAAGTCGATAAAATTATGGATAATAGCAATGGAAAAATAAAATATATTCTCTCTAACAGCTCGCATAGATTTACTATATTTAAAAAGTTAAACAGAGAATTTAAAGCAGGTGAAATAAAAAATCGACTTATTATTATAGATAGTATTAGAAATTTTATAAAAGGTAGTCTAAGTAAAGATGATAATATAACAAGATTTATGGCAGACCTGCAAGGATTGAGAGACAAGGGTGCTACTATTATATTCCTCCACCACCAACCTAAGCAGGGAATGGATAAAAACGATGAGAATTATAAAGGCGCTACAGCCTTCATGGATAGTGTTGATGAAGCTTACTATTTACAAAACGAAAGTGACAGCTCTATTTCTATCAACGACAATGAAATGATTGTTAGCTTAAAACCAAAGAAAAAGAGAAGCCATACAAAAGAGATGGTTGCTTTAATCGATACCAGGGAATTAGATCTAAAATTTATTGAAGATGATTTTATTGGGCTAAGCGACAAAGAAAAGATATCTTTACAACTGGCACAAGAAATTATTGATCAAAAAGGTGAAATTTGTCAAAGCGATCTTGCAATAGCCATACAAAAACTTGCAAATAAAAACTACTATGAAACGGTTGGACGTAATACGCTTTGGAAATTATTTGACAAATTTGATGGAAAACTTTTTGATATTAAACGATTAAGAGGATATCAAAATTGTAATAAAAAGGTATTTGTGAGCAGAATAATGAATAAAACACCAAAATCAGAACAAGTAAATTTCGACGTTCATAAAATTGAAGTATCAACCAATGATTTTGAAAGTGCAAAAGTAGCCAATAGCAACCAGCTCTCTATAAACAAAAGCAATTTAAAGTTTTTAACTGCCATTCCCGTTAATATTGAGCCTATATCTAATGTTGATCAACATGGGTATTCAACAATACGAGCATCTGTAGGAGGCTATTGTGTAGATATTGAAATAATAAATAACGATCTTGATCCGCTAGTAAATGAGTTAAAACAATGTATAAAGGACTATGATAAGGAAAATTCGTATCCGACGTTTTTTGGCGGCGATGAACTATTAAATATTTTATTAAAAATTAAGACTATCAATGAATTAAAAATAGTTTTAAGAAGTGATGGCTAACGAATGATAGTTGATATCTTTTTTATTGGTTTTCTAATGGTCGTAATAGTATCGTTTTTAACCTTACTTACTTTGGGTTATTTTGATACAAGTAAAGAATAAATCAAGAAGGTTATTCAAAAATGATTATAATTAGATATTTTTATAAAATATGCTCAACTCTTTTATCTATTACTTATTCTTGCCTTGCAGTTTGTGGAATGTTTTTTCTTGTTCAAAAAACAATCGATATATTGGAAATTAGAAAGATATATCAAGAAACTGGACAATACCCTATTGAAGTTATTAATCCAGTAAGCTTGCAGCAGTTAAACGATATAGTTAAAGATTTCAATGGAACAATCATATTTTCCAAGAAAGGAAAAATAGTTTTAAATAAATAGTAGATTTTGCTCCTTTTTACAGATAAATTTTATCAACTTTTCTTTTTAGCTTACGTGCTAGAAATTTTCCATTATCATCTTCACCTATCTCATATCCAGCCTTTTCAACATCCGCTTTTAAGTTGGCTATATTAGAATTTAGCCTATCTCTTTGCGCAATTAACGAAAATATATATTTAGCATTATTCACTAGATTTTGTAACTTTTGTTCTTTTATCATATTTCTTCTACTTTATCTGTTTTTATAAAAATTTTATTTCCCCAAAATCTGGTTATTAAACCACCTATCCAAGCGATGACTGAAAAATTGACGAGAAGGATAATTAGCATTAAAAAAATATAAGTTTCATCCCCATCGTCCTTTGCGTAACCAACGATACTAAATGCGACTTTTATAAATTCAATTATATTTATGCCATTAAACATCGCATAAATAGGCGTTATAATCATCACAAAAAGACATATCATTGTCATTAAAATGCTAATACCAAGACCGACAGCAAATACCTTTGCCTCTCTTTCATTTTTTTCTTCATCTTCGATTTCGCCTCTTAAAAATGGATATGACAAAAACATTCCAGTTGTCAAAAGCATAATCGAAAAGGTTGAAAACGTATAATTTATAAAATCTACGAAATTTGTTGATAATGTTTCTAGCATCATTCTTTATTCCTTTAGTCTCTAGCAGTTCATTTCATTAATTTTTATGGCGTTTTGCTATTTATTAATAAAATTTAAAACTCTATTCCTATATTGTGTTCTTTGATAAGGTTTAAAAAATCAATTTTAAACTGCTCATTTGTTTCAACTGCTTTTATGATCTTTATGCCTATATCCTTAAATTTTTGCTCATTTTCTTCTTTGATAGCATTTAATAATTGCTTTCTTTGCTCTGAAAGTTTCTTAAGTTGTTCTTCGTTTTTTAGAAGTCTCTCTGCTGCTGTAAGTTTTGACATTGTATAGCTCCTTTTTATGTTTTGATAATTTTTGACGTTTATATTTAAAAACAGAATATCAAATTCATGCACAACCTTTTTCTTTTTATTGGTTATTTTATTTGTTCTGATATTTTTTGTTATTATAACATATTCTTGGTATTTTTTGATAAAAGCTGTGTTATAATCTAAAATGAATAAAGAAATAAAAGCAAAAAAAGTTACATAAAATAGTAGATTGCAGGATAGCCTTTTTCTCCTATTTTGTAATACAAAATATTTGAGAAAAAGGCAAATACTCTGCGAGGCTCTTGTAGTTTTTGCTTTGCAAAATTTTTGGTAAATAGGAAATGGAGGGTTTTTGAATTATGGCTAAAGAATTAAAGGCTTTTAGATTGGATGTTGAGAATTTAATTTTTTTACAAACCTTAAAAGAAAAAATGGGGGTAAAATCACTAAATGAAGCAATCAATTTACTTTTATTCTTTTTAGGGAGAGATAATAAAATTATTGATGCCGTAAAAGAAAATTATCCACTTTTAAAAATAAAAAGGTCTGAGCTTACTAGAGAAAATATCAAAGAGGTTAAAAATTTTTTTACCGATGTTGAATTTAAAAAATTAAAACAACTTGCAAAGGATAATGGTTTTTCTAGTGTAAATAAGTTTTCAAAATTTTTGGTTTTGAGCCACCTTTACGATGATAAAATTTTAAGTAACGATACAATAAATGAATTTGCAAAAATGAATTATTTGGTTAAACGCATTGGTATAAATTTAAATATTTTTGTAAAAGCAATTCAACAAAATACTTC
>NZ_PIRS01000017.1:0-15089 GCF_003048985.1 Campylobacter concisus
GATTGAAATTCGACCAATGGACAGACAATAATGGACAAAATAGGAGCAAACATAGCATTGTCGTTGATAAAATGGTAATGCTTGATGGCAAAAAGCAGGAAATTAACGAAAAGGAAACGCCAAACGAGCGAGAAGAACAAACTGAAAAAACCGAGTATGTGCAAGGGGAATAAGCAGTAAAATGCAAAATTTAACCCAAAGCGAAAGAGCTCAAAGCTGGTTATCGGACAATCAACAAATAAAGGAAGAGATAGCAAAGGTTAAAGATAGCGATATGGGAAATTTTGAAACAAAACCAGATAATGCTCAAATTTGCCCTATTTGCAACAAGGGATACCTAATAAGACACGAAAGCCAAAATAAAAAAGGCGTATTTTGGTGGGGTTGCAGTCAATGGCGTGAAGGTTGTAAGGCATTTTATTACGATAACGATGGCAAGCCACAGCTTGAAACCAAAACAAAACAAGAAATACCAAGTGATGCACCTATATGTCCAAAATGCAAGAGTGGTAAGCTGCTGCCTAGAACCAGCGCAAAAGGTTTTAATTATTTTGCATGTAACGGCAAGTTAAAAAATGGTAATTGGTGCAATGCTAAATTTAAGACAAACGATAATGGCGAACTTGAAGAGATGGTTTTTGAGAAAAAATAAGGATAGTAGAATGCAAGCAGAAGATCTAAAAAAGATTATCAATACGGTAAGGTTTAATGATATTTTATTAACTTTTAAAGATACAGAGGATTTCAGATGCTATTGTGATTTTTTAATCAATAAGCCAAATAGCATTCATGATAACAGCCACAGCTTTTGGAATAGTTATTATAAATTACAAAATAATATTCTAAAAGATATTGAAGAAAAAAATTCCAAATATGATCTTTGCAAAAACGAACAAACTAGAGAAGAAGCTGGTTTGTCTTTAGAACGATTAATAAATGAATGCGGCTGCGAAAACATAAAAGCCAATGTTATTTATTTTGATACATTTGATAAAAATTCACAATACATCTATGCTGATGAATACGAAAAACTAGAAGAGCTTGTGAATATTATCGACAAAAAATACCACATCTCGAGTCATAAAACAAAATTTGCTTGTATACACTGGAATGATCACGAAGAAGAGTATCACTCACCAAAGGTCAGCATCCATAGAGTCTTAATAAAGGAATAACATGCCAACTTACAAAAATTTAAAATATATCAATGAAAGCAAAAATTCAATATTAAGTAATTTAGATAACAATTTACAAGAACAATATGCCAGTGACCTAGATCAAAATCTAAACGAACTCTACAATAATGAGGTTAGGTCGAAGATTGAAAAAATGGGGGATAAAAACAGACAAATTTCAGAATTTTTAAATGAAATGTATTCAAATGTTGATTACAACATGGATGAATTCGATCCAAAATACTTAAAAGAAAATAAAGAAAAATTTAAGGATATAAAAGGTGGCATAATCGCAAGTATTATTGATAAGAACAATAAAGCACAAAGCAACTACCAACTTGAGAGCTTTTTCGAAAAGTATGATCAAATTTTTGACAAGAATACACCTCATGATAAGATAACAGATAATGTTGCTAGTAAATTTCTAGAACTAAATGGAGAACTTTACAACAAAATAGAGCATGAATCAGTATACAACGAAGCCGAACTAGCTCTTAGTAAAACATTATCTAAAAATATAACTTCACGCATTGATATTGATACAAACAAAGATGGAAATTATCAAATAGATAAATTTAGTAAGTTGCTAGCTGCCAACAAAGAGTTTAGAGGAGATGAAAATATCGCCCTATTCCAAACTCTAAAAATGATGGATAAAGCATTAATGGATGAAAACAATAAGGATTTTAAAGCTATATATGAAAAAATAGGCTTTAACTTTACTGATATTGATGGAAAAACTATTCATATCAATGCAAGACTTGGCGAAGGACACTTTCAAAAAGACTTAGATCATTTGGTAAAGATAGGTTGCAATGATTGTGGTATAGGTAGTGTCAGCAAAATAGCTAATAAAATTTTTATAAAATCCACTGAAACAAACGATCTAATTTTAGATCAAAATGAAGAACAAAGCAAAGAGAGGGGCAAAGGATTAAATTTTAAAAATCCTGCAACAATTGATAATTTTGAAAAATGTTTAAAAGGTGGCATAGAAGCAACTGCAGCATTGGCTGAAAGCATAGGAGATGAAAGTATTACAGCTTTTACTCAAAATTTAAATCGTGTTGCTGGCATATCTGGTATAGGTAAACATATAAATAATATTGTATCAGCACAAAATAACAAAGAGGTAATAAATAGATTAGGTAAGGCATACACAGAAAAGGTCAAAAGTGGTGCAATAAAACTTCCAAAAGAAAAAGTTATGGAACACTCAAATCAAAAGAGTTTAGGCGCTAATAGATGAAATTTTTAAAACAATTTAAAATAATAAAATACTATAAAAAACTATTTATTATTATATTATCATTATCTATAATAGCGACAAATGTTTCAGCTATACCCAATGCTAATGAAAGTAGATACAATAAGCTCTTTTATAAATTTGGCAAAGAGTTTAATATCCCTCCGATACTTCTTTGGGCTATAGCAAAAACAGAGAGTAACTTTACCAATAATGCAAAGAATATTAACAACAATGGCTCAATAGATTATGGGTTGATGCAGATTAATTCAATTCATGAAACAACATTAAAAGCTAAAAATTTAAGCATTGATGACCTATATAAGCCAGAAACAAACATTCAAATGGGAGCAATGATACTAAGAAATTGCATTAATAAACATGGTTGGGATTATAAAGCACTAAACTGCTATAACGGAAAAGTTGAAAATAATCCATATTCTCGTAAAGTTTTTGCAAATTTAAAAACTTTAAAACAAGCAAGAAGAGTAATTAAATGAACTTACACAAAGATGATACAAGGGCTTTTTTAGAATATCTTGGTTTTGACGTGGATAGCCACTATAAATTCAGGATGCGAGAAGATGAGCATACCGCTTCTGCTTCTATTGATCCAAAGAATGGCTATATTAAAGACTTTGGCAGTGGTTTTAGGGGTGATATAATAGCATTTTATAAGGAAATAAAGAATTGCGACGAAAGAAGTGCATTTTTAGAAGTAGCAGGTATTCTAGACAACCTAAAAATAGATCATGATCTAAATCATGGGCAAAAGACAAATATTGCTATTCATAAAAAAGCTATAAATGCTAGACCAATTAAAGAAGAACCCACAATAGATTATCTTGATGACGACATAGTAAAAAAATACGAAAATGAAAGGCGTGAGAATTTTACACGCTATCAAGAACTTTTACATAAACTGCTTCCAGTTTGTGACAATAATCAACGTAAAGAAATAGCTCAAAAATTTCAAATAGGTTATTCCAAAGAAGAAGATAGGCTGGTAATGCCATTAAGAAATGAGACTGGCAAGATCGTAACGCTTTGGAAATATAATCCAAATTTAAATATCAAATACACTTTTAGTAAAAATAGACCACGCTGCGCCTTTAATATCCAAGCATTAAAAGAATATACAAGAGATGATAGTCCTATATTCATAGCTGAAGGTGAAAAAGACTGCTTAAATATGTTGTCACGTGGATATAAGGCTATAAGCTTTGGGAGTGCTGCCACTCATTTAAAACAAATTCAAATTGATATGTTAAAAGATAGTTACATTGTTGTAGCATATGATTATGACGAGGCAGGGAAAAATGGTGCAAAGGCTTTAAAAGAGCAGTTAAATAACTCTTGTAAAGTTGTAGAAATAATAGAATGGGAAAAGATACTCAAACAAAACGGATTAGAAAAAGAGCTAAAGAAAGGATTTGATTTCACTGATTTTCTAAAACTTAGTGCCAAGGAGAGGGAAAAAAAACAAGGAATTAATAGATGACAGATAACAAAGAAAAAGATAATAGCCAATATAAACCAAAGAAAAGACAGGTTGTAATTTATTTAGAAGAAGATGAATTAAAATATTTAGACTATATCTATAATAAAAAATTCTTTCCAACTCGTGCCGCATATATTAGAATGCTTATTAATGAAGACAAAGAAATGAATGGCTATTAAAAATATTAAATATTTTAATATTGTATAAAAATATTTAATATTTCACATAATAATATATTGTTATAAAAGTATGTAAAAATCGGCATTTGCCATAAATTTAGATAAAATTTTATTTTAAAATTTTATTTTTTTGTAAGGATTTTAAATGGCAAAACAGAAAAATGATAATAATCTATATGATAGTCTTGATCTATTTAGTATGGCAGATGCTCATCCAGAATACTTTGGAGGTAATCTCAATTCAATTATAGAAAAAACGATTGATATAGATACACAGATAAATGAGATAGAAAATGGCTTATTTGAAACCATAAACACAACAGATGTTACACCAAATGAAGAAACCATAATTAATCCTATAAAAAAATTCAATAATACCTTTGAGGACCTAAAACTAAGCGATGCCCTAGAACTAGGTGGGGAAAAGGATAGATTTAGAAAAAATATTGCAGCAATTAAAACTACTAACGAAATTTACCCAAAATTAGATCTTGCTAAGAAAGGCGAAATAGAACTAAATATTACAAGAGAGCAACAGCTAACAATAGCTAACTTTTCAGGCTGGGGAGGAATAAATGGACTATTTGATGAACGCAATGAAAAATGGAAAGATGAAAGAGAAGAGCTCAAGAAGCTACTTAGCGAAAGTGAATATGATGCTGCTAAACGTTCAAATTTAACTGCATATTATACGCCTAAAAATATCGTTTCGGCAATGTATAAAGGTCTCGAAAGACTTGGTATTAATGCCGATAGAGCAGATTTGAACAAAGAAATTCTAGAGCCTAGTGTAGGAAATGGTTCGTTTATTACGTTTAACAAAAACGATAATTTTCATTTTACTGGTCTTGATATTGAACCTCTTACAATTAAAATGAACAAAATTTTATATCCGAATCAAAAAAATAATAACATTGGCTACGAAAAATTTACTTATGATGAGCAGTTTGACGCAGTTGTTGGCAATCCTCCATTTTTAGATGTCCCACTTTTTGATAATAAGCATCAAGATTTATATGGTTCAGCCCATAATTTCTTTATACAAAAAGCCACACAATACAGTTTAAAAGAAGATGGAATAAGTGCTTTTGTAGTAAGTCGTCACTTTATGGATGCTAAATACAATTCAGCAAGAGATGAGATAGCGCAAAATCATACTTTCTTAGGTGCAGTGCGTTTGCCAAACAATGTTTTTAAGCACACAGAGGCTGAAACAGATATCATTTTTCTACAAAAAGGCAAGCATCCTGAGTATAACAAAGAAATATCCAATATTAAATCAACTCAAGTAGCACAAGATGGCACAGAATTAAATCAAAGCATAAACCATTATTTTATTGAAAACCCCCAAAACATACTTGCTAAGCCGGTCTTAAGAAATGGGCAATTTGGAAAAGCAATTTTTTATGATCCAAAAGACGATATAAATTTTAGTCTTGATACAGCAATAGAAAATTTTATAGAAAATCAACTTCCTACTAACGTATATAAGTGGAGAGAGCCGGCATCTATTATCGACTTTGCAATAGAAAGTTACGACGATGCCTATGATTATGTTAAGGATTTAAAAGAAAATAGCCTTTTAATCTATAATGATCAAATTTGCAAAATAACCTCGTCGATAAACGGAGAAATAAGAGCATCAAAAATTGAAGATTTAAGCCCTACCATCCAAAATAGAATTAAAAAGTATATACCCTTAAGAGACAAACTCAAAGAGCTCATTGCACTAGAGCAGACAGATATTAAAGACGATGATATAAAACTAAAGCAAACAAGAGAACAGCTTAATTTGCTACTAGACAACTATCATATTAGCGAAGGATTTTTATCTGGGAATAAGGCAGCATCATTTAAAAATCTAGATGTAGAGTTTAGCAAAGTCAAAGCTCTAGAAAAAAACTATAAAAAACCTGAACGTGCAAGAGATGGCAAAGAAGCCATAAAGGAAAGCTGCGAAAAGGCTAATATTTTACTTCGCCGAACAATAGGTTTTACTCCTGAAATTTTGTTTGACAATGAAAAGGATGGTGTATTAGTAAGCATGTATCAGTTTGGAAAGATCGATACAAACTATATTTCAAAAAAACTAGGAAAATCAAATATCGAAGTCGAAGATCAAATTATTGCAGAAAAACTGGCTTTTTACGATCCAGAAAAATTATCAAAAGGCGAAAGAGAGCTAATTTTTACTCCAATTTATCTTAGTGGAAATGTCAAGGAAAAATTAAAATCAGCAAAAAATCTACAAGACATTTATGCGGACTTAATGCAAAACAATATAGAAGAACTTAGCAAGGTCATACCACAAGATATTAGCTTTGTTGATATAGACACGAGGTTTGGCAGTTCTTGGATACCAATAAAATACTATGATGATTTTTTAAAGAACGAGCTAAAGACATCAAACTATAATAATGATGCATGGAAACTTCAAAATTTAGGTTCCATGGGCTGGCAAATAGACGGAGATAAATATCATCTTTCACAATATGCAACTTATAACTATTCCGTTGAAGTCAAAGGACTTACCACACAAAGACTAATTAATGGAAATTATGAAATACACCAAAATGTAGGTAACAATAAAAGCGTATATGACATTATAGAAAGTGCTCTAAATAATACACCTATAAAGATTATGGAAAAAACAAATGAGCCTTTGCTAGATAAAGAAGGTAATATTAAGAGAGATAAAGAAGGCAACATAGTCTTTAAACAAGTAATAAATCCAGAAAAAACAGCTGAAGCAAATGCGAAAGTTGAAATGCTAAAAAGCAAATTTAATGAATGGATATATAGCGACCGAGCTAGAGCAAAAGAACTAGAACGTATTTACAACGACAAATTTAACTGCTACGTTAAAGCCAAATTTAATGGAGATGGTCTAGAAATTTTAGGGCTTGATGGCAATATAAAACTTAGAAAGCACCAAAAAGATGCTATTTTTAGAAGCATGGTTCAAAAAAATATTTTACTTGATCACGAAGTTGGGGCTGGCAAAACATATGCAGCAATAGCTGCTGTTATGAAGCAAAAAGAGCTTGGGCTTGTAAAAAAACCTCTAATCATCGTTCCAAACAATCTTGTAACCCAATGGGATCAAAGTATTTTTGATGCATTTCCTAACGCTAATGTGCTAGTGGCAGACGAAAACTCTTTAAGCCCAAAAGAAAGAGACGAGTTTTTGGCTAAAGTAGCAAATAATGACTGGGATGCCGTTGTTATAAAATATACACAAGTAGAAAAACTACCAGTTCCTTTTGAAACACAAAAAAAGATACTTGACAAAGAAATTTATGAGCTAAAAGAAGCTCTTAGATATTATGAGGAACGTGATGAAGCAACAAACAGACGTTCTGCACGTCAAGTTGAAAAAATGATAGCCAGGGTTGAAAAAAAAGTAGAAAAACTATTTGACGATAAAGCAAAATCCAAGACAATGGATTTTTCAATGCTTGGTGTTGATAGTATAGTAGTTGATGAGGCACATAACTTTAAAAATTTAGGCGTAATCTCTCCGATGAATGCAAAAGGCAAAGGAGCTAATACTTCAAGCAAGAGAGCATTAAATATGCTTGCACTGACTACCTATATTAACGACAAAAAAGATGGTAAAGTAATGTTTTTAACTGGAACTCCAGTATCAAACTCACTTAGCGAAATTTATAATATGCAGAGATATTTACAGCCAAAAGAGCTTGAAAATTTAGGCATAGATAGCTTTTCAAATTGGGCTAGTAATTTTGCTGGTATTGACATTGCCCCTGTAAGAGATGCTAGCGGTCGCATAAAAATGGAAGCAAGGTTTTCATCACTTACAAACTTACCTGAGCTATCAAATATACTAAGCCAAACAACAGACACTATCACAAATGATGATATTAAAGCCTTTTCAAAGACATTTGTTCCAAATAAAGAAGTGATTTACGTAAAAAGTGAAAAATCTAAACGTATATCAGATTATATAGGGGAAGCTGATGAAAATGGAATTTACCCTAGATACTCAATTACTGGGCGACTTATTAGTATGGAAGGTGGAGGATATGATCCAAGCATCGATAACCCACTAAAAGTAACAAACGACGCAAAAAAAGCAAGTATTGATTTTAGACTAATAGATCCAACAGCCCCTGATTACCCAAATTCTAAAATAAATATCGCGGTTGATGAGATATTTAAAGAATGGCAAACATGGGGTGATAAAAAGGGGACTCAGCTTGTATTCTTAGATGTTGGAACACCGAAAAGCACTAGCGATAAATCATTTAACTTAAAACTAGATGAGATATTAGCTAGAGAAGAGCAAAAAACAGAATATGTTGATGAATTCGAGAATATCAATGATACTTTAGAAAACAGCGAAGTATCAGTAGATGATCTTGATGAAAATGGAGAGGTTCTAAAAAAGGACGAATTTGATGATAGTAGATTTTTTCTTTATGGAGATATTTATAAAAAGCTAGTTGATAAAGGAATACCAAGAGAACAAATAGCATTTATACATGATGCGGTTAGCAACGAAGAAAAAGCGGATCTTTTTAAAAAAGTTAATGATGGTGAAGTTAGAGTTCTTTTAGGCAGCCGTGCAAAAATGGGAACAGGAGTAAATGTCCAAAGACGCATCACAGCACTTCACCACATAGATTGTCCATGGAGACCAAGTGATATAACACAAAGCAATGGAAGAGCGATTAGACAAGGTAATCTCTTTTATGAGAACGACCCAGAAAACTTTATAATCAAAGAATTTAGACATATTACTCCTGGAACGTTTGATGAAAGGAACTGGGAGTTGCAGAGCAAAAAGAACGAGGCTATATTGAATTTCAGAAGAGGTGTCGTCGGAGAACGTAGTTTAAATGGCTTTGAGGAGGATTTATTAAATTCAAATGAGGCACGTGCAGTCGCCAGTGAAAATCCTCTCATCTTTACAGAGTTTGAATTAAATGAAGCTATAAAAAAAGAGAGAAATGAGCTCAAACGATATAAAGAACAAGTTTTTTCTAATGGTGAGGAGCAAGAGAAAAACAACATTAGAATGGCTAACATAGAGATGCAAATACCTAAAATAGATATCATTAAAGATATAGTAAAGCAAAATACAAGCGAAAACTTTACTTGCAAAATGAACAAATATAAAGCTTCTATTGTAACTGGTGGTTTTGAGCCAATAGTGTATGACTTTAATATACCAAAAGATAAAAATGGCACAGATGCTAACGAAATAGAAATAAAGCAAAATCAAATGGCAGACATCTTGCAAGATAATATAAATTTACTATTTGCAGAAAAAGAGACGCCAAGAGAGGTTGCAGAGTATAAGGGCTTTAAAGTTATTGGAGAAGTTACAAACACAGCATTTAATGGAAATATTATATTTTTTAAGCTCGTAAACAAAGAATACGATATAGAGTTAGAACCAAGATCTCTTGAATATAATGACGATATATCAAAAGGTATTAGCGCAAGAGAACAAATTAGCCTTAGAGGCTTTTTTACAAGAATAAACAATGTTCTAAGTGATGAAGCCCTACAAAAGAGGCTAGAGAAAAATAAAAATGATCTAGAAAAATTAAGAGAATCAAATATTACTTTAAAAGAATGGTTAGCAAGCAACCAAGTTTATCCAAAGCAAGAACTTTTAAACAAACTTCAAAAAGACCTTGAAATTTGTAATTCCGAAAATGAGAAGATGATTGTAGATAGACAGTATAAAAGTGAGTTTAAAAGTTCAGCACTAGAGGAATATAAAAATTGGGACAAAATTCAAAAAGAGAAGTTCCTTGAAAAGCTAAAAGAACGAAATAATAATGATCAAATAGAACGACCAACATTTACGCAACCACAATATAAATTATCCAAACAAACAGAAGAAAAAAGCAGATCAATAGATACTGGCATCAGTCTTTAATATGGCACATTTTATAATTGTATTAAATAATTTAATACAATTATAAATTATTTAATATAGTATTAAACAATAAAAAAATAAATTTCTCAATAATCTAGAAGTAAATAATTATATACAATATTAAATTATATTATATTATTTAATATTATTTTAAACTTTTTTATATTAGAATTCTTTTATATTTAAAACAAAGGAGAAAAGATGCTGCCGAATAAACCGCAAGATTATCCTAATAGTTTTCCAGCTCGAGTATGGTATACGCACCTTATAGAAGAAATCGGTGATGAAGCTATCGAAAAGCTTGGCTTTTATCCAAACGAAAGACTGCTTGACACAACAAAAGCCTTAGTAGCAAAACAAGATCAAACACTAGCTAATTTTTTTAGTCAAAGAATATTTTGGGGAATTTTTTATAGCAGTAATGGCGGCATTGAAGAGTCTTTAGGCGTAGGCAATCGTAGGATAATTCCACTAATATGGTTTAGACAAATTGCCGACAGTAAGTTTGCTAACTCGCTTAAAGAGATCGCAAAAATTGCAAAAAGTGATTTAGAACAACTTCTTTATGAATGTATCTTGTATCAAGAATTTTTTGAGTTACAAATTTTAGTTAAAAAGGATAGCATTGAATGGCTAAAAAATAATGCTACCAAGAATGAGGTATTAAGTCATCATGGCTTTAACAATATGTTGGGATATAAATATTTCTTAAAAAGAATAAGAGAGGGATTAATGTTTTCAAATCAAGCTTTAGAGAATGGTTTTGATGAAAAAAAACTACCACGTTTTAGTGAAATGGTAGCACAAGGAGATGGAGCATTTTTACCTTGTCCATTAGTCAAAAACGATCTACACTTTGGTGGTGGAAAATGGCAAATAGAATATGAGTTTGTCACAGATGGTGACTATTAATATATTAAATTTTAAAATAATTTAATATAGTAAAAAATAATTTAATACAAAGGAAAAAAGATGAGATTACTAGGCAAAATTGCACTTGTTGCAGCAACAACAATCATGCTTATTGGTTGTGGTGAAGGATCTAAGTATGGCGATAAAGAATATACATTTGAATATTTAAGGGATAATGAACAATTGCTAGTAGAATTGGTTCAGTGGTGTGAGTTAAACAAAAATGCAAATTTAAATACAACACAAATGAAAAACTGCCAAACTGCATATGACAGAAAATCAAGGTTGACTCAAAAATGGGGAAATGAGCCAAGTAAATGGGAAAAATTAGTCGAGAAATACGGAACTAAAAAACAATAAGCATAGTCTAAAGGATAAAAAATGGTAATAGCAGTCTGCAATGAAAAAGGTGGTAGCGGAAAAACAAATATTGCTATAAATTTAGCCATAAAATTAGGTCTTATGAAAGATGACACTCTTTTAGTAGATGCTGATCCTCAAAGAAGTATAGATGTTTTTACTGATATTAGAGCTGATGCAAATTTACCACTACTATTTAATGCTGTCTCAAAACTTGGATCATCGATGCTAAAAGAGATACAAAGCTTAAAGCAAAAGTATGATAGTGTAGTAATTGATACTGGTGGACGTGATAGCCAAGAAATGAGACAAGCGTTAGCGGTTTGCAATATTGCTATTATCCCAGTTATTCCGAGCGATCTTGATATTGCCGTTTTGAACAAAATGATACTAGTTTTTAATCAAGCGAAAATTTACAATCCGAATTCAAAAGCACTAATAGTTATCTCTAAAGCTTCACCAAATCCTTTTCTAGCTAAAAAGGTAGAAGCACTACGTGAATATATTAGCGAAAAGAAGTTAGAAGATATTTTTCTAGCAAATAGCATAATCTATGAACGTGAGGCATATAGAAATGCCTTTTCAGCAGGAATGGGTGTGAGCGAATATTGCAAAGATAACGAAAACGCAAAGCTTGATTTCGAAGGCTTCTTTAACGAACTTGTCAATTTTGCTAATAATTAAAAACAATATTATATTATTTTATAAAGTTTAAAATAATATAATATATTAAATTAAAAGGCTAAAATCAAAGGAAGAAAAAATAATGGCATATATATCTGGCTGGGAAGCTTTAAATATACCTAGGCTTGATGGTTCAATCGCCGATTGGCATCCACTGCTTTATTTTGCCAATAAAAACAATATAAAAACTTATGAGAATAATGAAATTTTAGGTTCTTTGGGGATACAAAGGCGATATGTAAAGATGCTTGATAAAGAAGAGTATGTAGCAAATTATGCAAGAGCGATAGCTGATTTAGTCTATAAAGGCGAAACAGCTGGTCTCAAGAACTGCGTGCAAGATTACTTGGATGATAACGAGGAAAGCGAGCTTTTCAACTATTTAAAGCTTATAAATAAAAACAAAAAAGTTGATGATTTTATGAAATTTGAATTAACAAAGCTATATTTTAAGGATAAAAGATGCTAGAGCAATACCAAAAAGATAGAGTTAAACTTATAAAAGAAATTTTGCCATATCTTGGGGATACCTTTGTTTTAAAAGGTGGAACGGCACTTAGTTTATATTATGGGCTAAATAGATATTCAGAAGACATTGATTTGGATTGCACAACCAACAATATGAATTTTATAAACAAGCTAAAGCGCCATAAAGATTTTAGTAATTGGAATATAAATATTAAAAAAGATACCGACACTGTTTTTAGAGCAATGATAGATTATGGTGCAACCTCTCATTACGGCAGCTATCCACTAAAAATAGAAGTTAGTAGCAGAAACAAAGACCTACTGAGATCCAAGACTTTAAATTTTGAAAATATAAATGGTGTTAACGTCTATTGTGTGGATGAGCTTATAAAAATGAAAGGAGTTGCTTTTAGTGGCAGAGATAAAATTCGAGATTTTTATGATCTAGGGTATCTACTACAAACTTATCCTGACAAATTTAGCAAAGAAAATCTTTTTGGAATACGAGAAAAGATCTTTTACTGTGGCGAAGATGAACTAAATTTACTTTTAAAAGATGAAAGTTTGCAACATAAACTTATATCTCAAGACAAAATTCACGTAACTGATACTTATACTCAAGATGTATTAAGGCGTATCAATACTCTGCTAGAGCCAGCAATACAAAGAGATACAACACAATCTCAAAAACAGCAAAATGATAGTTCAAAAGCTGTTCTGTCTAGACTTGGTATAGCATATGTCAAAAAAGTAGAAAGTGGAGTCATAAAAACAAAAGAAACCAAGAATACAAAAGAAAAGGAAAGATAATGGGAATATTGGATAAGAAAAATGGATTTGCATTTGTAAACAATGCCAACATTGCAGCAAGTAGCAATGTGGAAGAATTTATAAACTCTGGTGCTGCAGATAGTAATGAAAAGAAAAAAAGCAATGCTGGACGTCCCAAAAAAGTGGGTGAAAAACCGGTCTCGGTTGCAATATATCTTATGCCAAGCGAGAAAGAAAGACTAGAAAATGAAGCAAAAGCTCAGTTTATGAGCTTGTCTGGGTATCTAAAATTGAAAATTTTAGCATGACTACATGTAAGTTATGGCTATGCCGTAAAGAAATAGAGACAATTAAAACAATCCACAAAGACAACAAGCAGATGTGTCTATCTGTTAAAATCTTTTTTATTAAGACTATTAGTTTTTTTGCTATCAATATTTGTTGTATTTTCCACAACCTTTTGTTTGGCTTGTAAAATTTGAGCTTTGCTTGAGTCAGTTTTATTTTGTTTTGGATTAACATCTTTTGTTTGCGAGGATGGAGCAACAACTTTTGTGTCACTTCTGGAAAGAATTTTATATTCAGTCTTTTTCTTTTCAGCTTCACTAAGGGGAGTCAATTCAACTTCCCTCTTTCCTTCTACAGAACAATCCCACACATTCCTATAAAGAGTTTTTTCGCACCATTGTTTAGTTTTTTTATCATAAATTTTCTTTACAATCGGTTCCTGAGCAGTTACTGCAAACCTAGCATAATCTCCATTTGTAATATTATAATCTTCCATTAACTGCCTTAAATGCTTGCCCCAAAGAATAGTTTCTTTCCCTTTACTTGTCTCAAATTTAACATAATACGACTCTTCAGTATGCTCATCTAGTGAAAAATTATATTTTGCTTCACCATATCCAGTTATCTTGTAATGATGCGGCTTATGTCCATCCCAAACATCCGGAAATTTATTCTTAGAAAATTTCTTATTTTTATAAGAAAAATTTGTTGCTTTATACCCCAAATCGGTTAAATTTTTTGCAAACTCATCACGCATCATATCCAAATCAGCTGGAGAAATTTTAATTCTTTTTCCATTACAATCAACACTTTTTAAGTCCAAATGGCAATGAGGATTATCTGTGTCATTATGGACTGCTAATATAAAATGATTATTTAAAAATCTTTCTTTAATGGTTTTTATTGCAGCGTTTTTAATTTCCTCGACAGGGATATTATTTTCACCTTTCATAGAAAAAACCATATGCACTACCTCGTTTTTTTCTTTTAATTTTAGTTTTTCAATATCATGTTTATTGGGAATATCATAAACTCCATCTTGGAATGTTGCAGCTATTTCGTTTATATCATTAATAAAAATTTCATTATCACTTTCTAAAGGATCATTAATAAAAACATCAAGTAAGCCGTCTCGGCTAATATATTTTATATGGCTTTTAAGTTGATTAAAATTTTGATCCTTGCCAGTAATTTTTATCAAGACTTGAGAATTATATCCACGTCTTTTAGTTAAAAGTTTAGTTGTATGCTCTCTTTCACTTTTAGTAAATTTTTGAGAAATAAAACCTTTGCTTAAAAGATACTTATTCCAAATCTTATCTTTAAAACTTTGAGGAGAAGCGAAATATTTTCTCTGTTTTTTTTCAAACTCGCTCCAGATCTTTTTAGCTTTTAAAAAATTTTCATCATCCAAATATGATTTTAATTTACGACTCATTTTAATTTAGCCTGTAAAAACATTTTTTGTTCTTTTATAAAATTATCAGTCTCTTGAACTTGTTTATTTACTGTCTCTTATAATCATCTGACGCTGCCGACGAGCTTCTCTGTGTAGCTTTTGGGGGTCGAGGCTACATTACAACAAGATATA
>NZ_PIRS01000018.1:0-8478 GCF_003048985.1 Campylobacter concisus
AGCTATACATTACTCACCCGTGCGCCACTAACTCATAAGAGCAAGCTCTTACTCGTCCGTTCGACTTGCATGTATTAGGCACGCCGCCAGCGTTCACTCTGAGCCAGGATCAAACTCTCCATATTAACCTTCTTTAGCGTAAAGCAAAGCTTTACTAAGAAGCAACACTAAAGACTAAGATTGCTAATGCAATCTAGTAATAATGTTTTTACTAAAATTGCTTTTAGTATTTATTATGAAGTTTTAATTAAAAAACTTTTAGTTTTATATATTAGTTTGTCTAATCTATTATTTAATCATAATAGACTGGCTCAATCGATCACTTGTTTAGATTTCAAAGATTGACTAATAGTTTAACAATTGTAAGTTAAAAGAACTTTCTGCTCTGCGTTCTGCAAAACAGAAAGTGAAGTATACAGAAGTGATGCTTAAAGGCAGATAAAAATCAGGCTATTTTTTTAAAAGCCCATAAATAAATTTTGAAGTCCGACCTTTTCATTAAAAATAATATCTTTTTTATTTGGATCGTACTTAAATTTACTTACTACTTTTTTGCCATCTTCTTTTAAATATCCAGCAGATATAAGTGTTGGCTCGATAAGAGTCATCTCAGGAAAGAGTGTATCAAAAAATTTAGCCAAAGTCTCATCCGCGCTTAGCTCACCATTAAGTGATAGCTTATCAAAGATCGCAAGCTGACTTTCTCCGCTTTTAAAGCCATTGATAGCAGCATCTAGTTTTAAATTTATCGCATTATTGCCATTTTTAAAGCTTAATGTATCCACTTTCACACTTGGATTTTTCTCTAAAATTTGACCCATTACTTCGTCCAAATTTAGCCCAGCAAAGATACTCTCATTTGTATCAACATTTACATTACTTAGTCTATCAAGTATATTATTTATAGTTGGCACGTTGATATTTGCTATTTTACTATCTAAGATAAAATCTGTAAATTTCACTTTATTATCAGCAACTGCACCTATCTTCACCACATCTTTTGAGCTACCAAGATCATTTGAGACTTCAAATTTAGAGCTATACTCAAAATCATCCAAAGCAACATTACTATCTTTTTCATCTAATAATGCTAGTTTTTTGATCTTAACTTTTGCTATGTAAGGGACTAGTTTGTTCTCAAATATCTTTGAAATTTCAACTGGCACAGTGTAGCTTGTATCTATATCGACACCTTCAACATTAGCTTCTACTTTATTTTCTTCATTAAGACCTTTTAAAACAACTTTTTCAACGCCCAAGTTTGCGCTATTTACATTATCTTTTGCGTCCAGTTTCAAGCCAAATTTCACATCCTTTGTATGAACGTTCATAGTTTGCTTGTCACTAAAGTCGATATCGCTAAATTTAACTTTTACATCTTTATCGCCACTCACGCTAGCCTTTGTTTTGGCCGTTGCGACGACGTTTGACCCAAGAAATGAAGCTACGATATTTTTTATCGCTTCATTTTGTATAGAAATTTTTGAGTCGATATCAAAGCCATTTACAAATGCAAGCACTGAGTGAGAAATCTCATTTTCTACCTTAAAATTTAGATCCTCATCTACATCTTTGCCAGCCAAATTTTTCAAAAGATCCTTTGAAACGATAAGATCAAACGATCCTTTTGAGCCAAAAAAGCCTTTTTGATAGCTGTTTTCTGAAACTTTAAAGCCATTTACATCATTTAGTCTATCAACTATCCTTTGATAGTTCTCCTCGACCTTGTTTGAGGCAAAATAGACAGCGCCTACGACGATCACGATAACTACGATTAGAGCAGATATCACCTTTTTCATGCTTTTCTCCTTTTTGTAATGTGTTGTAAAAACAACCAGATACCTAATAACAAGCCAACCATGGCAAGTGGCATGATATAGCCATGCTCGCCAAGATAATTGCTCACACTCATAAAATAATCCCCTGCTTTATAGCTAGCAAGACCGACGATCACCGCCCAAAGCACTGAAGAGATCAAATTTATAACGCTAAATTTATAAAAAGAGTATTTTGTAAGTCCAAGTGCGATAGGCACCAAAGTTTTGACGCCGTAGATAAATTTTTTGATAAATATTATCTTATCACCGTGCTTCTTTGCCAAAATTCCAGCATAGGCAAGCTTTCTTTTGTGATTTTTCACATAAGGCATAAGCGAGCTTTTGTTAAACCTTGCGACATAAAAGATCAAAGTATCGCCGATCGTATTTGCCACGGCAGCGACGATTATGCTAAGAGTGATGTCCATCTTACCAGCAAAGCTTAATATCCCAGCGGCGATAAGCGCGACCATGCCACCACCAAGGCTATAAAAAAACAGCACAACGTAGCCGTAAGTTGAGATTGAGTTTATAATATCTTGCATCATTGCCCCAAAAGTTTAGAAGCAGAAGATATTAGCTGCTCGTATGCGTAGCCACTTTGTTTTAAAATTTCATCCTTTGCGCTAATCACTGCTCCACCAAAGCTTGCTCCTGCGAAAAATCCATCATTTGCAGCGTATGCGTAGATGTCGCTTGAAAATTTAAAATCACTTACTTTATTATAATTGCGCCCGATATCGCCAAATGCTACTGAAAGCTTCGTATCAAGCGTGATCTTGGCGTCTTTTATGTCGTAGATAATGCTATCTTTAAATATAAATAGCACAAGCGAACTATCTTCGTATCCAAGCTGTATGCCAATACTGCCGCCACTTATACTAACTGGCAAAATTTCACTTGGCGAGTTGATGTTGCCAACGACCATGATGCCATCTCCGCCCATACCGCCAACTACAAAGCCTATTTTTTTCACGCTTGGAAAGATGATCGTCGCTTTTGACTGCTCGATGAGCTCTTTTATAGGGGCATTTCTAGCGCCTCTCATCGTCGTTATAAACGAATTTGCCGAGTCTAGCACGAGCTCCTCGCTAGTAAAGCCAAGCGAGAAAAATATTATTATTGATAAAAGAAATTTCATATCTTGCCGTTATTTCGCAAAATCAACAGCGCGAGTCTCTCTGATGACACTTACTTTTATCTCACCAGGATACTGCACCTTGCTCTCGATCTCTTGAGCTATCTCTTTTGCCACAAGCACTGCCTCATCGTCATTTATGAGTTTAGCATTTGCGATGACGCGGATCTCACGGCCAGCGTTGATCGCATAAGCTTGTTTGATGCCCTCTTTGCTTTTTGCGATGTTTTCGATCTCCTCGACACGTTTTAAGAAGCTCTCAAGCACCTCACGTCTTGCTCCTGGACGAGCTGCGCTTAGTGCGTCAGCTGCGCAAACAGCAGCACTTTCTATACTTGTAGCCTCTTCGTGACCATGGTGAGCATAGATCGCGTTGATGACGACTGGATGCTCTTTATAGCGTTTGCAAATTTCAGCTCCAAGATCGACGTGGCTGCCCTCGTACTCGTGAGTTAGCGCCTTGCCGATGTCGTGAAGTATGCCAGCCCTTTTTGCTAGCTTCTCATCTCCGCCACACTCTGCTGCGATGATGCCAGCGAGGTGAGCCACTTCGAGGCTGTGAGCAAGGGCATTTTGACCATAGCTTGCTCTAAATTTAAGCTTGCCTATTAGTTTTACTATCTCTGGATGAATTTTATTTAGACCAAGGTCCATGACGATGTTTTCACCCTCTTCTTGTATGCTTTGCTCAAATTCTTCAGTCACTTTTTTGTGAAGATCCTCTATCCTCGCAGGCTGAATTCTGCCATCTTCCACCAAAAGCTCGATCACTCTTGTTGCGATCGCACGTCTATAAAGGTTAAAGCTGCTTAGTATGATCGCGTGCGGTGTATCATCGATGATGATATCAACGCCAAGCACCATTTCAAGGGTTTTGATGTTACGTCCCTCTTTGCCGATGATCCTACCTTTTAGCTCATCGTTTTTGATATTTACGACATTTATCAGACGTTCAGCCGCAAATTCTCCAGCAAATCTTGACGTAGCCTGCGCCAAGATGTAATTAACCCTCTTTTTAGCCTCTCTTTTTGCCTCTTCTTCGTACTTTCTAACGATGTGAGCGATGTCGGCGCGTGACTTCTCCTCGACCTTTTTAAGTACAACCTCTTTTGCCTCTTCCTCCGTTAAGCCAGCAGCGTGCTCAAGCACTCTTATCGCCTCTTCTACTTTGTTTTGATAAGTCGCTTTTAAATTTAAACCCTCTTCGTAAGTGACCTTTGCATCTTGCTTATCTTTTTCAAAAAGCTCTTTGCTCTCGTTTAAAAGCTCTTGCTCATTTAGCAAAATTTTCTCTTTTTTGGTCAGCTCATCAAATTTACTTGCATACTCTTTTTGAAGCTTTGTCGTCTTGTCGTCGTATCTTTTTTTAGCCTCAAATTCAGCCTCTTGCACTGAAATTTTAGAGTTTTTAAGCGTTAGCTCAGCTTCATACTCGATAGCTTTTGCCTTTGCTTTTGCCTGCTCTAAAAATATATTGTAGTTTGCATCATTTATCTTTTTGGCGTAGAGATACCCTGCTCCAACGCCCACCACACCGGCTCCTAAGCCTATTAAAACCTCTATCATTTATTCCTCTTTTTATATAATTTTTGCTTGGGGTTATATAAAAGTCTCCCACCGCATCGTGCGCCTGCGAGAGCACATCTTTGGTGTAGAAGTCTTTTACCTCTAAGAAAACTATCAGTTTTGGCTTAACGGGCAAAGTGTCAAAAAATCTATCGTAAAATCCTTTTCCGTGCCCTATCCTTGCCATAGCTCCATCAACCCCAATCGCTGGAACTACTGCCATATCGAGTTTAACATTATTCATTTTTTTGCCAGATGGCTGTCTGACATTAAATTTATAAGTTAGAAATGGCAGTCGCAATCTTACCATCTCTAAGCTAAGACCTACCATAAAAGGGGCAAAAATTTCACATTTATGTGATAAATTTCGTCTTATTTTAAGCACATCGACTTCGTAGTTAAGCGGCAAGTAAAAGAGCACCTTTTTAGAATTTGTGTAATTTATCAAATTTAAAAGTGTTTTTGCCGCCTTATAATGCGTGCATTTTGCTCTAAATTTAGTGAGCTTTATCAAATTTGCTCTTGCATTTTTTCTAAATTCGTTTTTTTCTAAATTAACGCTCATTTTATGCTCTTTCTTGTATAATCCTGAAACATTTTTCAAAAGGAAATTTATGACACTAAAACGCGCAATTATAACATCACTTTGTCTTTTTGCATTTTTCGGATGCGGTGACGACTCTAACAAAAAGAGCGAGCAAAACAGTAGCGAGCCAGCTGTGCAAAGTAAAAATTTAGAAGAAAATGCCAGCAAAGATGAAAATTTAAGCAAAGATACGCTCACACCAAAGATAAGCCAGAGCGCACAAAGTGACGAAGTAAAAGATATAAGCCTAAAACTGCTTAATGGCACAACTATGCAGATCACAAAAAGAAGCAACGGCTTTGACGTAAAAGATGGCAAAAAAGCGACACTTTACGTATTTTTCGCCACTTGGTGCCCCCCTTGCAAGGCTGAGATACCATCTTTAAACAACCTAAGTGAGAAATTTAAAAACGAGCTAAACATCGTTGCTATCTTGCTTGAAGACAAGAGCGAGGACGAAGTAAAAGAATTTGCTCAAAAGTATAAGATCAAATACGACATCGCAGTTGGCGAGGGAAATTTCTTATTTGAAAAGGCAATGGGTGGCATCAAAGGACTCCCTGCATCTGCACTCTTTAAAGCAAATGGCGACTACGCTCAAGGCTACATCGGTCTTGTGCCTGAAGAGATGCTTGAAACTGACATAAATAGGGCCATAAAATAATGCTTGAGTTTTTAAAAAGAGGCTTTGAAAAGACCTTTGGAGCGATAAGCTCAGCTAAAAAGTCAAAAAAGATCGACAAAGAGAGCTTGGAAGAAATTTTACTAGAAGCTGACGTGGCCTACGAGATCGTGGAGGAGATTTTATACTACTTGCCGCCACAAGATGAAGTGAGTAGAGCCGATCTTAGACGCGTTATGAGCAGCTATTTTATCTACAAAAACGAGCGCGTGATCGAGCCTGACAAGCCATTTGTCGATCTTATCCTTGGCGTAAATGGCGCTGGCAAGACGACGACGATAGCAAAGCTAGCAAATTTATATAAAAATAACGGCAAAAGCGTCATTTTGGGCGCTTGTGATACATTTAGAGCTGGAGCGATCGAGCAGCTACGCCAATGGTCGATCAGACTAAATGTGCCGATAGTCGCCACCCAGCAAGGGCATGATCCTTCAGCTGTTGCCTACGATACGATCAGCTCAGCCATTGCAAAAGGCATCGACCGCGTCATCCTAGACACGGCTGGCAGGCTTCAAAACCAGACAAATTTGGCAAACGAGCTTGATAAGATCGTTCGTATCAGCAAAAAAGCCTACGAAAAGGCGCCTCACCGCAAGATCCTCATCCTTGATGGCACGCAGGGCAACGCTGGCGTCGCGCAGGCAAAGGCATTTAATGAGATCGTCTCGCTTGATGGTGTCATCATCACAAAGCTTGACGGCACTGCAAAGGGCGGAGCGCTATTTGGCGTGGCAAGAGAGCTTGAGCTACCTATATTTTATATAGGCGTTGGCGAGAGCATGGACGATATCATCAAATTTAACCCAGACGAGTTTTTAGACGAGCTGATGGACGCCATTTTTGAGTAGGGTAAAATTTTTTAGTAAAATTTGCTTTTTCGCTGCTCTTTTGGCGATTGATATTCTTGCATTTACTCCAAAAAGTCCTGCGATCATCGAAAATTCGTGGGACAAAGCAAATCATTTTTTAGCTTTTTTCGTCCTTTACATACTGCTCTACCTTGGCTATGAGTTTAAAATTTTTAAAAATTTAGCCCTACTTTTAGCCTTTGGCGTGCAAATAGAGCTCGTTCAGGCATTTTTACCAAACAGGAGCTTTAGCCTGCTTGACATCGTGGCTGACATGATCGGAGCGGCCTTTGGAGTGATAGTAGTTGAAATTTTAAAAAGGATATATTATGGCAAAAGCAAAGCCAGTTTTTGAGTGTCAAGCCTGCGGTAATCAACAGGCAAAGTGGCTGGGCAAGTGCCCACAATGTGGGGCTTGGGATAGCTTTGTCGAGCTTAGCCAGCAAGAGATAAAGATAAGCAAAGAGATAGCAAAAAGCGCTAGCACACCCAGCAAAGCCATAAGCATCGACGAAGTTGAAATTCAAAATTTCACGAGATTTAGCACCAAAGATAGCGAGCTAGACCTTGTTCTTGGTGGCGGCGTGGTCGAGGGCTCACTTGTTTTAATAGGCGGTAGCCCAGGCATCGGTAAATCAACCCTGCTTCTAAAAATCGGCTCAAATTTAGCAAAAGACGGCAAAAAAACGCTCTATGTAAGCGGCGAAGAGAGCCAAAGCCAGATAAAAATGAGAGCTGATAGGCTAAATGCAGTGGATAAAAATTTATATCTGCTAACTGAAATTTGCCTAGAAGATATCATGCTAGAGGTGCAAAAGAGCGATTATAAGGTGCTAGTCATTGACTCCATACAAACACTTTATAGCCAAAATATAACCTCCGCGCCAGGCTCGATCACGCAGGTTCGTGAGATCACATTTGAGCTGATGAGGCTTGCAAAGAGCCAAAATATCTGTGTTTTCATCATCGGACACATAACCAAAGAGGGCTCGATCGCAGGGCCTAGAGTGCTTGAGCACATGGTCGATGTGGTGCTTTATTTTGAGGGCGACGCGAGCAGAGAGCTTAGAATTTTACGTGGGTTTAAAAACCGCTTTGGCTCGACGAGCGAGGTTGGCATATTTGAGATGAGCCAGCACGGACTTGTAAGCGCAAACGAGGTATCGAGTAAATTTTTTACACGTGGCGGGGCGATGAGTGGCAGTGCGATCACTATCATAATGGAGGGCTCAAGGGCGCTTAGCATCGAAATTCAGGCGCTCGTTTGCGAAAGCGCCTATCCAAAGCGAAGCTCGACTGGCTTTGAGAGAAACCGCCTAGATATGCTGCTAGCCCTACTTGAGCGAAAGCTTGAAATTCCACTTGGGCACTACGACGTCTTTATAAACGTTTCAGGTGGCGTTAAGATAAGCGAGACTGCGGCCGATCTAGCCGTCATCGCAGCGATAATCAGCAGCTTCAAAAACCGCCCTATCAGCAAGGACAGCGTCTTCATCGGCGAGCTAAGTCTAAATGGCGAGATAAGAGAAATTTTTAACCTCGATCAGCGACTAAAAGAGGCAAAAACACAGAAATTTAAAAACGCCATCATCCCAAACAAACCGCTTGACACGCAAGGTCTAAAGTGCTTTTACGCCAAAGATATCACGCAAGTGCTTGAGTGGATGTAAATTTACTCTGGAACAAATCATGCTTGCTCTTTGACAGATAATATCTAGGAGGCAAACCATGAATGATATTAGCATCTTAAGCACCAATGTAAATTCATACACCAAACAACAACACAAACAAGATAGATCTTTAAATTTTAGTAATCTTATAAAGCAAAGTGTCAAAGAAAA
>NZ_PIRS01000019.1:0-7120 GCF_003048985.1 Campylobacter concisus
CACCATAGTGTCGAGCTCTGAGCGTTCGACGTCTGTGCTGAAGGCACTAGGTTAGACATGCCGTCATGTGGTATTGCTGAGTACGCGGCAGCCACCGAGATCTACACAGGGTGGGTCGTCGGCAGCGTAAGATGGGTATAAGAGACGGGCTGCAGCTAGTGCTGCTTGTGCTAGTGCCGGTATCGCTGTGCCAAGCTCGCTAAGTGCGGCAAACGAAGCTGAAAAAGGCTGGCGTTGGGATAAGGCTGCCTGTAGATTTTGTGGAACCGGATGTGGCATCATGGTTGCTACAAAAGAGGGCAAGATAGTAGCCGTAAAAGGCGATCCAGAAGCACCAGTAAACCGCGGTCTAAACTGTATCAAAGGCTACTTTAATGCTAAGATCATGTACGGCGAAGATAGGATCACTCATCCACTTTTACGTGTAAATGAAAAGGGCGAATTTGACAAAAAAGGTAAATTTAAGCAAGTAAGCTGGAAGCAAGCATTTGACGTGATGGAAGCTCAGTTTAGAAAGACTTATGACGAGCTTGGACCTCACGGCGTTGGCGTGCTTGGCTCTGGTCAATACACAATCCCAGAGGGCTACACAGCAGTTAAGCTTATGAAAGGCGGCTTTAGAAGCAACAGCATCGATCCAAACGCAAGACACTGTATGGCAAGTGCAGTTCTTGGTTTTATGCAAGTTTTTGGTATCGATGAGCCATCAGGCTGCTTTGATGACATCGAGCTAACAGATACTGTCATAGCTTGGGGAGCAAATATGGCTGAGATGCACCCGATCCTTTGGGCGCGCGTGAGCGATAGAAAGCTTAGTGATCCTGATAGAGTAAAGGTCGTAAATTTAAGCACCTACTCAACTAGAACATCAAATTTAGCCGATATCGAAATCATTTTTGCTCCGTCATCTGACCTTGCTATCTGGAACTACATCGCTCGTGAGATAGTCTATAACCACCCTGAGATGATCGATGAAGAATTTGTTAAAAAACACTGCGTCTTCACGGCTGGTCCAGTTGATATCGGATATGGTCTTCGTCCAGATATCCACCACAAAAAATATGCTCCAAGCGAGCTAGACACAGCTGCTACTGAGAAGTCAAAAGTGCTAAGCGAGGCTGAGGGCGTTACACTTTCTTATCTTGGTTTAAAGGCTGGCGATACGCTAGAAAATAAAAATGCTGCAAAAGCTGGCGATCACTGGCAAATAACATTTGAAGAGTTCAAAAAAGCTCTTGCGCCTTACACACTTGACTTTACAGCTAAAGTAGCAAAAGGTGATCCAAACGAAGATATCAATGAATTTAAGAAAAAACTAAAAGCTCTTGCTGATCTTTACATCGAGAAAAACCGCAAAGTCGTTAGCTTCTGGACTATGGGCTTTAACCAACACCAACGCGGCACATGGGTAAATGAGCAAGCTTATATGGTGCATTTCTTGCTCGGCAAGCAAGCACTTCCAGGCTCAGGCGCCTTTTCTCTAACTGGCCAACCAAGTGCGTGTGGAACTGCAAGAGAGGTTGGAACATTCGTTCACCGCTTGCCAGCTGATATGGTTGTCGGCAATCCAAAACATAGAGAGATCACTGAAAAACTTTGGAAACTACCTGCTGGCACGCTAAATGCCGTACCAGGCTCACATTACGTAAAAATGATGCGTGATCTTGAAGATGGCAAGGTTAAATTTATCTGGGTTCAAGTAAATAACCCATGGCAAAACACTGCAAACGCAAACCACTGGATCAAAGCAGCTCGCGAGATGGACAACTTCATCGTTGTAAGTGACCCTTATCCAGGAATTTCTGCAAAAGTAGCTGACCTTATTTTGCCAACTGCGATGATCTACGAAAAATGGGGCGCATACGGTAATGCTGAGAGAAGGACACAGCACTGGAGACAGCAAGTACTCCCTGTTGGCGAAGCGATGCCTGATATCTGGCAAATGCTTGAGTTTAGTAAGCGCTTTAAGCTAAAAGATGTTTGGGGTGAGAAAAAAGTAAATGACAAAGTGACACTTCCAAGCGTGCTTGAAGCTGCAAAAGCTATGGGATATAGCGAAGAAGATACGCTATTCGACGTGCTTTTTGCAAATGAAGATGCTAAGAAATTTAGCGCAAACGATCCGATCATGGAAAACTATGACAATACAGAGGTATTTGGCGATAGCAGAAAGGTGATCGGCTCTGATGGTAAAGAATTTAAAGGATATGGATTTTTTATCCACAAATATCTTTGGGAAGAGTATAGAAAATTTGGCGTTGGCCACGGCCACGACCTAGCTGACTTCGACACTTACCATAAAGTAAGAGGTCTAAGATGGCCAGTCGTTGATGGCAAAGAGACTCAGTGGAGATTTAACACTAAATTTGACCCATACGCTAAAAAAGCTGCTCCAAATGATAAATTTGCATTCTACGGAAACAAAAACGCAGCTCTTCCAACAGGCGATCTAAAAGGCGTAAGAAATCAAGAGAAAACTCCTCTTGCAAACAAAGCAAAAATTTTCTTCCGCCCTTACATGGATCCATGCGAGATGCCAAGCAAAGATTATCCATTCTGGCTATGTACTGGCCGTGTTCTAGAGCACTGGCATACAGGTACGATGACTATGCGTGTTCCTGAGCTTTATAGAGCCGTTCCAGAGGCACTTTGCTACATGCATGAAGATGACGCTAAAAAACTTGGCGTGCTTCAAAATGAGATCGTTTGGGTCGAGTCACGCCGCGGAAAGGTAAAAGCAAGGGTAGATCTAAAAGGTAGAAATAAGCCGCCAGTAGGTCTTGTCTATGTGCCTTTCTTTGACGAAAACGTATTTATAAATAAAGTCTGCCTTGACGCTACTTGCCCGATCTCAAAAGAGACAGACTATAAAAAGTGCGCGGTTAAAATTTACAAGGCATAAAAGTGGCTGATATGGAATTTTCAAGTAGGCGTGAAGCTTTGAAATTTGGAGCTAAGGCGGCGATCTTAGCTCTTGGCGGAGGCTTTATATGGTCACTTAGTGCCAAAGCCTCACCGCTTGTACTTCTTAGACCGCCTGGTGCGAAAGCGGAGAAGCAGTTTTTAAAGAGCTGTATTAGATGCGGGCTTTGTGTAGAGGCCTGTCCATTTGATACGCTAAAACTCGCTACTCTTGAAGATGGTATAAGTGTCGGTACGCCTTATTTTGAGCCTAGAAAAATTCCTTGTCATATGTGCGAGCATATCCCTTGCGTGCCAGCCTGTCCGACTGGTGCGCTGGATGCAAATTTAGTAAGCACAGCTGGCAAACTAGACATAAATAAAGCCAAAATGGGCGTTGCAGTGGTCGATATGAAAAACTGCGTGGCATACTGGGGCATACAGTGCGATGCTTGCTACAGATCCTGTCCGCTCATAGATAAGGCCTTGTATCTTGAGTATCGCCGCAACGAAAGGACGCAAAAGCATGCGTTTTTACTCCCAGTAGTTGATAGCGATATCTGCACAGGATGCGGCGTGTGCGAGCGAGCCTGTATCACCGAAAAAGCAGCCATTACTGTGCTAAACCGCGAAGTTGTGCTTGGCAAAGTTGGCGATAACTACGTCAAAGGCTGGGTAAAAGAAGATGAAAGGCGCGTGGATGATGCCGACAGCAAGATAAAGCTCGACATCAAAAAGGCGACTGACTATCTAAATGGTGGTGAGCTATGAAATTTTTAATCTTAAGACGAATAACTCAAATTTCTATCCTAGTGCTATTTATCCTAGGAAATGTTTATGGAGTTAAGATACTTAGCGGAAATTTAAGCTCATCTTTGCTTTTTGGACAAATTCCACTAAGCGATCCATTTGCGGTGCTTCAAATTTTACTAGCAGGCTTTAGCGTAGGCATAAATGCAGTAATTGGCGCGATCATCGTCTTTGCATTTTATGCACTCATCGCCCCAAGGGCATTTTGCTCGTGGGTTTGCCCAGTAAATTTACTAACTGACATTGCTTACAAGCTAAGAGAGAAATTTGGCTTTAAGGGTGAGAAAATTTTAAACGTAAGTAAAAATTTGCGCTACTACTTGCTAGCGCTCACTCTTATCTTAAGCCTTGCTCTCTCAGTGCCAGCGTTTGAGAGCATTAGCTTTGTTGGTATCATCCAGCGTGGCATCATCTACGGCTCAGTTAGCGCCATTGGCATCGTCCTTGGCATAGTAGCATTTGATATGTTCGTGCTAAAGCGCGGAATTTGCTCACACGTCTGCCCGCTTGGTGCATTTTACACAGTGATATCAAAATTTGCTCTCATCAGAGTAAAACACGACGCAGATGCCTGCACAAAGTGTATGAAGTGTAAGCTCGTCTGCCCAGAGGTGCAAGTGCTAGATATGATCGGTAAAGAGAGCCGCGCGGTTAGCTCAAGCGAGTGCATAAGCTGCGGTAGATGCATCGACGTTTGCGGCGACGGGGCGTTAAATTTTAGTATTAGAAATTTAAGGAGAGAAAAATGAAAATGAAAATAATGGCGCTTGGAGCACTATGCGCTGCCTTTTTAGCGGCATGTGCATTGAATAATCCAAGCATTAGTGATTCGCAAATCGGCCTTAGAAATGTTGATTTGTTAGATGATAAAGACGTTGTTTTAAAAGACATCAACTACACAAAAGAGCCAGCAGGTATGGCAAAGAGATTTGATAGATCTTTTGAAAATGCACCTCCGTTTATCCCACACGACACTGAGGGTTTGGTGCCTATCACAAAAGATTCAAATATGTGCGTAACCTGCCACATGCCTGAGTTTGCAAAAGATAGCGGAGCAACTCCGATCCCAGCTTCTCACCTTTATGACATCAGAAATAAAAAAGATCTTGCAGGCAAGCTTGATGATGAGAGATATAACTGCACAACTTGCCACGTCGAGCAACAAAATGGCGTAACGCAGCTTGTTGGCAACAAATTTAAGCCTGACTTTAGAGATAAAAACGGCTCACATAAGTCAAATTTACTAGACGTTTTAAATGACGGCGTTAAGTAATGCAAAGCAGGCGAGAGCTTTTTAGTAAAATTTTGGGGGCAAAACCTGCTCCCAAATTTATAGATCCACCATTTTTTAGCGGGGAATTTGACTGCGTAGGATGCGATGCTAGCTGCGTAAGTGCCTGTGAAAAAGAGCTTCTTAGCTTTGAAAATGAAAGAGTTGTTTTTAAAGTTAAAAAGCTAGGCTGCGACTTTTGCGAAGAGTGCGCGAAAGCTTGTCAAAGTAGCGCTCACGTGACACTAAGCTTAAACTCGCCAAAGAGCATAAACGCAAAGGTTAGCATCAATGTCGCTAGCTGCCTAGCGTGGAATGACACGATTTGCTATAACTGCCTTGATGCTTGTAAATTTAAAGCAGTTGAGTTTCTTGGTGTTTTTCGCCCTATAATCAATCAAAATTGCGTGAGCTGCGGCGAGTGCTTTGATGTTTGTTTTAAAAATTCGCTTGAGATGGAGGCTTTATGAGAGTTTTATTTTTTCTTTTTTGCTTGCTAAATTTTATCTTTGCAAATGAGATCACAACGCCTATTAAAGAGATAGAAGCTAGTGCAAATGTGCTTAATACCACGCTGATAAATGGCAAACTTTTTATCGCAACTGATGGTGGCACGGTTGAAATTTACGATCCAAAAGAGTCTAAATTTGATGAGATCATCAAAATGGATGATATAAAAACCTACGTTAGCGACCATGAAAGGCCAAAAATTTTAAATGTCGATGAGCTAAATGGCAAGATGCTCATCCTAAGCGAGGGCGACTACGCTACAAAGGTGCTTTATATAAGAGAAAATGGGCAGATGAGAAGCATAAAAATGGCTAATCAAGCGATAAAAAAGGCTCTATTTTTAGATGATGAGCATATAGCACTTGCCTCAATTAGCAATGAAATTTACTTTTTAAACCTAAAAAGTGGCGAAATTTATGATAGCTTTAAGATATCAATCGCGATGCTCTCAGACATGGAGATAAGCGAAGATAGAGGCACGCTAGCGATCGCTTGTGAGAGTGGTAAGGTCTATTTTTACAATGTTCGCACTAAAAAGATGGACAAAATTTTAGACATCCACACTGATAATATCTACGACATCGCCTATAAAAATGGCGTCATGATCAGCGGAGGCACCGACAGGATCGCTGGGATCTTCTCGGCTGGGACGCTAAAAAAGATAAATACTGGCTTTTTGGTTTATGGCGTGGGGCTTAGCACGGACGGCAAGATCGCAGCTTATATGAGCGATGAGATGAGCGATGTAAATTTGGTTGATAGTGTCACTTTAGAGAAGATCGCGATGCTAAAAACTGGGCAAAGCACGATAAATAGCATAGTTTTTATAAGCGACAACGAGGTCGCAACCTCTGCTTATGAGAAGAAAATTTTATTTTGGAGAGTTAAATGAATATTTCAAGCTTGATAGTCTATACGGATAATAAAAATGAGAGCGTAAAAAGCGAGATAAGCAAGCTAAAAGAGTGCGAGATCATCACTGACGCAGAAGATAGGATCGTGGTGGTCGTTAGCTCAGAGAGCATCGAAGATGAGATCAGGGTTTTTAAGATGATAGAGGGCATTAGCGGCGTGGTGAGTGTTGCGATGGTTTATAGCTATCAAGAAGACGCTCAAGAGAATAGAGAGAGGCTTGAAGCAAACGGCAAGATAAGTGAAATTTTAACAAGCGATGACGTAAAAGCCGAAGATATCGCATATGGCGGTAGCGTGCATTATAAGGTGAGGTAAATTTAAACTTTAGTGAGTCCAAACAAATTTTAAATTTAAAACAACAAACTATATGTAGTTTTTAAGAAACTTTCCCAAAATTTTAAAACTTTATGAGTGAGTAAAGTTTTAAAATTTGTAAAAAATAGATTTTAAAATTTGTTTGAAGTTTCTTGTGCGTTAAATTTAATCATCTAGTCTAAATTTACATAGCCCTCTAATGCTTTAGAGAGCTATGATTTGTATTTAATTGTAGTGGTTTAGTTTAAAATTTATTCTTCCTAACATCCTCTACTATAGCTTTAGCCATCTCATCTACTTCTGATGTTACTTCATTTGCTTGGTTGGCTATTACAACATTCTCTTTTGTTAGATTATCTATTTGAGCAACTGATTGATTTATCATATTTATTCCTTCAC
>NZ_PIRS01000001.1:0-284059 GCF_003048985.1 Campylobacter concisus
TGGGATGTTGGAAAAGTAGGTCGTTGCGGGCTTTGTTGTTTGTCTGCTTTAATTCTTATATTATTAATCTTGGTTTTTTATAATTGTTGCTTTCTGTCTAAGTGTAAAGTATTAGTTTTTATTTTTTTAATTCTGCTATGTTATATTCATTCCATTGCTTGTTAAAAATGCCAAACCTTAGCCATTTGATATTAGCATGACCTCTTAGCTGATCTTCAAAAAGTCATTTTTGAGGTGATACGTTGATAGTTTCTGTATTTATCGTTCTTGTTAAAGTTTTATTACACACAAACGAACACGATGCTAAATTTATTAAATTTAACACTGTCTCATGCAAAAGTGTATACTTATATTAAGCTAAATAAAAAGTATTAAGTTATATTATTTTTTTAAGATTTATCAAATTTCTTTGAAGGAGAGCGTATGAAACTAGCATTTTCAAAAGCTGTTTTAGTAGCAGCTGGCGTTGCCTTATTCGCAGGCTCACTCTTAAACGCAGAGGATAAATTTAGTCCAGTCATAGTCATACATGGCGGCACTAGCGGACTTGAGCTTACTAAATATGAGTTTAAAGTACGCGAAGAGCCTATGAAAAAGGCGCTTTTGGCCGGCCAAGCTGTGCTTGAAAAAGGTGGTAGCGCGATGGATGCGGTGACGGCAGCCATTATGGTGTTAGAAGATGATCCAAATTTCAATGCTGGCAAGGGCGCAGTATTTACAGCTGATGGCTTTAATGAGCTGGATGCTTCGATCATGGACGGCTCTACTAAAAAAGCAGGCGCAGTCGCTATGGCAAGGCATATTAAAAACCCTATCCTTGGCGCGAGAGTCGTAATGGACAAGACCTGGCACACTCTTGTTGCTGGCGAGGGAGCTGACAAACTGGCCAAAGAAAACGGCCTAGAAATGGTTGATCAAAAGTATTTTTTCACGCAGTTTAGATATGACGCACTCCAAAGAGCTAAGGAGAAACAAAAGCTCATGCTTGATAGTGAAAAGACAAAGAAAACTTCGCTAAATTTATATGAGCGTCCATATCTTGGCACTGTTGGGGCGATTGCTCTTGATAAGAATGGCAACCTAGCTGCAGCAACAAGCACTGGTGGTATGACAAATAAAATGACTGGCCGTATAGGCGATAGTCCGATAATTGGCTCTGGAACCTATGCAGATAATGACTCAGTAGCAGTCTCTTGCACAGGCACAGGTGATATCTACATGCGTGTAAATGCTGCTCATGAGGTCTCAGCCCTTTATAAATACAAAACTTCAGATGTGCAAAAAGCAGCCGAAGAGGCTGTAAAAGAGGTAGCAGCACTAGGCGGTAGTGGTGGTATCATCTCTATCGATAAATATGGTAAGACCGGCTTTGCTTGGACTAAAGATAAGCTTGGTATGTATCATGGTGAGGCAAGACTAGGAGCTAAACCTGTTGTTTACTGGCCACTTGGCGAGAAATGATCAAAATAGCTAGGTCGGATTATATCCGGCCTAGTTTTTAAAGGGAGAAAGTTTATTAAAATATATAAATTGCTCCAAGAACGATAAATGCTCTTAGGCAAAAACCGCCGATTAAATTTATATTAAGTGTTGTCTTGTCTAGCCAACTTTGATAAAATTCTCTTGGTTTTTAAAGAATGGTTTTAGCCCCTCGTAGGCTGCTTGGATCTTTTTAAATTTAGCGTTATACTCGTTTTTTATGCTCTCACTCTTGCTTGAGTGCCTGTCTGGGTGATAAATTTTAGCAAGGGCTAGGTAGCTATCTCTTACGGTTTCGAAGCTATCGTTATTCGAGCAGCCTAAAATTTCAAAATTTTCTTCTAGTAAATTTGCCAAAGCACTGAAGCGACTTTTAAATTTGGCCGAGTTTTGGATCTTGTAGTTTCTTTTGAATTCTTTAAATTTGACTTCATTGTAGTTAAAATTTACTATAAATTTTAGATGCTCGCGTCTTGAAATGATCTCTTCTATCAAGTCAAAGTCGCTATCTTTTTTTATTTTTAGGCTAAATTTGTGATTTTTCTCGTCAAATTTAGACTCATTTCCTTTAAAATTTTGCAAAATGTAGCTAGCAAAAGCTCTTGGAGTGTTATTTAGCGTAAAGATCATCTCGCCATATAAAAAGTCGATGTCGATGTTATATATGTTTGTTAGGGCGTTTCTTTGCACTAAAGATAGTTTTATGGTTTTGTATTTTGCAAAGGTCACGTCAAGCTCGTTGCCCTGTTTTTCGTAGAGTTTTTTTATAAATTTTAAGAAGCATTTTCGTTGTGGGATCTCGCTCTCTTCATAAAAAGAGATGATTTTGTCTTTGTTTGCTAGGGTTTTTGTGAAATTTTTACTTATCAGTGCGCGAAGCTCGCAAAAAAGAGCGTCGCTATCGGTTAAAATACTTAAAGATTCTAAAGTTTGGGTTATATTCATGGGTTTCTCCATTTAAAATATCCCCATTTTAAGCAACTAGCGTTCCAAAGTTAAATTTTCCTGATATTGCTATCTTTTGTATATGCCAAAAACTCATCTCTTAGCTTTTGCTCTTTGTGTAAGATCGCCTCCTCTTTTGTATGAGAAATGGCCTCTTTTTGGGGCTTTTTAGCCACACCTTGCTCTTTTGTAAGCTCTTTTTTTATTTCTTTTAGACTATCGAAAAAATCGTTCATTTTTGCTCCTTTTACTCAAAGGATTTTACTAAAAAGGTTATAAAATTAAAATGAATACAATCTCTTTTTAAGGAAAGTTTGGTTAATATCACAACTTAATTTTTCATGTGCGCTCGTAGCTCAGCTGGATAGAGCATTTGATTGCGGTTCAAAAGGTCAGAGATTCGAATTCTCTCGGGCGCACCATCCTTTTCTCTCTAAATTTTATTTTCAGATCACTTTTGAGATTAGCTAAATTTGTAAAAAACTCTATTTAGATATAGCCCTTCAGCAGGCGCTGGTATGCGAGTTAGAGCAGGACGTCCATTTAGCGAAGCTTTGATGAGCTCGCTGCCGTCTTTTTGCTTTAGCGCTTTTAGTAAATTTGCAACCATGAGCCGCACCTGACCACGCAAAAAGCCATTTGCTTTAAAAACGATGATAGTTTGCTCTTTGTATGCGTAGCAAAATGCTTTGTAAATTTCTCGCACTGGGCTTTTTGTGTCGCTTCCAGTTTTCATATATGCGCTAAAATCATGCTCGCCGATAAAATTATGCAAAATATCATTTGCTTTTTTAATATCAAATCTAGGCAAAAACACCTTGTAGTTTGAGCTAAAAACATCAAATTTACCGTGATCTATCACATATCTATAAGACCTTGCGACCGCGTCAAATCTTGCTTGAAAGCTATCATACACCAAATTTATGCGTTTTATGTGAATGCTTGGGTGTGCGTGGCGGTTTATAAGATCTTGCAAGCGCTTTAAATCTTTAAAGTGATCGCCACAAACAACGCTTGAGCTTTGGTTATTTGCATGCACGCTTTTATCGGTGCGCGAGCTAGAGACCACTCTTTCAAAAATGCCAACGTGGGCTAGGGCGCGCGCAAGCTCATCCTCTACACCGTTTTCATGCGGCTGAGTCTGTGAGCCTTGAAATTTCGAGCCATCGTAGCTGTAGATTAGCTGAATTTTCATCAGTATCTTCGTGTGATCTTGGCTTTATAAAGCAAGACGCCAGCTAGTAAAAATACGAAAAATATGAGCGGTATTGCAAGCGCTGGCTTTGATGAAAAGAGCATGATAAGCGTAAAATAGCCAAACAAAACGCCAAAAGTACCCACATAGACCATGCCTTTTTCATATCTATATGTGACGATGCCAAGGCTGATCGCAAAGAGCGTACTAGCAAGCGGGAAGAGGGCCACTAGGACGTAGGTGCTAAGGTCTTTTCTGCGCTTATCACTGCTGGCTGCCTCCATCCAGTACTCTTTGATGCTGCCAACGTCGCTTATCTCCTCGCTTTGGGCGGTTCTTATCTTCATTGATTTGAAATTGCTTTGGTGATAAATTTCATCTCTGATATCATACATTTTGCCCTCGTTTAAAGAGAGTTCTACGCTTTGACCCACGTTTATAATCTTTGCGTTTTTGGCGGTTATTAGGCGCTGTGAGTCTTTGACAAAGGGGTTAAACATCACGATATCTTTGTAGGTTGTGCCATTTTTGTCTTCGCTTTCGTTGCCCACATAGACCATCCAGTCGGAGAATTTTTGTCCAAACTGGGTTGGCTTTAAATTTAGCTTGGCAACCGTCTTTTTGTAGTCGATGAAATTTGCATTTAGCTGAGCGGCTATTGGTATCATGACGATGGCAACTACCAGCAAGGCAGCGCTTAAAAGGGCTGAAAAAGCTAAGAAAAATCTTGCGATCTTATTTGGCGAGCCACCAAGCGTGAAGATAACGATGCTTTCATTCTCTTTTGATAGTCGAAAAAGCGTCATCGCAAGTGAGACGAAAAATGCGATAGGCACGACAAAAAGCAGCACGCGTGGGAGCATAAATGAGTAGAGTTTAAAGAGCTCGCCAAAGCTGATCTCGATATATGAGGTGATACGTGCAATCTGGATGAAAAAGACGATCGACATGATCAAAAAAAGCGTACTAAATAGCGATGCAAACGTGCCTAAAAAGTTAAACAAAAGATATTTATTTACTCTACTCATAAATGAACCTTAAAATTTCTAAAATTTGCGCGTCAAAAGCGTAGGTGACAAGCAGTCCCAGGCTTAAAAACGGCACAAAGGCTAACTCGTAACCCTTTTTACGAACGAGCGCATAGACTGGGAGCGTAAGAAGTGCCGCCAGATAGATCGCCACAAGGGCAAATTTAGCTGGTAAAATGGCTCCGATAATCGCTGCGATAAATATGTCAGCGCTACCCATGGCTTCGCGCTTCATCGCATAGCTCACGACAAATCTCAGCACCCAAAAGATAAATCCAAAGAGGATTAAATTTAAAATTTGAGCAAAATTCCCTTTAAAGATAAAAAGCAACAAGGCATAGGCAAATGCAAAAAAAAGTGCTGCAAAAAGAAGCGGATCTGGCACGGCTTTATACCTTATGTCTATGATGCTAAGGGCTAGTAGCATGATAAAGCAAAGCCCTAAAAATAGCGCATAAAGCAAGGTTTCTACGCTTAAAATTTCGCCACACTCTTTAAAAAAGCAGATCAGAAAAAGCAATCCAGAGGCTAGCTCAACCAGCGGATAGACAAGGCTTATCTTTTGCTTGCAAAAGGCACATTTGCCGCCTAAAAATAGCCATGAAAAAAGCGGGATATTGTGATAAAAATTTAGCTTGTGAGAGCATTTTGGGCAGTGAGAGGCTGGGAAATTTATGCTTTCATTTCGTGGCAAGCGATATATCAGCACATTTGAAAATGACCCCACGCAGATGCCTAGAACAAAAGCAAAAACAGCAAAAAAGATGACCAAAATATCCATTATCTCATTAAACTCCGCCAAATCTTCGCTCTATATCTTTAAATTTAGCAACGATGCTTGCAAGCTCATCCTTGCCAAAGTCAGGCCATAGTGTCGGTGTGAAAAATAGCTCCGCGTAGCTTGCCTGCCAGAGCATGAAATTTGAAAGCCTGCTCTCGCCGCCAGTTCTAATGAGAAGATCCACCGGCTCACTCTCGTCAAGTGCCGCATTTAGGCTCGCTTCATCTATCTCGCAGCCTTTTAAATTTAGTTTTCGCACAGCTCTTATGATCTCATCTTTTGAGCCATAGTTTATCGCTAAATTTAAAAGCAAATTTGCATTTTCCCTTGTTGCATCTTTGGTGATCTCTATCTCATTTTTTAGCTCGTCACTAAATGGTGAGATGTCACCGATCGTGTTAAATTTGATCCCATTTTTTATAAAATCATCACGCTTTAAAAGAAGAAATTTCTTAAGCAAATTCATCAAAAAATCAACCTCTTTTTGCGGCCTTTTCCAGTTTTCGGTGCTAAATGCGTAAAGGCTTAAAATTTTCACCCCATTATCGATGCAGAATTCGCACATATCGCTCACCACATTTGCCCCAGCCTCATGCCCATTTGTCCGCAAAAATCCACGCTTTTTCGCCCAGCGTCCGTTGCCGTCCATGATGATAGCGAGGTGGTTAAGTTTGTTCAATGTCTAGCCTTTAAAGTCAATTATCTGCTCTTTTTTACTCCAAAGAGCGCTTACGTTTTGCACCATAACTGCGGCGCTGAATTCGCTTTTTAGCAAGCTTGCGACGTTGCTAAATGGAGTTGCAATCTCATATAAATTTTCATCTTTAAATTTAAAAATAAGCGGCGCAAAATTTGAAAAAACAAGAAAAACTCTCATCTCATTTGCCTCTTTTTTAAGCTGAAAAATGCCGTTTGTACCGCTATATGCAAAGGGTATATGCACGACGTTTTCTTGCAGGGCAAAGAGCATTTTTGCTAGCACTCTCATCTCATCTTTTGTTTTAACTTCGCTTAAGTTTTTAAATAAATAGCTATAAAGCCACGATAAATTCTCGTTTTTTACCAAATTTTCTATCAAATTTAGCCCATCAGCCAAAACGTCCTCATCTAAAATTTTTGGCTTTTCGTATAAATTTTTTATGACGATGTTTTCGCCCTGGCTATGCACCTCGCCCCAGTATCTGGAGCCCACGTTTAGCTCTTTTACGCTTTTTGTGTTTAAATTTCTATTTGCGAAATTTAAGATGTATCTGTTAAAGCCGACCTTTTGGCTCACCAAAATGCTAAGCGGCAGGGACGAATTTATCGCTACTAGCGGAGCTTGACTGTTTTTTGCTATCTTTTGGACGCGTGAGATCTGCTCTATCATAAATTTGCCGCTAGCTCCACGATACGCCCTGCGATCTCATCTTTTGAGGCAAGCGGTAGCAGTGTTTCGCCACCCCTTGTGATGAAATTTACCTCGTTTTGCTCGCTTGCAAAGCCATTTTTCTCGCCCAAAATATTTAGACAAACTGCATCAAGCCCTTTTTTCTCTAATATCGATCTAGCGCTTTTTAGAGCACTCTCGCTTGAAATTTCAAGCTTAAAGCCGATCTTTTTACATTTAAACTCTTTTAAGCTTTGCAAAATATCGACATTTCTCTTTAGGCTTAAATTTAAAGTTTCTCCAACGTTCTCTTTTTTTATCTTGCCATCAATTTTTGTCGGTGCAAAATCGCTCACCGCAGCGCACATTACAAGTAAATTTGCCCCCTCACACTCGCTCTTGCAAAACTCTAAAAGCTCGCTACTTGAGCTAAATTTAAGGCTATCAAACGGCTCGTTTGCGGTTTCAAAGCTAGCAAGCAGTTTTACCTCCGCACCCGCATAGTAAAAGGCTCTAGCCAAGGCTCTTGCCATCTTGCCACTTGAGAAATTTGTAATGGCTCTTACATCATCTATCTTTTCGGTTGTCGCGCCGCCTGTGATCACCACTTTTTTGCCAGCAAAAAGTGGCCTGCTAAGCCTTTTAATGGCAGCTTCTACTATCACTTCAGGGCTTGCTAAGGCACCCTTGCCAACGTCGCCACAAGCTAGAGTTTTAAGCACTGGTTCAACCACTAAAGCGCCGTTTTTCTTTAAAATTTCAAGTGAATTTTGTGTCGCGTAATGCTCGATCATATTGTTATTTGCAGCTGGGGCTACGACCAAAGGCACGTGTGAGGCTGCGATTAGTGTTTGCATGAAGACATTATCACAGATGCCAGCTGTTAGCTTATTTATCGTATTTACCGAGGCGGGTGCGATGAGGACTAGATCCATTTTAGAGTAGGCTATGTGATTTACGCCGTCTTGCCAGTTTTGCGTTTGTGAGCTTAAAATTTTATGCTCGCTTAGTGCCTCAAAGCCGCTTACACTGCAAAATTCAAGCGCTCCGTCACTTAAAGCCACATAAACATCTGCGCCTTGCTTTTTAAGCAACGATAAAATTTCGAATGCCTTGTAAAAGGCGATACTGCCACAAACGGCAAGTAAAATTTTCTTATTTTTTAACATCGTCTTTGCCAAAGAATTTCTCAAAAAAGCCGCTTTTGTTCTCTTGGCGACCTCTGCTGATAGCTAGAGCGCCACTCTCAACGTCTTTTGTGATGGTGCTACCAGCTGCGATGATGACATTATCAGCGATATTTACAGGGGCGACTAGCTGCGTATCTGAGCCTACAAAGACGTTTTTGCCGATCTTGGTTTTGTATTTTGCCTTGCCGTCGTAGTTGCATGTGATCGTGCCACAACCGATATTTGTGCCACTTTCTATCTCGCAGTCGCCAAGATAGCTTAAGTGTCCAGCTTTTACGCCGCTAAGAACGCCTTTTTTAACCTCGACGAAATTTCCTATGTGCGTGTCAGAAATTTCAGAATTTGGCCTTATGTGAGCTAGTGGGCCGATGTCTGAGTTTTTGATGACGCTGCTTTCTATCACTGATGAGCTTTTGATGATACTCTCTGTAATAACGCACTCGCCAAGGATACTGACGTTTTCTTCGAGCACGCACTCGCCTTCAAATTTAGCCCTGCTGTCTATGAAAATACTCTCAGGCATGCGCATCAAAACGCCAGCTTTCATCAAATTTTGCTTGATCTCATCTTGCATGATCTTTTCAGCGATGCTTAGCTGAAATTTATCATTTATACCCATGAAATTTTGCTCATTAACATTTACTGCAACGCACTTTAAGCCCTTTTCGTTTGCTATTTTTATGGCGTCAGTTAGGTAGTACTCTTTTTGTGCGTTTTGGTTGCTTATGAGCGGTAAAATTTGCTCTAGTGCCTCGCGTTTAAAGCAGTAGCAGCCAGCATTTACGCTTTTTATCGCAAGTTGCGCTTCGCTCGCATCTTTTTGCTCGACGATGGCCTCAACTTTGCCGTTTTTTATGATAACTCTGCCGTATCCAAAAGGATTTGCTGCTTCAAATGAGCTCATAACCACGTCTGCTTCAGCGTTTGCTAGGCGCATAAGGTCAGTTGATCTAACAAGTGGCATGTCGCCGCAAGTGACAAGCACCTTTTCGCCGCTTAAGCTTACGCCCTTTATCGCACCAGCAGTGCCTGGGAAATTTGTTAGATCTTGCTCGAAAATTTTAGTTTGAGGGAAAAATTCTTTTATCTTTTTGCTAATTAACTCTTTTTCGTAGCGAAGCACGACGCTAACGTCATTTGTGATCGCATAAGCTTGCTTTAAGATGTGAATGATCATTGGCTCGCCACATAGCTCAAATAGGACTTTTGGGCATTTTGATTTCATCCTGGTACCAAGACCAGCAGCTAGGATTATGATTGAAGTATTATTGTTCATTTTTAAGCCTTTTAACGTTAAAAATTTCGCAGATTGTAGCAAAAAATGGCAAACATTTTTTTTAATTTAACGATTGTTTCAACAAAAAGCTAATAAAATAGCAATTCTTAAGAATTTATAAATAAAGCGAGTTTAAATGGATTTAGGAACCGTCGTCGGCTGGGTTTTGACCCTGGTGCTTTTGTTTGGATCAATGGCGATAGGCGTTGGTATAGGACCATACATCGATATCCCTTCTGTGATGATCGTTTTTGGTGGTACTATCGGCGTTATGATGGTTGGCTTCAAGATGGAGACGCTTAAAGGTGTTGGTAAATTTTATGGTGTTGCTGTTAAGCCATCAGTTGTTGTAAATTTACCTGAGACTATAAAAAAAGTAGTTGATTACTCAACCAAAGCTAGGCGAGATGGCATCTTAGCACTTGAGAGCGAAGTAAATAACGAATCAAATCAGTTTTTAAAAAAAGGTCTTTCGATGGCGGTCGATGGCAATGAGCCAGACGCGATAAGAGCGCTTTTAGAGATCGACATCGATCAAACTAGCACAAGGCATGCAAATAACATCAAAATTTTCGAGCAAGTTGGCGGTTTTGCAGGTGCGATGGGTATGATCGGTACGCTCATTGGTCTTGTTGCGATGCTTCTAAATATGTCAGATCCTAGTGCGATCGGTCCATCTATGGCGGTTGCTTTGCTTACGACGCTTTATGGCTCAATGATAGGCAACATCATCGGCGCGCCTGTTGCAAATATCCTCTCGATCCGCGATGCTGATGAGGCACTTGAGAAACAAGTTATTTTAGAGGGTATCATGGCGATACAAGCAGGAGACAACCCAAGAACGCTCGAGGCTAAGCTTTTAGCATTTTTACCTCCAAAAGATAGAAAAAGTCAGTTTGAATAATGGGTAAGTTAATAAAACCAGAAGAGTGCCCAAAGTGCATGCCTGAGTGGCTGGCATCGTTTGGCGACCTTATGTCGCTCCTACTTTGCTTCTTTGTTTTGCTCCTTTCTATGGCGACAATGGATGCTAAAAAGATGGAGGCTGCTGTTGGCTCACTAGCTGGTGCGCTAAGTGTGTTAGATGGTGGCGCAAGACCAGATAGTCAGGTAGAAAAAGAGACAGAACCTGAAAATAAGCGCATACCAAAACCAAATGCTCAAAAAGGTGCTCAAAACGAGATGAGTGCAACTGTTAAAAAGATAAATGAGCTACTAACGGCTAGCGGGGCACCTGAGATCACGATGGAGGAGAGCGAGGATGGCTTTATCGTTAGGCTTCCAGCTGCGATGCTCTTTGACAAAGATAGCGCTGAAATTTCTGGCGAGGATGCGAAACTCTTTTTAAAGCGAATAGGCATGATCATAGCCAAAATGCCAAATGAGGTAAAAACAGATATCATCGGATACACTGATAATACAAATCCAAGCAAAGACTCTATATACAAAAACAACTGGCAGCTCTCTACCGCAAGGGCGCTAAGCGTGCTTGAAGAGCTAGTTAGTGACGGCGTACCACAAGAGAGGCTTATCACTTCTGGCAGAGCCTCTTTCGATCCGATCGCTAGCAACAGCACAGAGGAGGGCAGAGCCAAAAACAATAGAGTGGAAATTCACTTCGTCTCGCTTGAGCCAAAAAATAAAGAGGCTACTAAGAAAAGTATCCTTGATACAAGGAATTAGTCGTGAAAGCACTGCTTAGTTTAGCGGTTTTGTTTTGTGTGGTTTTTGGCGCTGATCCTGCGCTACCAACTATAAATTTAAGCCTAAATTCACCGCAAAATGCCGAGCAGCTTGTAAATTCACTAAATGTTTTACTAATCCTCACCGCACTAGCACTAGCTCCTTCGCTCATCTTTATGATGACGAGCTTTTTGCGCCTTGTTATTGTATTTTCATTTTTGCGTCAAGCTATGGGTACACAGCAAGTGCCACCTTCAACGGTGCTCATCTCGCTTGCGATGGTGCTTACATTTTTCATCATGGAGCCAGTTGGACAAAGAAGCTACGATGAAGGCATAAAGCCTTATATAGCTGAGCAGATAGGCTACGAGGAGATGCTTGATAAGAGCTTAAAGCCCTTTAAAGAATTTATGGTCAAAAACACTAGAGAGAAGGATCTTGCGCTATTTTTTAGGATAAGAAATTTGCAAAATCCAGCAAATATCGAGGATATCCCGCTAAGCATCGCGATGTCAGCCTTTATGATAAGCGAGCTAAAGACATCTTTTGAGATAGCATTTTTGCTCTACCTGCCATTTTTAGTTATCGACATGGTTGTAAGCTCCGTTTTGATGGCGATGGGTATGATGATGCTGCCTCCTGTCATGATCTCGCTGCCGTTTAAACTACTCATCTTTGTGCTAGTTGATGGCTGGAATTTACTAATAGGAAACCTCGTAAAGAGTTTTCACTGATGAAAAAAATTTTATTAGCACTTTTGCCTTTGGCGCTATTTGGATCAAATTTAAGCGAGATAGCAAACAAGGCCACTCAAAACGAAATTTCAAAGATCAAAGAGCTTGAGCTAAAAAGAGCAAATTTAAGTGACGAGGCGACATCAAGCGCCTACTTGCCAAGCCTTAGCCTAGAGGGCTCATACGGTAAAAATGCAAGCACCTTCCCAAGCATAGTCGCCAAAGAGTCAGCTGGCGTGCTAGCAAGGATTGATTTTTTACTATATGATGGCGGGGCGAGAGAGGCTAGGCTAAAGATGAGCCAGCTTTTAAAAAACAAAGCTGCCATCGCAAACGATGAAGCCAAAAACTATCTTGCATTTAAGGCTGTAAATTTATACTTTAACGCCTGCGCACTTGAAAATATAATAGCCGCCAAAAACGCTCAGGCAAATTTCTTAAAAGGCGTTTTAGACAAGCTTGAAAAGGCGAACATTGCAGGGCTTGCCCCAAAAGATGAGCTAGAAAATGTGCGGGCAAAATACCACCTAGCAAACAGCGCGGAGCTTGAATATAAAAATAAAATGGAGCAAATTTTAAATGAGATAAATTTGCTAACAGGCGAGCAAATTTCGCCACTTAGCGGGGCAAAAATGGCTGAGATTGGCTCAAATTTAGCTTCAAAAAATGCCGAGCTTGACAAGCTAAGTCAAGATATATCTTTAAGCGAGGCAAAGCTTAGCGAGACAAGAGCTGGCTTTTTGCCTCAAATTTCGTTTTATGACACCTATGGATTTTACAAAAATAACTACGACATCGACCTTGGCAAGTATAGCGCTTATCGTCCATATCTTGACAAATATCTAAAAGAGGACACGCACGGCAATAAATTTGGCGTTAGCTTTAGGTGGAAAATTTTTGACTTTTTTGCCACTAACAAGATGAGCCAAGCTAGCAAGATCGCGCTTGATGAAGCGAGGCTAAATTTAGAGTATAAAAAGCGTGAAAACGAGACTAAACTTAAAAATTTACAAAACGAGATCGCAACTCTTAGCTCAAAGATCACCTCGCTAAATGAGTATGTAAAAGCAAGCGATCTAGCACTTAGAGCAAGCTTTGAGAAGTATAGCTCAGGGCTTTTGGGATATAGCGACTTGCTTGAGGCACTATCACAAAAATTTGATGCCATTAGCCTTTTTGAGGGGGCGAAAGATGAGCTGGAGATAAAAAAGGCGGAGTATTTTTTTGAGAGCGGGGAGAGCATTTTAGAGAGGATTAGGGATTGAAAAAGCTGATAATTTTAATGATATTTTGCATTTTTTCATTTGCAGGGGAGGAGATTTTTGCTGATTTTGAAGTCTATGCCAAGCAAAGCTCAAAGCTTGCATTTGAGAGCAGTGGTAAGGTGGATAAAATTTTTGTAGATGTCTCAAGCCACGTTAAAAAGGGCGACGCCTTAGCTAGCCTTGATCAAACGAGCCTTGAGATCGCTCTAAAAAAGGCAAAAAACGACCTAGCGCTTGCCAAAAATGCCAAAGAATTTGCTAAAAGCACCTTTAATAAATTTAGCCAAGTAAAGGACGTCACTTCAAAGCAAGAATTTGATGAAGTAAAGTATAAATTTGACGAGGCAGCTCTAAGAGTTCAAGCAGCTGAGATCGCCATTTTAAATGCAGATGATCATCTTAAAAAGGCCGTTTTAAAAGCTCCTTTTGATGGCGTCATAGCTAGTAAAAATGTCGAGCTTGGCGAGAGTGCTTCGCCGCTTCAGCCAGCCTTTGTCTTAAACTCCGAGGAGGCTAAAATTTTAATAGCGATCGATGAAAAATATGCAAATTTAGTAAAAGTTGGCGATACGTTTAAATTTAAGCTTGACGCAACAAACGAGGAAAAAGAGGTTAAAATCGCGCTAATTTACCCAGAGATAAAAAGAGAGACTAGAAAATTTTACGCCGAGGCTTATGACAGCGGGCTAAAGCCAGGCATGTTTGGTCAAGGAAAAGTGATAATCGGCGAAAATAAATGATAAAAACAGCCATCAACCGCCCCATAACTACGCTTATGATATTTTTAAGCCTCGTTATCTTTGGCATCTACTCGCTAAAGACGATGAACGTAAATTTATACCCGCAAGTAAATATCCCAATCGTTAAGATCACGACCTACGCAAATGGCGATATGAACTACATCAAGACAAAGATCACGCAAAAGATCGAGGACGAGGTCTCAAGCATCGAGGGGATAAAAAAGCTTTACTCAACCAGCTTTGACAACCTAAGCGTGGTAAGCATCGAATTTGAGCTAAACAAAGACCTAGAGAGCGCCACAAACGACGTCCGCGACAAGATGCAAAAGGCAAGGTTAAACGCAAACTACGAGATAGAAAAGCTAAATGGGCTTTCTTCAGCCGTCTTTAGCCTCTTTATCACAAGACTTGATGGCAACGAAACTAAGCTCATGCAAGAGATCGATGACGTGGCAAAGCCATTTTTAGAGCGCATTAGCGGCGTTTCAAAGGTCAAGACAAATGGCTTTTTAGAGCCAGCGGTGAAAATTTTACTTGATAGATTTAAGCTTGATAAGACCGCTCTTAGCGCAAACGAAGTGGCAAATTTGATAAAGGTTGAAAATCTAAAAGCACCACTGGGCAAGATAGAAAATGAGCAGATCCAAATGGCGATCAAGTCAAATTTTAGTGCCAAAAGCATAGATGAGATAAGAAATTTAACGATCAAACAAGGGGTCTTTTTAAAAGATATCGCAAGTGTTGATCTTGCCTACAAAGACGCAAACGAAGCAGCGATAATGGATAAAAAAAGTGGCGTCTTGCTTGGTCTTGAGCTAGCTCCAGACGCAAATGCTCTAACCGTGATCGCCCTAGCTAAATCAAAGCTAGAGCAGTTTAAAAGCCTACTTGGCAGTGAATACGACGTAAAAATAGCTTATGATAAGAGCGAAGTGATACAAAAGCACATCGATCAAACCGCCTTTGATATGATCCTTGGCGTCTTGCTAACCATCGTGATCGTCTATCTATTTTTAAGAAATTTCTCGATCACTATCATCTCAGTCGTAGCGATACCAACTAGTATCGTAGCGACATTTTTCATCATAAATGCCCTAGGCTACGACATAAACCGCTTAAGCCTCATAGCGCTCACACTTGGCATCGGAATTTTCATCGATGATGCGATAGTTGTCACTGAAAATATCGCTAGCAAGCTAAAAGATGAGCCAAATGCCCTAAAAGCAAGCTTTGCAGGCATAAAAGAGATAGCATTTAGCGTCTTTGCGATCTCGCTCGTGCTACTTTGCGTCTTCGTGCCAATAGCCTTTATGAGCGGCATCGTTGGCAAGTACTTTAACTCATTTGCGATGAGCGTGGCAGCTGGCATCGTCATCTCGTTTTTCGTGAGTATCTTTCTCGTGCCAACGCTTAGTGCTAGGTTTGTAAATGCCAAAGAAAGCGGCTTTTTTCTAAAGAGTGAGCCCTTTTTTGAAGCGCTTGAAAATGGCTATGAGAAGCTTCTAACTTTAGCGCTTAAATTTAAACTCATATTTTTAGCCATAACGCTCGTGGTCGTTGTTTGCTCGTTTGGGCTGGCTAAATTTGTAGGAGGCGACTTCATGCCAAGCGAGGATAACTCGGAGTTTAACATCTACTTTAAGCTTGATCCATCACTTAGCCTGCAAGCTAGCAAAGAGAGGCTAAAAGATAAAATTTCACTCATAAATGCCGATCCTCAGGTAGCTTACGCTTACTTCATCCTTGGCTACACAGACGCCAAGCAGCCTTATCTTGTAAAAGCTTACGTTAGGCTAAAGGAGCTAAAAGATAGAGCTAATCACGAGCGGCAAAATGCTATCATGCAGAGGTTTCGTGACAAGCTAAAAAGTGATGATATGAGCGTCATTGTGGCTGATCTTCCGGTGGTTGAAGGTGGCGACGTGCAGCCAGTTAAGCTTACTATCACATCTGAAAATGGCAAAGAGTTAGAGAAATTTGTGCCAAAGATCAGCAAGATGCTAAAAGAGATAAATGACGCAACGGACGTAAATTCGCCCGAAGAAGATCTGCTAAAGCGCGTGCAAATTTCTATCGATGAAGATAAGGCAAAAAGGCTAAATTTAGATAAAGCCAGCGTTGCAAGCGCCGTTTATAGCGCATTTAGCCAGAACGAGGTCTCTGTTTTTGAAAACGAAAATGGCAAAGAGTATGAGCTTTACATGCGCCTTGATGATAAATTTAGAAGTGATACAAATGATATCTTAAAGACCAAGATAAGAAGCAATGAGGGCTTTTTCGTCACACTTGGCGATGTGGCGACGATTAGTTTTGAGCAAAAGCCAGCTAGTATTTCAAGGTTTAATAGAGCCGATGAGATCAAATTTCTAGCAAATACCAAAAACAACGCTCCGCTAAATAGCGTGGCAAATGAAATTTCAAAGAAGCTTGATGAAATTTTGCCAGCAAATTTCAAGTATAAATTTTTGGGATTTGTCGAGCTCATGGATGATACGAACGCTTCGTTTATCTTTACGGTGAGTGCGAGCGCTGTGCTTATTTATATGGTGCTAGCTGCACTTTATGAGAGCTTTTTGCTGCCATTTCTCATCATGCTCGCCATGCCACTTGCCTTTTGTGGCGTCGTGATTGGCCTTTTTATAAGCGGCAATCCATTTAGCCTATTTGTCATGGTTGGCGTCATCTTGCTCTTTGGCATGGTCGGCAAAAACGCCATCTTAGTCGTTGATTTTGCAAACCACTTTGCAAATAGTGGCATGGAGGCAAACGAAGCTGTGAAAATGGCTGCAAAAAAGCGCTTAAGAGCTGTTTTGATGACCACTTTTGCTATGATATTTGCCATGCTGCCTCTTGCGCTTGGTAGGGGTGCTGGCTTTGAAGCCAACTCGCCTATGGCTATAAGTATCATCTTTGGTCTCATTAGCTCGACCTTGCTAAGCCTACTTGTCGTGCCAGTGCTTTTTGCTTGGGTCTATAATCTTGATAAATTTATAAGAAAATTTTATGAAAGGGAGAGAATTTGAAGAAGATTTTGGCGGCTTTGCTCTTTGCTTTGCCTCTTTGGGCTGGAAATTTACTAGAGATCATCGCTCTGGCGCAAAGTGCGAAGCTTGAGAGTTTGAAAGAATTTAATAAAAACGAATATATAAATAAAAATAAGAGCAACAAGCTAAATTTATCCCTTGATGGCAGATATACCTTTGTGCCTGACGAGCTAAAGGGCGGGTATATGACAAAGACTGGATCGATCACGGCAAAGGTTGAGTATCTCATCTTTGACGGCGGTGCGAGTGAGGCTTCGGATAAAATTTTAGACCACAAGGGCGTGGAGAAAATTTACAAAGATGAAGAGCTTATGAATCTCACTGCTTTTCAGGTCGCAAAGGTCTATTTTAACGCTGTTGCACTAAATTCTCTTATAAATTTAGAGACAAAATTTGTAGATAGCTTTGCCAAGGCTGCGGCTGAAAATGAGTTTTGGTTTGAGTATGGCGAGATAGATAAGAGCGAATTTGATGCGATAAATTTCACTCTTAATAAAAAAAGAGCCGAGCTAGACGAGCTTGGGCTTAAGCTAGCCGAGCTAAACTCAAGGATAAATTTGCTCTCAAACGGCGAGATCGGCTTTAATGCTGGCTCAAAGATAGTGATGCCTGATTTTAATAAGGATGATATAAGCGCCAAACTTGGGGCTATGGAGCAAGAAAAATATATAAAAGAGCAAGAAAATGAGAAGCAAAAGAGCAAATTTGCTCCAAAAATTTACTTAAAAGATACGCAAAGTGTGAATAATAACAGCTTTAAAAAAGGCGAGAGGACGACTTCGCAGATGGCTGAGGCATACGCTGATGCGAACAAGCCTAGAGTGGAGTTTGAGTGGAAGCTGCCAGATAGCCTAAGCCTTAGCAAGCAAAGCCAAACTAAGCGCATAGAGGAGCAAAAAGCTGCGCTTGATCTAAGCGACGAAGAAAACAGGATAATAGCTAGGCTAAAGGATCTAAGAGGCGTGATAGAGGGCCTAGGCGCTAGGCTGAATTTAGACTCGCTAAAGCAAGATAGCCTTGATAGCGACTTTAATGACCTGCTAAATGGCTATCTTAGCGGTAAGGTAAAATTTGAGCAGTTTTTGTTTGTGAGTGAGAAAAATTTTAGCGACAGGGCAAATTTCATCCTAAATGGCGATTTGCTCGAGCTAAACAAGCTTGAATACTTTTTTGAATGCGCAAGAAATATAAATGAGGTGGTGATAGAATGAATAAACTGATCTTCGTGACCATTTTGTGGGCGTTTAGCTTTAGTTTGATAGGGGAATTTTTAGCGGGCAAAGTAGATAGCTACCTAGCTGTTTTTGTGCGTGTGACGCTTGCAAGCCTAGTTTTTTTGCCATTTACGAAATTTCGAGGCGTTAATCCAAAGCTCGCCCTTGGCATAATGGGCATAGGAGCGGTGCAAATAGGGCTCATGTATCTTTGCTACTACAACTCGTTTTTGTATCTAAGCGTGCCTGAAGTCGCGCTTTTTACCATCTTTACGCCGTTTTATGTGACGCTCATATACGATGCGTTTAGCTTTAAATTTAGACCGCTTTATCTCTTTAGCGTTGGCGTGGCGGTCTTTGGCGCGCTTATCATCAAGTATGGCGCGATAAACGAAGGGGCGATAAAGGGCTTTTTGCTAGTGCAAGGGGCAAACATCTGCTTTGGAGCAGGGCAGAGTGCGTATAAGGCGCTTTTGGAGAGATATGACGTGGATCAAAAAAAGGTCTTTGGCTACTTTCACTTTGGAGCGTTTTTTGTGGCAGTGATCGCGCTCGTAACACTTGGCAATCCAGCTAAATTTCACGTAGATCTAACCCAAACTTTGGTGCTTTTGTGGCTTGGAGCGGTCGCTAGTGGGGTTGGCTATTTTATGTGGAACAAAGGGGCTTGCGAGGTCGATAGCGGCGTACTTGCCATCATGAACAACGCCCTCATACCAGCTGCTATCATCGTAAATTTAGTCTTTTGGCAAAAGGATACCAACCTAACAAGGCTCATTTTGGGCGCTGTGATAATGTATATCTCGCTACTAATTCACAATAGAGTGATGAAATTTTACGGCGTAAAGGCCGCATGAGGTTAAATTTAGGGTTAAATTTGAGCTTTTTAAGTTAAGTGAGAGTTTTTAAAGCATCAAATTTGAGCTATTTAAGCGCCTTGCATCTTTACAAGCTGGGCGTTTAGTTGCATTATCTGAGCAAAGATAGCCGCTTTTTTGGTATGAAGCGAGGCGACCAACTCTTTTGCGTATGGATTTTTGCTAGCACTTGCTTGCTTTATCGCAGCTTCAATCTCTTTTAGCTGTTTTTGCAGTTTTTCTAACTGCTTTTTTATGACATCGGCGCTACTCTCGCTCTCGTTATTTGTCTCGCTAACTAAATTTGAAGCGTCGTGTAAAATTTCACTCTTATCTAGTTTTGGCAAATTTTTGCTTTTTAAATTTTCATCGCCAGTAGCTGTAGAGCCGTTTTTATTTAAATTTATAAAATTTGAGTTTATCTGCATCGCCTCGCCTTTAAATTTAAAAGCATATCGGCAAATTTAAATAAAACTTTGACTACGAAAAATTTAGCAAGAAAATCAAAAACGATGCCAAGCCAAAGAGTGGTGGCAAAAGTGCTGCTGGCTTAAATTTAACGCATAAAAGCGTGATGGCGTTATAAAGTAAAAAGGTAAATGTGCTTATGTGAAGATTGTCTGAACTTAGCCTAAAAGCTAGCATCTTGCTTAAAATTTCATCAAAAATGCTGCCATATCCAAAGAGATGAAGCAAAAAGCTTAGCGGATAAAATATGCCAAATAGGTAGTTGATAGCTAGCACGCTAAGCTGCAAGAGGCTAATAAGTGGGAAAAAGTAAAGCACCGCAACCTCCATCGCAAAAAAGACATATAAATTTAAAAGTAGCGAGTTGGCTAATAGGCTAAATTTAGGTGCAAAATAGAAAAGATAGACGAAGATATAAAAGACGCCAAGGCATGAAAAATAAAAGCCAACACTAAAAAGAAGCTGCGGAAATAGGGCGATGCTAAATAAAATAACGCCAAAGAGCGTGTAGAAATTTAAGATCTTTATCTTTTTGCAGATCATGTAAAAGCCAGCCACGCTCATCAAAAATGCCCGCAAAAAGCTTGCTATAAAGCCAATCATATAAAAGTAAAAGCAAAGCACCAAAAATACGGCGATCGTAAAGTCAAAAATGTATGAGCGGTAAGGCATATATCTTGCGTAGATGGGCTTAAAAACGAGTTTTAAAAGAAAAAAGCAAACCGCGCTTATGACGCCAAGGTGATAGCCGCTAATGGCGATGAGGTGCGCCACGCCCCAGTTTGAGACGTCATCTCTTAGCTCGCCAAAGACGTTTGTGCCAAGAAAGAGCGCTGAGAAGAGCTGCGAAATTTTAGCGTCTTTGTGCTGGGCGGAGATGAAATTTATGGCTCTTTGCCTTAGGCTATCATCTCTTTTTATGACGGCTCTATCGTAGCTAGGCATATAAAATGTGCCGCCAAGATAGTCTGTAAAGCTCACGTCTATTGGCTGAACGCTAAGTGCCACTACGTCATAAAGAGCGATCTCATCTTTTTTAGAAGCGGTTGTGTAAAAGCTAAAATTTGAGGTGTCGATCCTAATGATCTGGCGCTTTTTGCCATTTTTTTCTTTGGTGAAATTTACGCTTACTTTGCCTGTGATATCTTGCTCGCCAAGCTCCATAAATGCGCTGTATTCATGAAATTTAAGCGCTAAATTTATACAAAAAATAAATAGGCAAAGCAGGAGAAAATAAAAAATACACCTGCTTTTTGGCAAATTTACTCTTTAAATTCAGTTGATTGCACTGGTGTGGTGGCGATATCGCAAAAGCGCGAGTATTGCTTTTGAAAGAGCACGTCGATGGATCCCACTTCGCCGTTTCTGTTTTTGCCAACGATGATCTCGGCGTTTTCTTGAAGCTTGTTAAAAACGTGCTCGCTTTGATAAGGTTTGCCCTCGGCTGCTGCCTTGCTCTTTTTCTCGTTCTCCTCTTGCTCCAGATAGACCTCGTGTCTATATACAAAAAGGATGATGTCGGCGTCTTGCTCGATCGCGCCTGACTCTCTTAGGTCACTTAGCATAGGGCGCTTGTTCGCGCGTGCTTCAAGGCCGCGGTTTAGCTGTGAAAGTGCGATGATAGGCATATCCAGCTCGCGCGCTAGAAGCTTTAAGCCACGAGAAATTTCAGCTATTTGTATGTGGCGGTCGGCGAAGTTATTTGTGCTCATCATAAGGCCGATGTAGTCGATGACGCAGAGTGAAATTTCAGGATGAGCTGACTTTAGCTTGCGAAGCTGCGTCCTTACTTGGTGGATATTTACGTAGCCGCTATCGTGCACGAAGAGTTTTGCGTGCGAAAATTCGCTGCATGCATGGCTAAAGTGAGCGAGCTTCTCGTCGTCCAGGCTCGCTGTCATTATCTCTTGAAGTGGGATCGAGGTCTTATCAGCTAGCATCCTCATCATGATCTGCTCTGCTGGCATCTCAAGTGAGAAAAAGACGACACCAGCGCCACTTTTTAAAACGTGCCCCATGAAATTTAGACAAAGCGTCGTTTTACCCATGCCAGGGCGTGCTGCGATGATGATGAGGTCGCCATTTTTAAAGCCTTTTATCATCTCATTTAGCTTTTTAAAGCCGGTGTTTAGTCCGATGATATCGCGCTCGTTTAGGGCTGCTTGCTTTTGCATGTGCACGATCAAGCTTTTTATGATATCTTCGCTATCTCTGATGCTGCCAGTACCGCTGCCATCGACAAGAGAGTAAAACTCCTGACTTAGCTCATCGACCATATCGCGGCTAGCTTTGTCTTCATTTACCTTGCTTGGGATGTCGTGGGCGATCTTGACTAGACTGCGTTTTATCGATTTTTCTTTTAGCTCGTTTGCGTATCTTTGGATGTCGATGATCGAGTTTGTGGCCAAAATGCTCGCCATGACGTTGTCATCGTAGTTTTCACCAAGCTTGTTTTTGATAAATGTCGATGCGATAGGCACGTCGCCGTTTAGACAATCAACCATCGCTTTGTAAATTTGAGCGTGAGCCTTTAGGTAAAAGTCCCCAGCCTTGATCGTGTCAAAAATTTCGCCCAAAGCGTCGTTGTTTGCGATGATCGAGCTTAGTATGGCTCGCTCCATATCAAGGTCGTAAAGGTTGCTAAATTCTATCTCGTTAAGTCTCTCTTTTGCCACTGCTTTATCCTCTGCTCTTTATCTCGTCGTCGATCTCTTGTAAAAATCTATCCACAAGCTCGCTCTCAGGCAGTCTAGCAACCACTTCGCCGTGTCGCATGATCATGCCATTACCTTTACCAAATGCTATGGCGACGTCCGCACCTTTTGCCTCGCCGATAGCATTTACCACGCAGCCCATCACTGAGACGTTTAGTGGCTCTTTTATCCCTTTTGTCTTTTCTTCTACGAGCTTTACTGCTGCCATGAGGTCAGCTTGCAAACGCCCACAAGTTGGGCATGAGATGATGTTTAGCCCCTCTTTTTGGCGGCCGCTATCTTTTAAGATCGCCTTTGCGACTTTGATCTCCTCTTCAAGCTCGCCCGTGATGCTAACTCTCATCGTATCGCCGATACCCTCAAGTAGTAACCCACCAAGTGCGATCGCGGACTTGATGGTCGCGTGAAAAGTGGTACCTGCCTCTGTTACGCCTAGATGAAATGGGTAGTTTGTCTTTGGGCGAAGCGCTCTATAAGCTTGCATAGTGCGCTCGACGTCGCTTGATTTAAGTGAAATTTTAATGTCTGTAAAGTCAAAATCCTCAAGAAGCTTGATGTTGTATAAGGCACTCTCCACCATCGCCTTCACCGTGCGGCCGTAGCGGTCCTCAAACTGCTTTTCAAGCGAGCCAGAATTTACGCCTATGCGGATAGGCAGATTTCGCTGTTTGCAGGCATCAACGACTGCTTTTATGTTCTTAGCTGAGCCTATGTTGCCGGGGTTTATGCGGATAGCATCGACAAATTCGCTAACGATGAGCGCGTAGGTGTGGTTAAAATGTATGTCTGCAACGACTGGGATGGGTGAGCTTGCGACTATTTGCTTTAGCGCGCTGGCGTCCTCTTTGTCAAAAACTGCGCAGCGCACGATGTCACAGCCTGCAAAATATAGCCTTTGTATCTGCTCAAGCGTGCCTTTTACGTCCTTTGTCTTTGAAAATGTCATCGACTGCACGGAGATCGGTGCGTCACCGCCTATTAAAACATCGCGAATTTTTATCTGTTTTGTCGGGTATCGTTGCAAAATTTTGCCTTTAAATTTTATTGGGGATTATATAAAATCTTGGCTTTTAAATAAATTTGTTAAAAATAGTTGTAAGCATTTTTAATTCATAGTGTTTGTAAGCAATTTATCTAGTGTGTAAAATTTATTTTACACATCCCAGCTCTAAAAAATCTCTCTCTTTATATATTTTGTATTTTGTCTTGTCAAAAATAGTTAGAGTTTTTCCTGCATTTTCACTAATTAATTTGTTGATTAATTCTATATTTAAGTATTTTGATAGGCTTGAGTTTTGATCATACATCTTTTTTAATATCCTTTGATAGGCCACATCACCACCATGAAATCCATCAACAAATTCGCAACTATCCTTATAATAATCTCTCATGTCGTGAAAGTCATAATTTTCTATATCCGTCTCTTTTACGAGTTTTCTAAATTCAGAAACATAGTTGTATTTATCGCCAAGACTATTCATATTTTCAACAACTTCGTTTGCCAAAGGCGGTATAAATAATATTAATTTTATATCATTATCTTTTGCAAATTTTATAATCTCATTGAAAATTTCAACCCTCTCTTTAGAGATGTGGTTAGCATATTCAAATCTAGAATCGCTACTTTTTACTCTTTTTAAGGTATCTGAAAATTTTATATCTGAATTTTTTTCATCTCCTAAAATAAAACTAGTATACTGGTAAGAACCATCTTTCCTAAAGCCATTTGAGTATTTAAGGGACCTTAGTCCTATGTTTTGGTAGTTTGTTATGTCATTTTTGTCTTTTAAAATATATTTAAAAATATCAAGGTCAATTTCTCTTTTTAGGATTATGGATAGTGTTTGGTTGATTTTTGCTTTTATATCAATTTCTGTTTTATTTAAGTAATTAAAAACTCTTGGTTGATAAAGTTTTTCATTAAACCACCAAAAATCTAAACCTAAAATTATGATTTCTGGTTTATAGATTTTTTTCATTTCTTGTAAAAATAAATATCCTTCGTTTAGATGATGCATTGCTCCGCCAGTTGTAATAAAACTTGTATTAAAGCTTTCTTCTCTAAATTGCATAACTCTTGATGAACCCAGTGCTATAATTTTTGGCTTAATGTTTTTGATTAACTCTAATTTGTATTGAAACATATCTAAGTTCAAGTAGTTATATATTGCATTCTTTTCTAATTGAAATTTTGTAGCTTCTTGTAGTGATAAATCTTCTTTTGCTTTAAGTAATAATTTATAAACGAAAAAAGAAGGTATTGATACTAAAAAAAATGTAACAATAAATGTAAAAAATATAATGATAGAAAATTTTTTGTTTGTTAGCATTTAAAATCCTAAAAATTAAAATATAGAAATTCTGTTTTTACAGCGATCATTGAACAAAAGGATAACAATAAAATCAATATAAGATATATGATATTTAAGTAGCTTGGTTTAAATATGGCTGTTTTCTCGACTGAGTTTTTGAAAAGCAAGATTAAAACAAAACCAGATGCGATATATAGGAAAGTATATCTATCCCCTTCAATGCTGGCTATAAAATCACCAAAACTTACATTAAAAGATTTTAAAAATCCAAGCTTTGCTAATAAAAAATTTGGCAAAACTATTCCACTCAGCCCAAACATCCCTTTTAAAACTTTTAAAGCATCGTCCCAATCTTTTGCTCTAAAAAATACCCAAGTAATATTTATGAAGTTAAATGTTATAAACCAAGCCAAAATTTTATTCATCTTAAAGCCAAGTTCGTTCCAAATTCTGTGAATAACCAAGGCAACGCCATGCAAAAATCCCCAAAAGACAAATGTCCAGCCAGCCCCGTGCCATATACCACCTATTATAAAGGTTGCCATTAAATTTACGTATGTTCGAAGCCTGCCTTTGCGGTTACCACCTAGCGGGATATAGATGTAGTCTCTTAAAAAGCGGCTCAACGTTATGTGCCATCTGCGCCAAAAGTCTTGAATGTTTAAGGCTTTATAAGGTGAGTTAAAGTTTATTGGAAGCTTGATATTAAAAAGAAGTGCCGCACCAATAGCCATATCACAGTATCCACTAAAGTCAAAATATAGCTGAAATGTATAGCTTAGGCTAGTCGCCCATGCTTCAAATAAATTTAAGACAGTTGCCTTGTCAAAACCATTTGTTGCCCAAACAGCAAAACTATCAGCGATAACTACCTTTTTAAAAAGCCCTATCGAAAATATAAATAGTCCAAGTGCTATATTTTTGTAATTGATTATTTTATTTCTAACATTTGCAAACTGCGGCATCATCTCTTTGTGATGCACGATCGGACCAGCGATTAGTTGCGGAAAAAAGGTAACAAACAAGCAGTAGTTTAAAAAGTCATACTGCTTCGTACCCCCCCCCGTAGCACTATCGACTAAATAGGCTATTTGCTGAAAAGTAAAAAATGATATCGCAAGGGGCAATAGTAAATTTAAATGAGGTATGTTGGTATTAAAGATAAAATTTACATTGCTTATAAAGAAGTCTGAATATTTAAAATATCCAAGTAGCATTAAATTTGCCACAATGCCTAGTATAAGAATAAATTTTTTAGAAATTTTACTATTTTCTTTGTTTAGCTCCGCCCCAAAGCAGTAGTTAAACACCATTGAGCCTAAGATTAGCGGCAGATAAATGACATTCCACCAGCTGTAAAAAAATAAAGACGATAGAACCAAAAAGCCCTTTGCTACTTCTGTGAGGCGCTTTTTGTTTAGGTAAAAGTATATAAAAAATGTAAATGGCAAGAATAAAAATATAAATTCGTAAGAGTTAAAAAGCATTGATGTATCCGTTAATTTTTTGGTGAGATTATAATAAACATTGGCTAATCACTAACTAAAATTCACCGGATCTATATCAATATCGCTAAGTTCGCTTTTGCAGAGGTTTGCCGCCTTTAAAAGCATGGTGTGCGAGTTTGAGCGAAGCAAAATTTCATATCTAAATTTACCTACAAGATACTCAGCCTGGCACTTGCCGTATCCAACGATCTCTAGCTCATCGCTTTTTAGCGGCTCTAGCCTTTGCACAAATTCGTTCATTGCGCCCTTTACCGTGCTCTCATCTTTATGGGAAACGACCACGCGAAGTAGCCTCGTAAATGGCGGATACAGCCCCTCTCGGTAGCTGATCTCCTCCTTTAAAAATGCGTCGTAGTCGCTGATATAACTCTCAAAAAACTCCCTTTGTTTGCTTTGGATGATGACCCTGCCAGCTCCGTTTCTACCGGCTCTGCCAGCTACTTGCATGGCAAGGGCAAGTGTCCGCTCTCTAGCTCTATAATCAGGAAAATTTAAAAGCTCGTCAAAGCCCATGATGACGGCTAGCTCGACGTTGTGGTAGTCATGCCCCTTACTTAGCATCTGCGTGCCAAGCAGGATATCTATCTTGCCATCGTTAAATTCCTTCAAAGCCTTTACAAGCTTGTTTTGCGTCGTGATCTCGTCTCTGTCAAATTTAGCGATCCTAGCGTTTGCAAACTCAGCTTGCAGCCTCTCAAGAAGCTCACTCGTGCCGATCTTTTTAGCCTCTATCATCTCGCTGCCGCACTGGTGGCAGGTCTTTGGCACGGCCATTTTGTGCTCGCAGTATTGGCACTTTAGCACGTTTTGCTTTTTATAGTAGCTCATTCCGATGCTACAAAATGGACACTTCACCGTCTCGCCGCAGTTTTTGCAGACAAGATATTTGAAATTTGCCCTTGTTGGTAGGCAGATGACGGCTTGCTTTTTGTTTTCAAGCGTCTTTGCGATCTGCTCTTTTAAAATTTCACTTATGCCAGTCTCGCTCTCGTCAAATATATAGCTCTTTTGCGACGCAAAATATGTCCCTTTTAGGCGAAAACACTCTTGCTTGTAAAAGCTAGTGAGGCTTGGCGTGGCACTACCCAGAACTACTTGCAGGTCAAATTTGCTAGTTAAAAAGAGGGCTAGATCCCTTGCGTTGTAGTGGGGCTTTGAGCCTGTGTTTTTGTAGCTATCGTCGTGCTCTTCGTCGATGATGATGAGTTTTAGCCTCTCAAGTGGCAAAAATAGGGCAGATCTAGCTCCTGCAATAAGCCTTGCTTTGCCACTTTTGATGTCTTTTAAAATTTGCTCTTTTTTCTTTGACGTGATCTTTGAGTGCCACACTGCCACAGCCTCGCCAAAGAAACTCTCTAAACGCTTTTGCATCTGCGGCGTTAGTGAAATTTCAGGCATTAAAAATAGTGCCTGGCCGCCTGCGTTTAAAATTTCTCTGATTTTAGCGATGTAAATTTCACTTTTGCCACTTCCCGTGTCGCCAAAGATGAGCGAGCTTTTTCGCGCATTTATAAAATTTAGCGCTTCAAGCTGCTTTGGGCTTAAATTTGGCGATTTAAAGTCGCTTTCGCCACTATAAATTTCATCATCAGTAAGGCTTTGTGGCTCAAATAAATTTATAGCAACGCCAAGCTCGCAGGTGTAGTAGTAGGCGATAAATTTAGCTAAAGTTGCTTGGATATCGTTTAGCTTAATGGGTAAAATTTCATCAACGAGGCTTGTTTTAAAGCTTGGCTCGCTTACTTCGCGCAGGATAAAGCCAGTTAGACTTTTACCCCTAAGCTTTGCAGTGACGGCGCGAAATGGCGCAATATCTAGCTCGCTTTTATATGTGAGCGCAGCTAAATTTACCCCGCTAAATACGACCTCGTAGTATCTCATCACTCAAGGGCGCTGCAAAGTCCGTCACTGCTTTGGCAGTCAAATTCGCCAGTGGTTTTGTTATAAGTGAAATTTGCTGTTTGTCCGTCTAGTTTGAAGGTATAAGTTGTCGCTCCAGTTTTGTGCCAGCCGTTTTTTGTGCCGCTGTCTGCGATATTTACGCTTATTACTTTGTTGAAAAGTTTATTCCCATCATCAAGCGCGTCTGGATATGCTGGAGTGCCTTTTAGGACGCTATCGTTGTATTTTAGTGAGATGCCGCTTTTTATGGCAGCTATTTGCGTTTTTGCGTTTGCAACTATGGCGTCGCTTCTAGTAAAGAAAAGCTTTGGTATAGCAATAGCGCTCAAGACACCAAGTATGACGATGACAAATATAATTTCTATTAGTGTAAAAGCTCTTTTTTTCATTTATTTTCCGGTTTTAGTATCTCTTCTATCTCTTTTGTAACGTCCTTTACGACGCGTAAATTTGTGTAGCTCTCGTAGCTCTTTTCGACAAAGGCGTTTATAAGTTCGCGAGGCTCTATAAATTTCTTTCCCCCCATAAATTTCTGCCAGTCACGCTCAAAAACTTCAGCAAAATCATCATCAAGCGTTATCGTGTAGTCGCGAGATGATACGGTGAGCGTGATCTGTTTCATCTTTTATGCCAAAAATGCCTAGCTTATCTACCAAGGACGGCTTCGATCTTTTTCATTACATCATCAGCTTCGCTATTTTTCTTATCAAGGTCCTCTTCTAGGCGCATGATCTGGTTGGTTTTTGCCTCATTTTGTGCTTTTAATGTTACGATCTCGTTACGTAGCTCTTCATTTACTCTGCAAACTTCATCGTATTTTGTGATGAGGTCATTTACTTTATCGCTTAGTGTGGTTAAGATCGCATTATCTTCAAACATAAAGGTTCCTTTAAAATAATAATTAATGCCGTATTCTAACACGCAGAGGCTAAATTCTTTTTAAAATTCTCATTTGACAAAGCACTATCTTTGCTATAAAATTCGCCCAAATTTAAAGGCGATCAATGAGTAAATTTGAAATTTCATCTAAATTTAGCCCAAGCAGCGACCAAGCAAGAGCGATAAAAGAGATAGTAAAAAGTATAAAATCAGGCAATAAATACCAAACACTTCTAGGCGTCACAGGATCTGGCAAGACTTTTACCATGGCAAATGTCATACGTGAGCTAAATATGCCAACGCTCATCATGACACATAACAAATCCCTTGCCGCTCAGCTTTACAGCGAATTTAAGGGCTTTTTCCCAAAAAACCACGTCGAGTACTTCATAAGCTACTATGACTACTACCAGCCAGAGGCCTACATCCCAAGAAGCGACCTATATATAGAAAAGGATAGCTCGGTAAATGAGGAGCTTGAGCGCCTGCGCCTCTCTGCGACGGCTAGCTTGCTAAGCTTTGACGACGTCATCTGTGTCGCCTCAGTCTCTGCAAACTACGGCCTTGGTAATCCAAGCGAGTATAAAGGCATGGTCGCATACCTAAACGTCGGCGATAAAATCAACCAGCGCACGCTACTGCAAAAGCTAGTGGATATGGGATACAAGCGAAACGACGTTTATTTCGATCGTGGCGACTTTCGCGTAAACGGCGACGTGGTGGACGTATATCCCGCATATTTTAACGACGAGGCGTTTAGGATCGAGTTTTTCGGCGACGAGATCGAGACGATGTATAGCCTGGACGTGCTGGAAAACAAAAAAAGACACGACCTGAAAAAATTTATCCTCTACCCGACCAGCCAGTTTATCGTGGGCGCTGATAGGCTAAAGATCGCTATGAAAGAGATCGAAGAGGAGCTTGATGTGCGCTTGAAAGAATTTAACGAGCAGGGCAAGCTAGTTGAGGCGCAGAGGCTAAAGCAAAGGGTGGAGTTTGACCTCGAGATGATGGCAAGCACTGGCATGTGCAAGGGCATCGAAAACTACGCGCGCCACCTAACTGGTCAAAAGGCTGGAGAGACGCCGTACTCGATGTTTGACTACTTTGAGATAAGTGGTGAGGACTATCTGGTTATCGTCGATGAGAGCCACGTGAGTTTGCCGCAGTTTAGGGGTATGTATGCAGGCGATAGGAGCCGTAAAGAGGTGCTTGTGGAGTATGGATTTCGCTTGCCGTCAGCGCTTGATAACAGGCCGCTTAAATTTGACGAATTTATAAGCAAAAAGGCTAAATTTCTCTTTGTCTCAGCAACGCCAAACGAATACGAGCTTGGTATCAGCCAGGGGCACGTCTATGAGCAAATTTTGCGACCTACGGGGCTACTTGATCCGATCATCGAGATAAAAGATAGTGACAATCAAGTAGAGGCGCTATTTGACGAGGCGAAGGCGGTCATTGCAAGAGGTGAGCGTGTGCTAGTTACAGTGCTAACTAAAAAGATGGCTGAGGAGCTAAGCCGCTACTACATCGAGCTTGGCGTCAAGGTCAAGTATATGCACTCAGACATCGACGCGATCGAGCGAAATGAGATCATTAGAGGGCTTAGAAGTGGCGAATTTGACATGCTAATAGGCATAAATTTGCTTCGTGAGGGGCTTGACCTGCCTGAAGTGAGCCTAATAGCGATCATGGATGCCGACAAAGAGGGCTTTTTGCGCTCTACAACGAGCCTTATACAGACGATGGGGCGCGCAGCTAGAAACGTAAATGGCAAGGTGCTAATGTTTGCTAAAAAGATCACACACTCGATGAAAGAAGCGATCGATACGACGACTGCTAGGCGTAAATTTCAAGATGAGTACAACAAGGCTCACGGCATAACGCCGCACTCTGCAAGTAGAAATATCGAAGAGAGCCTGCACGTCGAGGACGGCACGGAGATCTTAAGAAAAGGCGCAAATCTGGAAAAAATGCCAGCTAGCGAGCGAGCCGCGATCGTAAAAGAGCTAAGAAAACAGATGCTTGAAGCGGCGGCGCAGCTGGAGTTTGAGAAGGCGGCGGCGCTGAGAGATGAGATAGCAAAGATGAGAAAACTTTAAAAAAGACAAGCCATTTTTGTTTTATACTGCGTTGGATATCGCTTCAAACTTCGGTCACGTATCATATATACGCTCCCTTGTTTTTGCTCATCCGCCTTGTCTGAAACAAAAATTTTCTTGTCTTGGCGGCTTAAATTCATATGTTCTATCTTTGGTCGAAAATTTCTTCGTTTCTACTTGCAGTTACGAGCTTGCGAAGCAAAACATTTAAAATCATCACAAGATACTTTGCCTTGATGCTCTGTGACTAAAATTTAAATTTCTACGTGTTTAGTTTGCGCAAATTTTTTAAATCTATCACAAAATATGCTGCCAAGTACCATGTTTTGTTTTTTTGTTTCTTTAAAATTTAAGTCTTGTCGCCTCTTTATAGTGAAGTAAAAAACTTATTTTCTTTGACAAGTTTTGCCTAAATTTCAGATCACATCAAATTTGGTCTGCTCAACAAAATTTAAAGCATAAAAAGTAAAATTTTGCAAAAAGGAGAAAAGATGACTTGCTATCATATCGACGCATTTACGAGTGAAATTTTTAAGGGCAATCCAGCAGCTGTTTGCATTACAAGCGAGCCGTTGTCAAAGGAGCTTATGCAAAAGATAGCTGCTGAAAATAATCTCTCAGAGACCGCATTTGTAGTGCCAAATGGCGAAATTTACAGCCTTCGCTGGTTTACGCCGCTTAGTGAGATAGACCTTTGTGGGCATGCCACGCTCGCATCGGCATTTGCGTTAAAGCGATTTTTTGCGCCAGAGCAAAATGAGTTTAAATTCAAAACGTTAAGCGGAATTTTAAATGTAGCTTATAAAGATGAGACATTTTGGCTTGATTTTCCAAGCTTTAGCCTAAAAGAGGTCGCTGTGAGCGAGCAAATGGCGCGTGCCGTTGGAGCTAGGCCAAAGAGAGCATTTTTGGGCAGAGACCTGCTTCTTATTATGCAAAATGAGAGTGAGGTGGTGGATGCGAGACCAGACATGGAGTTTTTAAGCGGCCTTGATGGGCTTATAACCCACATCAGTGCTATGGGCAAAAAATTTGACTGCGTATCTCGTAGCTTTGCGCCAAAGTTGGGCGTGGTGGAGGATTCAGTCTGTGGCTCGGGACACTGCCATCTAGTGCCATTTTGGGCAAAAGAGCTTGGCAAAAGTGAGATCGCAGCATTTCAGGCATCAAAAAGAGGTGGCAAGATCGCTTGTAGGATGAGAGATGACGGCAGGGTGATGCTTGGCGGCAAGGCTGTGCTCTACGCTGTTAGCGAGCTATTTGTATAAAATTAAGTTCTGCTAACTGGCTTTAAAAAGTAGCTAGAAACCGCGCAGATGAGCGAAACTGCGGCGATAAAGTAAAACGAGTGCGTTAGGCTAAAGATGTCAGCGATCTTGCCGATGACCGTCGCAAATATACCGCCGATTGTTATGCTAAGCCCAAGCGTTACGCCTGAGGCTAGGCCGATTTGATTTGGCAGATAAAGCTGTGCAAGGGCGATTGAGGGGCTAAAAGATAGGCTGATGCAGGCACTCACGCACATAGAGGCCACGAGAAATAGCGCGTAGCTGTCGATAAAGAGCATTAGCACGACTAGCGGTGCGGCGATGCTTAGGCTTATTTTGATGAGCCTAACTAGGCCGTATCTATCGGCTAGCGCTCCGCCAAATAGCGTAGAGATCGCACCTGCAGCAAAAAACATACTTAAATTTACATTTGCAGCCTCTTTGCTAAGGCCAAAAATTTTGATGAGGTAGATGCTAAAAAATGCCGAAAAGCCAAAAGCGACGATCGAGCGTGAAAATATACAGACACAAAGCCTTAAAAATGCGCCCAGATCATCTTTTAGAGCGCTTGTTTTTTGTGAAATTTGCTTTTTGTGATTGCCTTCTAGCGCTTTTATAAATTTGCCCTTTTTAAGGTATAAAAGTGTTAGAAAAATTTGAGGGATTATGAAAATTAACGTCCCTTTTAGGCCAAAATTTCCCACAAAAACGGCGACTAAAATGGGTCCAACCGCAAAGCCCACGTTGCCACCAAATGAAAATATGCTTATGCTTTTGGCTCTATTTTTGGTGTTTGAGGCGTAGTTTACGATCCTTGCGGCACTTGGGTGAAAGAGCGCGGCGCCGATACCGCTTATCATCACGCAAACCAAGATGATGTAGTAGTTTGTCACAAAGCCAGTGAGGCTCATGCCTCCGCCCGCTAGCAGTAGCCCAAGCGGGATGACATAGGGAAGCTCTTTTTTGTCGCTTAGGCGACCGATCAGCGGCTGGATGAGCGAGCTTGCTAAATTTGTGGCGGTCACGAGCGAGGCGGCTGTTGCGTAGTCGTAGTGGTAGCTCGCGATGAAAAAGGGTAGCATCGCACCAAGCGCGCTTTGGTTTATGTCACTACAAAAGTGCCCAAGCCCCATTAGATACTTTAAATTTTCCGCCTTTTTCATCTAAAATAGCCCTTTTAAAAGCCCCTTTAAATTTTGCTTTTCGCCGTTTGCGCCTTCATCATCTTTGCCCAGCTTTTTATCTAAAAATCTACCTATCTCTTTTTTGACCTTATTTTCGAGATATTGCGACCTGACATCATATTTTAGCTTGTCTGTCGTGCCTGAGATTTGCACGTTTAGATCGGTCTTTTCGAGCCTGCAAACAAGTGGCGCGTTAAGCATTTTTGTCGCGGTGTTATAAGTGCCACCTGTAACCTTTATGTCGCTCTTTGGTGAGCTTAAATTTACGTTAAAGACGACGTTATCGCCCTTTATATCGCCATAAATTTTGCCGTCTTTGTAAATTTCTTTTGTGATGTCCTTGCCGGTGAAGGTTTTTATATTGTTTGTGAGATTTGTGCTGGCTAGGTGACCCTCTTTTAGCAAGATGTCAAATTTACCGAGCTTTTGCTTCGTCTCGTAGTCAAATTTAGCATCGCCGTAGCCATCATAAAGATGATCTAACCCCAAAGTCTGCGTTAGCCCTTTGACCTCAAAGTTTTTTAGCACCGCATCAAGCGCGCCACCTTTGTAGTTTGCCTCTAGTTTGCCCTTAAATAGATCATCTGAAGTAGCTTTCACACTTAGATCATCCACTTTGCCCTCTGCCGTTACTAGGGCTGCAAATTTACCGTGAAGCTCGCGACCAGCTAAAAATGCAAGCCTATTTAGCTCTGAAACTACCGCTTGAAGCTTTAAGTTTAGCGTGCTTTTGCCCACGTCAAAACTGCCGTCTATGCCCTTTATATCAGCTAGCGAGCTAAGAAAGTCACCACTAAATTTTGCCATGTCGCCTTTATAGTCTAGGCTCAAATTTGAGCTAAATTTCTCATTTTCAGGGAATTTTTTATCAAGCATTTTGCTAAGCGCTGCTGCGTTAAATTTGCCCTCGTTTAAAGCGATCGTTGCGGTGACGCTTGGACTTTTGCTAAAGATATTTTGCCCCTTTGCCTGGATATTTGTCTTAGCGTTTGCCAGCATGTCGTTGCCGCTAAGTGCTAAAATTTCTCCTAACTGCGCCTCTTTTAGGTTAAGATCAAGATTTTCATTTTTTATGGTGGCATTTAGCTTGCCAGCAAAGGCATCGCCACCTAAATTTAGCTCATCTATTTTGCTCTGCTTGAGCTTCACATCGCCCGCAAGCGCCATCTTTGAGCCAACCTCAAAGCCGCTAACCGCTTTAAATTTCTCAGGGTCGCTAATGAGCAGGGCAAATTTGCTAAAAATTTGGTTGTTTTTTAGGTCATAAACGCCCTTTACATCCTTTAACTCGCCAAGGTCGCTAAGCACGTTTGCGTCAAAATTTACAAGTTCATTTTTTGCTGTGGCGCCGCCTTTTAGCTCAAATTTAGCCGCGTTTTTAAGTTTTGCAAGACCTTTATTTATAAGGCCGTTTTTTATCTCAAATTTAGCCTCGCCTGCAAGCTTTTTTAGCTCGTCAAAGCCGCTAAAATTTGCGTTTAAATTTATCTGCCCGTCTGCGTAGCTAGGCTGCATAGCAAGCGCTAGAAGCTCTTTTAGCTTGATGTTAGTTGCATTTAAGGCTAAGTTTTTGCTATCAAAATTTGCATTTATCTTGCCGCCAAGGCCGTTTATCTCAGCTTTTAGGTTTTGAAGGGCATTTTCTTGCATTGTAATTTCGCCGTTTGCCTCCACTGCGCCGCTTAGTTGCTCGCCTAAGAGCTTGCCAAAAAGGGCAAGATCAGGCACGTTTAGCGAAAAGTCGCTCTTTAAATTTTTGCTAGCTAGATCATAGGTCGTCTCGTTTGCTTTTAAAGTGGCTTCAGGTGCGATGATAAGGGTTTTTGCGCTCACTTTTTCATTTGCAAATTTAGCATTTACGCCGCCTTTAAAGCTTATATCTTTTGCTAAATTTAGCCCAAACTCATTTTTTAGAATTTCTTTGTTTATCGTTGCGTCGCTTGCTAAAATTTGAGCGTTTATGATGGGCTCATTTTTCTCATCAAAGCCTTGCATATTGCTCGTTAGATCAAGCTTGCCGCTAGCTAAATTTGGCTTTTGCGCAAGAGCTGAGATCTCAGAAAGTTCGATATTTTTAGCGTCAAGATTTAGAGCTTTTGGCAGGTAGTCTTTTAAATTTGCGTTTAAATTTATATTTGAGCCAAGTGCCGTGCCAGTTGCTGTTAGCTTAAAGTCACTAAATTTGCCAGCCACGTTTGCTTTAAGCGCGACATCCTTTTTTAGCCCAAGCTCGCTAGCCTTTGCCTTGTCGGCGTTTATGTCTATGTTTAAGTTCATACTTTGAGCAAGCAAGGAGAGCTCGCCATTTGCCTTTAAATTTATGGCGTTCATCACGGTTGCTTCTAAATTTAGCGTGCTAAGCCCAAGGTTAAACTCTTTAAATTTGACATCAATACCACGAGCTAGTGCCTCTTTTTCTATTTTACTGGCTATAAATTTATTGCCAAAAGAGCTAAAGATAAAGCCAAAAATGCAAGCTACTATGAGCACAAGCGCGCCAACTATGTAAGCTACTTTTTTCATAAAATTCCTTTATATTAGTTTTACATATCATAAAACTTTAGTCACTTAGACTAAAGTTTTTAATAAAATTCACTATAAATTATTGACTTTTTCAGAAAAAAATGCTAGCATTTCATCACTCAAAAATAAAGAGTGCTAAAAAAGACAATTAAACTAAAAGGATGAACAATGAACTTTCAACCATTAGGCAAGCGTGTCCTAGTCGAACGCGTAGAAGAGACAAAGACGACAGCTTCGGGCATAATTATACCTGATAACGCAAAAGAAAAACCTTTAAGCGGCGAGGTAAAAGCAGTTGGTGCTGAAGCTGAGGGCGTAAAAGTTGGCGAAAAAGTAGTATTTGCTAAATACGCTGGCACTGAGGTAAATTTAGATGATAAAACATATCTTGTTTTAAACATCGACGACATTTTAGGCGTGATTAAATAATTTAAAAAGGAAAGATAATGGCAAAAGAAATTTTTTACTCTGATGATGCAAGAAATCGCCTATACGAGGGCGTAAAAAAACTAAATGACGCTGTAAAAGTGACAATGGGACCAAGAGGCAGAAATGTCCTTATCCAAAAGAGCTTTGGTGCTCCAAACATCACAAAAGACGGCGTTAGCGTGGCTAAAGAAGTTGAGCTAAAAGATACTATCGAAAATATGGGTGCAAGCCTAGTTAGAGAAGTAGCAAGCAAAACAAACGACCAAGCAGGTGACGGCACTACAACAGCGACTGTGCTAGCTCACGCGATATTTAAAGAGGGTCTTAGAAACGTAACTGCTGGCGCAAATCCTATCGAAGTAAAACGTGGTATGGATAAAGAAGTAGCAGCTCTTATAGATGCACTAAAAAACATCTCTAAAAAAGTTTCTGGCTCAAAAGAGATCGCTCAGATCGCTACTATCTCTGCAAACTCAGATGAGAGTATCGGTAAGCTTATCGCTGATGCGATGGAGAAAGTCGGCAAAGACGGCGTCATAACAGTAGAAGAGGCAAAGTCTATCCAAGACGAGCTAAGCGTTGTTGAGGGTATGCAGTTTGACCGCGGATATCTAAGCCCATACTTCATCACAAACCCTGAAAAGATGCAAGTTGAGCTAAGTAATCCATTTATATTACTATTTGACAAGAAGATCACAAATTTAAAAGACCTGCTTCCAGTGCTTGAGCAAGTACAAAAGAGTGGAAAACCACTTCTAATCATCGCTGAAGATATCGAGGGTGAGGCACTTGCAACGCTTGTTGTAAATAAACTTCGTGGCGTGCTAAACATCTCAGCTGTAAAAGCTCCTGGCTTTGGTGATAGAAGAAAAGCAATGCTTGAAGATATCGCTATCTTAACAGGCGGCGAAGTCATTAGTGAAGAGCTAGGCAGAACACTTGAGAGTGCCACTATAAACGACCTTGGACAAGCTTCAAGCGTAGTTATCGACAAAGATAACACTACTATCGTAAATGGTGCAGGTGAGAAGTCAGCGATCGACGCTAGAATAACTCAGATCAAAGCTCAAATCGCTGAGACTACAAGCGACTATGACAAAGAAAAACTTCAAGAGCGCCTTGCAAAACTAAGCGGCGGCGTGGCAGTTATCAAAGTAGGTGCTGCGACTGAGACTGAGATGAAAGAGAAAAAAGACCGCGTAGATGACGCTCTAAGCGCTACTCGTGCAGCTGTAGAAGAGGGCATCGTAGTAGGTGGTGGCTCAGCTCTTATCCTTGCTTCAAAGAGTGTAAATTTAAATTTACAAGGTGACGAGGCAATCGGTGCTGAGATCGTTAGAAGAGCGCTTCGTGCTCCACTTCGCCAAATCGCTGAGAACGCTGGCTTTGACGCTGGCGTAGTAGCAAACGCAGTTGAGACAAGCAAAGATGCAAATTTTGGCTTTAACGCTGCAACTGGCGAATATGTAAATATGTTTGAAGCCGGCATCATCGACCCAGTTAAAGTTGAGAGAGTTGCGCTTCAAAACGCTGTTAGCGTGGCTAGCTTGCTACTAACCACTGAAGCAACTATCAGCGAGATAAAAGAAGAAAAAGCAATGCCTGCAATGCCTGACATGGGCGGAATGGGTGGCATGGGCGGCATGATGTAGCAGCCCTTTTCGAGCTAGAGCCTTTTCTAGCTCGAATTTATATTTAAATTTAACCTCACTAAATTTATAAAATTATTTACTCCTTTTTAAATTTATTCTTGTATCATTTTTGCATTCTTTTAGGGAGAATTTACAATGAAATATGATGAAATTTTTAGAGAATACGACATCCGTGGCATTTTTGAAAAAGACTTGACAGAGGACAGCGTCAAGGCTATAGGACTTGCTTTGGGTAAGAAATTTAACGAATTTGGCGTGAAAACTTTAAGCGTTGGTTTTGACGCAAGGCTAAGTGCTAGCACGCTTTTTAGGTATCTGCTAAGCGGCCTAAACAAGGCTGGTGGCTTTAAAATTTATAACATCGGCTTGCTACCAACTCCTGTTGGCTACTTTAGCGTTTATGCTGACTATTTCGACGCAAACATCATGATTACGGGCTCTCACAATCCAAAAGAGTATAACGGCTTTAAGATCACTATCAAAAAAGATAGCTTCTTTGGCAAAGATCTGCAAATTTTAAAAGATAAGGTGAACGAGATAATCGCCTCAAATTTAGAGATCGCAGATGATGAGAGCTGTGAGAAATTTAACATCTTAGAAAAATATGTCGAGTTTTTTGTAAAAGAATTTAGCGAGCTTAAAAATTTCAAAAAGCCTTTTGTTATCGACTGCGCAAATGGCGCTGTTGGCGTGAGCTTGGTGCCTATCGTTAAAGCACTTGGACTAAATGCAAAAATTTTATATGAAGATCCAGACGGAAATTTCCCAAATCACCACCCAGACCCAAGCGAAAAAGAGAATTTAAAAGAGATATTTTCGCTCATCGAAAAGAAGGAATTTGACCTTGGATTTGGCTTTGACGGAGATGGCGACAGGATCGCGGTTATAACGCCAAAAAGAGATATAAAAGGCGATGAGCTAGCATATCTTTATGCGCTAAATATGAAACATCCAAAGGTGCTTGGCGAGGTAAAATGCTCACAAAATATGTATGATGAGATTGCAAAAATCGGCGAAGTTTTCATGGGTAAGACGGGACATAGCAACATTAAAAAGATGATGAAAGAGCTAAACGTAGATCTTGCAGCAGAGGTGAGCGGACATATTTTCTTTAAAGAGCGCTATTTTGGCTTTGATGATGCGCTTTATGCGATGATGAGGGTGCTTGAGCTGGTTCATAAGGGCTTTGACCTTGACGGCGAGCTTGATAAGATGCCACTTGTCTTTAGCACCGATGAGATCAAGATAAAGACGACTGACGAGGCTAAATTTAAGATAGTAGCTAAGCTAAAAGAGTGTGTGAAAAACGAGGGTTGCGACCTGCCAAAGATAAAAAATATCATCGACATTGATGGCATTAGAATTCAGTTTGAAAATGGCTGGGCACTGGTGCGTGCGTCAAATACAACGCCAGTTATTGTTACTAGATTTGAAGCTAAAAGCAAAGAATTTCTAGAAGAGATCGAGCAAAAAGTGACAAATTTGCTAAAGAGCTTAATGTAACCTGCAAAGAGCATTTTGGGCTAAATTTACTCCAAAATGCTTTTCAAATTTTTATTTAAACATCCAACTTATCTGGCTTTTGCTGGTTTCTTTTCGGGCAGTTCCGCATACATGCCGCGCAACAATTCTCCAATCAAATTCGCATCCTCAAATTTCTCGAATACATGCATTAACGTCTTTGAGCCATTATAAGGATAACGTAGTTCTGAGTCCGCAAGAAGTCTGTCCGGTGTCGGCGTTCTCTTTAAAAACAGTTCATTATTACAAATGTCACCTATCAGTTTACCGTTAAAATATACAAGGTATCCACCCATCATGGATTTTATGACAATATCGCCGAATTCAGAAAATCTATCGCGAACATATTCATTAAATTCATTCACTATGATCACTCACTTTGAATTTAGAGTTTGCCGCCTTCGACGACTAGAGATTCAGGATTGACACTATTGCCATATATTGGTTTTAGTGTCGCGTCATAGTCTTTGTGGAAGAAATTTTCTTTTCCAAGCTCGATGATCTCGTTATTTAGCCACTCAAGCAAAACTTTGTTACCTTTTTTAACAGCTGGAGCTATCACATCCACGTCGCCAAGCGCTTCAACGCCAACGACAAAGCCAGGAGTCTCTTTCGCCCAAGCAAAAAGTAGAGCGTTATCATGCGCTAGAGCAGCACCTCTTTTATCAACCAAAGCTGCGAAAGTTTCGGTGTTTTGATCATACTTTAAAAGCTTGATATCAGGATAATTTTTTGTAAAAAATGCGTCTGCTGTTGTGCCTTTATTGACGATTAAAGTTTTATCTTTTAGCTCATCAACGCTCTTTATCACAGCACCTTCTGGGCTAACGATGCCAAGAGAGACCTTCATATATGGAAGCGCAAAATCAACAACTTGCGCGCGCTCAGGCGTCTTTGTGAAATTTGCAAGCGTGATATCGACCTTGTCAGCTGTGAGCACTTCGACCCTGCCAGCAGCCTCGACTAGCTCAAATTTAACCTTGCTCTCATCGCCAAGCAAGTCTTTTGCGATGCGTTTTGCAAAATAGATGTCATAGCCTTGGTTTTTGCCGTCTTTATCGACGTAGCCAAATGGCGGTTTGTCGCTGAAAACGCCTATCCTTATATATCCACGCTCTTTGATCTTTGCGATAGCGTCAGTTTGATTTGAAGCGGCCGCTTTGTCCGCACCTTTGTCATCACCACAACCCGTTAGAAAGACGGTAGCGACTAATGCTAATAAGAAAAATTTAAATTTTCTCACTCTTTCTCCTTTAAAAAATTTAGTTAATAAGAGCGGTCAAATCTCGCTCTAAACGCATTTTGAAAAAACGGCAAATTATCTCTTATTTTTTCTAAAACGAGAATAAATTTAGAAATTTCTTCGCGCGATCGCTCTTTGGATTAGTAAAAAACTCCTCTGGCTCGCTGATCTCCACGATCGCTCCAGCGTCCATAAATACGATCTTATTTGCAACCGCTCTTGCAAAGCTCATCTCGTGGGTGACTATTAACATCGTCATGCCATCTTTGGCTAAATTTAGTATCACATCGAGCACCTCTCTAACGATCTCTGGATCAAGTGCTGCCGTAACCTCGTCAAATAGCATGATCTCAGGGTTTAAACAAAGGCTTCTTACTATTGCTATGCGCTGCTTTTGACCGCCGCTTAGCTCCTTTGGATAGGCAAATTTCTTATCAAGTAGCCCAACCTTGCTTAGCCACATATCAGCCGTTTTTTCAGCTTCGGCTCTATCTTTTTTTTGCACCTTCAAAGGTCCAAGAAGGACGTTGTCTATGACGTTCATGTGATCAAAAAGCTCGTAGCTTTGAAAGACCATGCCGACCTTTTGGCGGATCCTTTGCCACTCTTTAAATTTAGCATCTATCACTTCGCCGTCTATGATGATCTCGCCGCTTGCTATGCTCTCAAGGCCGTTTATGCATCTAAGAGTTGTGCTCTTGCCACAGCCTGATGGTCCAAGAAGCACTACTACTTCGCCACTTTTTACCTCTAAGCTTATATCTTTTAAGGCGTGAAGCTCTCCATAAAATTTATTGATTTTTTTAAGTTCTAAGATATTTTCGCTCATTTTAGCTCCATTTTTCTTCTAGTTTTTTCGATAGTTTTGAGACTGGATAGCAGATCGCAAAATATAAAAAGAATATGAGCGTGTATATCCAAAATGGCGCCATAGGATTTGTAAATACATTTCGCTCGATGATCTGCTGACCGACTTTGACCACCTCTACGACGCCGATTAGCACGACGATAGAGGTCGTTTTTATCATACGGCTTAGTAAATTTACAGCTCCAGGCACCAGCCTTCTTGTGGCAAGCGGGATGATGACGTGAAAGTAAATTTGAAATTTGCTAAGTCCTAGTGAGGCGGCTGACTCAAACTGGTGCTTTGGTATCGAGGTGATAGCACCGCGCACGATATCCATCATCTCAAAAACGCCCCAAAGGCTAAAGACGATGAGCGAGGCGGTAAATGCCGAGATATGCAGTCCAAAAGCCTTGCTAACACCAAAGTAAAATAAAAATAGCCAGACGATCTGAGGCATGATACGAACGATCTCGAGGCAAATTTTTAAAACAAAATAGATAAATTTGTTTTTCATACTCATCAAAACGCCAAGTATGAGGCCACCGATGACGGAGATGATGATAGAGATGAGCGAAATTTCAGTGCTTACTACAAGACCTTCAAGCAGTCTTAGTAAATTTTGCGTGTCAAATAATATACTAACTCCTTGCATTTCTCACCCTTTTTTCGACGTAGCTAAGCGCCAGCGAGACTGGCAAGATGATGACAAGATAGCTAATAACCAGCATAAAAAGCGCCTCATCTGTTTTGTAGTAAAGTCCGATGAGATCCTTTGCGACGTAGACTAGATCAGCAAGGGCTACGATGCTAACGATGCTTGTCTCTTTTAGTAAAAATATGACGTTTGCGCTGATGCTCGGAAGTGCCACGCTAAAGGCTTGTGGCAATATGACATATCTTAGGAGCTGGTTTTTACTAAGTGCGATACTAAGTCCTGCTTCTATCTGCGACTTTCTCACCGCCTCAAAGCCAAGTCTAAAGCTCTCGCTCATATAGCTGCCACCAAGAAAGCTAAGTCCAGCGACCGCACAGGCAAAGCCACTCATCGACACTCCAAGCTTTGGCAAGCCGTAGTATAAAAAGAAGAGCTGGATAAGAAGCGGCGTATTTCTTGAAAGCTCAACATAGCAATCAACGAGCTTTGAGAGAAATTTTAGCTTGTAAAATTTCACAGCCATGCAAAAAATGCCTATCAAAATAGAAAAAACGATCCCCAAAAAGGCGATCTGGCAGGTGAGAATCCCAGCCTTTACAAAAAGGGGGTAAAATTTCTCAATAAACTCAAAATCCATAAACTTTAATCCAATCTGAAAAATGGAGTTATTTTATCCCATAATCATAAATTTAAAACTAATTAGATATGATCACGCTTTAAATTTAAGCTTACAAAAAGGATAAAATTTGATCGATCTTTTTCAGATCATCGGCTTTTTAGGGATGATTTGCATCGTGATGGGCTACTTTTTACTTCAGATCGGCCGCCTAAATAGCCGCGATCTAGCCTACCAGATCATAAATTTAGCAGGTGCGGTGCTGCTTATAATCTCGCTTTTTGTGCACTTTAACCTCGGTTCATTTTTGATAGAGGTCTTTTGGATAATCATTACGATATATGGAATTTATAAAATTTACAAGGAGAGAGCGTGAGAGCGTATGCAGAGTGGGAGGAGCAGGAGCTTTTGTTTTTATCGCTGCCACATAGTAAGAGCGACTGGGAGCCTTATTTAGAGGAGATTTTGGCGGGTTATGAGGAGCTTGTGGCTGCTGTTACGCCCTATGAAAAGGTGGTGCTTATCTGCCCTGATGAGGCAAATTTTGATAGATTTAAGAAATTTAAAAATGTAGAGTTTGTAAAGCTTGAGACTGATGATACTTGGATCAGAGACTACGGTATGATCGACGTTTGCACCAAAGACGGCGTAAAAAGTTACGACTTTAAATTTAACGCTTGGGGCGGTAAATTTAAGAGTTCAAAAGATGATGCGATAAATTTAGAGCTAGCTAAAATTTACAAAACCAAACTTGAGCCTGTTGATATGATACTAGAGGGCGGAAGTGTTGAATTTAATGGAGATGGCGTGCTTTTAACCACCTCAAAATGCCTGCTAAATGAAAATAGAAACAAAGCGCTTAGCAAAGAGCAGATCGAAGAAAAACTAAAAAATTTATTTGGCTTAAAGCGTATCATCTGGCTTGAAAATGGCTTTATAAGAGGCGATGATACAGACAGCCACATCGACACTTTGGCGCGCTTTATCACGCCTGATACGATAGCTTACGCAGCTTGCGAAGATGTGAGCGATGAGCACTTTGATGAGCTTAAAAGGATGGAGGATGAGCTTAAGAAAACTGGCTTTAAGCTGCTTGCTCTGCCGCTTCCTAAGCCTAAATTTTATGATGACAAAAGGCTTGGTTGCACCTATGCAAACTTTATCTTTATAAATGGCGCCTTAATCGTGCCAACATATAACGACGAAAACGATGAAAAGGTGCTAAATTTACTAGCCCGTGCGCTGCCAGATAGAAAGATCATCGGCGTAAATTCGCTAGTTTTTGTCCGTCAAAATGGCTCGCTTCACTGCTCAAGCCAAAATAGATACAAAAGGGCTTAAGTTTGGGAAGTCCGTTTGATTATGAGTTTAACAGCATAAATAAGCAGGAGTGCACGCAGAGCGAAAATAAGGCTGTTATCGCAGCTGGAGCATGCGCTTTTTTGCTTGCACTTGTGAAATTTGCAGCAGGGCTTTTTAGCGGCTCAGTCGCTGTGCTTGGCTCGGCGATTGACTCGATGCTTGATTTTATCGTTTCGCTTTTAAATTTATTTGCGCTTAGAAAGTCAAGAAAGCAAGCCGATGAGAGATTTAACTTTGGCTACACAAAGCTAGAGGCGTTGGCAGCGCTATTTGAGTGCGTCATCATCGTGCTGGCTGCTGGATATATATTTTATGAGAGCGTTAAGAAATTTAGCGAGCCAAATTTAGAGATAGACCTTGGCTTAAGCCTTGGCGTGATGGTATTTTCAGTCATTGTGACGTTATGTTTGGTCCTATTTTTAAACCAAATTTCTAAAAAAAGTGGCAACCTTATCATCAAAGCAGACGCGCTGCACTATAAGATCGACCTTTTTAGTAACCTTGCAGTTATCATCTCGCTACTTATCATTAAATTTAGCAGATTTGTGATGATAGATGCGATCTTTGGTATTGTAATAAGTGGCTACATCGCTCAAAGCGCCATAAGTCTTGGCAAAGACGCCTTTGGTGTCTTGCTAGATCACGCGGCAAGCCCTGAGGTCACAGATGAGATCATCAAAATGATAAAGGCTAAGCAGAGAATTTCTGATTTTCACTACCTAAACACAAGGCAGAGCGCAAATACCATATTTTTAACGCTACATTTAGTTTTTGACAAAGATATCTCGCTTTACGACGCGCACGAGGTGGCCGACTCGCTTGAAGCTGAGATAAGAGAGAAATTTAAGGAATTTTCGTGGCAGATAACCACGCATTTAGACCCATACAACGACAAAGAAGGGAGATGAGATGAAAGTAGCACTACTTCAACAAGAATTTAAAGGGACAAAAGAGGCAACTATCGCAAAGACGCTTGAGCTAATCGCCGAGGCAAAAAAAGGTGGCGCTGATCTAGTTGTCTGCCAAGAGCTGCACCAGACGCAGTACTTTTGCCAAAGCGAGGATACAAATTTCTTTGATCACGCAAACGACTGGCAAGAGGACGTCGCTTTTTGGGGCAGGGTGGCAAAAGAAAATGGCGTAGTTTTAGTCACTTCGCTCTTTGAAAAGAGGGCTGACGGACTTTATCACAACACCGCCTTTGTCTTTGAGAGTGACGGCAGTGTGGCTGGCAAATACAGAAAAATGCACATCCCTGATGACCCTGGATTTTACGAGAAATTTTACTTCACGCCTGGCGATATTGGCTTTGAGCCTATTGAAACTAGCCTTGGTAAGCTTGGCGTTTTGGTTTGCTGGGATCAGTGGTATCCAGAGGCAGCAAGGCTAATGGCGCTAAAAGGGGCGAAAATTCTCATCTACCCAACGGCTATTGGCTGGTTTGAGTGCGATAGTGATGATGAAAAGTCAAGACAGCTTGAAGCGTGGGTAGCAGTGCAAAGAGGTCACAGCGTGGCAAACGGTCTGCCAGTGGTCGCAGTAAATCGCGTGGGCTTTGAAAAAGATGATAGCGGCGTGATGGATGGGATAAAATTTTGGGGAAATAGCTTTGTTTTCGGGCCACAAGGCGAGCAGCTTTTCCGCGCAAATAGCACAGATGAGCTTTGTAAGATCGTTGAGATAGATATGAAAAGAAGCGAAGAAGTTCGCAGAATTTGGCCATTTTTAAGAGACCGCAGGATCGATGCCTACGCAAATATCACAAAAAGATTTATCGACTAAATTTAGAGCTAGAATTTCTAGCTCTTAAAATTTAGAATGCTCGTAAAAGAAATATAAATTTATTCTTAAGAAAATATTTTTTTAAGCCTTGATTGTGTAGAATAGTTGCAACTTTACCAAAATGGCATAAAAATATCATATCAAAAAGATACAAAGCTAAATTTATAGAATAAAATAGCCTTAAATTTTTTGAAAGGATTTTAGATGAAAACTACTTCTTTGGCACTTGCTGGATTGCTTTTGGCAACAACACTTTCAGCAAAAGAATTTATCAGTATCGGCACTGGTGGCATGACAGGTACATACTATCCGATAGGTGGAGCGATCTGCCGCTTGGCAAATAAAAATACAGATGTAAAATGCTCTGTTCAATCAACTGGCGGCTCTGTTTATAACGTAAATAACGTCCTTAAAAAAGAGCTTACATTTGGCTTTGTTCAAAGTGACGTCGTATATGATAAATATAACGGCACTGGCAAATTTGACGGAGCAAAAGATGAAAATTTACGCTCAGTAGTTGCGATCTATCCAGAGCTTCTTGCATTTGTTGTAGCAAAAGATAGCGGTCTAACAAGCGATCTTTCTTCATTTGCAGGTAAAAAATACAACGTAGGCAACCCAGGTAGCGGCAACGAAGTGAGCACGCTTGAAGTCTTTAAAGCAAAGGGCTTTGACGTTTCAAAACTAGGATACCGCGGCGTTTTAACAGTTGGCGAATGCCCACATGCACTAAAAGATAAAAAGATAGACGGATATAGCTTTGTCGTTGGTCACCCAACTGCAAACATCACTGATGCTGCGACATCTTTGCCTATTGATATCCTAAATATCGAAGGCAGCGAGATCGATAACCTTCTTAAAGAAAAACCATACTTTGCAAAAGGTGTGATCCCAAAAGGCTCTTATGATGGCGTCGATCACGATGTAAATACTATCGGCGTAAAGGCTGTTTTAGTAACTAGCAAAGATACAAAAGATGAGGCTGTAAAAGCTGTGATAAAAGCTATTTTAGACAACTTTGATGAGTATAAAACTCTTCACCCAGCGCTAAAATCAGTAAATAAAGAAGATCTCGTCCAAGGTCTTTCAGCTCCACTTCACCCAGCTGCAGAGGCTGCGTTTAAAGAGGCTGGTATCTTAAAATAACTCAAATTTCCAGGGGCTTTTGCCTCTGGATAAAATTTAAATATGCAAATTCTTTTAAATTTATATATTTAAATTTTAAAGGAGAGAGATGAACGAAGTTAATGACAACGAAGAACAATTTGTCGAAGTAAAGACAAGAGAGATAAATAGCAATTTTTACAACTATTTCATCGCATTTGCGTGTTTCTCTTGGTCGGTTTTTCAGCTTTATATAGCGTATTTCCCACTAAATACTAACATTTCGCGCTCTATTCACCTAGCCTTTGCGGTTGGGCTTGTATTTTTGCTCTATCCAGTCACTTTTCATAAAAAGGCTCACTCAAGTTTGCCACTTTACGACCTAGTTTTTTGCGTGGTAGGCGTTGTTGCCGTGCTTTATCCAGCGGTTTATTTTTATGAGCTAGCTGATAGGACAGGGGATTATATCACTCAAGATATCGTCATATCGTTTTTGGCGATCATCGTCTTACTTGAGGCTGGCAGACGTGTCATGGGACCAGCGCTTCCTATCATTTGTATATTATTTTTGATATATGATCACTTTGGCCCTTATATGCCAGATATCATCGCTCATCAAGGCGCTAGCTTTGAAAAGATCGCAGGGCACATGTTTTTGACGACTGAGGGCGTCTTTGGCGTGCCTATTGGCGTTAGTGTTAGCTTTATCTACCTTTTTGTTCTTTTTGGCTCATTGCTTGAGCGAGCAGGCGCTGGACAATACTTTATAAATTTAGCCTTTTCTCTTCTTGGCAAATATAGAGGTGGCCCAGCTAAGGCTTCAGTCATCGCAAGTGGCCTAACTGGCATGGTCTCAGGTAGCTCCACAGCAAATGTTGTAACCGTTGGTACATTTACCATACCACTTATGAAAAAAGCTGGCCTTTCACGCACAAAAGCTGGAGCTATCGAGGTTGCAGCTGGCGTAAATGGACAGCTCATGCCACCTATCATGGGTGCGGCTGCTTTTATCATCGCTGAGTTTTTAGGTATGACATATACAAATGTCATGATGGCAGCGGTTATCCCAGCATTTGCTTGTTATTTGTCACTATTTTTCATCGTGCATTTAGAGAGCGTCAAGCTTGGACTAAAAGGCATAAATCAGAGCGAATTTCACTCAAGATTTAAAATTTTTGTAAGTGGCCTTCACTATATAACGCCTATTTTGATCCTGCTTTATACGCTTTTAATAGCAAAAGAGTCAGCCATAGCTGCAGCGTTTAATGCGATTGGATTTTTATTTTTGATAATGATCTTTCAAGAGCCAACTAAAAAGCTAGCTTCAGGAGAAAAAGTAGGGCTAAACGACGTGCTTCTTGGCTTTGAGGATATATTTTGGGCGATGGTCGCAGCTGCAAAGAGCATGACTACAATAGCTATCGCAACCGCGCTTGCAGGCATCATCGTGGGTTCTATCTCGCTAACTGGCCTTGGTCAGGTGCTCTCTGATCTAGTCGAGCTTTTAGCAGGCGATAATATCATGATGATCCTAGTTTTAACAGCGCTTATGTCGCTAATCCTTGGCATGGGTCTTCCAACGACAGCAAACTACATCGTCGTCTCAAGCCTTGTAGCGCCAGTTATCTTGTTTTTAGCGCATAAAAATGGCTTTTTAATCCCAGCCATCGCCGTGCATCTTTTTGTATTTTACTTTGGAATTTTAGCCGATGACACACCACCAGTTGGCATCGCAGCCTACGCAGCAGCGGGCATCGCTAAAGCAAATCCAATAACCGTTGGTGTTCAAGGATTTTTTTACGATCTAAGAACGGCGATCTTGCCATTTGCCTTTTTCTTTAACAACAAACTTATGCTAATTGAGAGCATAAACACGAGCGATCCGCTTGATTCAAAAGGGATAGTTTGGATGAGCAATCCGCTTGAAATTTTGCTCGTCTTTGGCATGGCGATCGTGGGAATGTTTGCCTTTTCTAGCTTGCTACAAGGCTACTACGTCACAAAGCTTAGGATTTGGGAGAGAGTGCTACTTATCCCTGTCGTGCCACTAGCTCTTGTGCCAAATATCTGCGTGAAATTTGGTCTGATGCCAAACGAATACACAGCCTACATCGTGGCAGCTGCTCTTTATGGCTTTGTCTTTATGACTCAGTGGGGCATAAAAGATAAACCGCTTGATCAAATAAGAGCGATTTAACACTAGGCAAGAGCCCTCTTGCCTAAACTTTTAAATTTATTTATAAATTTCTATTGATTTTGTAAAAAGTGAGAATTTAGGCTTTAAAAGCCTAAAGTTCAAAGCTGTTTTGAGCGTTTTAGATCGCCTGCAAACTCGCAAGACATCTTATCGTTTAGTTTGCAGCCTTTTTCTAAGAAGGTGTAAGCCTCTTTAAATTTCTTAGCTTCTATTAGTATCGAGCCTATCATACCGCAAGAGTAGCCGTCGTTTTGCTCGCAAGCTTTGTTAAAAAGCTCTCTTGCCTTTTGCGGATCATTATCTAGATAAATTCCACCAGCTGCTGAGCAACCCTCTTTTTCGCCACCTTGACAAGCTTTGTTGTAAAACTCTAACGCTTTGTTGCTATCTGGCACGTCAGTTTTGCCAATCTGGTAGATCGCACCTGCTGTTACGCATGATCTTGCGTCATTTGCTGCGCAACCTGCTTCAAATTTAGATAAAGCCTCAGTGAAATTTGAGTCAGCATAAGCTTTCAAGCCATCTTCAAAGTCGCCTGCTAGAGCGCAAGCTGCAAGAAGTGAGATAAAAATCATTTTTTTCATTAAATTCTCCTTTTGTAAAGTAATATGCAATTTTAACATATTAAATTTACACTTACTTGATGAAAAATAATTACGATTTTAAAATTTGCTCTTGCTCTTTGTAATCAGGCATGATGGCTTCTATAAATTTATAAAAGCTGCTTTGATGATGCGGATAGAGCAGGTGGGCGAGCTCGTGAAGCACGACGTATCGCACGGCTGAGAGCGGTTTTTCTATAAGCCTTAGGCTTAAGTTTATATAGCCTTTTTTGTGGTTGCAGCTGCCCCATCGAGTTTTGCTATCTCTTATGACGATGCGACTAACTGGCTTATTGATATGAGGTTGATAGCAGCTTACAAGCTCTAAAAATAGCTCTTTTGCTCTTACTTTTTTAAAGCGCTCAAGTGCCTTTAAATTTGGCGTTATGATAAATTTATCTTCAAAAAATGGCAGTTTTACGCTCTCATCAAATTTGATCTTATAAATTTGCCCAAGAAATTTCATCTCATCATCTTTTGGCAAATTTAAAAGAGCTTTTTTATATGAGTTTTCAAGCCAAATTCTGTGCGTCTCTAGAAAACTAATAGCCATCTTTTGCGTGCTGTAAAATGGCATAGAAAGCGTGATCTTAGCGTCCTTGCCAACTCTTAGTCGCATAGCCTTTACATTCGTTTTAAAATTTATTAAAACGCTTAAGCCATAAAAGTCTAAATTTAAGCTCTTTTGCCTCAAACTAGGCGTTTTTCTTGCCACTTTTTGCTTCTCCAGCGCCATGTATTTGCAAGGCCTCTTAGCCACTCATCAGCGCAAAATCCTATCCAAACGCCAATGATGCCCCAGCCAAGGTGTATGCCTAAGAAATATCCAAGCGGCAGCGAAAGCCCCCACATAAAGATAAGCCCAGTTGCTAGCGGGAATTTCGCGTCGCCACTTGCACGAAGGGCATTTACGATGACGATGTTAAAGGTTCTGCCAGCTTCTAGCACGATCGAGAGCGTAAAGAGTGGTAACATTATCTTGCGCAAGCCCTCATCTAAATTTAGCGCGTCCATGATCTTATACTTTAAGGCGTAGGCGATCAAAACGACGACGAGCGTGATAGAAATGCCAAGCCACAAGGCTTTAAAAGTCCTTGTATAGGCCTCGTTAAACTCGCTAGCTCCCACTAAATGCCCCACGATGACCTCGTTTGCCACGCTGATACTCGCTCCACAAAGCAAGATAAGAAGCGTGATCTGAAAGTAGATAGTTTGCACGCTAAGAGTTGCCTCGCCCATGCTCGCGATAAAGCCAAATGCGACCATGTATTGCGCCATCCAGAGTAAATTTTCGCCAGCACTTGGCAAGCCAACTGAGAGTATTTTCTTTAAAATTCCAAACGGCACGACAAGCAGTTTGCTAAGATAAATTTTAACTTTTGCCACGCGTATGAGCATATAAAGTAGGACAAAAACGCCTATTAGCCTGCCCACAAATGTCGAGATAGCAACACCTTGCAGGCCTAAATTTGGCAGATCAAACCAGCCAAAAAGAGCGATGGCGTTGCCAAATATGGTGATGATGTTCATCAAAACTGAAGTTAGCATCACAGCAGTTGCTAGGTTATAGACGCGAAGCACCGCAGCTAGCACCATGCCGATGCCATCAAAGAGCAATGCAAAGCCAAGGATGTGAAGGTATGAAAAGCTATCGTTTATGAGATCATTTGGCACATTTAGTAAATTTAAGATGTTGTAGCCAAAGACGTAGATGATGATGGCTGAGAAGATACCAAAGACCGTATTTGACGTGATGCTTGCGTGTATGACGTTTGAGGCTAGCTCGTTTTGCTTTGCTCCAAGTGCTTGTGCGACGACGACTGAGCAGCCCATGCTTAAAAAGTTAAAAATGGTCATAAAAAGATCCATCACTTGATTGCCCGCACCCATGGCGCCAACTAGATGCACACTCACTTTTGTCACCATGTAGGTGTTTATGATGAGTGTTATAAAGTGCAAAAACATATCTAAAAATATAGGGACGACCAGTTTTTTCATAGAAAGGTTCATAAATTTCTCCTTTTTTAAATTTAGGGGCGATTATAGCCAAATTAGGTTTTAGCTCCCTTTTGATATAATCCAAAAAATTTAAAATTTGAGAGAAAAATGGCATTAATCGACCTAATAGACGTAAGTAAAAAATTTGGCGCAAATGAAATTTTAAACAGTGTAAGTCTTAGCGTAAATGAAAATGAAAAGATAGCTATCATCGGCAAAAACGGCAGTGGCAAGAGCACGCTTATGAAGATCATCTCTGGCGAGGTGGCAGCAGATAGCGGAAGACGCATAGTGCAGAGCTTAATAAGCGTCGAGATGCTAGCGCAAAATCCAAATTTTAACGCCACATTTAGCGTAAGAGATGCGCTAAATAACGAGCTAAAAGAGATATTTGACGCGATAAGCGAGTATGAAAAAAGTGGCGTCTTGCTAGCAAATGATCCTGAAAACAAAGAAATTTTAAAAGAGCAAGAGAGGCTTTTAAAATTTATAGAGGCAAAAGACGGCTGGAATATCGAGCACAAGATCGAGCGAATTTTGCAAGAATTTAAGCTAAAAGAGTATGAAAACAGACCCATTTGCTCACTAAGTGGTGGCGAGATCAGGCGCGTGGCACTGGGCGCTCTCATCCTTAAAAAGCCAGATGTGCTTTTGCTTGATGAGCCTACAAACCACCTTGACGTCTATATGGTCAAATTTCTTGAAGATATGCTTAAAAGCTCAAATCAAAGCATAGTTTTTATAAGCCACGATAGGTATTTTATCGATGCTCTGGCAACTAGGTGCGTTGAGGTCGAGGATGCAAGCTTAAAAAATTTTGAGGGCGGATATGCAAACTATCTAACCAAAAAAGAGGAAATTTTAGCAAGCCTTGCAAAGTCGCATGAGACGCTGCTAAAACAGCTAAAGGCCGAAGAGGAGTGGCTAAGGCGCGGCGTAAAAGCTAGGCTAAAGCGAAACGAGGGCAGAAAAGAGCGGGTGCTCGCCATGCGCGAGGAGGCTAAGAAAAACCCAGGTGTGATAAGGCGCGTGAGGCTAGAGCTTGAGCGTGCGAGTAAAAATTTCAACCAAACGCAGAGCCAAAACCGCAAGAAAATGCTCTTTGAGTTTAAAAATTTAAGCAAAAGTATAGACGGCAAGGTACTTTTTGAAAAATTTGACGCAAGAATCTTGCAGGGCGAGAGGATAGCCATAGTTGGGCGAAATGGCAGCGGAAAGAGCACTTTGCTTAAAATTTTGCTAGGACTTGAAAAGCAAAGTAGTGGCGAGATAAAAAGAGGCGAGGTGAGTATCGGCTACTTTGATCAAGCTAGAAATGTCCTTGATGATGATAAGAGCCTTATAGAGACATTTTGCCCAAATGGTGGCGATCACGTGCTGGTTCGTGGGCGAAATATGCATGTTTATGGCTATCTTAAAAATTTCCTCTTTCCAAAGGAGTTTTTAGATAAAAAGATAGGCGTTTTAAGTGGTGGCGAGAAAAACCGCGTTGCACTTGCGATGCTTTTTACCAAAACTTACGACGTACTGGTGCTTGACGAGCCGACAAATGACCTTGACATCGCAACTATCAACATCTTAGAGGACTACTTGCAAAGCTTTGAGGGGGCTATCTTGCTAGTTAGCCACGATAGATATTTTGTCGATAAGATGGCAAATAAGCTTTGGGCGTTTGAGGGGACAAAGATAAATGTCTTGCACGAAGAGTATAGCGTCTATTTGGAGCTTGAAGATGAGATGAAAGAGCTTGATAAATTTGAAAAAGAGCTAACAAATAGCCAAAATGAAGCCAAGCAAAAGAGTAAATCTGGCGCAAAACTAAGCTATAAACAGACGCAAATTTTAAACACATATCCAGATAAAATTTCAGCCCTTGAAGCAAGAGTGGCTGAGCTAAACGAGGGGCTTAGCGATCCAAAAATTTATCAAGAAGTGGGGCTAACCAAGCTTTATGAAGAGCTAGAAAGCACAAAAGCCGAGCTTGAAAGCCTAGAAAATGAGTATTTTGAAGTGCTTGAGATCGCCGAGGAGCTAGAGTAGCTTGAAAAAGATCGGTAGGATAAGCGCGCTAAATACGAGAGTTGTTAGGCAAAATTTAGCCACAAGCATGAGCCTTTTGATAGGTAAAGAGAGATTTAGCGGGGTGTTTTCACCAGAGATAGAAAAATATGAAGTAGGCGATCTAGTCCGGATAAAATATAAGAGGGTTGGATTTTTAAATAAGATAGAGAGCATTAGGCTAATCGCGACAAATAGAGAAAATTCGGACTTATATGAAAGGTTAAAAAATTTATTTTATATGATTATGTTTTTTTATTTTTCTCTTTTTTTATCGATGGTGATTTATTATGTGGTTTTAAAGAATTTTAGTATTATTGGAGCTATTTTGGCATTATATGCTGTTTGGCTACTGAATACAGCAGTTAGGATAGTATATTATAGGCTTATGATATTTAGATATTTTATATTTGGATAGAACTTTGAAATTTAAATGTATGAAAGGTTTGTGGCTTGATAAGGTCGCTAAATTTATTTGAAACGGAGCTAAAATGCTAAAAAAACATCCGCTAATCACCACATTACTTGCCATAGTTGTAATATTTTTTGCTGTCTATTTTTTTATCTTTGGGTTAGTTTCTATTTTAGATGACGACATTGGCGATAGTAAAGAGCTAAATAATAGCTTTTTTTACGTCAAAGATGACAAGGTCTATGCCTTGGTGCCAAGCGGCGGTAAATTTGAGCTAATAGGCGTGAGGGCCAGCAAATTTAGATACATTGACACTGGCAAATACGACAACAGAAACGTTGGCGCTAGCGATAAGGCGGTATATTGCGGTAATCTCGTGATGAGTGGGCTTAGCCCTAAGAGCGTTAGAGCGCTTGGTAATGGCTACTTTGGCGATGGCAATGTAACATATTTTTGCGATAGCGTAAGCGAGACAAACCTCGAAATATCCGCACTTAAAGAGTTTTGGGACATCTTCTCGCACAAAATGTTTAATACCCCAAAAGCGCAAACTCATATCTATAAATTTAGGCAGGTTGATAACGCAAATTTAGCAGCGATCTTGGGCTTTGGCTATGCAAGCGACGGCGTGAAGGTCTATCATGAGGGCAAAGAGCTAGAGGGCGCAAATGCCAGCAAAATGCGTTATATCGAGCAGGTATCTGGCAGAAAGAGCGTGCATTTTACGACTGATGGGGAAAATGTCTATTATGACAGCACAAAGCTAGGGATCAAATTTAACCCACAAATGCGTGATATCGGCGAGATATGGCGCATTCACTATCTTTATGAACCAAATTCTGGCATGGTCTATGCAAATGATCATGAATTTGACCCCAAATTTGCCCCATACGAGCCACTTTTTAACCTAAAAGATGAGCATGCCTATCACGCTCTTTTTCGCGGCAAAGGCGGGATCTATCACTGGGAGCGAAAGTGGCAGTGGTATAACAGCATAGATGAGGGCGAGTTTGTAAGAGACGGCGATGATCCATTTAAAGGCGAGATAACGCCGCTATATGGCGACGTGGTGATAAGTGATGGCAAGACATATTTTTTAAAAACCTATGAAATTTGGCACAACACAAAAAATAACCACAGCCTAAGCTCACGCCACACGTCTATCGTAAGGCTTGATACAAAAGAGCAGTGGCGAAAGATCGGCTTTGTAAGAAACGATGGCTATGGCGCGGTCTATGCAAACGGCGATAAGACATATTATTTTGATAACGTCGGCTACGGCTGGCGTTTTAACAGCAGCATTTATGATATAAACGACCTTGGCGTGGTTGAAATCCTCACTCGTCCTTATGACTCAAATGTTGAGAATTTAAAACTAGATGAGATAGTAAAAATGGTAGATCAAGGCGCTATGGTACCAGCTGAGGGCGAGGTGGTGATCGATGCGATAAGCGACTTTGATGATTACTCACAAAAATATGCCTACTGGATATTTTTAGCCATTGCATTTGTGCTCTCGGTAGTTGGCGCTATTTTTAAAAGCAAAAATCAAAAAAGCGAGCTTAAAAAAAGAGTGGATGACTATAGATAATGAGAAAAATTACTATTAGATTTGTTTATTTTTTAGTCATCTTGACGCTATTTTTTGTTTTGGCGATGCTTTATCTGTGGCATGAGGGCGAGTATCAAAGAAGCTTTGCAAACATTGATAATAGCGAGTTTTACCGCTCGCCTGAGGGTAAAATTTACGTTCAAATTTCAGGTAGTGGCAAGTATGAGCTAAAAGGCGTTGATGAGGCTAGTTTTAGGGTCTTAAAGCTAAAACACGCATACGACTACTCAAACGTGGGAGCTGATAAAAACAGTGTCTATTGCGCTAGAGAAATTTTGCCAGGACTTGATCCAAAAAGTGCCAAAGTGCTTGGCAATGGCTATCTAAGTGATGGCAAGATAAGCTATTATTGCGCTACTAGAAGCGAGAAAGAGGCGGGATTTGGCGAATTTAGTTCTATTATGAAAAACATTGCTCACACCTTTATAAAAAGCTACGATGATAGCTCATATTTTTACAGGACAAAAAGGGTCGAAAGCACAAATTTAGAGCCTATATTTGACGCTGGCTTTGCAAGAGATGGCGGCACGCTTTACTACAAGGGCGAAAAGCTTGACGCAGATCCTAGCGAGCTAAGATACATCACAACAGAAAATGGCGCTGCTAGCGGATATTACACAGATGGCAAAAGCTTGTTTATGGGCTTTTATAGGCTCGATGCAAGTTACTCAGATGAGACGCGCCGGATATGCTACGATGCTAAGCACGATATAGAATATCTTTTTGAGCCAAAAAGTGGGGCGGTGTTTGCAAATGAGCATAAATTTAGCGCTCAAAATATGCCTTATAGCGCCATTTATAGCGTGGATAACGTGCATTCGTTTTGGCCTCTTTTTGCCAGCAAAGATGGAATTTACTTTTGGGATGGCAGTAAAAACGAGCAGGCTAAAATTTCAGACTACCAGCTAAAAGGCGAGCTAAAAAGGCTCTATGCTGACGTTTTTGTAGATGATAGCTCAGCATATTTTTTACAACAAGGCGAAGAGTGGCAGCGCTCAAAGCACGGCAGGCACTTAGTGGCACAAACCGTCTCTTTGTATAAATTTGCCCCAAGCTCATCATGGCGCGAGATAGGACTGGTAAAAGATGGCGAGTATGGCGCGGTCTATGCAAACGGCGATAAGGTCTATTTTTTTAGCAGTATAAAGCCATTTTATGGCATTAGACATAGCGTTTATGAGGTGGCAGATCTTAGCGTCATAGAAATTTTAACAAGGCCGTCTAAAGAGCTTAGCGCAAAAGATATCAGCGAGATGATAAAGCGCGGCGAGCTAGTGGAGGCAAGCGGCGAAGAGGTCGCTAGATCTAGGATAGAGTTTGACTCGCCAAAGATCATCTTGTATATCACATTTGGCATCGCTTTTTTCGTCATAGTGCTAACAACTCTTGCAAAACCAAAGAGAGATGAAAGAGACTTGAGATAAATTTCAAAGTGGCTATTTTTGGTGGTTAAAGCTTAAAATTTCATAAAAATTTAAAGAGAAAATTTGACCTATTTACTCTTTTTTGTTATTTTAAGGCAAAACTGAAATTTATAAAAAGGAGAAAAATGTTTAAATTTCAAAGGTCAAAATTTAACAACTCAGTATTTATCCCATCGCTTGTTATCATATTTTTAATAGCGGCATTTGCAGCGATATTTCCAAATTTCTCAAATGAGTTTTTTAAGGGTATGCAAAACTACATCGCGGCCAAATTTGGCTGGTTTTATATCCTAGTCGTTGCCGTCATACTGCTAAGCGTCATCATTCTTGGCTTTAGTAAGCTTGGCGAGATCAAGCTTGGAGCTGACCATGTAAAGCCAGAGCACAAAAATATCTCGTGGTTTTCTATGCTTTTTGCCGCTGGCATGGGCATAGGTCTAGTATTTTTTGGTGTGGCCGAGCCGCTCATGCACTATCTAAACCCACCAGTTGGCGACGCGCAAACTATCGCAGCGCAAAAGCTTGCGTTGAATATCACATTTTTTCACTGGGGCATGGGCGCATGGTCAGTTTATGCTATCGTAGCGCTAATTCTAGCCTTTTTCTCGTATAGACACGGCTTGCCACTAACGCTTAGATCGGCGTTTTATCCGATCATCGGAGATAAAATTTACGGCAAGATAGGTAGCGCCATCGATACATTTGCCGTCGTGGCGACGCTTTTTGGCGTGGCGACGTCGCTGGGATACGGCGTACTTCAGGTAAATGCCGGACTTACACACGTTTTTGGCCTGCCAACTATGCACATCACGCTTTTAATAGTGCTTTGCCTAGCTGCGACCATCTCAGCGGCAAGTGGCGTAGATAAGGGTATCAAAATCTTATCAAACGCAAATATCGCGCTAGCTATATGTTTTATGTTTTTGATACTATTTTTGGGCGATACGACGCAGCTTTTAAAGTCGTTTGTGCAAAACAGTGGCGACTACGTCTCTACGCTCATTTCAAACACTTTTAACCTCTACGCCTATGAGAGGCAAAACGAGAGCTGGCTTGGCGGCTGGACGCTGCTATACTGGGCTTGGTGGCTATCTTGGTCGCCGTTTGTGGGGCTATTTATCGCTAAAATTTCAAAGGGCAGGACGATAAGAGAATTTGTGATCGGCGTGCTTTTAGTGCCAACTGGCTTTACTTTTGCCTGGATGAGCTTTTTTGGTAACTCAGCGATTGCGCTTGTTCAAAATGGCTTTAGCGAGCTAGCGACCACGGTAAATTCTGACTCAGCCTCAGCACTTTTTATGTTTTTAGAAAAATTTAGCTTCTCAGGCGTGCTAAGCACCATCGCAGTCTTTATGATCGTCATATTTTTTGTCACTTCCGCCGACTCTGCGGCGATCGTTATGAACATGCTTTGCTCAAATGGCAAGGATGATACACCAGTTTGGCAAAAGGTCTTTTGGGGCGTTACAGTGGGCGTCGTGGCGGCATTTTTGATGCTAGCTGGTGGTCTTGGCTCACTTCAGGCACTTACGATTACGACAGCACTGCCATTTTCCATAGTGCTACTTGGCGCCATTTACGGGCTATTTAAGGCGTTACGTGTGGATCTAACCAAAAAAGAGACAAATAACTTTAGCAACATGCCCATTAGTGATCTTTCAAAGCCGTGGCAAGAACGTCTAAGTGCGATCATTACGCTACCAGGCAAGAAAGATGGCAAGAAATTTTTAAATGAAGTCGTGCTAAAAGCTTTTAATGAGCTAAAAGAGGAATTTGCCAAAAACGGCCTTGAAGCAAAGGTCACAAATGGCGAAAATTTTGTAAATTTAAATGTCGGACTTGGCGACGAGATGGACTTTAGATATGGCGTCTATCTCACCAAGAGCCAGAGCCCAGACTACACCAGGGAGCTTGAGGGCGACGATCTTTACTATAGGGCTGAAGTCTATCTAAAAGAGGGCGGTCAGGACTACGACGTGCTTGGCTGGAGCGAAGCTACGCTGATAAACGACGTCATCGAGCAATACCGCAAACACATGCAGTTTTTACACGTTGTTAGAGAGTAAATTTGAGTGAAATTTGATTGATTTTCAACAAAACGCATGCGGCACGATAGTGCTATCGCATGCACCTCTAACGTTGTCGGGGGTTAGGGGATTGTTAAAGGGGGAAGGGAGCTCTTTTGCTTCGCGAGCTCGCAACTGCAAGCAGACCGTAACCCAAGTCCCCTTGTCTCCCTTTTGAATAAAAAGAATTTTACCCATAAAAATAAAAATAAATTCCGTCCAAAAAAGTCCTAAAATTTAGCAAAAAAGTCAAATTTACACGCAAGCATCGCCTTTTGCTAGCAAAATTTAATCATTTTTTTTATATAATCCAAATTTTTCACAAAGGTAGATAATATGGATAGAAAATCGTGGAGTTCGAGACTTACATACATTTTAGCTGTTGCAGGGGCTACGGTCGGCTTTGGCGCGACGTGGCGGTTTCCTTACTTGGTCGGTCAAAACGGCGGTGGGGCCTATGTTTTGGTATTTTGCATAGCGATGATAGTCATTGGTATTCCTATGATTTTGGTTGAAAATGCCATCGGCAGGCGTCTAAAATGCAACGCCGTTGATGCATTTGGTGGCACAGTAAATGGCAAAAAGATCAGCAAAAAGTGGCAGATAGTGGGCTGGATGGGGCTTGTTGGCGCATTTGGCATCATGGCTTATTATATGGTTATCGGAGGCTGGGTCTTAAACTATATCGCTCAAATTTCATTTGGCTTGCTTGATCTCTCGCACATCGTGAGCTTTGAGCAAACTAGCGCATTTTACGAGCAAAATATCGTTAGCAATCCGCTAGCCATCAGCTTTGCGACTCTTGTTTTTGTTCTGGTTAATTACGCTATCTTGGTGCAAGGTGCAGTTGGCGGTATCGAGCGTTCGGCAAAATATCTAATGCCGCTTCTTTTTATCCTAATGCTCGTCATGATCGCTAAAAACATCACGCTTGAAGGTGCTATGGAGGGTGTGAAATTTTATCTAACGCCTGATTTTTCAAAGATAAGCTTAAAGCTTTTTGTCGAGGTTTTGGGGCAGGTTTTCTTTGCGCTTTCGCTTGGATTTGGCGTGATGATAACGCTCTCAAGCTTTGTTAAAAAGGACGAAGGGCTGGTTAAAATTTCTATCATCACAGGCATCTTAAACACCGTCATAGCCGTGCTTGCTGGCTTTATGATATTCCCGTCGCTCTTTAGCTACGGCGTCTCACCAGATAGTGGTCCTAGCCTAGTTTTCAAGTCGCTTCCGATCGTCTTTTCGCACATGCCGTTTGGCGGATTTTTCGCGGTGGCGTTTTTCGCGCTTCTTATGATCGCTGCGCTTACGACGTCGTTACCGATATATGAAGTGATCATTACTACGCTACAAGAAAAATTTAAGATAAAGCGCAAAAAAGCGATATTTTTAGTGCTTAGCGTCATTTTCGTGCTAGGTAATTTACCATCACTAATGGCTACAAATTTACTAAGCCACGTCACAGTTTTTGGTAAAAATATCTTTGACGCATACGACGCGATAAGTGCTACGATATTTTTCGTGCTAACCTCACTTGGATGCGCGATATTTGTCGGCTGGGTGCTAAAAGATGAAGCGAAAAAAGAGATATTGCAAGGCAGTGAAAAGTATGCAAAACTTATAAACATTTGGTTTTTCTACATCAAATTTATCGTGCCTTTTGTCATTTTGGTGCTATTTATCAGTAGCTTTTACGACAACTTTTTGAAGTGAAATATGCGCGAGCTTGTAAATTTTAATAGCACTGAGCGCCTAAGACTTAGCGTAGAGGATAAAGCTTTGGTTAGCGTGAGTCTAAAAGGCGCTAAAACAAAGCAGAGCAAGAAAGAATTTGCAAGCGAGCAAGAGGCTAAAAAAGCCTGCGTAAAAAAAGAGTGGGAGAGCCTAAAAAAAGGCTTTGTTCTGAAAGATAGCGAGGCAAAAACAGGTGAAGCGTGCTTGCACGTTTATATCGGTGGTGGATATACTGGAGCGCTCTCGTTTGCCAGCTTAAGAGATGAAATTTATGTTTATAAAAGTGGTGGTCAAAAAGATGGCGGCAAGCCTAGTGATCTTTTAGTAAGACTAGATAAAAGCGGTGCTATAAAAGAGCAGATCGCCTTGCCAAAGCCACTTGTGTGGGACGCCCACTGCGTAGGTGAAAATTTACTCTTAGACCTTGATCATGAAATTTACATTTTTGAGCCAAATGGAGCTAAATTTCGTGAAATTTTAGCCGAGCAAAATGTTAAGAAAAATAGCGAGATAGCGAGCTTTATCTGTGCTTCAAATAATATGGCTATTTTTGGTATGTTTGGGCAAATTTTTGCCTTTAAAAATGGCGAAATTTCAAAGATCGGTGAGTATAAATGTAGCGAAAAAAGCCACGTGCCGATACTTTGCGCAGCTCTTAGTATTGACGCTAGCGTGCTTGCGCTTTGCACCAAAGAAAATGAGCTGCAAATTTTAAACGCAAAAAATGGTGAAATTTTAAGCGAGCTAAGAGCCGAATTTGGCGCGCTTGATAAAATTTGCTTTTTGGACGAAAAGATACTTTTGGTTAGGCAGTATCTTGAAAACAAGCTATTTTGCCTTGATATAAAGAGCGCAAAAGTGACAAAACAGCCTTGGATAAAGGACGAGTATCTAAGAGCGAGCGAGTTTTGCATTGACGCCGTAGCTGACAAGCTTGTGGTGATAGATCAAAGCAGAGCCTACGCCGTCGATCTACAAAGTGGCGATGTGATGGCGGAATTTACGCTAGATCATGTCGTAAAGAGCTGTGAGGCTAAATTTATAGATGGCAAGCTCGCAGTTAGAACGGACTATGGCTGCTTTAGTCTTTATGAAATTTAAGGGAGAATATGTTTTATACACTTTTATTTATCTATATTTTTTATGTGATTATTAAGCTTTTTTTGGCGAATTTACAGATCAGCTTTGTAAGAGTTGAAGCTAAAAAAGAGCCTGTTGTGCTTGAGGCGAGCGAGTACAAAAACGCCGCAGTTGCCGCCGTGACAAATCAAAAATTTGAAATTTTTAGCCTCATCTATCACGCCGTCATTTTCTTTGTGTGGATCAGCTTTGGGCTAAAAATGCTCTCAGACGCTTGCCTAAAAGAGGGCAGCACATCTGAAAACATCCTCTTTGTGATGAGCTTTTTGCTGATCTCGTCGCTGCTTGATCTGCCGCTAAGCATCTATGAAAGCTTTGTCAAAGATAAAAAGCTTGGCTTTTCAAACATGAGCGCAAAGATATTTTTGGTTGATACTATAAAGTCGCTGGCTCTTATGCTCATTTTTGGCTCGGCCTTCGTCTGGCTCGTGCTTTTATGTATAAATTTTCTTGGAAATTTTTGGTGGTTTTGGGCGTTTTTGCTAAGTTTTGGCATCGCAATAATTATAAATTTGATATATCCAACGCTCATCGCGCCTATTTTTAATAAGATGTCGCCGCTTGAAGACGGCGAGCTAAAGGGCAAGATAGAGGGTCTGCTTAAAAAATGTGGCTTTAAAAGTAGCGGTGTCTTTACGATAGACGCTAGCAAGCGAGACAACCGCTTAAACGCCTATTTTGGCGGGCTTGGAGCGACAAAGCGAGTGGTGCTTTTTGACACACTCATAAAAAAGCTAAGCACCGAGGAGATCGTGGCTGTTTTAGGTCACGAGCTTGGGCACTTTAAGCATAAAGATATCCTAAAAATGATAGCGCTAAGTGCGGTCATGCTCTTTTGTCTATTTTTCATCTTTGGAAACGTTGGCGCAAGCGCTTATGAGGCGATAGGACTAGGGCAAAATGGCGCTAGTATCATCATCTTTTTGGTGCTTTTCTCGCCTATTTTTAGTTTTCTTTTCTCGCCGATCATCTCGCACTTTAGCCGTAAAAATGAATTTGGCGCAGATAGATTTTCAAAAGAAATTTCAAACAAAACCGACATGATAAACGCCCTAACCAAGCTTGGCAGCGAAAACAAAGCGTTTCCAAAGTCACACTGGCTTTACTCATTTGTCTATCACTCGCACCCAAGCCTTTTTGAGCGGATAAATGAGCTAGAAAATGAGAGTTGAAGAGGCTTTAAAGCAGGCAAATTTAAGGCTAAAGCCACTTTGCGAGAATCCAAGCAGGGTGGCTAAAATTTTGCTCATGAGCTACCTTGATGTGAGCATCGAGTGGATATTTTTAAACCAAAAGAGCGAATTTGACGAGAGCGGCTACTTTGCCCTTGTAGAGCGCTTTGAAAACTATGAGCCACTTGAGTACATTACCGGCAAGGCTGGCTTTTATGGGCTGGAGTTTGAGGTAGAAAGCGGGGTTTTGATACCGCGCCCAGAGACTGAAAATTTAGTTGATAAAGTGCTTGAGATTGCAAGCAGCTATAAAGCGCCAAAGATCGCTGAGATCGGCACTGGCAGCGGGATAATAAGTGTCATGCTAGCCCTTAAAACAAACGCTAAAATAGTAGCCACCGATATAAATGAAAGGGCTCTAAATTTGGCTAAAAAAAATGCGCTTAAATTTAATGTAAGCGAGAAGATCGACTTTGTAAAGTGCTCTTACATAGATGAAATTTCAGGTGATATCGACATCTTGGTCTCAAACCCGCCTTATATCGCGCGAGACTATAAACTTGATAAATTTGTGATAAACGAGCCGCATGAGGCACTATTTGGCGGCGAGATCGGAGATGAAATTTTAAAAAACATCATCCTTATCGCTAGAAATCGCAGCATAAAAAATATCGCCTGCGAAATGGGCTATGATCAAAGAGCGAGCATGGAGATGGCGCTAAAATTTAATGGCTATAAAAGCGCTTTTTACAAGGATTTAGCGGGCTTTGACAGGGGCTTTTGCGCGAGATTAAAACTATAAAGGAGAGAGGTTGAGAAGTATCTATTTTTTACTATTAGCAGCGGTGATCGGCACTGAACTAACGCTTGGCATTTTGGTCGCACCAGTCATATTTTTCCCGCAAAACATCATAGGCGAAGGGGTGCTCACGCATTTTATGAGCGGGCAGATGATGACAAAGATATTTTTAAAATTTAACTATGTTTTGCTATTTGTAAGCGCATTTATGGCAGTTAGCGAGCTCTTTGATCTAAGAAAAAAGATTGCATTTTCACTAAAATTTAGCACATTTATGCTCTCGTTTTTAAACTTAGCCCTAGCGCTAAGCTTTGTCTTTATCTTCACGCCTTTTATCGTGCAGGCTCAGGGCCTTGGCGCAGAGGCGACGCAGACGGCGGAGTTTGCCAAGATGCACAGCACAAGCGAATATGTGATGAAAGTGATGCTTGTTTTGCAGCTCATTTTGTTTTTTGTGAAATTTAAGATCAGTCAAAATGAACGCCAAGCCTAATATCCAAATCTTAACGAATTTTTTAGCCGAATATACGACAGCTATGGTGAGTGCTGGCACATACACTGCGCGCGTAGAAAAGTGCGTAGACCGCATAGCCAATCACTACGGATACGACGTTAGCGTGACCATTTTCGTAAAGTATTTTACTATTAGTGTGATGGACTCGGTTGATAACTCCCTGCGCCGAACTTATGTGAGAAAGATCCCTCTAGGGCACGTTAGTTTTAACAGAATTTCCGAACTATCATCGCTTAGCTGGCAAATTTTAGATGAGGGCTTGAGCTTAGATGAAGCTAAAGAGAGTTTTGATAGTGTGATGAGTGTTGGTGCAAATAAATTTGCTAGCTCGCTTATCTTAATAAGCCTTGCAAATGCGGCATTTTGCAGACTTTTTGGAGGCGATGCTGGCTCAGTTGTTTGTATATTTTTTGCAACGCTTGTTGGCTACACTCTTAAATTTGCCCTTGCAAAAATGGGCGTAAATTTAAAAATCCAATACGTCCTGACATCCTTTGTCGTCTCATTTATAGCCTATCTTGGCGTATCTTACGGACTTACGCACACAAGCGACGTGGCGATAGGCTCGTCTGTGCTCTTTATGATGCCTGGCGTTTTTCTCATAAATTCAGTCTTTGACATCCTAAACGACAACACCCTTGTTGGCATCAGTAGAGCCATAAGCACGGGCATCCTCATACTTTGCATGGCTGTTGGCGTCTATATCACGCTAACGCTTAGCAGCGCGGAGATATTAAATGTTTGAGCTTTTAAGTGAAACGCTTGTAGATGCTGGCTTTGCTGCGGTGGCTGGACTTGGCTTTGCCTATGCTAGCTCGCCTCCAAAAAGAACTCTCATATTTTGTGCCTTGCTTGCTGCATTTGCGCATGCTAGCCGCTTTTGGATCATGCAGATGGGATTTTTTAACATCAGTGTCGCAACGCTCATCGTCTCTTTTATGAGTGGAATTTTAGGCATGCTCTTTGCCAAACGGCTCAAGGTGCCAGCTGAGATCATCGCATTTCCAGCGCTTTTGCCGATGGTGCCAGGAGTTTTTGCATATAAAGGGATATTGGCTCTTTTTTCATTTTTAAATGAGACAAGCATCGCTAAGAAAAATGAGTATTTGATCATATTTTTTGATAATGCTATCACGACTACGACAGTCTCGCTAGCACTAGGTGTGGGCGTTTCGGTGGTGCTTACCTTGTTTTATGATCAATCACTTATGATAACTAGAGGGGCTAAACGAGAGCCTAGCAAGAGCAAATGAAAATTTAAAGGAGCTTTGCAGTGAAGATAAGAATTTATTACGAAGATACCGATGCAGGCGGCATCGTCTATCATACAAATTATATTAAATATTGCGAGCGAGCCAGAAGCGAAGCGTTTTTTGAAGCTGGGCTAAATTTCACAAAAGAGGGCGGATACTTTGTCGTTTTGGCACTTGAAGCTAAATTTCTCGCTTCAGCAGTGCTTGGCGATGAGGTTTTTGTGAGGACAAAACTCATAGAACTTAAAAAAGCAAGCCTTGTTTTAGAGCAAGAAATTTATAAATTTGAAGAAAAAGATGCCGAAAAAGTGCTCTTTAAAGCGACTATCACGCTAGCTTTTATGAAAGAGGGCAGGCTAGCAAAGATAGATGAGAGCATGAAAACTTTTATAAATGAGGTTAAATTCTAGCAAGCAAAACTGCTAAATCCCGCTTGTGCTGTTTTGCTCCTGCGAATTTACCTCATTAAAGTGATCGCTTTTTGTATCATAAATTTTCACATCATATAAAACTTGCGCGCCTTCAACTCTCTCAGCAAAAATTTTGCTGGCACTTTTGTTTATGAAATTTGTATAGATATACTCCACTCCCAAGGCACTTGAGTAGCCGATCTGTGAGTATCTAAAATCAACTCCAAAAAGATCTCCAAGACCTAAAAAACTCTCATCAAGCGAGTTTAGCGAATTTGCCACAAAGAGGTTTTGTCTATCTCTTTGCGTGATAGTGCTAAAGATATTTGGCAAGAAATTTATCTGCGTGCTTAAAAGCGCGTAAGGCTTTATCTCAAAGCCTCTCATCTGCGTTGCCACAAGGGAGGCTTTGACGATAGGGATGTTTAAAAAGACGCTTGCGTTATCAAATTTAGACTTTTTGCTTAAAGTGTTGTTTAAATTTATATCTTTGCCAGTGATCGAGCTCTCGTAGTAGTCGCTACTTTGCATGCGCACATACTCGTTTAGCTTTTGTGCTAGCGCGCTGCCATCGTCAAAGGCGACTATTTTTTCGTTGGCAAAAGCGAGCAGGGCTGAAATTTGCGCTTTGTAATCAACTCCGCCAAAGATCAAATTTGGCTTTGGAGCTGCCACAAAAGAGCTATGAACGCTAGGGATGTAGATGAGCTCGTTTGGCAATATTAGAGAATTTACTATGTTCGCGCCATTTTGAGTAAGGGCTGCTATGAAGTAGATAAAGCCCTCGTTTCTAGCGTTTTGAAGCGCGTTTTGAAGGCTAGGCAAACTCTCGTCGCTACTATTTATAAATTTCACTTCGACATTTGCATCTTGCTTTAAGATATAGCTTAGAATCGCGTTTGATACGACATTTGCGTATGATTTTATAACCTTTTGAGGGATGATGACTGCTATCTTGTCGCTTTGCGCAAGCTTTAAAACCATCTCTCCGCCAAGCGAAGCGTAAAGGTCTAAAAGTGCCTTGTCATCTATCTTTGCTGGCTCAAATCTCGCCATAAAACTAGCTAGCATATCGCTCTTAATAAGCTCATTTAGGCAAGAACTATCACAAAATTCTGGCTCTAAATTTATGTAAGCGATCTTTGCTGGCGGTATGCTTGAGAGGCTTTGATTTTTAGTGATGTTGCTTTCAAATTTTGCCTCGGTGATCTCGTCTTGCATCTCGCTTAATGCTTCATTTTGCGCTGCAAAAAGGCTTACAAATATAACTAAAAAAAGAAAAATTCTTTTCATATCACTCCCTTGATTTTTTTCAAATCATCTATAAAATTTTCTTCAAAACTTGGATTTTTACTGATCCACTCTGGTGAAAAGGTTGGCATTATAAACCTATCATCATCTTTTAAAATGCTCCCTCTTATGCTTGAAAATCCGCCCTTTGAGAGCAAATTTGGATAAAGATGCATGAAAGCTTCCTCTCCTAAAGTGATGATAATTTTTGGCTTAATAAGTCTTATCTCTTCTAAAAGATATGGCCTACAAAGCTCAAACGAGCTCTTTAACGCTGGATTTTTCGCGTCACTATTTGAAATTTCACAGCGCAAAAGCAAGCTTATATAGACACTATCTTTTTCTAAATTTAAGCCATTATTTATAGCATTTTCTAAAATTTTGCCACTTGCGCCTTCAAAATAATCATCTTTTTTGCAAAGCGATACGAACATTATCTTGCTATTTTTATCGCCAAAGCCAGTAAAAACGCACTTTGAGCTATTTCTTAAAAAGCAAAGAGAACACTTTTTTATCTCACTATTTAGCTCGTCTATGCTGTTATAATCTTGATATTTACTTAAATTAAGAAAATTTTCATCTATAAAATTGTAACCGATCGCTTTTAAAAAAAGTAATTTTTCTAAGAGATCTTTATTTTTATGAAATTTCATTTTTGGATTATAACTTGATTTACTTAAAGTTTAAATTATAGTTTTTTCGGGCTGATTTATTCAAAGGAATTTAAGTATTGCTTTGATAAAATCCCACTTTTTATATTAACTTTAAGGATAGAAATGAAAAGGACTTATCAACCTCATAAAACCCCTAAAAAACGCACTCACGGCTTTCGTTTAAGAATGAAAACTAAAAATGGCCGTAAGGTTATCAACGCTAGACGTGCTAAAGGTAGAAAAAGATTGGCTGCTTAGCTGGTTTTGAGTCACTAAGTGACTCGAGAGAATTTTCTCAGGTTTATAAGGAGGCCAGCAAATGGCACTGCGACGCTTGCGTAGTTTTTTATAAACCTACAATTGAAAAAAAATTAGCAGTTGTTGCTAGCAAAAAAGTAGGAAAAGCAGTAGTTAGAAATAGAGCAAAGAGACTTTTAAGAGCTGCTTTTTTTTCTATTTCTAATGAGCTAAAAGATGGCACTTACATTATGGTCGCAAAAAATGGAATTACAGAAATTTCATTTGACAAAATTTGTAAAAATTTGAGCTGGTCTACAAAAAAAATGGGATGTCTAAAATGAAAAAATTTGCGATTAAATTTATCGCTTTTTATCAAAAATATATTTCCATACTTCTGCCAAAAAGCTGTCGCTACTATCCGACTTGCTCACAATACGCCATTTGGGAATTTCAAACAAACAGCTTTTTCTCTGCTTTTTTTGCAACATTCATGCGAATTTTAAGATGCAATCAACTTTTCAAAGGCGGTATCAACTACCCAATCATCCGCAAAAAATTTAACTCATGTTTTATATTTCAAAAAAGCGATACCAAAAATGTAAATTTCTGGTTTATCCCTTGCCAAAATAGTAAATTTTATGTCGTAAAAGTATTAGATAAATTAAAGGAAAAAAATTAAATGGAACAGATGTCTATGCAAAAAAGGTTGCTTCTTGCAGCACTTTTGTCAATCGTATTTTTCATAGTATATGACTTTTTTATGCCAAAAAGAGCTCCACTAGAGCAAAACCAGACAACGATCTCTCAAACAATGGATCAAAGCAAAGCCCCAGCCTCTACTAACGATACTCCAAAATCAAATGAAAATTTAGCTTCAAACGAAATAATCGCTACCATCAAAGGTCAAAGCTACGAAGCAAAGATAGATAAGCTAGGTAGGATTGCAAAATTTTATTTAACCGAAGATAAGTACAAAACAGAAGATGGCAACAAAATCGAGCTTGTTTCACAAAATCCACTGCCGCTTGAGCTTAGATTTAACGATAGCACTTTGAATGCTGATGCTTTTAAGGTTGCATATAGCAGTGACGCTAGCGAGGTAGATGCTAGCAGCGAGCCTAAAACTATAAAACTCACTCAAAATTTAGATGGTGTTACAGTCACAAAAAATATCAAATTTTATCCAAATGGTCGTTACGAGGTTGAAGTAAATTTAAGTAAAAGTGTTGATTATTTCATCACTCCTGGCTTTAGACCAAATATCGCGATAGATAGCTACACAGTTCATGGTGTTATGCTTAGAAATACAGACGATAGCCTAAATATCATAGAAGATGGCGATGCAAAAGAGGTTAAAAACTATGCAAACACAACTATAGCGGCTGCATCTGATAGATACTACACAGCGCTATTTTACTCATTTAACAAGCCGTTTGAAGCTATTGTGGATAAAGATGCAAATAACAATCCTATCGTCTTTGTAAAGACAAACGATAGTCTAAAATTAGGCGCTTACATCGGACCAAAAGAGCATAAAATTTTAAGCTCGATGGACGAGAGGCTAAATGACGTTATCGAGTATGGTTGGTTTACATTTATAGCAAAGCCGATGTTTGCATTCTTAAATTTCTTACATAACTACATTGGCAACTGGGGTTGGGCGATAGTTGTGCTAACGCTTGTCATAAGGATAGTTTTATTCCCACTTACATATAAGGGTATGCTATCGATGAATAAGCTAAAAGAGCTTGCTCCAAAGGTAAAAGAGATCCAAACAAAATATAAAGACGATAAGCAAAAGATGCAAGTCCATATGATGGAGCTATACAAAAAACATGGCGCAAACCCGATGGGTGGCTGCTTGCCGATCTTGCTTCAAATTCCGGTATTTTTTGCGATCTACCGCGTTTTACTAAATGCGATCGAGCTAAAAGGTGCTCCTTGGATACTTTGGATACACGATCTTTCGGTAATGGATCCATACTTTGTATTGCCTATCTTGATGGGTCTAACGATGTTTTTACAACAAAAACTTACACCAACGACATTTACTGATCCTATGCAAGAAAAGGTTATGAAATTCTTGCCTTTGATCTTTACATTTTTCTTTGTGACATTCCCAGCAGGTCTTACGCTTTACTGGTTTGTAAATAATGTTTGTTCAGTCGTTCAACAAGTTTTTGTAAATAAACTTTTTGAAAAACATAAAAAAGCTGCGGAGGTAAAGGCTCAATGAAGATAGAAGCAAATACCCTCCAAGAGGCATTTCAAAAGGCAGCCGAGCAGCTTAACTGTTCAGTTACTGAGCTTGATATAAAGGTCTTGCAGCATCCAAGTAGCGGATTTTTTGGATTTTTCAAAAAGACTGCGATCATTGAGGCAAATTTAGAAAATCAGTCAAAACCACAGCATAAACCAAAAAATGATAGAAATTTTGCTAAAAAAAGTGATGAAAGTGAGCCTGTAAAAGAGGAGAAAAAACAGAGTAAAAAACACGATCATAATGATAAAAAGCGAAATCCTAAAAAGCATAAAGATGAGAAAAATGAGGCTAAGTCTGAGCAAAAAGAGCATAAAAATGAAAAGCCAAATTTGAGTGAAAAAAACTCAGCTCTTGCTAAAGATGCCTTTGCTGAAAAGGGCGAAAAAGAGGCAGATGAGCCAGGATATGTTATAAAAAGACTTGATGAGCCAAAAGAGCCAAAAGAGACTAAAGTGGCAAAAGAGCCACAAGCTAGCAAAAGTGCTCCTAAAAATATCCTAGATACCTCAATCATCGAAAATTTCAACCAAACTGATGAAGAGAGCGCGCCTCAAGCTTTGCCAAAAGAGAAAAAAGAGAAGGTTGTAATCGATTTCGATAAAATTTTGCCTGAGATAAAAGAGGGTATGACACGTCTCTTTAAAGCAAGCTGCTTTGAGATAGACAAGGTAGAAGTTAGCAAATTTAACGATGAGACCGTGCTTATAGAGCTAGACGGTGCTGATGCGGCACTGCTTATAGGCAAAGAGGGTTATAGATATAAAGCGATCTCTTATATGCTCTATAACTGGTTAAATTCAAAATACAACCTCGCTATCCGCCTAGAGATCGCGCAATTTTTGCAAAATCAAGAAGCGATGATGGATCAATATCTAAATGGTGTGATCGAGCGTGTGCAAAATAGCGGTAGAGCCCAAACAAAGCCACTTGATGGAGTTTTGGTCAAGATCGCGCTTGAGAAACTTCGCGAGAAATTCCCAGATAAATATGTCGGCATAAAAAGCGGCAATGACGGCAAATTTGTCGTTGTAAATGACTTTTTTAAAAAATGAGTGAAACTATCGCAGCCCTTGCCACAGCTTATGGCATCGGCTCAGTTTCTATCGTAAGGCTTAGCGGCAAGGACGCCCTGGCCACCTCTTTAAAACTACTTAAACTTTCAAATTTAGAGCCAAGATACGCAAAACTAGCCAAAATTTACTCCCTTGATGATGAAATTTTAGACGAGGGCATCGTTATATATTTTAAGGCTCCTGCAAGCTTTACTGGCGAAGATATCGTCGAGTTTCAAACTCATGGCGGCGTGATGGTGAGCGAGAGAATTTTAAATGAGCTAATAAGAGCTGGCGCTAGGCTGGCAATGCCTGGTGAGTTTAGCAAGCGAGCATTTTTAAATGGCAAAATGGATCTAGCCAAGGCCGAGGCGATGCAAGGGCTCATCACTTCAAAAAGTGAGATCGCTGCTAAAATTTTGACCCGCCAAATGCAAGGTGATCTTAGTAAATTTGTAGGCGAGATCAGGGGTGAAGTGGTCAAAACTCTTGCCTTTGTTGAGACGATGATTGACTATGCTGATGATGATCTGCCAGCAAATTTGCTAGAGCAGACTAAGCAGATGCTTTTAAAAAATAGCGAGAAGCTAGAGCGTATAGCAACTCTTAGCGAGCAAAGAAGGGGACTGATCGATGGCTTTAAGATCGCTATCGTTGGTAAGCCAAATGTTGGCAAAAGCTCCATTTTAAACTCGTTTTTGGCATACGAAAGAGCGATCGTTAGCGATGAGGCTGGCACAACTAGAGATAGGATAGAAGAAAATTTCAAGATCGGCTCGCATCTAGTTCGCATAATAGACACCGCAGGCATTAGAAAAGATGCCGGAAAGATCGAGCAAATCGGCATAAACTACTCGATCTCTGCCATAAACGAGGCCGACATTATCCTAGCTGTCTTTGACGGCTCATCTTTAAGCGACGAGCAAGACAAAGAGATAATCAGGCTCGTCTCTAACTCAAACAAAAAAGCCTTTTTTATCTTAAACAAAAGCGATCTTGCGTTTAAATTTGACATAGAGTTAGAAGGCGCTATCAAAATTTCTGCAAAAACCGATACAAGCGTAGTTTTAAAAGAGCTTGAGGGCTATCTTAAGACACAAGACACCGACGAGATCATGCTAAGCTCAAACCGCCAAATTTTAAGCTGCAAAGAGGCGAGCGAGGCTTTAAAAAGAGCGTTTTTAAGGCTAAATGAAGAGGAGCTAGAAATTTTTGCTTACGAGCTAAATACCGCGATAAAGGCGCTTGCAAGTATCACAAAGCCATTTGAGAGAAGCGAAATTTTAGATGAGATGTTTAGCCATTTTTGTTTAGGAAAATGATACTTTTTTTGGTTAAAATTTGCGCTTTTTAAAGGAGAAAAAATGAAAATTTTACTTATAAATGGTGGCAAAAAATTTGGCCATTCAGATGGCAGGCTCAATCAAACACTTCACGATCTTGCGTGCGAAAAACTAGCAAAAATGGGTCACGAGGTAAAGCAAACCGTGATAGATCAAGGCTATGACATCGAGGCTGAAGTTGAGAAATTTCTCTGGATGGATGCGGTAGTTTGGCAGATGCCAGCTTGGTGGATGGGCGAGCCTTGGATAGTGAAAAAGTATATCGACGAGGTCTTTACAGCAGGTCATAGCAAGCTTTATACGAGTGATGGCAGGCATAGGGTGGATCCAACTAAAAACTACGGTAAAGGCGGCTTACTAAATGAAAAGAAATTTATGCTAAGTCTTACTTGGAATGCCCCAGCCGAGGCATTTAGCGATCCAAACGAGTTTTTTGAAGCGCGTGGGATTGATGGAGTTTATTTTCATTTTAGAAAGGCAAATGAATTTATGGGCTTAAAGTCGCTTCCGCACTTTATCTGCTGCGATGTTATCAAGATGCCAGACGTGCCAAGATACCTAAAAGAGTATGAGGCGCATCTTGAAAAAGTTTTTAAAGCGTAAAATACTTCTACCGCCCTCTAGCCTTTTGCGCTAGGGGGCATCTAAATTTATATCTTTTGTGTGGGGAAAATGAGGACAAAATTTCTATTTTTAGCTGCTACTATCTTATTTGCAGGGTGCGCTGGCAAGCAAATTTTAAAGCCAAGCGAAAAGTCAAATTTGCTCTACCTTGAAAATAATGAAACCCTGCACGAAATGAAATTTTATAAGCTTCAAAATAGCCTAGATGACTTTAATAAATTTGCAAACATTGTCGGCAAGGCTGAGATAAAAGTAGCCAGCGCAAATGCAGGATTTAGCGCTCTTGGTGATCTTATGCAAGGCAGCGCGGCAGACAAAATGGTGCTTGTTAAAAATTTTGGCACAAATCATGAGCTCATCTTATCAAATGCTAGTGACATAGAGGAGCTAGTAAATGCAAAAAATATCAAATTTTATGAAATCTCAAATGGCGCTATCAAAAGCGTGGTTTATAACACAAAGAGCATGCCAGTTTGCGAAGCTTTTGTGAGCGGCAAAGAGGCGATAAAAGTAAAAAGCGTAACAAATCACCCTTTGAAAAATGGCTTTTTTGCAGTGATCTTAAACTCAGATATATCTAATGAACAAGGCTTTTTTCTAAGAGAGACGAGATATTATTTCAACCTTTCAAGCGAAGATGAAGAGAAGATTAAGGCTGAGACGCTAACGCAAAATTTTTATAAAACATTTATCGAAAGTGACCTTGTAAAACAAGGCGAAATTCTCTCAAATGTGCTTTGTTTTAGTAAATTCCAAAAGGCTTTTTAGTAACTTTTTATAAGCAAGGTTGTAAAATAGCTTAAAATTCTTAAAAGGTTACATCAATGGATAAAGCTACCATACAAGCACATAAAATCAGCGACGAAGAGTATGAGGAGATCTTAAAAATTTTAGGCCGTGAGCCAAATTTACTAGAGCTTGGCATATTTTCAGCTATGTGGAGCGAGCACTGCAGCTACAAATCAAGCAAAAAATACCTAAACGGCTTTCCGACAAAGGCACCTTGGGTCATCCAAGGACCTGGTGAAAATGCTGGCGTCATCGACGTTGGCGACGGGGTTGCAGCTGTGTTTAAGATGGAGAGTCACAACCACCCAAGCTTTATCGAGCCGTTTCAGGGCGCTGCAACTGGCGTTGGTGGAATTTTAAGAGACGTCTTTACGATGGGCGCAAGAGTCGTTGCGAACATGAACTCGCTTCGTTTTGGCGAGATAAGAGGCGAGGGCGAGCTAGCTAAAAAACATAGATATTTGCTAAAAGGAAGTGTTGCTGGCATAGGGCATTACGGCAACTGCATGGGTATCCCAACGATCGGCGGCGAAACTACCTTTGATCCTAGCTTTAATGGCAATATCCTAATCAACGCCTTCGCGCTTGGCCTTTGCAAAAGTGATGAAATTTTCTACGGTAAGGCTGAAGGCGTGGGCAACCCAGTCATTTACGTGGGCTCAAAGACCGGTAGAGACGGACTTGGCGGCGCTGTTATGGCGAGCGATAGCTTTAACGATGAAAATAAATCACTTCGTCCAACGGTGCAAGTAGGCGACCCATTTGCTGAGAAGCTGCTCATGGAGGCGTGCCTAGAGCTCTTTAAAAAAGACTACATCATCGGTATCCAAGATATGGGCGCAGCAGGACTTACAAGCTCTAGCTTTGAGATGGCAGGCAGAAGTGGCAGCGGCATGAAGATGTATCTAGACCGCGTGCCGATGCGCGAAGTTGGCATGACGCCTTATGAGCTAATGTTAAGCGAGTCTCAAGAGCGTATGCTAATATGCGCCAAAAAAGGCTATGAGCAAAAGGTTCTTGAAATTTTTAGAAAGTGGGACCTTGACGCCGAGATCATCGGTGAGGTCACAAGTAGTGGTGTGATGCAGCTTTACTGGCATGGTGAGCTTGCAGGCGAAATCCCTATCGGCCCACTTAGCGAAGCAGCTCCAGTGCTTGATCGTCCAGTCGCACGTCCAAAATACCTTGATGAGATAGCAAATTTAGAAATTCCAAATAATGTTGATAACAAAACTGCATTTTTCAAGCTTTTAAAAGAGCCAGAGGTGCTAAATAAAAGCTTCATCTACGACCAATACGACGCAAATATCCAGACAAACACGATAAAACAGCCAGGTCACTTAGGTGCTGCAAGTATCAGAGTAAAAGGCACTAAAAAGGCCGTCTCTATGGCTGCTCAGTGCGATCCTAGAGCAAATTTCGTTGATCCAAAAGTTGGTGCTGCAAGAGCAGTTGCTGCAGCTGGTAGAAAGGTAGCGATGAGCGGCGCTGTGCCACTTGCGATCACTGACTGCTTAAACTACGGCAACCCGCAAAATCCAGAGGTTATGTGGCAGTTCAAAGAGGGATGTGAAGGCATAAAAGAGGCTTGCCGTGAGCTAAATACGCCAGTTGTGAGCGGCAACGTGAGCCTTTATAACGACACTGACGGCGTTAGCGTCTATCCAACGCCAGCCATCGTCACGGTTGGTGTAAATGAAGATGCAAATTTAAATCTAAAAAGCACATTTTTAAGCGAGGGCAGGGCGATTTACTTGCTTGGCGAGACAAGTGGAGAATTTGCAGCTTCGCTTTACGCAAAGGCGCTATTTGACGTGGTTGGCGGTAAGCTAAAAGAGGTTGATTATAAAGCTGAGCGAGCCCTTTGGGACCTAGTGATAGAGGCAAATAAAGAGCAAATTTTAGAGTTTGCAAATAGCGTGGGTGTGGGCGGTCTTGCTATCACGCTGGCAAAAATGGCTAGCATCTCAAACATCGGCGTAAATTGTGAAGTTAAATTTAAAGAGCCAAATTCCATCTTTGATGAGAGCTTTTCAAGAGCGGTTGTGGGTGTGAAAGACGAGGCTAAATTTGAAGCGCTTGCGACTAAATTTGGTGTGAAATTTGAAAAGATCGGCGTTAGCGGAGGCAAGAGATTTAAGCTAAATGAGATAGATGAGAGCTTAGAGGACGTAAGAGAAATTTATCTAAATGAGTTTGCGAAAATCGTAAAAAAGGAGGACTAAGAGATGTTTTCTAAAAAGGAAAAAACAAGCGGGGAAAAGGAAGTAGAGCAAAACGAGAAAAAGGGCGTGGCGAAACCGCCAGTGCTCTTTAGCGATACTCAAAATTTGATAAGTACGATAGAAAAAAGGCTAAATGCCCCTTTGATAACCTACTATAACTCAAACGCTGGTAATGTCTGCGGCAACGATGCAAGCGCTATGTATGAAATTTTAAAGGGTAAAAAGATAGACACTGCCTATCTTTTCATAAAAAGTGATGGTGGAAGCGGTATAGCTGCACTTAGGATCATTAGCACGCTTAGAAACTACTGCAAAAATTTAATAGCACTGATCCCATCAAACTGCGCTTCAGCTGCTACGATGATGGCGCTTGGCGCAAACGAGATCGTGATGGGTCCGCTTGCCTATCTAACTCCAGTTGATACCTCTTTAAAACACGAGCTAAGCCCTACAAACAAGGGCAACGAGCTTGTTAGCGTCTCTATGGACGAGCTTAGCCGTGTAGTCAAGCTTTGGAAAGAGCAGGACAAAGATAGACCAAACGACACAAACCCATATAACTCGCTATATGAGTATATCCACCCGCTAGTTTTTGGTGCGGTTGATCGCGCTAGTTCGCTCTCTCTTAAAATTTGCTCTGAGCTACTTAGATATCACATTGAAGATGATAAAAAGATCGTTGAAATTTCAGAGCGACTAAACGCAGACTACCCAGCACATGAGTATCCGATACTTTTTCGTGAGGCGCAGGAGATCGGCCTGCATGTCAAAAAAATGGACGATGATCTAAACGAGATGCTTCAGGAGCTTACGCTGCTTTACTCAGAGATGGGACAGCGAGCCTTTACCGACTACGATGAGAACAGCTATCATGATAACAACATCGCAAATATCATCGAGACAAATGGCAAGCAAATTTACTATCAGATCGATAAAGACTGGTTTTATCGCCCTGAGGAGCGCCGCTGGAACGTGATGAATGACGAGAGCTCATGGCGCAAAAATGAGCTGGTAAATGGCAAGATAAAAAATACAATCTATCACTTGTGGTAATATGTCTGGAGTCCTGTTTTTACTGATATTAGGCGGTGCGATATTTTTATTTATGAATGTCCAAAGTAGTAACCGCAAGAAACAAGCAAATGTAGATGAGGCTAAATTTCTAGTCTCACTGCTTGCAAAAGTCGCTAAAAGTGACGGCAGAGTTAGCGAGCTAGAGGCTAGGCTGATCACTCAAGTGCTTGATGATCTAAGCCAGAAAGTTAGCGGCGTACGTGAGTATCTAAAAGAGGTTTATAACAGCCAAAAAGAAAATGTAGATAACGCCTATGAAACCGCCAGAAACTACAAGCGCGCGTTTAATCTAAACTACGATACCTGCGTGGCTAGGCTCACTTTTTTTCTAAATTTAGCCTATATAGACGGAGAATTTAACAAAAGCGAGCAAGACGTCATAAGAAATATCGCTTATGGATTTGGCATCGATAAAGAGACGCTTGATGAGATAATCTTTAAATTTGATAGCTTTTATGGCTCGAGGTTTGGGGCAAATCACGATGAGATAAGCCAAGAAAACGATGCATTTGAGGTTTTAGGACTTAGTAAAAATGCAAGCCTCGATGAGGTAAAAGCTCGCTACAAAGAGCTTGTGAGGCAGTATCACCCTGACATTTTGATGGGCAGAGGCGAGAGTAAAGAGGTGATAGAGCGCTCTACTAAGAAGCTTCAGGAGATAAATGAGGCTTATGGGAGATTAAAAGAGAAATTTGGAGTTTAGATGAAGAAATTTGTGATTTTACTTTTGGCTGTGGCTGGCTTTTGCAGAGAGCTAAACGTGAGCGATCTTGATGGAAATGAGATCAAATTTGAGCTAAAAGATAGCACGCTTTTTGAAAATGGCAAAAAGATCGGCGAATACAATAAGACAAGCGCTAGCATCATCCTAGCTGGCAGTGATGGCGTAGAGGGTGATTTTAAGGCAGTTAGAGCTAAAAATTTAAATGAGTTTAAAGAGTATATATTTTCAGATGAGGGCGGCATAAAGGTGGTGAAATTTAGCGCTAAAAACCCAATCTGCGAGGCATTTAGTAAAAAAGAGCCTGTAAATTTAAGCGTGCTAAGTTCAAGTTATTTTAGTGGCAAGCAAATTTCAAACTATGCTTTTAGTGTGGATATCGCAGGCGGCGAGTTTCAAAATTTAGTTAAAAAGAGCCACTTTGCAGTAAATGCTAGCGGCAAAAGTTTAGAAAAACTAGAAAATTTAACAGAAGAAAATATCAAAAAAGACACAGCCATGGGGCTACTTGTGCTTGAAAAAGCGATGTGTTTGGCGGAGAAGTAAAATAAATTTAATCAATCTAAAGGAGAAAAAATGAGAGCGTTGCTTAGCGTTAGCGATAAAGAGGGCATTGTAGAGTTTGCAAAGGGGCTAGAAGAGCTTGGCTGGCAGATACTTTCAACTGGTGGCACCTACAAACTTTTAAAGGCTGAGGGTGTCAAAGCCACTGAGGTTAGCGAATTTACGGGCTCACCTGAGATGTTTGAAGGCAGGGTAAAGACGCTTCATCCAAAGATCCATGGTGGCATCTTGCACAAGCGCGATGACGCTACACACGTGGCTCAGGCAAAAGAGCATGGCATCGAGGGCATCGACCTAGTTTGCGTAAATTTATATCCATTTAAAGAGACTACCATCAGGACTGATGACTTTGCCGAGATCATCGAAAATATCGACATCGGCGGCCCAGCTATGGTAAGAAGCGCTGCTAAAAACTTTAAAGATGTGCTTATAGTCACAAGCGTGCTTGACTACGATGAAATTTTAAAGCGCCTAAAAGAGAAAAGCGATGATTACGAGTTTAGAAGATCGCTGATGATAAAGGCGTTCGAGCACACAGCAGCCTATGACAGCATGATCGCAAACTATATGAATGATAGATTTAATGGCGGTTTTGGCGATGCTAGATTTATCGTGGGAAGCAAGGTTTTTGACACTAGATACGGCGAAAATCCACACCAAAAAGGCGCACTTTACGAGTTTGATTATTTCTTTTCAAACAACTTTAGAGCGCTAAAAGGCGAGGCAAGTTTCAATAATATGACCGATATAAATGGCGCTTTAATGCTTGCAACTAGCTTTGATGACGCTCCGGCAGTGGCTATCATCAAGCACGCTAACCCTTGCGGCTTTGCGGTAAAAGATACGCTGCTTGAGAGCTACGTGGCAGCGCTTAAGTGCGACCCGATATCAGCATACGGCGGCGTGGTGGCGATAAATGGCACGCTTGATGAGGAGCTAGCTAAAAAGATAAATGAAATTTACGTTGAAGTAATCATCGCTGCAAATGTCGATGATGCCGCGCTTAAAGTGTTTGAGAGCAAAAAACGCATCAAAATTTTCACTCAGGATAATAAATTTTTAGTCCGCGCAAATGATAAATTTGACTTTAAGCACATTGATGGTGGATTTGTATTTCAAGAAAGAGACTTCGTAAAAGACGAAGAGCTTGAAAATATGAAGCAAATGAGCAAGAAATTTGCAACTGGTAGCGAGCTAAAAGACGCTCAGATAGCGTGGAAGGTGGCTGCACTAACAAAGAGTAACTGCGTGGTTTATGTAAAAGATGGCGCGATGGTGGCCATTGGCATGGGTATGACTAGCCGTGTGGATGCTGCTCGTGCGGCCGTGGCAAAGGCAAAAGAGCTAAAGATCGATCTAAGTGGCTGCGTGCTTGCAAGCGAAGCGTTCTTTCCGTTTAGAGACAGCATCGACATCGCTAGCAAAGTGGGCGTAAAATGCGTCATCGAGCCAGGCGGCAGCATCAGAGATGATGAGGTGATAGAGGCTGCCGATGAGCACGGCATGTCGCTATACTTTACTGGCGTTAGACACTTCTTGCACTAAAATTTAGGGGCACTTTGCCCCTTACTTCACACTTTATAACTTTAAATTTTATATAATCCTTCAAAAAAAGGAGCTCACATGAAAAAAGTCTTAAATTTTCTCTTGGTTTTGGCGGTATTTTTGGGTGTAAATTTGATGGCAAAAGATGAGTTTTTAAAGGAGCGGACAATGGCAGGGCAAAATTTGAAAGAAATTTATTTAGCAGGTGGCTGCTTTTGGGGCATGCAGGGATATTTTAAAAAGATATTTGGCGTGGTGGATACAAAAGTGGGCTACGCAAATGGCAAGAGCGAGAGCACGAGCTACCGTGAGCTTCATGAGAGCGATCACGCCGAGACACTTTATGTGAAATTTGATGAAAACAGGGTCGCTTTAGCTGAAATTTTGGCTCATTTTTTTAGGGTGATCGACCCGACCTCGCTAAATAAACAGGGCAATGATGTCGGCAGGCAGTATAGAAGCGGGATTTACTATGTTAGCAAGGACGATCTACCAGTTATTGAGAGCTTTATAAAGATAGAGCAAAAGAAATTTAAAGATAAGATTGTAGTCGAGGTGGCGCCACTTAAGAATTTCGTCATTGCCGAGGAGTATCACCAAGACTATCTTGATAAAAACCCTTTTGGATACTGCCACATCGATCTAAATTTGGCGAGCAAGCCACTTTACGATGAGGCTAAATTTAAGCCGCTTAGCAAAGAGGAGCTAAAGAGAAATTTAAGCAGCGAGCAGTATGCCGTGACGCAGGAGGCGGCGACTGAGAGGCCATTTAGTAGCGAGTATGATAAATTTGACAAAAAGGGCATCTACGTCGATATCACCAGTGGCAAGCCACTCTTTTCAAGCGCAGATAAATTTGACGCAGGGTGTGGCTGGCCAAGCTTCACAAAGCCTATCACGACAACGGCGCTTACCTATAAAGAAGACAACTCATTTATGATGATAAGGGTCGAGGTGAAGTCGCAAAACAGCGATGCGCACCTTGGGCATGTATTTGACGATGGGCCAAGCGATAAGGGCGGGCTAAGGTATTGCATAAACGGAGCTAGCCTTAAATTTATACCGCTTGAGGATATGGCTAGGCTTGGATATGAGGAGTTTATCCCCTATGTAAAATAGCTTTTGTTGAAGCAAATCAATGTTTTGAGAAGTTTAATCAGAGTATAATTCTCCAAAATCAAAAGGAGAAAAAATGAGTGAATTTTTCAAAAATGCAGAGCAGTTTAACGTAGAGGGCGCGACGGTGCCATTTTATAAATTTAGTGAAAATGGAGTAAACTTTGTGGGCTTTGACTCACGTCCTTGCGTGCCGCCCGAGCCTATGATGAATGCGCTTTTGGCGATAAAATTTGCTGATAAAAACACAAAGATCGTGATGGTAAATCACAAATTTCCAGCTGGACTCATCCCAAAGATAGAAAATAGCTTTGACATTAAGCGCGAGGACCTTGAAGGCGGAGCTGTAAAGATGACTTTTAGCCTAAAAGAGGGTGCAAGTATCGAAAACATAGACAACAGCCTTTGCCACTAAGATGCTTTTAAACACCTATGCGCCGCCATTTAAGCTAGTTGGCGGCTACTTTATCGCTGGCATTTTTTTCTTAGCGCTTAGCCTTGGGGCTTTTTTTTACGCTGATTTTGAGGCGATTAGCTCGCTAAACACGGCTGGCTTTTTGCATATATTTTTCGTGGGCTTTGTGATGAGTATCATCATCGGAGCTCTCTATCAGCTAACTTCGGTCATCTTAGAAAAGCCATTTTTCACGGTAAAAGGGGCTATTTTAAATTTAGCCATTTTTTGTTTGTCGCTACTTGCTATGAGCTATGCGATGATATTTGGCGAGGCCAAAATTTTGCAAATCAGCGGAGTTTTTCTCTTTGGCACACTTCTCTTTTTTGGCTCGACCTATGCGCTAAGCTTTATGGGTAATGAAAAAAGAAGCTTTGCGGCCTTTGCGCTCTTTGCCTCGGCGATATTTTTGCTAGTTGGTATAACGCTTGGATTTTGCTTGGTGATGATACTTGGCGGCACGCTTATGCTTGATTTTATGATGACGCTAAAATTTCACGTATATTTCGTGCTGGGTTTTGTATTTTTAGTGATACTTGGGGCTGCAAGCGTGCTTTTACCGATGTTTGCTTTGGCTCATGATCTTAAATTTACGCTTAGCAAGGCTTCGCTTGCCTGCTATATTTTGGCTGGCGTTTTGCTAATGATTAATGAAAATTTAGCTATTTTTGCAGTGGTTGTGGCGCTTTTACTTTTTATGGCTCAGGGCTTTTATATCTTAAAAAAGCGCGTGAGAAAGGCGTATGATTACTGGAATGTTAATATCGCTCTTTCGCTGCTTGCCTTGTTTGTGGCTACTATATTTATGTTTTTTGAAAAGCTAAATTTGGCCGCATTTTTTATGATATATGGCTTTTTGTTTGCCTTTATCGTGGCTCATCTATATAAGATCGCGCCATTTCTCATCTGGTATCACTATGTAGCACCATTTGTTGGCAAGGCAAAAGTGCCACTACTTGATGCAATGATACTAAAAAAGGCGGCTTATTACGCCATAGCTTTTAATGCCATTTCACTTGCGTGCTACTTTTTGGCAGTTAGCTTTGAGATGAGAAATTTGGTCTATGCAAGTATGATTTTTATGGCTTTAAGCATCATTTTACTTGCTGTAAATATGATAAATGTTTTTAAATTTACTGGTTTTAAAGGATAAAAAATGAAAGAAAAAATTTATGATGCTCTGTCAAATATCGTCGATCCCGAGGTTGGCTTTGATATTGTTTCGCTTGGGTTGATATACGACGTAAATTGCGATGAAAACGGTAAAACAAAGGTGACGATGACGCTTTCAACCAAGTCTTGTCCGCTTCATGAGATGATACTTGGCTGGGTTGAAACGGCTGTGCTTGGTGTAGAGGGTGTAAAAGAGTGTGAGATCGACCTAGTTTGGGAGCCTGAGTGGAATATCCAAATGGCAAGTGACTTTGTAAAAGCACAACTTGGAGTGCAATAATAAATTTGGCTAGAAATTTAGCTTAGCCAGCAAATTTCTAGCTTTTCTTCTTAAATTTCTACTTTAAATTTTAAAAATATCATAAAGCGTAGTTAAATTTGTTTTGGAGCGCTTAAATTCTTGAATAAATTTACAAATAAATTTATGTAAGTAAAAACTAAAAATGCGAGTTATAGAATATAATTTTAGGTATTTGCTAGATAATGGTTAAAATTTGAATATATAAAAAGGTAAATTGCAAGATGAACTTGCAATTTAACAGGAGAATTTTTAGTTAGGACTTAGTCCATTTGGTGGCGAAGATATGATGGGATATCTAGCTGAGAGATATACTCATCACTGTTATATCCACCGCTTACTCTTCTTTTTAAAACGATATTTTTATTTAGAAGATCGTTTTCAGGCTCTTGGGCTATTTTTTTTTCTTCGCTTTCTTTTTCTGCACCTTTAAAACCTGTTGCGATGATAGTAACTTCGACTTTATTGTCTTCTATGTTTTCATCAGTTGTTGTACCAAAGATTACATCAGCATCATCATCAGAAGCCTCTTCAATCATTGACATCGCACTATGAAGATCATCAAGTGAGCAGTTTGGATGCATTTTAAAATGAACTAAAACGCCAAGCGCTCCGTTTATGTTCATGTTGTCAAGTAGTGGAGATTGGATAGCATTTTTTATAGCTTCTTGAGCTGCACCCTCGCCATAAGCCTCGCCAACGCCCATTAAAGCGTGACCTCTGTGGCTCATAACTGTTTTTACGTCAGCAAAGTCAAGGTTGATATCGCTAACACCAGAGTCAAGCACGATAGAGCACATACCATTTACCGCTCTTGCAAGCACTTCATCAACCATTTTAAAGCTCTCTTTGATGCCTGATTTTTTATCTATCAAAGTTAAAAGTCTGTCGTTTGGTATGATAACGATAGAGTCGCTCTCTTTTCTAAGCTCGCTTAGACCTATATCTGCTAGCTTGCTACGTTTTTTACCCTCAAATGAAAAAGGCATAGTCACAACAGCAACTGTTAGCGCACCTATCTCTTTTGCTGCTTGTGCAACAACTGGAGCAGCACCTGTACCTGTACCACCGCCAAGGCCTGAAGCGATAAACACAACATCAGAAGTCTCAAGAGCACTTTTTATCTCTTCGTAGCTCTCTTGTGCAGCTTCTTTGCCAACTTCTGGTCTCATACCAGCGCCAAGACCTTTTGTCTTTTTCTCACCAAGCTGTATCTTTGTGTGCGCAGGAGAATTATCAAGTGCCTTAGCATCTGTGTTTGCTATCATTAGATCGATGTCTAAATTTGGATTCTCTCTGATGATGTGGTTTATCATATTACCACCGCCACCACCTACGCCTACTACCTTTATCTTTGCGCTATATAGGCTTTTGTTCTCTTCGATTGTGAAACTGTTGCTCATTGTAAAAATTCTCCTCAAAATAGTTGCGTCATGCTGTGCCAAAATTTCTTTAAAGCACTTGGTTTTTTTTCTTGCTTACTTATATCAGCGATATTTGCAAGCTCATTTTTGTTGTTTGTTTGCTCTAAATTTATATCCATATTTACAAGCTCAATACCCTCTTCAAAATCATCTTTATCCTGTTTTTTTGCTTCAAATTTCTCTTTTTTCTCTTCTTCAAAAATGTTGAAATTTGTTTTTGGCTTTGATCTTAACTCACCTTTATATCTCATCTTTTTTTCTGAGTCTATCTCATAAGGTGTAAATTCACCAGCGCCATACATGCAAAGTCCTATGGCACAAGAATTTGCTGGATCTCTTAAAATCTCATATAAACCATCCATCTCTTTTGGCCTAGCGATCCTGACTGGCATGTTGTCAAATATCGCAGAAGCTAGATCTTTTAGTCCATCAAGCTTTGTCATGCCGCCGGTTAGTACTATGCCAGCGCCAACTAGATCTTTATATCCACTATCTTCAAGCATATTTGCAAGCACCATCACAGTCTCTTCTGCTCTAGCTGAGATGACATTTGATATAACATCAAGTGAAACTTCGTGAGTTTTTTGCTCATCGCCAAGTCTTGGAAGCTCAATAAGATCTACTGATTTATTTACTAGCTTGCCATATTCTAGTTTTATCTCTTCAGCTTTTGGCAAAGGAGTATGAAGCGCCATTGAAAGATCTATAGTTATATTTGCAGAGCCAACGTGTAGATATGAGTTATATCTTAGTGAATTTCCAGCGTGCACTACCATATTACATGTCTCACCGCCCATATCTATAAGTGCAACACCAAGTTCTTTTTCGTCTTTTGTTAGTGTTGCTATGGCTGAAGCGTAACCAGAAAGAACTACATTATCAACCTGCACACCTGCTAAATTTATAGCTTTTCTTAGATTGCTTAGTTGTGATTTTTGAATACTTATGATATGCGTTTGCACTTCAAGTCTAGTGCCATTCATGCCAATAGGATCTTCTATAAATTCTTGTCCATCCACCTTAAAGTTGTAAGGTAAGACATGAAGTTTTTCATATTCTGGGGAAGTCTCGGCATTGTGATCTGCCATCTGCATGGCACGCTCTATCTCTTTTATGCCTATTTCATGATTTGGTATATTTACTACGCCACTACTATTTACACTTTTAGTATATTTTCCAGATATCGAAACTACTACTCTTTCGTAGTGTGTGCCCGCAACTTTTTGTGCTTCTATGAGTGCATTTTTTATAGATTTTGCAGCTAGTTCAATGTTGTTTATAGCACCCTTTTTTATACCTTGTGCTTTTTCTGTGCCTATTCCTATTATTTTTATGCCATCATCATTGTGCTCTGCTATAACAGCGCAAATTTGAAATGATCCGACATCTATGCCTAAAATTCTAGTACTCAAAATTTTTACCTTTTGACATATTCTTTAACTTCATAATATTTTAGAAGTTTGTTTGTTAAATCTTTTATCAACTCGTTGTTTTTAAGCATTGCAACATTTTGTTGTGTTATTTGCTTATAGTTGTTATTTATATTGTTAGTAAGCAATCTTTGTTCCAAAATATCGTACACTACGGCTTTGTCATCTAATATAACATAACCTTTTGTGTTGTTAGTGTCAAAAAGTTGAGATATAAAAGCTCTTGTGTCACTCTCGTTTAAGCCCGCAATAGAGCCATTTACCTCTCTGCTAACAAAGCCAACATCTGTGCCTTTGAAGTTTTGTAGAGTATCTTTTGCTTTTGCTGTTAAAATTTCTTTTTCTTTTTTGCTTTTATAAATTTCAAGTACATTAGCTCTTGCTTGTTCAAAGCTCATAGGTTGTGGAGGAGTTATACTTTTTATTCTAGCTATCAAATAGCCATCTTTATAGATAAATGGTTTTATCACTTCACCAACTTTTGCGCCCTTTATCTCATCAAGTGAAAAAGTAGCGTTGTCCTCATTTACACTTATAAAACCATTAGTTGCAAGTTCAGCTTTTTTAACAGCGACATACTTTTCTAAAGCATTAGTTTTACTTTGCTCTATGTTGTAGTCTTTATTAACTTCAGCTTTTACCTCGCTAAAAGGTTTTATCTTGTCATCAGAACCCTTATATTTATCTTGGTTCTCGTTATAGTAAGATTTTAAAACGCTTTCGTTTGCGTCACTTTTTTCTGAGTCGACAAAGTATGTATCTATACCATAAAGTGTCTTTGTCATATAGTTATTTTTATTTATCTCCCAAAGATCTTTTAGCTCTTTCTCATCTACTTTGATATCGTTTTGATCAGCATTTACTACTTGCACAGCTAATTTATCTTGCATGAAAAAGCTAGCTTCCATCATGGCGATATCTTCTTTACTTGCAGGTAAATTTAAAATAGTTCTAAGTTTATCTAGTAAGATAGTTAGTTTTAGATTGTCTTCAAAATCAGTTGGGTTTATCCTAGCTCTTCTTAGCACATCGTAGTATAAATTTTTGTCAAAAACGCCGTCTTTTTGAAATGTTGGATCGACGATTATATATTTTAAAACATCGTCTTTATTAACGCTAAGACCGATGTCATCTGCAAAATTTAAAAGTAAATTTTCTTGAATAGCAGCTTGAAGTGCAGCATTTTCTAAGCCTAACTCTTCAGCTTTCTCTTGAGTTAATTTGCCTTCAAATACGTTGTTGTAGTACTGATATAACCTATCATATTTTTGTTGCAACTCTTGAACGCTTATATTTCTATGTCCTACTTTGGCTACCGAAGTAGCTCTGTTGCTGTTTAGATCGTATGCGCCCCAGCCGACAAAACCAGCACCGACGAAAGCTATCGTGCTTACCCAAATTGTCACGACTAGGTATTTTTTATGTTTTTGCATCCAAGATAACATTAAGTTCTTCCTTTAAAATACTAACAAAGCTTGTGCGATATTTTATAGAAATTTGGCTTAAATAAGCTTAAAATGGGGCTTTATAAAAACGTTTCTTGCTAAATTTTTACTAACATTTTTTATCTTTGTTAGCAAAAATTTAAATGCTAAAATCGCTGTAACCACCAGTAAAATGAAGCAGTTTGCAGCTATTTTCTAACAAAGCTATATCTTTTGCAAGTAGCTGAGGGCTCCTGCTATACGCGTAAACGCCGTATCCTTTGATCACGACAACGTTAGTATTTTTCTCTATCATCGCTCTATAAATTTCTGTCTCAGCACGCTCATACCAGTCGTCAAACTGCTTTGGATCATAGACTAAAATTTCATTAAATCTCATGCACCCAAAATAGTCTTTTGGTGCGATCTTTTCATGTTTCATTGCATAAGCTGTCACGTATGGAGGCATGGTATAGCAGACAAATTTTGCTTCATTTATGTTTTTGTAGATATTTAAGTGTATATCAGCATCTAAACTCGCATCATTCCATCGGTAGTCCTTTTTTGATGAAAGAAGCGTTAGATCACTATCTTGCAAGTCGTCAAAAATGGCACTTTGCTTGTTGATGATGAATTGATTTTTTTCTACCCTCGCTGAGATAGAACCATGAAAAACACCAAAAAAATTCTTTCTAAACATCGAAAGAGATATCTTTTTTATCTCATTTGTTGAGTGCAATAAGTCCATTTTTTCTCCTATGTTTGGGTGATTATATTTAAGCTATCTTAAAATTTGTGTAAAATTTTATGTAATGATAGCTTTTTAAGTAAAATTTCGATAAATTTTCACACTAATTTCATTAAAGAGGCAGTGTTGCAAAGTCCGCATATTAGCGTTTTACTTGACGAAGTTTTATCTTTTTTTAAAGACATGCGTGGAAATTTTATAGATTGCACGCTTGGATATGCTGGACATTCTAGTGCTATTTTGTCTCAAAATGAAAATTTAAATTTGATCGCTTGCGATAGAGACAATGAAGCTATAAATTTCTCGCTCAAAAAACTTGAGCCATTTGGCAGCAGAGTGAAAATTTATAAGAGCAATTTTTCTGAGCTTATTAGCAAACTTAGCAGCGATGAAATTTCAAACGTTAGAGGAATTTTAGCCGACATTGGCGTTAGTTCACTTCAGATAGACAAAGATGATAGGGGCTTTAGTATAGGCTCAAACACGCTTGATATGCGTATGGATAAAGAGCGAGGTTTTAGCGCCTATGAGGTGGTAAATGGCTACTCATTTGATGAGCTTGTTAGGATATTTAGGGATTACGGCGAGCTAAAAAATGCCACTGGGGTCGCAAATAAGATAATAAATGCTAGAAATTTAGGCAAGATAACAAGCGCAAAAGAGCTTGCAAATATAATAGGCACAGCTCAGATAAAAGGGCGCGGCGTTAGCCCTGCGATCCTTGCCTTTCAGGCGATCAGGATAGAAGTAAATGGCGAGCTAGATGAGCTAACAAATTTGCTTGATAGTATAGAAAAGGGCGGGTTTAAAGATTGCTTGGTGGCGATTATAACATTTCACTCGCTTGAAGATAGGATCGTAAAAGAGCGCTTCAAAAAGTGGGCAAATAGCTGTATCTGTCCGCCTGGCATCTACCGATGTGAGTGCGGAAACAACCACGAACTGGGCGAAATTTTAACCAAAAAACCACTAACAGCAAGCCAAAGTGAGCTAGCGCAAAACTCACGAAGCAGAAGCGCAAAACTGCGTGTTTTTAAGATAAAAGGATGAAGATGCAAGAAAAAGAAGAGCTGCTAACACTTCACGACGAGGAGCAAAAACGTGAGGTAAATTTAAGCTTTAAGACGCTAGTGATGGTCTATCTGGCGGTTTTTATAGCGCTGGCTCTATTTTTGCCAAAAATTTATATAGCAAATCAAATTTATTATATAAGTAGAGATATCGCCGACATCAGCGGCAAACGAGATATGCTCCTTGAAGAAAACAGAGCTCTTAGCATAAAGCTTGAAAATTTGCGTTATAAAAATCAAATTTTAAACAATATGCAAGAGCGTCAATGGAAATAATTAAGAAATTTAAAAGCTTTATCCGCTACTACGACCCTGCAAATTTCCAGCTCATCTACTCGCTAAAAGCTGCCACAACCATCGCTTTTAACTGCTTTTTGTGCTTTTACTTCTTTCATCTAAGCGGCGCTATCATGGCTGTAAATATCACGATGGGTATCTTCTTTCTTGGAGAGCTTGAGTGCAAAGATAGGAGCAAATTTGCATTTTTACTACTTTACATCGCGCTTTCTTGTGCTTTTATGCCCTTTGTTGATCCATTTATCAGCCTTGGCGTTTGGCTCTCGCTTATCGTATTTGTCTGGATATTTGTGGTAGGCATTAGCCAAATTTATAGCTCAAATTTAAACAAAATTTTACTCGCTGTAAATGCAACAGGGCTAGTTGCCTTTGTGACAAAGGCCGCAGTTGGGCTAAATGTGGTTGAAAGCATCGGCGGTCTGGTGCTCGCTGGCGTGCTAAGCATCATCATAAAATTTGAAAATTTTGGCAAATACGGAAAATTTACTAAAAAGAGCATCAGCTTTTTACTAGACAGCTCCATCTTATCGAGCAAGGCGCTTGGCACGAGCCATTTTTACGCAAGTATTGCAGATTTGATGAGCTTGATTGATAAATCAAAAGAAATTTTTGCAAACAAAAGCCTAAAGATAAAAGATGTTAAGCTAGTTAGAAATCAAGCCAAAGCGCTATTTTATTTTTATAAAGTTGAAGAGATAGCTCTTTTGCTTCGAACATTGGGCGCTTCGTTTGAAAGGATCGAGGACAAAGCGCTTTTAAATGAGGTAAAAAATGAGATCGCTTACAACCTTTTTGAGCTTAAAAAAATTTTCAAAAATCAAACTCCAAAACTAAAATTTGATGCGCTAAATTTAGCTAAAAACTCAAATTTTAAAATTTTTGCAAGCTCGCTTGGCGTGCTTTATGATAAATTTTTGCTTATAAAAGAGGGCGGCGAGGACAAACTCTCGTTTAATAACACAAAAAAGATCACGCTAAAAGAGGCGTTTAAAAAGCTAAATTTAAAAAATGAAATATTAAAAGAGTCTTTAAGGCTTGCCATTTGCATGTCGCTAGCCATTTTTATAGCGCAGGCGATGCATATAAATCATGGAATTTGGATCGCCATAGCGGTGATGAGCCTAAACAAAAACGACGAAGATGCTTTGAAAAATGCTGGCAGAGATAGTCTTCTTGGCGGAGTTATCGGCTTTTTTATCGCGCTTGTTTTTGTGAAATTTATGGGTGAGTCATACGCATTTTACGTGGTTGTCTTTATCGGTATGTTTTTGGTTTATTATCTTAAATCTTACAAACAAATCGTCTTTGCAACGGCTTTTATGTTTGAATTTACAGCCATTTTTTCGCTTATAAAAAGAGACTTTTTGGCTCTTATGGTCGATAGATTGCTTGACGTGGCAGCTGGCTTTTTGATAGTTTTTCTCACTTACTTGCTAACTAGGAAAAATGACTATACAGCGATAAAAGATAGCTTAAGCAGTGCCTTGATAGGTTTTAGAAATTTAGTGCAAATTTCTCTAAATGAGTCAAACAAAGATGCTTTTAGCACGGATGAAAAAAGGGTTTTAGGCTCGCTAAATGAGCTAAACTACGCTATAAAAGTTAGTAAAAATTTAGACGATGATAATATGAAAAATGCAAAATTTATAGCTAGCAAGCTTGATGATATAAATAGCGATCTGGTTAAGCTTAGAAATTATCTGAATTTAGATGAGTTAAAAGAGAAAAACGCCTTGCAAAATGATGTAAAAATCATCTCAGATAGGTTTTTGATGTTAGATAAAAAGATCAAAAAACTTCCATATTATTTCATAAACGAGATAGAAGCGAAGCTGCTTTGCAAAGACGAAAACGTTAAAAAGCTAATTTTACGAGTTGCTTTAAAACAAAATGAAATTTACTCAGCGCTCTCTTTTTGAGAGATTAGCTTTTCATATATATATTGTTCTAAATCTTTTTTTGAAACATCATTTTTAAGAGCGGTGTTGTAAATTTCTTCAACCTTGCTTGAATACTTTTCATATCCAAAATATGGAAAATGCACGCTCCAAGCCTTTTTTATAAGATCCAAGCTTATCTCTCTTCTTGCCCAAACCTTAAACATATCAAAGCCGATAAAAACAGCTGAAGTGACGATGGTAGTTGCTATTATCGAGATGTGCGCGTCAGCCTTTGCTAAAAAGTGGTGCGTGATGATAAGAAGCGGAAACAAGACTACAAAGCAGATAAGTGCGTAAATTTGATAGAGCTTCACGTGGTTAAATCTAAAATTTAGCTTTGCGCCATCAACTAGCATACCTTCGTTAAAAAGGGCATTTGCTTCAAGTAAATCTCTAAATAAAACTGGCTGTTTTGAGACGAAAAAAATATTTTTAATGATAGTGTTTCTTAGATTTTCTTTCATTTTTTATAGACTTTTTACCTTAAAAATTTCAGCTCATTGTATCTAAAAATCTATAAATTCAAACAAAATTAGATACAATTTGCACAAACTTAAGGAGCTAAAAATGGCAGATAAAGCTTTAGAAACGGTCTTTTTAAATGGCGAGTTTTTGCCAAAAGATGAGGCAAAAGTTAGTGCATTTGATAGAGGATTTATATTTGGCGATGGAATTTATGAAGTGGTGCCTGTGATAAATTCAAAAATGGTTGATAAAGAGGGCTTTTGGGCGAGGTTTGAGAGAAGCTTAAACGAGATATATATAAGCCTGCCTTACGAAAAAGATAAATTTGAAGCGATCTTAAATGAGATGATCGCCAAAAATGCCTTAAAAGAGGGTGGAATTTACATGCAAGTAACAAGAGGCGTGGCGTTTAGAAATTTCTATTTTATGGAAAATTTAACCCCAAGCGTCTTCATCTTTTGCTACGAGAGTGAAATTTTAAACAACCCAGCTGCAAAAACTGGCATAAAAGTGGTAAGCGTCGAGGACATCAGGTGGAAGAGGCGCGACATAAAGTCGATCTCTCTTCTAGCTCAGTGCTACGCTAAAAATGAGGCTCACAAAAAGGGCGCAGACGAGGGCTTTATGGTGGAAAACGGCTTTGTCACAGAGGGCTGTAGCTCGAGCGCTTTTATCATCAAGGATAAAGCTCTCATCACCAAGCCACTTTCAAATGAAATTTTGCCAGGGATCCGCCGTATGAGGCTTTTAAGGATCGCTAAAGATATCGGACTAAAGATAGAGGAGCGTAAATTTAGCATGGACGAGGTTTACGCGGCTGATGAAGTCTTTATCTCGGCTGCTACGCTCATACTTTTGCCAGTCATCTATGCTGACGGCAAGGCGATAAACGGCGCAAAAGTGGGCGAAATCTCAAGCAAACTTCGTGAAATTTATGCTAGCGAGCTTTTAAAAGAAGCCGGACTTTGAGAGAAAAGGTCTTAATAAGCGCTTGTCTTGCTGGTATAAACTGCAAATTTAACGGCGAAAATAACATTTTGGATAGAGACGTTTTAGATGAAATTTCGAAAAAATATCATTTGCTTTTTGTCTGTCCAGAGGTCTTTGGCGGACTTAGCACGCCAAGAGAGCCAGCTGAGATGAAAGGTGGCTTAGTCGTTACAAAAACAGCTAAAGATGTGAGCGAAAATTTTAAATTTGGGGCTGAGATTTGCCTAAAGATAGCTAAGCTAAATGGCTGCAAAAAGGCTATTTTAAAAGCTAGAAGTCCAAGCTGCGGGAGCGGGCAAATTTATGATGGAAGCTTCACTAAAAAGCTAATCTTTGGTGACGGCGTAGCGGCAAAACTGCTAAAAGAAAATGAAATTTTAGTTTTTAGCGAAGATGAGATAGGGCGGCTTGATGTTTGAGAAGCTAAAAGAGAACATCTTGCTCGAGGTGATCTTTAAATACATCATCTTGCTGCTACTTTTTGCCTGCGTGGTGGGGCTTTTTGCGAGCGGCGTGCTCTTTTTAAAGGGAGAGATGAGCGAGTTTTCGCTAAATTTGCACATTTTCTTTGGCTTTAGCTTGGTTGTCCTCACCATAATCCACAGCTACGTCAAGAAGAAAAAACTAAAAAAGCTAAGCCTTGAGTTTAAAAATATCTTAAAGCATAAGCCAGTGCAGATGGACTGCAACACGACAAGGTTTTTAAACGCACTAAATGATGTCAAAGTTGGGGAAATTTCAAAGAAATTTGGCTCAGATATTGTAGAAATTTTAAGATCAAACGATATAAAGGTCAAGGATCAAAACGAGACGATGAAACAAATTTGCAAAAACAACGATGAAAAGATGTTTTATATCTTTGTTTTGATCGTCGAAGCTATATTTAAGGATAAGGAAGAAATTTGAAAAAAGGTATATTTTTAGCACTTAGTGTTGCTTTGTTTTTGGGTTGTTCGCAGACAACAAAGCCAGAGCCAAACAAGCAGCAAAATGCTCTGCCAGACGAAAATGTCTATAAGCCAAATGAACGCATCAGCTTGCTTGAATTTGAAGTAAAACAAGACGCCTCGTCGCTACCTCAAAATATGCAAAGTGCGAGTTTTGCTCAAGATGAAATTTTAAAAAGAAGATTTAAGGTTTTTACTCTAAGAGGCGTGAAATTTAACCCAAACGACGCTTTTTGGGCGTTTAATGTATATAAACCAAGCGAGAAGAGAAAGTATTTTGGCTCAAATTTTAGGCAGATACCTCAAAGCTGGTTTGACGCACAAAAGGAGAATGCAAATTTCGCTGGCTTTTTGCAAATTTCAGCTTACGCTCTAACTTCAGCAAACACAGCTGTAAGAAATTTCCCAACCGACGAGCCGATATTTTTAAATCCGCAAACTCCAGGTGAGGGCTATCCGTTTGACTATCTGCAAGAATCAACCCTAAGCATCGCTCATCCGCTCTTTGTATCGCACCTCTCAAAGGATAGGGCATGGGCGTTTGTGAGTGATGATGCGGTTTGGGGCTGGGTGAAGGTTGAAGATATCAAATTTATAAGCGACGAAGAGGCGCTTGCCTATCAAAAATCAAGCTTTGTAACGATAAAAACCGACAAGATGCCAGTTTATGACAAGGGCGGAAACTTTTTATTTTACTCACGTGTTGGCGCGATACTGCCAGTTTTGGCGCAAGATGACAAAAACTACTACGGCAAAATTTATGTAAGAAATATGCTTAGGGAGTTTGTCCTCCCAAAGTCTTTTAGCGCCCTTTTTCCACTTAAATTTAACGATTCAAATTTAAAGACGATTCTTAGCTCGCTTCTTACTCAGCCTTATGGCTGGGGCGGGGTGGATAAGCTAAGAGACTGCTCGCTTTTTACAAAAGACTTGCTAGCAAGCTTTGGCGTGTGGTTGCCAAGAAATTCAAGGGCGCAGGCAAATATGGGAGAAAAGATCAATCTAAAAGGCCTTAGCAACGCTGCAAAGAGCAAAGAGATAAAAGAAAAGGGCGTGCCATATCTCACGCTCGTGCATCTACCAGGTCACATCATGCTCTATGCTGGATACAAGGGCGATGATATCTACGTCGTGCATGATGCTTGGGGACTAAAGACTGCAAATAATGGCCGTGCGCTAATTGGAGCGACCGCGATAACTACGCTAAACATCGGACAAAACAGAAGCGACATACAAAGTGCAAATTTGCTAATTTCTAAGGTTGATTCTATAAATGTGATGAGACCTGAGCAAGGGATGCTAGATAAGGCTAGAAAGATCTCAGCTTTACAGCGAGCTTATGGCGTAAAGATCGAAGAAAATTTGGTTAAATTTAGTGATGGCACGAGTTTGGTCTATGATGATTTTAAACAAAAAGATGAAGAGTGCAGCACTGGGGCTGACATAGAGGATATGAACGCGCTTGATTACGCTGCGTTTTCGCCACTTAGCGCAGCTCTAAGTGATGCTGGCAGATGCAGAAACTACGAGCTTCTAGGCAAAATTTATGGCTCAAGTGAGAGCGCAGTAAGGGCAAATTTGGTTGATGTCATCTGGCTAAAGGATTTTTTAAATTTGCCTTTAAAATTTAACTCTAAAAATGGCGCCGCAGCTGCCTTGCAGGATGTGAGCAACGAGCTAAACGAAATGGCAAAGAGCGATCCAAATTTACTTGAGTACCTAAAAGATCCAGGCGGGACATTTAAGTGGCGCATCATCGCTGGCACAAACCGCCTAAGCGCGCACAGCTACGGCATCGCGATCGATATAAATGTAAAAAAGAGCCACTACTGGCAGTGGAGCAAGGGCTATGAGAATTTGATCCCTGAAAAGATCGTGCGAGTTTTCGAGAAGCATAAATTTATCTGGGGCGGACGCTGGAAGCACTTTGATACGATGCATTTTGAGTATCGCCCAGAGATGTTTGAGTAGATGAAAGATCAAATTTTAGAAATTTTATCTCGCTCAAATGTCTTTTTAACAGGCGGTGGCGGTGTTGGCAAGAGCTATCTGACCGCCTCCATCATCAGACACTACAAAGAAAATTTCAAAAACGTCATCATCCTTGGCTCAACTGGCATAAGCGCTGTTAGTCTTGGGGGCGTGAGCTTGCATAGCTTTTTTAAATTTGGCTACTGCAAGGACTACGAGGAGCTAAGACGGCTTGACTACCGCCAAAAAGATAAGCTAAGCAAGCTACGAAATATGCTAGATGCTTGCGATCTGCTTGTAATAGACGAAATTTCGATGGTTAGCTCAAACGTGATGGAGATGATAAGATACCGCTTGCTTACATCTAAATTTAAAGGCAGGGTGCTCATAGTGGGCGACTTTTATCAGCTACCACCCGTGCAAAAAGAGCAAAATGAGAGCAAGCTTTTTAACTTTTTATACGCCTTTAACTCCAGTGCGTGGGAGGATATGAAATTTACAAATGTCGAGCTTTTGCTCTCAAAACGCACAAATGATCTTAAATTTTATGAAATTCTCTCTCGTCTTAGAGTTGGTGAGCTAGATGATGAGATGATGGCCTACATCGAGAGCTTGCGAGTGGATGCCATAGAGCCAGATAGCGAGACTAGCGTGCTTTTTGGCAGAAACGCCGAGGCTGAGATGCTAAATCAAAAGAGGCTTCTTGCGCTTAATGCACCGCTTGAAATTTCAAACTCGGACGTGCTTGTTATGGATGAAAATTTAGATAAAAAAGAGTTTGAAAAGTGGGCAAATACGCTAAATATCTCGCGAAATTTAGAGATGAAGATAGGCGCAAAAATCATCTTTACTTCAAATAAATGGGGCGAGTACTATAACGGTGAGCAGGGCAAGATCATGCAAATTTTAAAAGAAAATGGCGCCATATCAAGCGTGATCGTGCAAAAAGATAGTGGCGAGATCTGCGAGATAGAAAAGTGCGCTTATAACTTTTGCGCGCTAAATTTAAACGAAGACGAGATCGAGGAGAACGTGCAGGCTTCGCTTTATCAGTTTCCATTTAAACTCGCCTATGCGCTAACTATCCACAAGTCTCAAGGCATGAGCATAAATTCGCTCATTTGCAACATCAACCACATCTTTGCCAAAGGACAGCTCTACGTCGCACTTTCTCGCGCGGTAAATCCTAAAAATTTAAAACTTTTTTATGATAAGAAAAGTGATTTTAGGCAGCATTTAAGAAAAGTGGTTAAAATTGACGACGAAGTTAAGAAATTTTACCAAGAAAACGTATTTTTGCATATTAAGGAGAGTTTATGAAAAAGCTATTTTTAAGCCTTGTTTTTGGCGTTTTTGCATTTGCAGACGTGCTAAAAGTGAGTGACTTTCAAACAGATATCTACTCAAAAGCTGGACAAAATTTAACAAAAAAGATAAGCATGAACCTTGAAGTTGTCGGACGTGATGTGGAGGAGAATGAAGCCTACGTGCTTGATGCGCTAAACGTCGTTGTTGGTAGTTTTTACGTGGAGGATATCCTAACCTCAATGGGAAAAGAGAAATTTAAAGAGCTCTTTATGAAATACGCAGCCAAAAAGCACTCACTTGATATCGATGACGTGCTTATTTTAAATATCAAAGTGATAAATAATCTAGAGCTAAGCGAGATCATAAAAGCGATAAAAAGCCAAAATTTGTGCTCTGATTCAAGCGTAAATGAAGATGTGATGACAAAGCCAGAAAAGAAGAAAAAAGGCAATGAGATCATCGTCGCACCTGATCCAAATGACGTGGTGCAAAAGCCGATCGATCTAAATAATGTGCAAGAATTTGGAAAAGACTTCGGAGAGAAATAAAAAAGATAAATTTGGCTAAAAGCTAGCCAAATTTATTGATTTACGATGTCGTAACCTTGTGGGATGACTGGAGTTAGCGTCTCTTTTGGTATGAGCGCGTCTTTTACTGGGTTGCTTAGAGTGATTTTTATCTTATTTGAGAGCTTGTCTTTATAATCAATCGTCGTTGGAAGCGTGTTTTTGATCGTTATAAAGTACTCAACCCCGTCATATATCGCCTTATAAAGTGTCGGCTGAATTTGCTCTGCATGAGCTAAGACCTGCGTCAAATTTGGCGTGTCATCTAGTCTTGAAATGATGGCTTGCTCAAGCTCATCCTCGATCACGACCACCTTGTCTTTGTCAAAGTAAATTCTCTTTGGTGTTGGACTTTCATATATCCAAAGTGCGGTGTTGTCGCTTTTAGCGTAAAATCTACCTTTATAATTTACACTCTTGCCCTCGCTAAAGACAGTTTGCGTAAAGTCACTTTGCAGGCTTTTAAAATTTAAGCCAGCGCCAAATGAGCAAACTGCAACAAGAGAAGCTATCAAAAATTTTCTCATTTTTTATCCTTTTTTGGCGTATTCTAGCCCAGTTTAATTAAATAAATAGTTAAACTATGCTAAGATCCAAAGTTTAAAAATTTAGGAAGGTAAAGTAATGATTTCATCGGTATTTAGAAAGATTTTTGGCACGAAAAACGATAGAGAAGTCAAAAAATACATAAAACGTGTGGCGCAGATAAACGCGCTAGAGCCTACTTATGAGAAGATGAGCGACGATGAGCTTAAGATCAAATTTAACGAGCTAAAAGCCCAAGTCGTAGAAGAGAAAGTCACTTTAGATCAAATTTTAAATGATGTCTTTGCGTTAGTTAGAGAGGCTAGCAAAAGGGTGCTTAAGATGCGCCATTTTGACGTGCAGCTAATTGGCGGCATGGTGCTAAACGATGGCAGGATCGCTGAGATGAAGACAGGCGAGGGTAAGACTTTGGTTGCGACTTTGCCAGTTATATTAAATGCGATGAGCGGCAAGGGCGTGCACGTTGTAACTGTAAATGACTACCTTGCAAAGCGTGACGCGACGCAAATGGGCGAGCTTTATAACTTTTTAGGCTTAAGTGTTGATGTGATACTAAGTGGCGGATACGACGATGAAGTAAGACAAGCTGCCTATAACGCCGACATAACATACGGCACAAACTCAGAATTTGGCTTTGACTATCTGCGTGATAATATGAAATTTGAAGCTGGTCAAAAGGTGCAAAGAGGCCATAACTTCGTTATTGTCGATGAGGTCGATAGTATCTTGATAGATGAGGCTAGAACACCGCTTATAATCTCTGGTCCAACAAACCGCACGCTTGATGGCTACATAAGAGCTGATCAAGTCGCAAAACAGCTTACCAGAGGCACTCCAGCTGATCCAAACGTGCCAGGCTCAAAGCCAACGGGGGATTTTATAGTAGATGAAAAAAATAGAACGATAATGATCACAGAAGCTGGCATAAGCAAGGCCGAAAAGCTCTTTGGAGTTGAAAATTTATATAACCTTGAAAACGCCGTGCTAAGCCACCACCTAGATCAAGCTCTAAAAGCACACAACCTTTTTGAAAAAGACGTTCATTATGTCGTAAAAGATGGTGAGGTCGTTATAGTTGATGAATTTACAGGACGTCTAAGTGAGGGTAGGCGCTTTAGCGAGGGGCTTCACCAAGCGCTCGAGGCAAAAGAGGGTGTGAAAATTCAAGAAGAGAGCCAAACGCTAGCTGATACAACCTACCAAAACTACTTTAGGATGTATAAAAAGCTTGCAGGTATGACTGGTACAGCTCAGACAGAGGCTACCGAGTTTTCTCAAATTTATAATCTTGAAGTTATCTCGATCCCGACAAACGTGCTAGTTAAGAGGATCGATCAAAACGATCTTATCTATAAAACTCAAAACGAGAAATTTAAAGCAGTTATCGATGAAGTCAAAAAAGCTCACGAGAAAGGTCAGCCAGTGCTTGTAGGAACTGCAAGTATCGAGCGTAGTGAGGTGCTTCATGAGATGCTTAAAAAAGCTGGCATCCCACACTCTGTGCTAAATGCTAAAAACCATGAAAAAGAGGCCGAGATCATCGCGCAAGCTGGTGTAAAAGGCGCTGTGACTATCGCTACAAACATGGCTGGACGTGGTGTTGATATTAGGATCGATGATGAGGTTAGAAATTTAGGCGGTCTATATATCATCGGCACCGAAAGGCACGAAAGTAGAAGGATAGATAATCAGCTTCGTGGCCGTGCTGGACGTCAGGGCGATCCTGGCATGAGTAGATTTTACCTAAGCTTAGAGGACAATCTTTTAAGGATTTTTGGTAGCGACCGCATAAAAGCGATCATGGATAGGCTTGGTATCGACGAGGGCGAAAGCATCGAGAGCCGCATGGTGACAAGAGCTGTTGAAAATGCTCAAAAGAAAGTCGAGAGCTTGCACTTTGAGGCTAGAAAACACTTGCTCGAGTATGATGACGTGGCAAATGAGCAAAGAAAGACTATCTATAAATATCGCGATGAGCTACTTGATAAAAACTACGATATGAGCGAGAAGATAGCTCAAAATAGAGTTGAATACGCTACAAATTTACTTGATACGGCTGAAATTTTCCATGGCGGCTTGAAAGATGACTATGACATTAAAAATTTATGCTCTATTATCCTTGCGGATTGTGGCGAAGAGATCGACGAGAGCGAGCTAAAAGGGCTAGAGTATAACGAACTAGTAGAAAAAATAGCGCAAATTTTAGAGGTTAGATATAACGAAAAGATGAGCGTGCTAAATGAAGAGCAAAGAAAAGATATAGAGAAAATTTTATACCTTCAAGTGCTTGATAATGCGTGGAGAGAGCACCTCTATCAGATGGATATCCTAAAAACTGGCATCGGCCTAAGAGGGTATAATCAAAAAGATCCGCTAGTTGAATATAAAAAAGAGAGCTACAACCTCTTTATGGAGCTAGTTGGCAGACTAAAAACTGAGAGCGTTAAAACGCTTCAAATCGTTAGATTTAAGAGCCGTGAGGAGCAAGAAGAGCAAGCTAGGATGATGCTTGAAGCTAGTCAAAATGCTGAAAATGAGCCTCTAAATTACAACAACCAAGGCGAAGATGAAAATTTCACGCCAGAAAAAAAGATACCAAGAAACGCTCCATGCCCTTGCGGAAGCGGTAAAAAATATAAAGATTGCCACGGCAAAAGTGGCCCTAAAAAAGGCATATTTGCTTAAAATTTCTACTTTTAAGGCGCCAAAGCGCCTTAATCTTTTAAAGGCTATTTAATGACAAGCTTACCAAAGTATCTACTTTTTAAATATTTAAGATTTGATAAAACTCAGCCATTTATCGCTCTAAGTGCGTTGCTTGCCTTTCTTGGTGTTAGCATCGGTCTTATGGTTTTGATCGTTGCGATGGCTATTATGAACGGATTTGACAAAGAATTTGAGCGCAAACTTTTTACGATGAACTATCCTATAACCGTTCAAAGCGCCTTTAAAGGATCGATCGATGATGGCTTTGTAGATGAGCTAAAGGCTAAATTTAGCGACCTTAAATTTAGTCCATATATCAGCACGCAGGTCATCTACCGCTCGGCAAATGCGCTTGAAGGCGGACTAATTTATGGCGTAAATTTTAAAGATGAAAAGCAAATAAACTCAGTCGTAAATGAAGCTTTAAAAGACAAAGAGCTAGATGGTTTTGAGATACTTGTGGGAAGCGGCATAACGAGCGAGTTTAGACTAAGAAACGATGAAAAACTAACGCTTATCTTTACAAAGGCTGATCCAGCCGGCTTTTCGCTAACGCCAAAGATGAAGCGCTTTGACATAGGCGGCTCATTTACATCTGGGCTAATCGCCTACGATAAGGCGTTTTCATATACTTCAGTTGATGCATTAAGGAAAATTTTGGACTATCCAAAGGGCGTTTATGATGGAATTCACATCTTTTCAAACAAGCCATTTGATGATATAAAAAGGGTGCGCGAGGGGCTTCCAGCAGGCACGGTTGCCATTGGCTGGTGGGAGCAAAATGGTAACTTTTTCTCAGCGCTCGCACTTGAAAAAAGAGCACTTTTTATAGTTTTGATGCTTATTATCCTTGTAGCGTCGCTAAATATCATAAGCTCACTGCTAATGACCGTGATGAACCGCAGGCAGGAGATCGCCTTACTTTTAGCACTTGGAGCTAGCAAAGGCGAGATAAAAAGAAGCTTCTTTTATCAAGGGCTAGTTATCGGCGGAGGTGGCATTATATTTGGCCTAGTGCTTGGCTTTTTGGGGCTATTTTTACTTGGAAATTTCAACATCATAGACCTGCCAGCTGACGTTTATGGCTCAAGCAAACTACCACTTGAACTCTCAACTATTGATCTTGTGCTTATCGTAGTTGGCGCTGTGTTTATCGTGGCTATCTCGTCTTACTATCCAGCCAAAAAAGCCACAGAGGTAAATGTCCTTCAAACTTTAAGAAATGAGTAAAGTCTGGCAAAGCTAGGCTTTAAATTTGATTTTTAAAAGCATATTATTGTCTAATATGCTTTTATTTTAATTTGCAATAAATTCTATTTTTATCTTTTAATAGCTCATCAATTTTTAATTCTTTGCCATTTATGTCTAAATGATACTGCGGCTAGACAAATTTTTAGCTTCTTTTTTTCTTATATAATCAACAATATTGCTAATAGTTTTATCAATTTATTTAAACGAACTTAAAAAAGCGTGTTTTAAGAAGCTAAATTTACTACGCTCTTACGTCGTGATCGATCTTGCACTGAAGGGCTTCATGAACAAGGGTTTTTGCCATGACGCGCTCTTCGCTTATAAGGTGGAAATTCTCGCCTAGCTCGCCAAAGATATCTTTGTTGCCCTCGCCATTTGCTTTGATGATAGTCTGGATATTTGCGCCGTAGTCTTTGATCTTTTGCGCGATTAGCTCAACTCTTTGCTCGTTGCTAACTGTTATGATAACGGCCGCTGCGTCGTTTAGGCAGGCATTTTCAAGAGTGTTGCTTTGAAGCACGTTTCCTAAAAATACATTTTCCCCGCGGCTCCTACCAAGCTCAACTAGGCTGATGTCATTATCAAGCACGATGTATAAAAGCTTTGTCTCTTTTAGTCTTAAAACTACCTCTTGACCGAGCCTATCGTAGCCAAAGACTACGATGTGATTTTTTAGTTTTTGTGGCTTTAAGGTCTCGTTTAACTCAACTACCACCTCACGCTCTACAAGATCAGCTAAGACGTCAAGCTTTTTAAGTATAAAAGGTGTCGCAAACATCGATATGACAGAGGCTGCGATGAAAATTTGAGCAGTTTGGATATCTAGTAAATTTCTTGTAGTCATCAGACCAAAAACAGCCAGTGCAAATTCGCCTATCTGACAGACGCTAAGTGCGGTCTTAGCAGCGACCCTGCGTTTTAAGTAGATATTTAAAACGGTAAAAACGACGATGGCTTTTACGACCATTATGCTAAAGACTAGCCCTAGAACTAGCCAGATATTTGAAAGCACGACTACAAAATTTATCTGCATGCCAACGGTTATGAAAAATAGTCCAAGAAGTAGATCTCTAAAAGGTATGAGATCGACCTCGATCTGGTGCTTATACTGCGTCTCCGCCATCATCATACCAGCTAAGAATGCGCCAAGCGAGTATGAAAAGCCAAAGAGGTGAGCCAGTGTACTAGAGCCAACAACCATGAAGAGAATGGTAGCTATGAAAACCTCTTGCGAATTTGTCTGAACGACCTTATAAAATATCCAGTTGATGACATATTTGCCGAGCAAAAATAGCACAACTATAAGTATAACCGCACTCGTAAATGTCTTTAGTAAAAGCTCATTTATCGAGGCATCTTGCGAGCTAAACATATCTATCATAAGCAAGATCGGGATGACGGCGATATCTTGAAATAGCAAAATTCCAAGTGCCTTTCTACCATAAATTTTACTCACATCGCCGTTGTCATTTAGGGTTTTTAGCACGATCGCAGTTGAAGATAGAGCAAAGGCAAGACCTGCGATAAGCGCTGTTTCGTCCTTTAGATGAAGCGCGTAGTAGAGCATCACGCCCATCACAAAGCCACTTAGGCAAACTTGCAGACCGCCATTTAGAAAGACCTCTTTTTTCATGCTCATCAGGTGTTTAAAGCTAAACTCAAGTCCGATCGTAAACATCAAAAATGCGATACCAAATTCCGCGATATGAGAAATTTCATCGTTGCTTTTTAGGTTGAAAAATTCTGATATAAGCGTGCCGGTTACGATGTAGCCGATGATGGTTGGTATCTGAAATTTCTTAAAAATGACATTTAACGCGACTGAGATCGCAGCGACAAGCAAGAAGCCTTCTAAAATTTGTTCCATATATTATTTTTTGCCTTCGTAAAATACAAGATCAAAGCTATTTTTTCTCTTTACCAGCGATCTTTTGGTGCTAGTTTGACTGGTAGCTTCGTGTAATTTTTTATTTAACTCATCAATAGTTGCTTCTAAATCGTCAATTTTCTCTTTTAACTGAAGTATCACATCAACACCTGCTAAATTTACGCCAAGCTCACGGGTCAAATTTAGTATCGTTTTTACACGATCAACGTCTTTTTGCGAGTAGAGCCTCATCTTGCCATCTGTTCTTGAGGGTTCAACTAGTCCCTCTCTTTCGTATTGTCTTAAAGTTTGTGGATGTATGCTTAAAACCTTTGCTACAACGCTTATTAAAAAAAGTGGTTCTTCGTAATTTTGCATTTTTTACTCCGGTAATTTTTCTTTTAACTCTTTTACTAAGCCCTCGTCAAGCTCACTGATATTTGGAAGTTTTACCCTAGCTTTTAAGTAAAGATCGCCATAAATTCCGCTCTTTCTGTTTTGCACGCCGTATCCTTTTAGACGGATCTTCGTGCCTGTTTTTGAGTTTTCAGCGATCTTAATGGTTACATCTTTTTTATATGTATGCACATTTATCTTACCGCCAAAGAGCATAGTTTTTAGTGGAATTTCTACATCTTTATAAAGATCATCGCCAACTCTTTCATACTCGTCGCTTGGTTCAACGCTAATGGCAAGTATAAGATCGCCAGTTTGACCGCCAGCACTCTTGCCTTTGCCTTTTATGCGAAGTTTTTCGCCGCCTTCTATACCGCTTGGGATCTTTATCTTGATGCTTTCGCCATTAAAATTTATCTTATGTTCGCCGCCAGTTACAGCCACGTCAAATGGTATAGAAATTTTAGCATTTACATCTAGATCAGCTCCGCCAAAGCCAAATCCGCCTCCACCAAAGCCTTCAAATCCTTCAAAACCTCCGCCAAAGCCACCGCTAAATTTAGCGCCACCTCCGCCAAATCCGCCTGAGAAGATATTTTTCAAGATATCGTTTAGATCGCCCATATCGGCTGAACCTCTGGCAAAGTCGTGGAAATTTTGACCGCCAAACATATTATCGCCGTATTGATCATACTGGGCACGTTTTTTCTCGTCACTTAAAATTTCATAAGCAGCGTTTATCTCTTTAAATTTATCCTCTGCTCCAGGGTCTTTGTTGATGTCTGGGTGGTACTTTCTAGCAAGTTTTCTATAAGCTTTTTTTATCTCGTCGCTTGATGCGCCTTTTGAAACTCCTAAAGTTTCATATAAGCTTTCGCTCATATATTCTCCTTATGTTTTTTGACATGGATTATATCACAAAACTTTAGTCTATGCAAGTCAAGTTTATTTTTATTTACAAAGGAGAAAAAAGCGTTAAGATTTTATTTTTAAGCTCTATTTATAATTTCAAGATATTTTCAATTTAAAGGAAAAAAATGAAAAAATTTATGCTAATTTCATTAGCAGCGGCTTCTTTGCTAATGGGAGCTGATATTAAATTTAACGAAGCAAACCAAGATGTAACTAGAGTTTCGCCGTTAAGTGATAAAAATAGTGTGCTTTCATACTATGACTCTATCGCTCAGGCAAAACTTTCAGTTGTAAATATCTCAACTACAAAAACAGTAAGCAACGCTGGCATCGAGCAGATGTTTAACGACCCGTTTTTTAATGAATTTTTTGGATTTAACTTTGCAAAACCAAAAGAGAAAGAAAAGACAACCTCTCTTGGCTCTGGCGTCATCATCTCAAATGACGGCTACATCGTTACAAACAACCACGTCATCGAAGATAGCGACCAGATCGTTGTGACCTTGGCAAAGGGTGGCAAGGAGTATAAAGCGAAGCTAATAGGCAGCGATCCAAAGACCGATCTAGCCGTTATAAAGATAGAGGCAAATGGGCTAAATGCGATCACATTTGCTGACTCGTCAAAGCTACTTGACGCGGATGTCGTCTTTGCCATAGGCAATCCTTTTGGCGTAGGCGAGAGCATCACTCAAGGCATCGTCTCAGGGCTAAACAAAGATGATATCGGGCTTAATCAATATGAAAATTTCATCCAAACAGACGCCTCTATAAACCCTGGTAACTCAGGTGGCGCTTTGGTTGATAGCAGGGGCTATTTAGTCGGTATAAACTCAGCCATACTTTCAAAAAGTGGTGGCAACAACGGCATAGGCTTTGCGATCCCATCAAATATGGTAAAAGATATCGCTAAAAAGCTAATAACTGACGGTAAGATCGAGCGTGGATTTATCGGCGTTACGATAGCAAATTTAACCGATGAGCAAAAAGAGCTTTATACAAATAAAGAGGGTGCGCTAATAAGCGGCGTAGAGCAGGGCATGCCAGCAGATGAAGCAGGGCTAAAAAGAGGCGACTTGGTTATTTCAGCAAACGGCAAAGCTATCAAAAATGCAAATGATCTTAAAAATTTCATCGGCTCACTAACCCCAAATAGCAGCGTTGATATAACTTACGAGCGATCAAATAAAATCATGAATACAAAAATCAAGCTTGTAAATATGGATCACAACGCAAAAGATGCGACAAAAAGCGTCATCATCGAAGGTCTTAGCGTTAGTAATCTAAGCGATGAGATAAGATTTAAGTATAAGATCAGCCCAGATACTCAAGGCGTGCTTGTAACTGACGTAAAATCTGGCTCAAAAGCTGAAGACTTTGGCTTTGAAAGAGGCGACGTGATCGTTCAAGTTGGCGAAGAGAGCATAAAAGATATTCAAACATTTGCAAGCACTGTTAAAAATGCAAAAGGCAAAAAGACGCTAGTGTGGATAAACCGCGGTGGCATCATGCAAGGTCTTGTTATAAAATAACTACTTAAGAGCTGAAATTTCAGCTCTTAACTCTTTTAAATTTTTAAAACCTTTATCTGCTATAATCCTTAAAAATAAATTTACAACAGGAAAGATCATGACTAGAATTTTAATGATAGAAGATGATATGGAGCTTGCTGAAATTTTAACTGAATACCTAGAAAACTACGACATAAAAGTAACGACGGCCGAGGAGCCATATATCGGACTATCTACTTTAAATACAAGTGAATTTGACCTAGTTATCCTTGATCTTACGCTCCCTGGCATGGACGGACTAGAGGTGTGCAAAGAGATAAGAAAAAAGCACAACATCCCTATAATCATCTCAAGCGCAAGGCACGATATAACGGACAAAGTAAATGCCCTAGATAACGGCGCGGATGACTATCTACCAAAGCCTTATGACCCACAAGAGCTTCTTGCTCGCATAAAAAGCCATCTAAGAAGGCAGAGCATAGCTCCTGCAAATGAGGCAAGAAATTTAAATAAAGACTTGGTTTTAAAAGAATTTGAGCGAGAAATTTTATTTAAAGGCAGCGTTTTAAATTTAACCGCAGCGGAGTATGACATCTTAAAATATCTGCTTCAAAAAGAGGGTGGGGCGGTCACTAGAGAGGAGCTCATCTACAACTGCGAGAGCATAAATGAAGATAGCTCAAACAAAAGTATCGACGTTATCATCGGCAGAATTCGCCAAAAACTAAATGAAAATCCAAAAGAGCCAAAATACATCCATGCGATCCGCGGCATCGGCTATAAGTTGGTCCTTTGATGCCAAGATCTTCTATATTTATCACGATAACGTTTATCTTTGGACTCGCGCTCGTTTCGATATTTCTAGCCTTTTTGTGGCTCATGAGCTTTGATAAACAAAACTACACAAGGGAGCTAAATAACAAATACTCAAACGTCGCTAGGACAAATTTGCTCTACATGGGTGGCATCATAAATAAAGCTCAGTACGACCGTCAGCTCTCAAACATCGACATGCCAGAGATCACAGCTAAAAATGAAAAAGAAGAAATTTTAAAAAATGCAGCCGTTTTAGAAGAAATTTCAAGCGATCTAGGATCAAGTGCGATCTTACTTTATGATAAGCATCACTACCTAAAGATCGAGCATTTAGATGAGCTAAAGCTTTTGATGGATAAAGAATTTCAACCTTACAGATACGAGGTGATAAAGGCTGTGTTTGCCGTAGTTGCAGTCATCTTGCTGGCTGCTTATATCTTTGTCATCTATAAGATAAAACCGCTAAGAAAGCTAAAGCGTCAGATCGTGAAATTTGCAAATGGCGAGCTAAACGGCGTGCAAAATGTCGGCAACGGCAAGGATGAAATTTCTGAGGTTTCAGAGGCATTTTATGAGGCTGTTTGTCAGATCAAGGCACTAAATGACTCAAGGCATCTTTTCTTAAGAAATATCATGCACGAGCTAAAAACGCCTATCACAAAGGGGCTGATCGCTGCTCAAATGATAGAAAAAAGTAAAAATCAAGAGAGGCTCATCTCAGTTTTTCATAAGCTTGAAAATTTGATAAATGAGCTTGCGGCGATCGAGCAGATCACTTCAAAGATAGGACTTACCAATAAAACGCCTTGCCTTATGAGGGATCTCATCGATGAGGCTATCGATATAGCGATGGTTGAAAAGGAGCATGTTGGCATTAGCGAGCTTGATGAGGTTAGGGTGATGGTTGATTTTAAGCTATTTTCAGTCGCTATAAAAAATATGATAGATAATGGCATAAAGTACTCAACCGATAAGCACGTAAATATCATGGTTAGCAAGGATCATATGAAATTTATAACTCAAGGCGAGAAGCTAAAAAACGATCTTGACTTTTACATCCAGCCATTTATCAAGGGCGAGGATGCGCAAAAGAGCTTTGGTCTAGGTTTATATATAGTTAGCAACATCCTTGAGGCTCATGGACTAAAATTTGGCTATGAATACAAAAATGGAATGAATGTCTTTATTTTTGAAAATTTACAAGATATAATAGCGGCGTAAAATCAAAACCGCAAAAAAAGGAGTGTAAAAATGGCGGCAAAAATCTTCTCAGCAGTTGATATTTTATCAATAATCGATCTTGAGATAGCAATAATCAAACGCTACAAAAACGTAAAGGACTATGCGAAAAATTTATCTTTGATATATTTTTCTTTGCCAAATAGTAAAGAATATGGCGAAATTTTTGAGAAAATTTTAAGACAAACTGACGTCGTTATAAGAGAAAATGAGCACTATGTAGTCGTGCTTCACGGCACAAACGAGAGAGGTGCTAGCGAGCTACTAACTGGCATACAAGAGTTTTTAAACGCTGAGCCGATCGATCTAGTAGTTACCTATCCAAAAGATGGCAAAGATGCAAAAGAGCTTGCTATAAAACTTCAAGATGAGATAAAAGATAACTACGGTGTCTTGCTTGAGATGCTTGTAAATCAAGATAAATTTGAAGTTTTTGAAGACATCGTTTGATCTAAATTTGGAGGATGAATGGAAAATTTACTACTGTTTTTTGCAGTTTTGCTTATAACTAGCATTTTATTTAGCAAAATCTCTGATAAATTTGGAATTCCTTCTTTAATAATATTTCTGGGTGTCGGCATGCTAGCAGGCTCAGACGGCCTGCTGGGTGTAAATTTTGATGATCAGGTGGTTGCTCAAAATGTCGGCATGCTAGCACTCATCTTTATACTCTACGCTGGCGGGCTTGACACTGACTTTGCAGCGATAAAGCCAGTCTTTGGCAGAGGTCTAACCCTAGCCACACTTGGTGTTTTTCTAACAGCACTTGCGATCGCTCCAGTTGCAAAATATCTGCTTGATTTTACATGGGCAGAGGCTTTTTTGCTAGGCTCCATCATCTCATCAACCGACGCAGCAGCAGTCTTTGCCATACTAAGAGCGAAGAAAATTTCACTAAAAAATGGCATAGCACCGCTTCTTGAGCTAGAGTCTGGCTCAAACGATCCGATGGCGATATTTTTAACTATGACGATCATTCAGATGATCTCGCTAAATAGCACGCCAACAGCGACTGAGTGGGCAATCACGCTGGTTAAGCAGTTTGGCATCGGCATAAGCATGGGCTATCTTTTTGGCGTTGCTTTGCCAGCCATCTTTAATAGACTTCGCCTAAAAAGCTGGGGACTTTATCCAGTTTTTTCTATCGCTTGGATACTACTTTTATACACGATTTGTTTCAAGATCGGTGGAAACGGCTATCTGGCTGTTTATATAGCGGGAATTTTTATAAATAAAAAAGAGTTTTCGCATAAGAAAAATTTGATCGGCTTTCACGACGGTATCGCTTGGATGATGCAGATAGTTGTCTTTTTGACGCTTGGCCTTTTGGTAAATCCTTCACAACTTCCTGCAACTGCGCTGTTAGCGCTTGTTTTGGCCTTGTGGCTTATGTTTTTTGCAAGACCACTTGGTGTTTTTGCCTCGCTTGCCTTTTCTAAATTTAAGATAAATGAACAAATTTTCATCTCATGGGTTGGGCTAAGAGGCGTCGTGCCTATCGTGCTTGCGACCTATGTTTATGTAGATGGTATTCCAGACTCGGGTATGATTTTTAACATTATATTTTTCATGGTTCTGATTTCGATTTTGATACAGGGCATGTCGCTTGGCTTTGCAGCTGATAAATTTAAGGTCAAAGAGAGCGAGCAAGAGGATGTTAAAACAGTAGAAAACTCTCCGATCTTAAGCTACACACTTCACCAGCACACCATTCACGATGGCTCAAAACTAATTGGCAAAGATTTGGCTCAGCTTGAGCTTCCAACTGAGTTTTTAATAATCCTAATAAAGCGTAAAAACGAGTATCAAAAGCCAACTGGCTCAACAATCTTTGAAGAAAATGATCTGTTGCTGATACAATGCGAAAATCAAGTGCTTTATCAAGATACGATTAAGTATTTAACCTATTAAAATTTTGATAAAACTTGCCACATTTCATTTCTCTTTGTAAATTTTAAAACTTTACTCACTCGCCTTAGCAGACTACTAAATTTAGGCTACACTTCGTTTAGCACTAAATTTAGAGCCGTGATATGCTCGCTCATAAATTTTAAAATTTGCCAGAGTTTTTAATAGCATGAGGTGCGTTAGCACCTTTGTGTGCTACCTCTAACGTGTGAGGGGTTTTGGGGATTTAAAAAGGTGGATAAGAGGACGGCCTCGTAACTTGAGTCCCCTTGTCTCCCTTTTGAATAGAAGTATCACAAATGGGATTTTATTTTTTTACAAATTTTTGAAATTCCATTCACTCGCAAGAGTTGGCTACTAAAATTTGACTTCGCTTGCAACTTAGCTCAAATTTTAGAGCCAAAACAAATCCGTTCAGTATCATTTTATTTCGCTTTTTATAAAATCACCAAAACACTAGCAAAATGGGAGGCAAAATGCTTGATGATATCATCCTTGCTGTCTTAGTATATTTTGCAACATTCTTATTTATGCTTTTTATGCTCGCCTTTTTTGCATTTTGGTATATAAGCGTGCCGCTACTTGTCATCTACATCGTTATAAAATTTATAAGGCAAGCAAAAGAGTGCGAGAGGATATACGGCAAGCTTTGAGTAAATTTTAAATTTCTAGCCCAAAATGAGCTAGAAAAAAATAGAAAATTCTATTCTAAGGCTTGAGCCAGATCAGCTATCAGATCCTCGGCGTTTTCAAGACCTATGCTAACTCTTATCAGCTCTTTTGTGATGCCAGCTTTGATGAGCTCTTCGCTGCTTAGTTGCTGGTGAGTTGTCGAGGCTGGATGCGTGATGAGCGACTTTGTATCGCCGATATTTACCACGATCTTAAAGAGTTTTACGCGCTCTAGCATCTTTTTTGCACGCTCAAAGCTATCAGTCTCAAAGCAAAATAGCCCATTAGCCATGCCATCTTTAAAGTATCTTTGCGCCTTTGCGTGATCTACGTTGTCGGCAAGCCCTGGATAAGCCACGCTTTTTATATGTTTGTGAGAGTTTAGAAATTTAGCCACTTTTAGCGCGTTTTGCGAGTGTCTTTCAACCCTAACGGCAAGCGTTTCAAGCCCTTGTATGAGCTGCCAAGAGTTAAACGGAGAGATCACAGCGCCGATGTCGCGCACGATAGCAAGCCTCATTCTTAGCGTGTAGATGTCAAAACGATCCGTCATATCAGCATATACGATGTCGTGATAGCTCGCATCTGGCACGTTAAAGTGCTCATATCGTTTGTTGCCTTTTAGTTTTTCGTTTAGGTGATTTGCACTGACGACCACACCTGCTAGGCTAAGGCCCTGACCGCTCATATATTTGCTAGCGCTATGCACGCAAACATCGACGCCGTGGCGAAGTGGCTGAAAGATGATAGGCGTTGGCACGGTGTTATCAGTGATGCTGATGATGCCATATTTGTTTGCGATTTCTACGATTTTTTCGATGTTTGGGATAGAAATTTGCGGATTTGAAAGCGTTTCAAAAAATATAGCCCTAGTTTTTTCGTCTATCAGACTCTCCAGATCATCAGCTGTGTCGCTGTCAAAGACTCTAGCCTCTATGCCAAATCTTTTCAGCGTGTGCGTAAAAAGCACCGTCGTGCCACCATAAATTTTCTTAGCGATGATGATATTATCGCCAGCTTGGGCTAAATTTATGATGCTGTAAAACAAAGCTGACTGACCGCTTGCAGTCGCTATCGCAGCGGCTCCGCCCTCAAGTGCAGCGACCCTTTTTTCAAAGATATCTGTCGTTGGGTTGCTAAGTCTTGTGTAGATGTAGCCACTATCTTTTAGATCAAACCTAGCAGCGGCTGTCTCAGCACTTCCAAAGTCATAAGCCGTGCTTTGAAAAATAGGCACAGCCATCGTGCCAAAGCCCTCGTTTGTATCGTAGCCTACGTGGATCGCAGCGGTTTCTTGCTTCATTTTTGCTCCTTGTTTAAGTAATTTTGGCGTAAATTATACATTAGCAAAGCCAAAATTTAGGGGATAAAATCAAATTTTGATATAATTTGCCAAAAAAAGGAAAAATTTGAACCAAGTCACGGACAAATTTAAACGTGTAAAATATCTTCGCGCGCTAGAAAAATTTGCAAAATCAGCGATAAATGGACTAAAAAGAGATGACTTTGATGAGACTGAGTTTCGCCAAAGAGTTGAGAAAAACGCGAAAGTCATCGAAAAAGTCGAGGCTGTTTATCTTGATCAGCCATACTCAAAGGCGCTAGAAAATTTTATAAATTTGCTTATCAAAAATGCCCCAAAAGATGAGCTTTTAAAGGCGGCAAATCTACTTGATAAGCTAAAAAATCAAAAGACATATAAAAAAGAAAAGCATAAAAATAAATTTAAGGATGAGGATTGAAAGTAGTTATTTTTGATATGGACGGCACGGTGATCGATAGCGGCGAGGCGATATATAAAACGGTAAATGAAGTAAGGGGCGAGCTAAATTTATCGCCACTTGAAAAGGAATTTATCATAAAAGCGATCAACGAACCAGGTAGAAATTTAGCCCTTGAGTTTTACGGCATCGACACGCCAAGCAGGAGCTTAAAAGAGGGCTTTGAAGAGAAATTTAAGAAATTTTACGATGAGTGTGCGAGCACGTATGATGGCGTAAAAGAGCTTTTGCAAAAGTGTAGAGATGCTCACTACAAGGTCGTTTTAGCAAGCAACGCACCACATGATACGCTAGAGAAAATTTTAAAGAAAAATGAAATTTATGAGCTATTTGACGAGGTCATCGGCGCTAGCAAGGAGATACCGCAAAAGCCAGATCCTGCGATGCTTCACCTAGCTGTTAGTAAAACTGGAGCCGATAAAGCGATCTTTATAGGAGATAGCCTAAAAGACGAGCTAGCCGCCAAAAATGCAAATATACCTTACGTGCAAGTTTGCTGGGGATTTGGCGAGGAGAGCAAAACTGCGACCTATAACGCTAAAAATGTTGGCGAGGCTTGGGAGATAATATTAAATTTTTAACTTAGTTTTAATTGGCTATAATCTTAAGAAATTTTCAAAGAAACAGCGATGATAGATATATTTGAGGGCAGTGCGAGAGATAAATTTTATGACATTTTGTTTAACGCAAATGCCGTTTTGGTTAAAAACGAGATAGATAAAATTTTTGAGAAATTTGTGGCTATGAGCGAGCTTTGCGAAAAGCATGGCGTTAATGAGGATGAGATCAGAAATTTTATAGCCTCAGAGCAAGATAAAATTTATAACGGAGTAAATGACCTATATATCGAGCTTAGCGGAGAAATTTTAAGCCAAAATGAGTAAGATTTTTGCACTCATTGCTTTGCTAGTCGCTCTTGTCTTTGCAAAAGAGCCAAATTTTGACCCAAATTCGGTGCATACATTTGAGCTTAAAAAAGATGAGTGGGCACGCGTCTTTATAACCGAGAAAAAAACTCAAAGAGTTGAGACGTTTGACTTTCGTTGGACGCTATTTGATAGCACAAATATCACTGTGCAAAGCTTTTTTAGGCGCTATCCAAGGCAGATGGTCTTTTCGCTAAGACAAGGACAAAACACCTACATGCAGCGAGTTTTGCCTGATTTTGTGATGCCGCCAAACGAGAGCGTGAGCCTTTATATATCATTTATTGATTTTAGGGATAAAAAGGCGCATTTTAGGGTGGCGCTGCTAGATGAGAGCAAGCGTGTGGATGTGGGTTTTAGAGATCCGCACGAGGATAAATAGAAGGATAAAAATGGATAAAATCGATGAAATAATGAGCAAATTTATAAGCGAGCTTGGCTACAAAGAGGCGTTTGAGATGTTTTTAAAGATAAGCTCAGGCAAGAAGCTACGCTCAAAACTTCTTTTAAAGATCGCAGGCGAGAGTGAAATTTCGCTCAAACTTTGCGCTATCATCGAGCTCATCCACCTTGCAAGCTTATTGCACGACGACGTCATAGACGAGGCAAATATAAGGCGTGGCAAACCAAGCATAAACGCACTTTTTGGCAGTAAAAACTCAGTCATGCTAGGCGACATCCTCTACTCAAAGGCCTATTTTGAGCTTACAAAATTTGATCCAAGCATCGCAGCTGTCATCTCAGATGCAGTCAGTAAGCTAAGCATCGGCGAGATGATGGATGTGAAAATGGCTGAAAATTTTAACGAAAACGAGCAAGAATATTTAAAAATGATCTATTATAAAACAGCTGTTTTGATAGAAGCCACGGCTATTTGTGGGGCAAAGCTAGCTGGCAAAGATAGCGAGAAATTTGGCATTTATGGCAAAAATTTAGGTCTTGCATTTCAGATCGTTGATGATATATTAGACATCACTCAAGATGAAAAAACGCTTGGCAAACCAGCACTTAACGACTTTGTCGAGGGCAAAACGACGCTTCCTTACATATATCTTTATAAGAGCCTGGACGAGGCTGGTAAAGCAAAGCTTAGATCGCTTTGGGCAAAGAAGTTAAATTCGGACGAAATTTCATGGCTAAAAGAAAATTTTGATAAAACTAGCTCGCTTAGTAAAGCTATAAATGAAGCCAAAAGGCTTGGAAGTGAGGCGATAGAAGCGATAAAAGAGTATAAAAACGCCGAGCTTGAAGGGATCATAAAAAGCATGATAGAGAGGGAATTTTGATGCACTATTTAGACATAAGTTTTACATATAAAAATACTGATATTTCGGTCAGAGAGAAGCTTGCATTTGATAGTGACGAGAAAAAAGAGCAAATTTTAAAGCTGATAAACTCAAACAAAAACATAAAAGAGAGCATGGTGCTAAACACCTGCAACCGCGTCGAGATCATAGCTAGCGTAGAGGATGTAAAGGCCGCTACCGCTCACATAATCAGGTGTATGTCGATATTTTCAGGCGTTTTTGAAGATGAGCTTTATGAGAGAGCTGACATCTATGAAAACAGCGGTGCTGCACACCACCTATTTGCCGTGGCAAGCTCGCTTGATAGCCTAGTCGTTGGCGAAACGCAGATCGTTGGCCAACTAAAAAATGCCTTTAAATTTGCCTATGACAACAACTCATGTGGCGAAGATATCAGCAAGATCATACACTACGCATGTAAGTGCGCTGCTAAGGTTAGAAACGAAACTCAAATTTCTAAAAACCCGATCTCAGTTTCAAGCGTCGCCGTAGCAAAAGCAAAAGAAATTTTTGGCACGCTTGAGGGCAAAACGGCTATCGTCGTGGGCGCTGGCGAGATGGGCGAGCTAGCAGCAAAGCACCTCATATCAAGTGGCGCAGAGGTGATCATTATAAACAGAAGCTCCGAGCGCGTTGAGCAGTTAGTTGATAGCTTAGGAGATAGCGCGAGCTGGGATAGCATTTTAAAACTAAAAGAGTATGTAAATAGCTACGATCTCATCTTCTCAAGCACTGCAGCCCCACACGCCATCATCACAGGAGAGATCATCGAGCCAAGAGAATTTCACAGATACTTTTTTGATATCGCCGTGCCAAGAGACATCGATCTTTTAAACACAGAGCTTATCAGCGTCTATACGGTCGATAGCTTAGAGGAGATCGTGCGTAAAAATTTAGCTCTAAGAGAGGAGCAGGCACAAAAGGCCTACTCGATCGTCGGTCAAGATACGAGCGAGTTTTTAAAGACTTTAAAAGAAGATATGAGCGTGCCTCTTATAAAATCAATCCGCAAGCAGGCTGAAATTTGCGCAAAAAATGAGCTAGAAAAGGCGATGAAAAAGGGCTATTTAAAACATAGCGATTACGATGAGGCGCAAAAGCTCATTCATCAAGTCTTTAAAGCCTTTTTGCACCAGCCAACGATGAAGCTAAAAGGGCTTGCAGACGAGGAGAGAGCGAGTGAGCTTTCAAACGGAGTTAAATTTTTATTTGACATAAAAGATGAACAAAATTTTCAAGCAGGAGATATAGATGAGATTTAGTAAATTTTACGCCCCAACGACCAAAGAAGCGCCAAAAGATGCATCTTTACCAAGTCATCAGTTTTTGATAAGAGGCGGCTTTGTCGAGCAGATCGGCTCTGGACTTTACAACTATCTACCGCTTGGAAAGATCATGCATGATAAAATTTCACGCGTGGTGAAAGAGGAGATGAACGAGGCTGGAGCGCTAGAGGTGAGCTTTAGCGTGGTCACTTCAGGCGAGCTTTGGAAGCAAAGTGGCCGCTACAACGTCTTTGGCAAGGAGCTTTTGCGCTTTAAAGATAGAAAAGATAATGACTTTGTCATAAGTCCGACAAACGAAGAGGCAGCCGTTGCTTTGGTGCGTGGCAAGGTGACTAGCTACAAGCAGCTACCACTAAATTTATACCAGATAAACACCAAATTTCGTGACGAGGCAAGACCACGCTTTGGCTTGCTAAGAGGGCGCGAATTTACGATGAAAGATGGTTATAGCTTTCACTCTAGCAAAGAGGATCTAAAACGCGAATTTGACCTTATGGAGGCAACTTACAGCAAAATTTTTACTCGTCTAGGACTAAATTTTAGAGCTGTTGAGGCTGATAGCGGAGCCATAGGAGGAAGTGGCAGTAAAGAATTTATGGTGCTTGCAAGTAACGGAGAGGACGACATACTTTGCTGCGAGGCTTGCAGATACGCTGCAAACGTTGAGGCTGCAAGGCGCAAACCAAGAGTTAGCGATGCCGAGGCGCCAGAGGCAGACGCGGCTAAATTTCTAACGCCAAATGCAAAAACTATAAAAGATGTGGCGGAATTTTTCAAAGTTAGCGAGTTTTACTGCATAAAAGCTGTTATGAAAAAGGCGATCTATGAGGATAAAGAGGAGGTCGTGGTCTTTTTTGTAAGGGGTGATGATGAGCTTCAAGAGACAAAGGCGCAAAACGCTTGCAAGGCGCTTGAGCTTGTAGATGCTAGCGAGGCTGACGTGGCTAAAGCTGGATTATCTGCTGGATTTTGCGGGCCAGTTGGGCTAAAAGATGTGAAATTTTTTATAGATAACGAGCTAAGGGGCGCAAATAACATGATATGCGGCGCTAACGAGAAGGACTATCACTTTGTTGGCGTTAGTGTTAGCGGATTTAACGAAGAGAGATTTAAAGACCTTGTAAAGGTAAAAGAGGGCGATAAATGCCCAGTTTGTGGCGGAAATTTAAAACTTAGCAAAGGCATAGAAGTCGGTCATATCTTTCAGCTAGGCGATAAATATTCAGCTGCGATGAATGCGACATACCTTGATGAAAACGGCAAGGCAAAGCCATTTTTGATGGGCTGCTACGGCATTGGCATAAGCAGGCTTATCGCTGTGATGATAGAGGCTAGCCACGATGAGAAGGGCTGCATCTGGAAAAAAGAGTGCGCGCCATTTGATGTGGAGATCATCATCTCAAATTTAAAAGATGAGGCTGGTGTGAAATTTGCGTTTGAGCTTTATGAGAGCCTTAAAAAAGCTGGCGTTAGCGTCATAATTGATGATAGAAACGAGAGATTTGGCGTTAAGATGAATGATTTTGAACTTATCGGCTTCCCTTATGCGCTGCTTGTGGGTAAAGAATTTGCAAATGGCAAGGTCGAGTTTATTACAAGAGATGGGCTAAGCAAAGAGACGATAGAGGCAAACGACGCCTTTAGAAAGATAAAAGAAAGCTTATGAGATTTTTTGCATTTTTGTTTTTTTTGATAGAAGTGGTATTTATCTATCTTTTTGTTGATAAATTTGGCTTTTTGAACTACTTTCTTGAGGTGCTAGTCTCTGGATTTGTGGGTATCGCACTTCTTTTAAATAGTGGATTTTCTAGCTTAAATTCGCCACAAACGGCATTTGCTAGCTTTCTTGGTGGAAATTTATTTAGCCAGCTAGGGCTTGGCTTTGGCGGAGCGCTGCTATTTTTGCCAGGAATTTTAACGGATATTTTTGGCATAGCCGTGGTCGTTTTTTCTTTAGTGTTTAAGAAAAATGCAGCGAAAAATGAGAGCTATCAGGAGTTTAAATTTCAAAACTTTAGCGAGCAGCGCAGTAAAAAAGATGAGGGCGAGATCATCGACGTTGAGGTCATCGAAGAGCCAAAAAGAGTAAATTAGGAGAGATGATGAAAGAGATAAAAATAGCAACTAGAAAGAGCATCTTAGCGCTTTGGCAAAGCGAGCATATCAAGGCTAGGATCGAGGCGCAGCACAAGGGCATTAAGGTCGTGCTTGAGGGCATGAAGACAAAGGGCGACGTGATACTTGACACACCACTTGCAAAGATCGGCGGCAAAGGGCTTTTTACAAAAGAGCTTGAAGATAGCATGCTAAAAGGCGAGACTGACATCGCCGTGCATAGCCTAAAAGACGTGCCAGTAGTCTTTCCGGAAGGGCTTAAACTAGCGGCCATTTGCTCACGCGAGGACACGAGAGATGCGATGATAAGTGAGAAATTTGCTAAATTTAGCGACCTACCGCACGGCGCAAAAGTTGGCACAACGAGCCTACGCCGCAAGATGCAGCTACTTATCATGAGGCCTGATCTTGAGATCATCTCGCTTCGTGGAAACGTGCAAACACGCCTACGCAAGCTAAAAGATGGCGAATTTGACGCGATCATTTTGGCGATGGCTGGCATAAACCGCCTAAATATCAAGGCTGAAGTGGCACACATCTACACATTTGGCTTTGATGAGATGATACCTGCGATGGGTCAGGGTGCTCTTGGCGTCGAGGCTAGGGACGAGAAGCAAATTTTAGAGCAGATTGACTTTCTAAATGACGAAAATGCGGTCATCGAAACGACCATAGAGCGTGACTTCATAAGTGTTTTAGAGGGCGGCTGCCAAGTGCCAATAGGCATAAGCGCAAGGCTAAAGGGCGATGAAATTTCTATCGATGCGATCGTTGGTCTGCCTGATGGAAGCGAGTTTATAAAAGATAGCTTAAAGACTAGCAAGGATAAATTTCAAAGTGTCGGCAAGGAGCTAGCGCATAAATTTATAGAAAAAGGGGCTAAAAAGCTACTAAAACGCGCTGAAGAGATGGCGTAAGCGTGTTTGAGCTAAACTTTAAAGCAAAAGCCATAAGTGCTACCAAAAATAGCAAAGATAACTACTATATGATCGGTCTTGCAGACGACAAATATAACTACAAAAACTACATAATCTTTCAAAGACCGATCAAGCTAAAAAAGGGCGACGACGAAAACGCCGACATAAATGGCCTATATGCAGAGTGCAATGGCGACATTTGCTACAACGCTTGCAAACGAGTAAAGATCACTGATAAGAGCATCATTTTTGAGGTGCAAGATAGTCTCATTTGCGTAGATACCGAGGGCGTAAAGCTTAATGAGCGCTTTATGAAATATAGCAAAGAGATATTTGGCGAGCTGCTAGAGTAGTCCTAAATTTAATCATTCGCCTGCTTTGCCACCATTTTTTAGCCGAGATGATAAGAGTTGCCTTTGCGATAAAAAAACAGACACACACAAACTGCCTTTGCGTGCAATAACAAAATATTAGCATCGCCTTTTTTATCAAATTTTAGCTATCATCCTTAAAAATTTAAGGGAAAAATATGGACTACATCAAGCTTTTAAAAGATAACGGCCTACTTAGGGTGATCGAGGAGCCAGTAGATATCGACCTAGAGATCGCACACGCTAGCTACATCGAGGTCAAGCGTGAAGGCTCACAAGCGCTTCTTTTTACAAACCCAGTCTGCAAAAAAACTGGACGTAAATTTGCCCCAGTGCTTACAAATATCTACGGCTCAAAAAGGGCGCTTGAGTTGATATTTGGCGTGCAGCCCGATGAGGTCGCAGCTGAGATAGAGAAGCTTTTAAAACCCAAAAAACCTGAAAATTTCAAAGAGAAGCTTGACTTTTTGGCCTATCTTTTTAGCATGAGAAAAATTTTTACCAAAAGGCTAAAAGGTGAGGGTGAGTGCCAGCAGGTCAAATTTATGGGCGAGCAGGCTGATCTTTTGAGCCTGCCTGCGCTAAAAACATGGCCGCATGACGGAGGTGCTTTTATCACGATGGGGCAGGTCTATACGCAAAGTTTAGATGGTGCGCTGCAAAATTTAGGCATGTATAGACTGCAAATTTATGATAAAAATCGCCTTGGCATGCACTGGCAGATCCACAAAGACGGCGCAAATTTCTTTCACGAGTATAAGCGCGCAGGCCGTAAGATGCCAGTCTCTGTGGCAATAGGCGGCGATCCACTCTACATCTGGTGCGGTCAAGCGCCACTGCCAAAGGGCGTCTTTGAGCTGCTGCTTTACGGCTTTATCCGCAAAGAGCCAGCCAAGCTTGTAAAGTCGCTAACTAATGAAATTTACGTCCCGCACGACGCCGACTACGTGATCGAGGGTTTTGTGGATACGACTAAGAGCGAGCTTGAGGGGCCATTTGGCGATCACACTGGTTTTTACACGCCGGTTGAGCCGTTTCCAGTGATGGAGGTCACGGCGATAACGAGCAAGCAAGACCCTGTCTTTCATGCGACCGTGGTTGGCAAGCCGCCGCTTGAGGATAAGTATATGGGCTGGGCGACTGAGCGCATATTCTTGCCACTTTTGCGAACGACCGTGCCAGAGCTACTAGACTACAATATGCCTGAAAATGGCGTCTTTCACAATCTTATCTTAGCCAAGATCAACGCCCTTTATCCAGCTCACGCAAAGCAGGCGATGCACGCATTTTGGGGAGTTGGGCAGATGAGCTTTGTAAAGCACGCGATCTTTGTGGGTAGCGATGCACCAGAGCTAGCAGAATACGACAAATTTGCGGACTTTGTGCTTGATAAATTTGGCAGTGAGAGTGTACTGATAAGCCAAGGCGTGTGCGACCAGCTCGATCACGCCAGTCCAAACTCGTGCTTTGGCGGTAAGCTAGGCATCGACGCGACGCAGGATTTTTGTAAATTTAGCCCTGCGGTCTTAAGCGATGATGAGCTTTTGGCCAAATTTCAAAGCGTTTCGCCAAATATTAAGGAGCTTAGGCAGTTTAAAAAGCAGAGTAAAACGCCTATTTGTGTGATTAAATTTGAAAAAGATCGCCCTGTAAAAGAGCTATTTTCTAAGCTTTTGGTATTTAGGGAGTTTTTCAAGCTTCTAGTCGTAGTGGATATGCAAAACTACCTAGAAAACCCATATATGCTGCTTTGGCGTGTGACAAATAATATAGATGCCTTGCGTGATATCTACATAGATGGCGAAAATTTCTGCGTGGATGCGACGAGCAAGAGTGAGCTTGAGGGCTACACACGTGGCTGGCCTATGCAAACTGACTGTGAGCGTGAAGTAGTGGCTGATCTTGTGAAGCGTGGTGTGGTAAAAGATGAGCCAGAGCTATTTCATAAATTTGAGATATTTAGGTAGGGTTGTTTTAAATTTACCCAGCTTTTGGCTAGCTCAAATTTGCTTGAAAATTTAAAAGATTAGTTTTTGCACTTAAAAATAACTTAGTTTAAGGTTACCCTTATATCCCAAGATAAATTTTCTTGCCATTTTATGAAAATTTCTAGTTAAATTTATCTGTTTTATCTGGGGTTTTGGTTGGCTTAAAACTCTTAAATTTTAGATTTATCTAAAATTAGATCGTAAAACTGCTATCTGATTTTAAAATACTTCTTGATTTGAGCGCTCTTAGTTTTTGTTGCTTTAGTGGCAAATTTATGGTGTATTTTAGCTAGCCATTAAAACATCGCCTAATATTACAAGCGTTTAAAATAGCTTATTTTTGTTTTTTAGAAAAATTATAAATCCTAAATACAAGATTTAAAATCGCACGAGTGCCATAAAAATTTAAATTTGACGTAGTAAATTTAGCTCATAAATTTACCAAACCGACCTTTAAAGCATGCTCTTTTAGCCCACTTGGTATCTCGCCATTTTCAAGTGCCATTAGCTCGCTTACTCTTAGGACATAAAAGTCTTGCAAGCTTCTGTTGGCACTTTTCTCAAGCTTTTTTGCTAGCGTGTCAAAGATATAAAACTCCGCCTCATTGCTAGCTAGCAAAAAGTCAGCCCCACTATCAAATGCAGCAAAAACTATCTTGCTAGCAAGTTTGCAAGCTAGCTCTTCATCGGCCTTTAAAAGATCATATCCACAAGGCGTTTTAGCGTTTAGCTCTATAAAATTTGCCTTGTATGCGCTTAAATTTTCAGGCAGTTTATCTTTTATGGCTATCTTAAATTCTTTAAATTTGCTAAGTTTTTCTATCTTTTTAAGCTCGTTTTCATATTTTGGCGCAGCTTTTACGCCTAAAATTTCTTTGAAAAAATTAATCGCCTCGCTATAAATTTCGCTTTCTTCAAAGAGTAAATCATCAAGCTCGCAGGCTATCAAAATGCCGTTTTTACCGCCAACTAGCTTTAAAATTTCATCGTTTTTTTCGTTTTTATAAAGATGATGAGCTAGTATTATCGCGGCAGCTCCTATAAAATTTGGCTCGTAGTCTTTTACAAAATCAGCGTAAAAATAGGGCTTAAAGTTAGCGTAAAGCTCTTTGTCGGCTCTTTTACAAAAGCTAGCAAATGGCTCAAATTTCGCCCAAAAGTCATCATCATTTATGGCTAGATCTAAAACCGCTCTTTTTTCATCAAGCGGGGCTATGCAAAGCTCGCTACCAAATTTTTGAGCTAAATTTGCAAGTGGCTGGGCGGTGCTAACTACGACGTCATTTACCTTGACAAAGCCCTCAAATGGGCTAAAGTAGGGGTCTATGCTCTTTACGTGGGCAAAAAGCTCGTTTAAGTTTGCAAAGTCTGAAATCTCTAAAAAATAGGGCTTAAAATATGCCAAAACATCTCTTTTCGCGTCAAATCTAAAAATCTCAACTCTTTGCATCTCTATCCTTTTTTTGGGCTTATTTTATCCTAAATTTAAAAGGAGTTTCATTATAATAGCTCAATGGATAAAGAAAATTTTACGATTGCATGCTTTAGTAACGAATATATCGGCGATGATGCGGCGGTTGCCGGCAAAATGGTCTTTAGCAAGGACATTTTTGCGCAAAATTCGCACTTTAAGCTTGGCTGGCTAAGCCTTGCAGAGATCGGCTACAAGGCGATGATCGTAAATTTTTCAGATACGATCGTGATGAACGCAAAGCCTAAATTTGCCCTTCTTGGGCTTAGTCTGCCAAAGAGCTTCACGCCGCGCCAGATCAGCGAGCTAAGTAGGGGCATAAATAGGGCGTGCGAAGAGTTTGGCGTAAAGATAATAGGCGGCGACACGATAAGTAGCTCCATTTTAAACATAAGCGTCAGCGTGATCGGCGAGCTAAAGGGCAGGGCTGTGCTTAGAAAAAATGCTAAATTTGGCGATCTTATTGCATTTACAGGCAAGCTTGGAGGCAGCCAAAAGGGGTTAAACTCGCTTTTAAGACTGGCTCAAATTTCTAAAAACTCACGCTTTAAAAAGCCTGTTTTAAGAGATAAATTTTTTTATAAAGCAGCTCATCTTATAAACTCCGCCATGGATATCTCAGATGGGCTAAAAACCGACCTTGGCAAGCTTTTAAAGGCTAGCAAAAAGGGCGCTAAATTTACAAAAAAACTAAGCAAATTTGAGCTTAGTAGCGGCGAGGAGTACGAGGTTTTATTTACCTTTAGCCATAAAAATTTAAGCGCCATTAAAAGGATCGCCGCAAAAACTAGGACAAAGATCAACATCTTTGCAAAAATTTCACACAAAAGGTTAAGACAAAATGCAAGAAGCCACCACTTTTAAGCCGCTCTATGCGCTTACTCATGCGCCCATCGAGGCATATTTTTCTAAAAATTCAGATGATTTTGTCGTGCGCGAGATACCACTTTATGAATTTAGCGGTGACGGCGAGCACTTGATCGTTGAAATTTCTAAAAAAGATATGACGACAAGCGACGCTTTGCACGCCTTAAGCGAGGTTACAGGGGCTAAGATGCGCGACTTTGGCTATGCTGGACTAAAGGACAAGCAGGGCATGACGACGCAGTTTATCTCGATGCCTCGTAAATTTGAGAGCGCGCTTGCAAACTTTAGCCATGAAAAGATGAAAATTTTAAATTTAAACGTGCATAAAAATAAGCTTCGCATCGGACATCTAAAGGGCAATAGCTTTTTCATCCGCCTAAAAAAGGTGCTGCCAAGTAGTGCTAAAAAGCTTGAGCAGGCATTTACAAATATCGATAAAATGGGCTATGCAAACTACTTTGGCTACCAGCGCTTTGGTAAATTTGGCGACAATGCTGCAACTGGGCTGGAGCTACTTAAAAATGGCACGATAAATGGCAAAAAGAGCAAAAATGTAAAGCTAAATGACTTTTTGATCTCAGCCTATCAAAGCGATCTTTTTAACCGCTATCTTAGCAAAAGGGTCGAAATTTCAAGGTTTGTAAGCGACTTTAGCCTAAGTGAGCTAGGTGAAATTTATAAAAACTTTAGCAAAGATGAACTAAAAGCGATGAAAGCGCAGGAGAGCTTTTTTAAGCTGCTTCCTGGAGAGGTTTTGGGGCACTATCCATTTGGCAAGCTCTTTTTGTGTGAAAATTTAGATCAAGAGGCGCAAAGATTTGCTAAGCGCGATATCACAAGCCTTGGACTTATAGTCGGCGCAAAGGCCTATGAGGCAAGTGGCGTGGCAAAAGAGCTTGAGGATGAAATTTTCGCTGAGGCGTTTTCGCTTACTTCAAAGATCGCTGGTTCAAGGCGCTTTAACTGGGCGTATCTTGAAAATACAAGCTACAAATACAACGAAGAAAACGCTCATTTTAGCTTAAATTTCACACTTCAAAAGGGCTCATACGCCACGGTTGTGTTAGAAGAAATTTTGCATAAAAATATATTCGAATAGGGTAATTTTAAAGATAGATTTAAAAGGCTGGCTAGCTAAATTTAGCTAGTTTAAATTTAAAAAGGTCTAGCCAAAGCTAGACCTAAAAACATTAAATTTAAGAGGTAAAAACTTAAGTTCTAAATACGCTTAGTTTTGTATTTAGCGCATCTGTCATCTTATTTAGATGCTCAGCTGCAGAAGCTATCTCTTCGACGCTTCTAGCATTTTCAGATGAAATTTGATTGATCTCTGAGATGCCATCCATGATCTCATTTACGTTTTTACCTGTTGCGATGTAGTCTTGCATAGTCTTATCAGACATCGCTATGGCGTTATTCATCGTTGCGCTCATATTATTTATAGTCTTTTCAACGTCGCTTGCCACATGGGTTAGCTCTTGAATTTGTTTAGAGTTGATGCCCATTTGCTCGCTGCTATCATTGATCGCTTGAACGATAACGTTGATAGTTGCATTTATCTCTGTTAGAGACTTTTGAGTTCTCTCAGCTAGCTGTCTAACTTCATCAGCAACGACTGCAAAGCCACGTCCATGCTCGCCAGCACGAGCTGCTTCGATGGCTGCGTTAAGTGCAAGTAAATTTGTCTGATCAGCGATGTCATTTATAACAACAAGCACTGATTTTACCTGCTCAGCGTCACGGCTAAGCTGTTCGATCTTGCCAGCCATTTGATTTTCAACATTAGCAGAATCAACAATCTGAGATGATAGAGATCTGATAGCCTCAGTAGCTGTTTTTATATGAGTGCTTGCCTTTTGAAGGTCATCTTTGCCAGCTTGAGCAATTGAAAGTGACTCTTTCATGCTTTCTTGCATAGACTTGCATCTTTGATTTGTCTCTTCAACGATCTGGGTTGATTCTTCTACGCGTTTGCCTGTTTGAAGTGAGGTAGAGCTTAGCTCATTTGCGACTGAGCTGTTTTCGCTTGAAAGGTTTTTAGTGTCGCTTATAAGCACTCTTATGCGCTCTATGAAGTTATTTATATCATTACTTATTTTAGCTATCTCATCTTTGCCGTAGATTGGGATTTTAAGAGTAAAGTCAGATGTTATAGCATTTAAATTTGCTCCTAGTCTATCGATAGGATTTGCAACTAGCTTTTTAAGCAAGAAGATAGATACTATGATAAGAAGCAATGTAACTATAATGCTTGCTATGATGAAGTTTTTACTAACCACTTTTAGAGGTGTTAAAAAGTCATCAGTAACAGCTGAGCCAAGCACTATCCAGTTTAGCTTATCAAATGGCTCAAAAGCAACTATTCGTTCAACACCACCAGTATTAGCGAATTCAACACCTTCTTTTTGTTTCGCTATTTTTTCCATAGCAGCTTTAACATCACTGCTTAGCTCTTTACCAGCTTGAGTTGGGTGGATCTCAAATTTATTAGTTTTTGTGTTGTAGATAGAGAAATACCCATGCTCGCCTAACTTCATTTGTGCCATTGTTTTTTCAAGATCCTCTAGACCTTCAGTGAAGTCGTAACCTATAAATAAAACCGCTACAACCTCGCCGTTTTGAACGACTGGCTCATAAACACACATATAGTTTCTACCAAAAATATTTAAAGCACCCACATATGTTTCTTTGTTCATCATCTTTGGATATATTGTTTTGTTTAGCATACCAAGTGCTCTACTGCCATCATCTAGTAAAAGTGAGGTAGATACAGCAGCAAATTCATTGCCTGATTTTGCAAAGATGGTTGGGATGCCACCGTTTGTTAGCTTTTTGATCTTATCAGATATCTCGTGGTTGTTATTTAACACGCCCATTTTATCCGAGATAAGCTCTAAAGCATCGTCATTTTCTGTTTTTATGGTTTGGCTAGTGGCTCTTATATTGCCTAAAGCTTCTTTTAGGACATGCATATATAGTTTTGCATTATCTTCGTTATCTTCATCAAATAGCTCAACTGTATCCATCGCAAGCGCAACGTTTTGTTTAACTGTAGTTACAACTCCATCCTTTATCTCACGCTCTAAGACATGTGATATAAAAAATACAAAGCAAGCCATGCAAATGGCAAGAACTAAAGCGATGATCGCTGAGACCTTGACTAAGATGCTACGCAAATTCATCTATATCCTCCTTGGTTTAGATTTTTGAGCTTATTATACAAATTTTTTCTCGTAAAACATATAGAATTTTAAGGAAAAATAACGAATTTTAAATTTTTGTTTGCTTTATATTTGTAATTATAACTTTTATGAAACTGGAGTAAAAATTTATAAAAAATTGCTATTTAAATTTAGCTTTTTAAGCAAAATTTATAGTTTGGCAAAAGCAAGAAATTTGCGCTTTTGAGGGATTAAAATTTAAATTTTTATCGTTTTATTGATTTGTTGTCTATTTTATTAGATTGGTTTAAGCTTCAAAGCAAAATAACAAAAAAGTGAAATTTGGAGCGTTTTACTCTTGTTTTTGTAAAGAAATTTTAAAAAGATTAAATAAAAAAATTAATTTCATACCAAGTTGTGACAAAATTTATGCTCAAAAATCAAAAAAATTCCTAGATAAATTTGCAAAATTTAATGAAAAATTTGGTCGCAGGGTAAATTTATATATTTTTAAATATAATCACGCTCTGGCACGGTAAGCGGTCGCTTTTGCATCTTGCAAAAGAGGAAAGTCCGAGCTGCGATAAGACAAAGTTCCATCTAACGGATGGCTAGGGAAACCTAAGGGATAGTGTAACAGAAAGCAAACTTCCGCCTTGGCGGTAAAGGTGAAACGGCGGGGTAAGAGCCCACCGGCGCGCTTGGTAACTTGCGTGACTATATAAACCCAACTTGCAGTAAGAAGGGATGGTTTTGGTCTTATATTAAAACCCTTCGCTAGAGCTTGTTTGTAAAAGCAAGCGTAGATAAATGATCGCTCAAGACAGAACTCGGCTTAACGCCGTGCCTTTGCTTAAATTTAGAGTAAATTTCAAGTAGCAAGCAGTTGGTAAATTTAAAAGATTTTCAAGACAAAACCGGCAAATTTGCCGTGCCTTGAAAGTTTGAGATTAGATTAATTTTTTACGTATTTTTGAGCTTTTTGTAGTTTTGTAAGCTCGTTTTGGATGTGTGAAGATTTAGTTTTAAAAAGCTCTATCGCACCGCCTATTAGCGCTTGTGCTTCTTGAGCCGAAGCTAAGCTTTTAAACATATCTTCGCTAAAGCTTTGTGATAGTGCAGCTAGCTTTCTTGTATCTTCGTTTATTAATGCTAGCTTAAATTCATTGATCCAGCTATTCACCTGATGTTACCTCCCTCCATGCTTCTGATAACTGCTTTACGACATTTGTTACTTCATTTAGCGCATTAATATCGTTTTGGATATTTGCCATAGCAAGAAGCTGCATCTGCCTTGTATAAAGTCCGCTAAGATAGTGAGCCACGTCGCCTTGAGAATAATCAAGCGAGTTTAAAAGCTCGACAAAGATAGCGTTTGCTCTGTTTATATAATAGACTTTTTTCTCTATATCTCCAGCTTCGATCGCTTTTTTTGTGCGAAATATAAATTTCAAAATTCCGTCATAAAGCATTTCTATTAATTTAGTCGGGGACTCGATGCCCCCGAAACTCGACTGTGCGTATGCACTATATGCACTTTGATTCATTTTTCTCTCTTATTTTCTACTGTTTATCTCAGCATCTATCATTGATTTTAGAGTTGAGAACTGATTTTCTAAACTTGCGATGATAGAGTTATACTTGATGAAGCGCTCTTGCATCGTTGTATACTTCTCATCTAAAAGCTTTTGTGTAGCCTCTTTGTTGTCTGCAATTGATTTGTTTTCATCTCTTAGCTGATTTTGCATAGCAATCATTGTGCCATCTTTGCCAACGACACCATCAAGCATCTTATTAAGTCTTGTAAATAGACCATCTGTCTTTTTGGTCACTGGATTTACAGTTGCTTCGCTCATGCCTAGGCTTGCAAGGGCTGTGCTGTTGCCTTTTATCTCCAAACTTTGACCGTCATTTCTTTTTAGGATTATTCTCTTGCCACTTTGATCAAGGCTAGCTGTGACACCCTCAATACCTGCGTCATTTATAGCTTGTTGAAGCTTTAGAGCATTGTCCTCAGCTGATGAGCCAGCTGCGGTAGAGAAAATAACTGACTTGCCATTTATCGTAAGATCGTCAGCTGCTATGTTTAGAGCACCAGCACTAACTAGTGAATTTCCCATGTGAGTTATCGGCTCAGTCTTGTTTGATCCCATGAAAAATTTCTGAATTTCTTCAGGGTCTTTGCTAAGAGCAGCGTTAAATTTATTTAGATCAAGCTGAAGCTGACCGTCTTTATCTGGCACTATACCAAATTTACTTAGCGCTTTGCCTTCGCTATCTTGACCATTTACTAGACGTCCGATGTTCGATCTAAGGCTTGAAATTTCACTCACACCTTGGAAAGTGCCAGCGCCTTTTTCTTCGTCATATTTTGTAGCGATCTCAAGGTTCATGGTCATTAGGTTGTAGTCTTTTATAAACTCTTCAACCGCTTTTATGACTTCGTCCGTATTTTGTGAAATGCTTACATTTGTCTTGCCAGTCTCATTTAGCGTGATATTTACGCCCGGTCTTAGATCATCAAAGCTATTTTTGCTTCTTTTGATATTTACGCCATTATATGTAAATTCCGCATCTTGCGCTTTTAGAATTCTATTTTTCTCCAAATTTGATGTCATCTTTGGCGAGCCATCAGGATTTGTTAGCGCTGTGCCGTGCTCGTCTGTGTCTTGAAACTGCGTATCATCCCAGCCAAGCTTGTCTAAGATGCCAGCAGTGTCGTTTGAAAATTTGATAGTCTGCGTAGCGCCAGTGCTGCCTGATTGAAGCATTATTTGATTTGGTTTATCGCCACCAACATTTAAAATTCTAGCTTGCAATTTACCGCCACTTACGTCATTTATCTTATCAACGATATCTTGATATGTTGTCGATCTTGTCACGCCGATAGAGAATTTTTGTCCGTCTATCTCAACGTCAAACGAGCCAGTATTTGTCGCACCCACCATGCTTGAAGAATTTTTGAAATTCTTGCTTTGAAATGTATCTTTTTGAGCAAGTTTTTGCACATCGATACTAAAACTTTGCACGCTAACGCCGTTTGCTGCAGAAGCAGTGACGCTTTTGCCAGCGTTATTTGTATTTCTTTTTAGATAAAGTGCTTCGCCGCCAAGTGTCTTGCCACTAACATTTACGTTGCTAACAAGAGTTTTTAGCGCCGCAAGATCCTTTTGCTTAAGCTCATTTTTCTCTAGCCTTGTTGTAAGTGGCTTGATCTGTCCAGCCTCATCAGCCTCTTTTAGTTTCTTGATAAGCTCATCGTTTAGGCCGCTATTTTTTGTACCGATGCCTAAATTTGTTACGTTACCTACTGCCATTTTTAACTCTCCTTGTCAAAAAGTATTCCGATACTTTCTTTGAAATACTCGCTGATTTTTATAGCTTCTTTGCTCGGAAGCTGTGTTATCTCTTCGCCTGTTTTGGCGTCTTTTACTTGCACTACCATTAAATTTAACTTCTCGTTGTAAGCAAATCTTACATTAGTATCGAGCTGCTGCATCTGATAGTTTAGCCTATCAGTGACCTCTCTTGTCTTTCTAGCAAGATCCTCGTTGCTAAGTCCGTCAAGCTCGTTAGCCTCCTTTGACTTGCCGTTTTTATCTGCATTTACTTTGACATCAGAGTGCTCGATAGGTCTGCTATCAATTTGACGCTGAGCCGATGTACTCATGCTTGCATCAAGTGTTTGATTTGCCGCTGCTTTGAAAATTTCCATAGTTTTACTCCTTAAAACTTACGCTAGCTTCTACATCGGTAAAATTTTAAATTCCTTTAGTATTTATATAAATTTTTGATTATTTAGGTTAAAATCGAGCAAAATTTATAGGACGGGATATGAAAATTTCATTTGAATGCGACTGCATTTTGCTGCAAAAGACCTTGCTGCTTTTTTGTGGAAATTTAGCCGCTCATCATAAGGATTGTGATTTTGTAGTAAGTGACCGCGAGATCGTCACAAAAAAACCGCTATTTATAATAGGTAAGAACGCTCATCTTTCTCATCCATTTACAAGAGCCACTCTTCTTGATACGCTTGAGGAGTTTTACTCAGCCACGCAAATTTCAAAGGCAAAAGAGCCAGATCAGATAGTAAATGAAAAGAGTTTGGAGCAAAAAGTATCACTTTTAATCGATAAATTTAAAGCTGATCTGCTTGAAATTTTAAGGGCAAATCAGTGAAACTTTATACCAAAATTTCAAGTGGTAAATTTAAAGGCAAAAGACTTGAGCTACCAAGTCTAAGTACGACTAGAAGCACAAAAAGCATCGTAAAAGAGTCCTTTTTTAACGTCATCAGAGATGAAATTTACTCGCTTACATTTATAGAGGGCTTTGGCGGAAGCGGCGTGATGGCAAGCGAGGCTGTTAGTAACGGAGCGCGCGAGGCTATCGCTATCGAAAAAGATAGAGCCGCTTTTAAGATCACGCAAAGCAACCTTGCAAGCCTGCAAAGTCCAAATTTAAAAGCTATAAATGGCGATAGTTTTGCGCTTTTGCCTGATCTTGTAAATTCGCAAAATGGCAAGGTTTTACTCTATCTTGATCCACCATTTGACATAAGGGCTGGCTTTGATGATATCTACGAAAAGCTTGTAAATTTGATCTCGCAGCTAAAAAAAGAGAAAATTTATATGATAGTTTTTGAGCATAACAGCGACTTTAAATTTGGCGATGAAATTTCTGCGTATAAGCTCGTTAAATTTAAAAAATTTGGAGCCACTTCTCTCTCTTATTTTCAGTAAATTTTGGAACATCTTTTGCTTTAAAAACCTAAAATAGCTAAATTTTAGGAAAAAATATGAATAAATTTTTATCTTTTGTAGCAGCTTCAGTGATAGCTACTTCAGCTTTTGCTACGCAGATAAAAGAGCTTGCAAACATCGTTGGCGTAAGGGACAACCAGCTAATAGGCTATGGTTTAGTCGTCGGACTAAACGGCACAGGGGATGGCTCAACGTCAAAATTTACGATCCAGTCGCTATCAAACATGCTTCAAGGTGTAAATGTCAAGATAAATCCAGATGATATCAAGTCTAAAAACGCAGCTGCTGTTATGGTGACAGCAAAATTGCCTGCATTTGCAAGGCATGGCGACAAGCTTGATATTGAGATCTCATCTATTGGCGATGCAAAAAGCTTGCAAGGTGGCACACTTCTTATGACTCCACTAAAAGGCGTTGATGGCGATATCTACGCTTTGGCTCAAGGACCTCTAAGTATCGGTGGCAAGAGCGCAGGCAGAACTGGCGGCAATCACCCAACCGTTGGCACTATCTTAAATGGCGCCCTTGTGGAGCGCGAGGTCACTTACGATATCTACAACCAAGACAGCATAAAACTAAGCCTAAAAGATACAAATTTTAAAACCGCTCTTGATATCCAAAACGCCATAAACGCAAACATTTCAGACGATACTGCAAAGGCGATCGATCCAAGAACGGTCATCGTTAAAAAGCCAGATGACGTTAGCATCATCGAGCTTGCAAGCGCTGTGCTTGATCTTGATGTGGAGTATAAGCCAGATGAGAAGATCGTAGTTGATGAGAGAACTGGCACGATAGTTAGCGGTATAAACGCGGTAGTTAGTCCTGTCGTGATAACTCATGGCGCCATAACTATAAAGATAGAGCCAAACAGCTACGAAGAGGCGGCGCAAAATGATGTAAATATAGGTAGTGACACCTCGGTGGCTCCTAGTCAAAATTTACTTAAAATTTCAGGCGATAAAACAACCGTTGCAAACGTAACAAGAGCGTTAAACAAGCTTGGAGCAACACCAAGTGACATCATCTCGATACTTGAAAATTTAAAACGAGTTGGCGCGATACAAGTCGATCTGGAGATAATATAATGCAAATAGACAACACCCTAGCACTAAATTCATATAACGACATCTCGGCAAACAAGATAAAAAATGCAAATGCCAAACAAGATGCACTTTTGAAAGAGCAAACTGATGCTTTTGAAGCATTTATGGTAAAAGCTGTTCTTGATATCGCTTTAAAAGAAGATGACAAGAACTCACTCTATCCAAAAGCCGCTGGCAGCGACATTTACAGGTCTATGTATAACGACGCTATGAGCAAAGCTTTGAGTGGAAATTTAGGTTTTTCAGAACTTTTATACGATTTTTTGAAGAGAGACTCTTAAGTAAATTTATATTTTGCCGATGTAGTGATATAAACATTTTATTTTAAGAGGTATGGATATGATAACTCCTTTGAACCAAAGACCAAACTACCAGGCAAATACGCTAAATAAAAATAGCGATGCTAGAGTTGAAAATGAAAACAAAGAAGTAAAAACAAACGAAAACGCAAGAGTAAAAGAGATAGCTGATGCAATAGCAAGTGGCACCTATCAGGTAGATATCTCTAAAACAGCAAAAGCTGTTGCTGATGCGTTGCTCTAAATTTAAAGGAATTTAAATGATAAAGAAGCTTTTGGACGAGGCCATAGGCGAGCTAGACGAGCTTATAAATTTAACGATGCAAGATATCGCCAATATAAAAGAGGCGAAACACTCAAGCGTTGATGAGAGCGTGAAGAAGAAAAATGCTCTCGTGCGTGCTTTTGAAGATACCAAAAGAGCTTTGGATAAAGAACTGCTAAGGGTCTCAAAAGAGAGTGGCACTACGACACTTGCAAGCGTTTTAGATGATGAAGTGAAGTCAAAGCTAGTGCTTATGCGTTCAAAGCTTGAAATTTTACATAAAGTAAATAAAGAATATGCAAGACACGTCGTTGTTGTTAAGGAGTTTTTCGACTCACTTAGCAAAAAAGTCTTTGGTACTCAGACTAATGAATACGGACAAGACGGCAGCGGCACAGATAATAATTTTTACAAATCAAGGGTTTAAAAAATGGCTAATATCTTTATGTCATTAGGCACAGGCGTTTCAGGGCTAAATGCAGCCCAAGTGCAAATAAGCACAACTGGAAACAACATCACAAACGCCGATAGTAACTACTATACAAGACAGCGTGTGGTCCAGTCAGCATCTCCAGCGATGAACACTGTCCCTGGTGGCGTTGGCACAGGCACACAAGTAGATACTGTGACAAGACTTCACGATGAGTTTGCCTATTCAAGACTAAAATATTCATCATCAAATTTAGAAAATACAGGCTACAAACAGAGAATTTTACAAGAGGCGACAAAATACTTCCCAGATCTAAAAGATAACGGCATGGTAAAAGATATACAGGAGTATTTTGCTGCGTGGAACAACTTTGCTTCAAACCCAGACGAGGGCGCTCAAAAGGTAAATTTGATAAACAAAGCTAGCGTTTTAACAGCTAGCATCAACCGCTCATCAAAGATGCTTTATGATATGCACACGCAGATAGATGAGACTATAAAGATAAATATAAACGAGATAAACTCACTTGGCAAGCAAATAGCAAATATCAATAAACAAATTCAAAGAGTTGAATCTGGTGCAGACGCTGGCATCAAGATAAATGCAAATGACCTTCGTGACAAGCGCGATGAGCTCGAGCTTGCTATGTCAAAGCTAGTAAATACAGCTGTTTATAAAAGCGATCTAAAAAGCGAGTCAAGGATAGATACTGGCATAAGCGATCAAGGAAGATACTACAACCTAAATATCGGCGGTGTGAGCATCGTTGATGGTGTAAATTTCCATGAAATTTCTATGAGCTCAACCGAGAGTGGGCAATACACGAAAATTTATTATGAAAGAGAAGATGGCAGACGCATCCCTATGGAGGAGAAGATCACAAATGGCAAAATAGGCGCTGCACTTGATCTTAGAGGCCGTAACTACGAGCCAGACAATGATAAATTTAGTGATGGTATCATCCAAAAATATATCGACAACCTAAATACATTTTCAAAAACTTTAATAACTAGCACAAACAACGTCTATGCCGAGTCTGCGGTTGAAATTTCAAACTCAGATCCGATCAGCTACCTAGAAAACGACAAGACGCTGATGAACCACGACAACAGCATAAGAAATGGCAGTTTTGATGCTATCGTTTATGACAACAAGGGTAACGTCGTAGCCAAAAAGACCATCGAGATAAACGGCACAACGACGATGAATGATACAAAATACGGCAACTCTGTTGTGCAGGATTTTAACTCAAATTCAGACGATAACAACGACAACAACATGCTAAATGACGTCGATGACTTTTTTGAAGCGTCGTATTTTTATGATAAAAACACGCATCAAGGCACATTTGCGCTCATACCAAAGCAAGCTCAAGGGCTTTATAGCATCTCAATAGTCGATCACGGCACAAATTTCCCAGGCGTTGTTGGTATCAATAGATTTTTCTCTGGTACAAACTCAAATACAATAGGCATCAATCAAAATTTCACCCAAGATCATACAAAGCTTCGTGCTTACTCAAAGCCAGTCGTGGGAAACAACGAAGTCGCAAACAAGATGATACAGCTTCAGTACCAAAAGCAGACATTTTACTCAAGTGGCACTGCGCTTGATAGAGATGAGACGATCGAGGGATATTACCGATATTTTACAACCGATATGGCGAGCGATACCGAGGCGAACAACACTATCCACGACACAAACACATCTTTGCAAAGGACTGCTGAAGAGGAATTTCAATCAACAAGCGGCGTAGATACCAACGAAGAGCTTACAAACTTAATCCGCTTTCAAGCAAGCTACGGCGCAGCTGCAAAGATCATCACGACCGTTGATCAGATGCTTGACACTCTTCTTTCACTAAAACAATGAGCGAACTAAAGAGCCTTTTAGACGCACACGTACTTAGTAAAAATACAAATTCGGGGCTATTTGACGCCCCAGATCCTCTTCAAGTAGCTACTAAATTTAAAGAGCCAAACATAGCGCTCATTTGCGCGTTATTTGCCTATGGCAACGCAAAAATGATAGTGAAATTTCTAAATTCGCTTGATTTTAACCTGCTTGATGAGAGCGAGCAAAATATCAAGAAAAATCTGTCAAATTTCAAATACCGCTTTCAAAATGAAAATGATGTGAGAGAAATTTTTATCACGCTCTCACGCCTGAAAAAAGAGGCTGACATAGAAGAAATTTTGCGCCAAGGTCTTGCAAAAAACGGCGAGATAATAGAGGGCGTAAATGAGCTTATTAAATTTATTTATGGGCTAAATTCTTACCGCTCAGACGGATATGAGTTTTTCTTTGGCAAGAGCTTTAGCAAAGAGCCACAAAGTCCATATAAGCGCTACAATATGTATCTTCGCTGGATGGTGCGAGATAGCGACATCGACCTTGGGCTATTTAAAAATTTGCCAAAAGATAGACTTTTGATGCCACTTGACGTGCATACGCATAGGGTTTCGTTAAATTTAGGACTTATAAACAGAAAGAGCTACGACTTCAAAGCGGTGATGGAGCTTACAAAAAAACTTAGAGAATTTGACGAGCTAGATCCGATAAAATACGACTTTGCGCTTTACAGGATAGGGCAGAGCAAAGAGCTAGAAACCATCGTAAAAAATCTTAAAAAATAAAAATTATTGCTAAATTTTTAAATTTAGGATAGACTTACCATACAATTTTATCCATAAGGAGTGTGTATGAAAAAAATCGTTTTACTAAGTGCTGTTCTAGGAACACTACTTTTTGCTCACGAGGGTCATCACTTTGATCCAAAGGCTGGCGAACATCTTGTGATCCCAGTTAGCGAACTAAGCGAAAAAGGCGATAAGAGCGTTGGCGAAGTAGTAGCTGTTAAGACAAACTACGGCGTTGCGTTTTTTCCAAATTTAAAAGGTCTTCCTGCAGGACTTCACGGCTTCCATGTTCATCAAAATGCTGATTGCGGCGCGACTGAAAAAGGTCTTGGCATGAAAGCAGGCGGTCACTGGGATCCAGCTGAAACAAAGATGCACTCATTTGCATGGGACGATAAGGGTCACAAGGGCGATCTACCAGCGCTTTACGTAGATGCTGAGGGCAATGCAAACTACCCAGTGCTAGCTCCAAAGATAAAAAATCTTGACGAGCTAAAAGGTCACTCACTGATGGTTCACGTCGGTGGTGACAACCACAGCGACCAGCCAAAAGCACTTGGCGGTGGCGGCGCTAGAATGCTTTGCGGCGTTATTAAATAATAAAGTCTCACAAAAAGCCTTTAAATTTATATGTTTAAAGGCTTTTTTAAATTTCGCGCTCAAATTTAACCCCAGTTTCTAAGATGAAATTTCAAAATTTTAAACTACAATCCGCTTTTTAACTTAAATTTACAAAGAACAAAAATGGAATTTGACCTACTTAGCTACACTGTCTTTTTTGTCGCCGCGTTTTTGGGTGGTTTTATCGACGCGATCGCAGGAGGCGGCGGACTGATCACTTTGCCAGCCATCATGGCTATTGGTGTGCCACCTCATCTTGCCCTTGGCACAAACAAGCTTCAAGGCGTATTTGGCAGCTTCACAGCAACGCTAAATTTCACTAAAAAAGGGCTGATTAATTACAAAGAGTGCTTTGTTGGCATAGTTTTTACATTTATCGGAGCCCTCATCGGCGCAACGCTCATCTTATTTTTAAATGCAAATTTCTTAAAAATAATCATCCCATTTTTACTAATCGCCATCTTCATCTACACGCTTTTTATGCCAAAAATAGGCGAGAGCGACAGGGCTGCAAAGATGAATGAGAGGCTATTTTACGTCGTTTTTGGACTAATTCTTGGCTTTTATGATGGCTTTTTTGGCCCAGGAGCAGGCTCGTTTTGGATGTTTGCGATGGTGGCGTTAATTGGGCTAAATTTAAAAAAGGCGGTCGCTCACACAAAGGCTTTAAATTTCACCAGCAACATCGTAGCACTTGGCGTTTTTATAGTTGGCGGGCAGATACTTTGGCTAGTTGGCTTTTTGATGGCTGTGGGGCAAATTTTAGGAGCATATTTTGGCTCAAATTTAGTCATCAAAAAAGAGGTCAAATTTATTAGAACGATGTTTTTGATAGTTGTCGCAGCGACCATTTGCAAACTACTTTTTGACTACTTCAAGGCTTAAAATTAAAAATGTTTTAACAATAATTTTGTTACAATCACGCAAAATTCTAAATCTAAGGTAAATCAATGAAAGATTTGTTTCTATTCTCAAATTTGCTAAACCATTCACATGCCTTTGTCTATGCGTTTCACTTTTGCCTTGTAGCTTTGATCATCCTCATCGTTGCCTACATCGCAAGAAGCAAAATGCAGCTTGTGCCAAGGGGCCTTCAAAACATAGTTGAGGCTTATTTAGAGGGTGTTATCTCTATGGGCAAGGATACTTTAGGTAGCGAAAAGCTAGCTAGAAAATACCTCCCACTTGTCGCAACTATCGGCTTTATCGTATTTTTCTCAAACGTCATTGGTATCATCCCTGGCTTTGAGTCACCAAGCTCAAGCTTAAATTTAACTCTAGTTTTGGCTTTGGTTGTATTTATTTATTACAACTTTGAGGGCATTAGAGAAAATGGCTTTTTCAAATACTTTGGACACTTCATGGGGCCAAATAAATTTCTAGCTCCTATAATGTTTCCAGTTGAAGTCATCTCACATCTTTCACGTGTAGTTTCGCTATCTTTCCGTCTTTTTGGTAACATCAAGGGCGATGACTTATTTTTGCTTGCGATGCTTACACTTGCGCCTTGGTTTGCTCCACTTCCAGCCTTTGCACTTCTAACACTTATGGCTGTTTTGCAAACATTTATCTTCATGATGCTAACTTACGTTTATCTAGCTGGTGCAGTCGCTATTAGCGAGCACGAGCATTAAAATTTAAAGCCATATTTTTATATGGCTTTTCTCTTTTAAATTTATTCTCCAAAAACATTTTTAACCTATATAAATAAATCACAAAAGCTCTCCTTTAGATATTTTAAAAGAAAGTATCGCTAAAATACGCACTAAAAATTTGCATAAATTTAAAGGTAAAAACATGTTTGAAGTCGTTATCGGTTTAGAAGTTCATACTCAGCTTAATACAAAAACTAAAATTTTCTGCTCTTGCTCGACTAGCTTTGGCGACGAGGCAAACACTCACGTTTGTCCGACCTGCCTAGCTTTGCCTGGAGCGCTACCTGTGCTAAACAAAGAGGCTGTCAAAAAGGCGATCAGCTTTGGCACAGCGATAAACGCTAAGATAAATAAAAAATCAGTCTTTAATAGAAAAAACTACTTCTACCCAGACCTTCCAAAGGCATATCAAATTTCACAGTTTGAGATACCTATCGTTGAAGGCGGCGAGCTCATCATCGACGTAAACGGCACTAAAAAACGCATCGGCGTAACAAGAGCGCACCTTGAAGAGGACGCTGGCAAGAACATCCACGAAGAAAACGAGAGCTTGGTCGATCTAAACAGGGCAGGTACGCCGCTTCTTGAGATAGTTAGCGAGCCAGACCTTAGAAGTAGCGACGAGGCGGTAGCTTATCTTAAAAAACTACACTCGATCCTTCGCTTTTTAAACATCAGCGACGCAAATATGCAAGAAGGTAGCTTCCGCTGCGACGCAAACGTCTCTATCCGTCCAAAAGGTGACACAAAGCTCTACACAAGGGTTGAGATAAAAAACCTAAACTCATTTAAATTTATCCAAAAAGCGATTGATTACGAAGTAGAGCGTCAAAGTGTAGCGTGGGAAGATGGCAAATATGACGAAGAGGTCTATCAAGAGACAAGGCTGTTTGACACGACAAATTTAGTGACAAGATCGATGCGTGGCAAAGAGGATAGCGCGGAGTATAGGTATTTCCCTGACCCTGACTTGCTGCCTGTTGAAGTGCCAGAAGAGATGTATAACGAAGCGATCAAAATTCCAGAGCTTGCCGAGCAAAAGGTCGCAAGATATGTTAGCGAGCTAGGCGTAAAAGAGAGCGATGCGCTAAATTTAACCCAAAGCGTTGAGATGGCTAGATATTTTGAAGAGCTGATCGCCGCTGGAATTCAGCCAAAGCTTGCTACTACGTGGCTCATAGTCGAGCTTCTTGGCCGCTTAAATAACGGCGTAACGATCGAGACAAGCCCAGTTAGCAGCGCTAAGATGATAAATTTACTAAAACGCATAGAAGATGGCACGATAAGCGGTAAAGCTGCAAAAGAGGTGCTAGACTATCTAATGGAGCATGACGCGGACGTCGATAGCGTCATCGAAAAGCTTGGCTTGAAACAAGTGAGCGACGACTCAGCGATCATCGCGATCATAGATCAAATTTTAGCTGCAAATGCCGACAAAGTCGAAGAGTATAAAAACGGCAAAGATAAGATGTTTGGCTTCTTTGTTGGTCAGGTGATGAAAGAGGGCAAAGGTGCCTTTAATCCGGGCAAGGTCAATGAGCTTTTAAAGGCCAAAATAGGCTAACAAAGGGCTAAAATGAGCATAGCAGTTATCGGAGCTGGCAAGTGGGGCAGTGCGCTATTTCACGCATTTAGTGAAAATAACGAGTGCGTCATCAGCTCAAGAACGCCAAGAGATATGCCAAATTTTGTAAGCTTAGAAAAGGCTTTGGAGTGCGAATATCTAGTCTGCACGATCCCAACGCAAGCTACAAATTTATGGCTAAAGCAAAACTACAAAAACAAAGGTCAAAAGATACTAGTCGCCAGCAAGGGCATAGACACGGCAAACCTTAAATTTCTAAATGAAATTTACGAGGATTTTGTTGATAGAGAAAATTTGGCCTTTCTTTCAGGGCCGACCTTTGCAAAAGAGATCATGCAAAAGCTGCCTTGCGCCTTGGTGGTAAATTCTAAAAATCAAAATTTAGCTTTAAAATTTGCCTCATTTTTCCCAAGCTATATGAAAGCCTACACCTCAGATGACGTGATCGGCGCTGAGGTGTGCGGAGCCTATAAAAACGTGATCGCCATAGCTGGTGGCATCTGCGACGGCCTTGGTCTTGGCAACAACGCAAGGGCGAGCCTCATTTCGAGGGGGCTTGTCGAGATGGCTAGATTTGGCAAATTTTTTGGCGCAAAAGATGAGACATTTATGGGGCTAAGCGGCGCAGGTGATCTTTTCTTAACCGCTTCGTCGATACTTTCACGCAACTACCGCGTAGGTCTTGGCATCGCAAGGCACGAGAGATTAGAGAAAATTTTAAATGAGCTTGGCGAGGTGGCAGAGGGTGTGGATACTGCAAGGGCTATTAGCAAGATCGCTAAAGAAAAGGGCATATATGTGCCTATCGCTAGTGAGGTTGAAAATATGCTAAATGGCAAAGACGTTTTTGAGAGTGTAAAATCGCTTTTGGGAAGAAGATGAGAGCTTTTAAATTTATACTTTTTGTGGCTATTTTTGCTCTGGGGTTAAACGGCGCAGAGGTGAGCCTAAGGGCCAAGGTCTCGCAGATGATAATGGTTGGCTTTAATGGAGCTAGCACAAAAGATGCTGCGTTTCGTGCGATGTTAAGCGACGCTGGATACGAGAGATTTGGCGGTGTGATGCTACTTGGCAGAAATGTCACCAGCAAAGCCCAACTAAAAGCTAGCATAAAAGCGATCAAAGAGAAAAGTCCTAAAATTTTTATCGCTATCGACGAAGAGGGCGGTAATGTGAGCCGCATGAAGGATAAGAGCTTTGACGGTCCATATCCTAGCGCATACGAGGTCGCAAGCACGCTTGATATCAAAAGTGCATACGATCTCTACTCAAAAATGGCTATAAATTTAAAAGAGTGCGGCATAAATTTAAATTTCGCCCCAGTGGTTGATCTGCATGATGAAAACTCACCGATCATCGCTGCTAAACAAAGGGCGTTTAGCGAGTATGCAAGCAAGGTGGTGATCTACGCTGATGCCTTTATGGATGCATTTAAAGAGCAGGGCATCCTAACGACACTTAAGCACTTCCCGGGACATGGCAGCTCAAAAGAGGACTCACATAAAAATAAGAGCGAAGTCACGCTAAGCAAAGATGCGCTACTGCCATACAAAGACGCTATAAGCACAGGTAGAGCGCAGATCATCATGGTCGGACACCTTTTTGTAAAGGGCATCGACGAGGACAATCCAGCCACACTTTCTAAAAAAATAATAACCGATCTCTTGCGAAATGAGCTTAAATTTAATGGCGTGGTTATCAGCGATGATATGCTGATGAAAGGCGTTGGCGACGAGACATTGGCTCAAAAAGTGGTGAAATTTATAAACGCTGGTGGCGACATCTTGCTCTTTAGCGAGTTTAAGATAAATAACCAAAGAACGGCCGATCTAGTAACTCAGATCATAATCGATGCTGTAAATGAGAAAAAGATCAGCAAAGAGCGAATCGACGCTTCATACAAGAGGATAATGGCTCTAAAAGCGAAGCTTTAAATTTGGCTCTAATGAGTTTAAATTTACTTAATTAGTAAATGTAAATTTGAGTAAAAATCAATATTCTAGATGTAAAATTTAGAGCTTGCCTAAAATGCCTGAGCCACTTTCACAACCCATCAAATTCTTTTTTTAGTTCGTCTCTTAGCTCCTCGGCTCTATCTTCGCCGTTTTTGAAATTTGCCTTCACAAAGCCATCGATCTCGTCTAAAATTTCAACTAGTTCGCTCTCCCAGTTTGCGTTTTCTTTTTTCAAAAGCACCTCGACCTTATCTCTTATCTGCTCGAGCTGATCCAATGCTTTGTCCTTGTCGCCAGCCTCATTTAGCGCATCTTCAAAGAGTATGTCTTGCCTTAGAGCGTTTATCTTTTTTTGTATGACATTGCAAAATTTAGGGTATTTCTCAGCGTTGTTTAAATTTTGTAAAACCTCTTGCGCAGCTTTTTGATATGCAGGCACCGCTCCTTCATCGTCAAGTTTTTTGGTTAGTTTTTGTATCTGAAAATATAAAATAAGCGCTGCAAAAAATGCAAGCAGCAAATAAATCGTAACGCTACTCATTTTTACTCCTTTTTCTAAATTTATCCACGCTAATTATCGCAAGCGCCAGCCAGATCATACAAAATGAGATGACTTTGTAGCCATCTAAAATTTCGCCATAAATGAAGACTGCGCAAAGGATCGCGATAGTTGGTGATATGTATTGCAAGTATCCGATAGTCGTTAAATTTATCCTTGTCGTAGCTGCGTTAAATGCGACAAGTGGCACGATGGTTACGATGCTTGAAGCGATCATTAAAAGTGAGTCCTCGTTTAGTCCAAAGTGGCTTTGCGAGTGAAAAACCAGCCATAAAACGTAGCCAAGCGCAAATGGAAACATAAAAAATGTTTCGATAAAAAGCCCGTTAAATGCGCTAATCTTCGCCATCTTTCTAACCATCGCGTAAAATCCAAACGAAAGTGGCAAGATGATAGAGACAAGTGGCAGGCCACCTTTGGCATAAATTTGCACGCAAACGGCTGCGATGACGATGCAAACGGCTATGGCGCTAGCTTTGCTTAGGCGCTCTTTAAAGATGATGACGCCAAGAAGCATGCTTATCAAGGGATTTATAAAATATCCCAAACTCGTGTCTAAAATTTTGCCACTACCCACCGCATAGACATAAACGCCCCAGTTTATGGTGATAAAAATACCACTTAAAAATAGAGCCTTTAGCGAGCGGATATCTTTAAGAAGCGCAAAAATTTCGCCCATTTTGCCATTAATGCAAAGCACTGCTGCCATCAAGAAAAATGACCAGATGATCCTGTGGGCTAAAATTTCATAAGCATCGACATCTTTGCTAAATAGGTTGAAATAAACCGCCAAAAATCCCCACATAAAAAAGGCGCTAAGCGCGAGAATAACGCCTTTTTGGCTCTCATTTAGTCTTGGTATTTTTGTCGCCTTTTATAGAATTTATACTATCTATCATCAAAAGCGTGACAGAGATGGCTAGGCAGATCATCAAAAAGTATGAGCTTTTCTCCAGTCTCTCGCCGATGGCAAATGAGACAAAAAGCATCATTATAGGCTCAAAATATGTAAGCAAACCTAGTACATTTATCGGCACGAGCGTGCTTGAGAGGATCTGGGCGATGAGGGCTATGCCGCTGATAGCACCAAGCAAGATGAGCAGATAGTAGATGTTTGGATTTTGGCTCATTACGTAGTCCATATCGGCTGTGAGCGCAAAATAAAATGAGAATAAAAACATAAAAATTATCTCGATAACAAAGCTTGAGAAATTTGCAAGGTTGTAGTACTTTCTAATGGTAAAATAGACTGGATAAAGGCAAAAAACTACAGCGCTCTCCCACGAGATGCCACCGCTTATGACCGCTGTGCTAAAGACGCCAATGGCAGCGAAAAATATCGATGCTAACTTTGTTTTTGAGAGGTGCTCTTTGAAAAATATCCGTCCAAAAAGGACCATGACTATTGGCATGATGAGGTAGCCTATCGAGACTTTTAGCGCTGCGCCGTTACTTGGAGCCCAGAGATAGAGCCACATCTGAAATGAGACGATGAGCGAGGTAGCAAGCAAAACTAGTAAAATTTTAGGTTTTAGCTTTATTTTTAGAAGTAAAAATTTGAAATTTCGCTGCTGTTTTAACAAAAAAATGGCGGCGATGACAAAAGGCATGGCAAAGATCATGCGGTATCCAATAAGAGCTTGCGTGCTGATGGGGTTCATGAGCACTGACATGTAGTAGATGCAGTTAAATAAAACTGAGGCTAAAAGCGAATAAAATATGCCTTTTATCATGAAAAATTTATGCTCTTTTTTGGGTAAATTTAAAGTAGCGATTGTATGCAAAATATCTTTAATATCCCATTAATGGCTTTTATTTTTTAAGTTTTGCGTGATATAATCAGCGCTAAATTAAGGTAAAAGATAGGAAAATTTATGACTTGGAACAGAGATAGTTGGAGAGAATTTAACATCTTGCAACAACCAACTTATCCAAATTTAAAAGAGCTAAAAGAGGCTGAAGAAAAACTAAAAGCACTTCCGCCTTTGGTATTTGCTGGTGAGGCTAGAAGTCTTAAAAATGAGCTTGCAAAAGTTTGCAATGGCGAGGCCTTTTTGCTTCAAGGTGGCGACTGCGCTGAGAGCTTTACAAATTTTAACGCAAACAACATCAGAGATATGTTTAAGGTCTTACTTCAAATGGCGATAGTTTTAACCTTTGGCGGTGGCTGTCCAGTGGTCAAAGTAGGCCGCGTGGCAGGGCAGTTTGCAAAGCCTAGAAGTAGCGATTTTGAAGAGGTAAATGGCGTTAAATTGCCAAGCTATAGAGGTGACATCATAAATGGCTTTGAATTTGACGAGCAGGCAAGAATCCCTGACCCAAAACGCATGATCGAGGCTTACTATCAAAGTGCTTCTACGATGAACCTCTTAAGAGCTTTTTCAAGAGGAGGTTTGGCTGATCTCCATCAGGTGCATAAGTGGAATTTAGGCTTTGTGAAAAAGCCAGAGATCGGCGAGAAATACGCAAAACTAGCTGATGATCTAACAAAAACTCTATCTTTTATGGCAGCTTGTGGCATCACTTCAGCAAATACCCCAGCGATAAATCAAACCGCAGTCTATACATCTCACGAGGCACTGCTTTTGCCTTATGAAGAGGCTCTAACTAGGATTGATAGCCTTAGTGGCGAGTGGTATGACTGCTCGGCTCACATGCTTTGGATAGGCGAGAGAACGCGCGGTATAAACGACGCTCACGTGCATTTTTTAAGCGGTGTGAAAAATCCTATCGGTGTAAAGATTGGACCAAGCGCAAAAGCTGAAGACGTCGTCGCGCTTGCAAATAAGCTAAATCCAGAAAATGAAGCTGGCAGACTAAATGTGATAATCAGAATGGGCGCTGATAAGATCGGCGAAAATTTACCAAAAATTTTAAGAGAGCTAAAGCGCGAGGGGCTAAATATCGTTTATAGCATCGATCCGATGCATGGCAATACTGTTAAGACCTCAAATAACTACAAAACTCGTGAATTTAGTAAAATTCTAAGCGAGGTTAGAAGCTTTTTTGAAATTCATAAAGCTGAGGGCACAAGAGCAGGTGGTGTGCATCTTGAGATGACTGGCAAAGATGTGACAGAATGCACCGGCGGCGCGCTAAACATCACTGAAAGCTCGCTAAAAGAGAGATACGAGACGCAGTGTGATCCAAGACTAAATGCTGATCAGGCTTTAGAGCTTGCATTTTTGATGGCTGATCTAGTTAAAAAAGCTTAAAATTTATAAAATTTGGAGAAAAATATGGCAAATATTTATGATCTAATAGTAGTTGGCGGCGGACCTTGTGGTATAGCTAGCGTAGTAGAGGCTAAAAGAAATGGTTTAAGTAATGTTTTGCTCCTTGAAAAGGGCGACAACCACAGCCAAACGATCAGAAAATTTTATAAAGACAATAAACGCGTTGATAAAGAGTATAAAGGGCAAGATAGCACGATACATGGGCTAGTTTCGTTTGAAGATGGCACAAAAGAGAGCACGCTTGATTATTTTGACAAACTACTTGACTCTGAGAATATCGAGGCGTTTTTTAACTCTGAGGTCGAAAGCGTAAAAAAAGAGGGAGAAATTTTTAAAGTAACTACCTCAAAAGCTGTCTATGAAGCCAAAAACGTGATGGTCTCGATCGGCAAAATGGGACGACCAAACAAACCTGACTATAAGATCCCGCCATCACTAAATTCAGTTGTAAATTTTAACCTTGATAACTGCACAAACGGCGAAAAAGTGCTAGTTGTGGGCGGTGGCAACTCCGCGGTTGAGTATGCTATCGAGCTTTGTCAGTATAACAAAACTACGATCGCTTACAGAAAAGATAAATTTAGCCGTGTAAATGAGACAAATTTAAGCGCTCTTTGGGAGCTTGAGAAGCACAATAAGATAAAAGTAAGGCTAAATCACGATATAACCGAGATCGATAATGAATCAGGCAAGGTAAGAGTGCATTATGAAAATGGCAAAATTCGTGTCTATGACAGGGTTGTCTATGCGATCGGTGGCTCAAGTCCGGTTGATTTTTTACAAAAATGTCAGATAAAAACTGATGAAAAAGGCACTCCGATAGTTGATAGCAATTACCAAAGTAGCGTGCCAGGACTATATGTGGGAGGCGACATCGTTTTAAAAAATGGTGGCTCGATAGTAGTCGGACTAAATCACGCTCATAGCGTTATCAAAGATATCTTAAAAGGCAAGGCACAAGCTTGATAAATAAAATCGCACTAGCTATTGTTTGTCTGATAGCTGGCTTTTCTCTCTCGTTCTTGAAATTTCAAAAAGAGGACGAGGCGCCAAAAGATACTAATCAAACGATTTATTCTATAAATTTTGATGATCTCCCTGAAGAAGAGAAGCAAAGATATGTAAGCAAAGACGATCTTTACGAGTATGGCGGTTACATCACGCCAAAGAGCTACATGCAAAATTTTGTTGATGACAAGGATCTAAATTTATCAGACAATGTAAAAGAGCTTCAAGAGCAAGTGCGTGAGCTAAGCAAAAAAAATGAAATTTTAGCCGCTGATAATGTCGATATGAGCGAGAAAAATTTAGACTTCATAAGCAAAATTTCAGAGATGAAAAGAAATATCGAAAATGAAAAAAACGAGATAGTTGAAAAAAATCAAAAGGCTCTTGGCGAGCTTGAGGCGCAACACTTTGAAAATATCCAAGCTTTGACAAAGCGCCTAAATGAAGCGCAAGCTGATATGATAGAGAGTTCAAAGGCCTACGAGAAAAAGATAATCGACCTTGAAAATGCGATAAATGACGCTAGAAATGGCGATGAGAGCAAACTTAAAGATGCCAAGGCCAGCTTTAATAAATTTAAAGAGAGTTTTGAGGCAAACTACACTGCTTTAAAAGAGCAAAATAACGAGCTAAACGCGACGCTTGCGCAAAAAGAAGCTCTTATAAAAGAGTATGAAAAAGCTCAAAGCGAAAAAGATAGAGGCGAGAAAAAAGAAATTTTGCTTTTAAAAGAGGAGATCGAGCGAGTTAAAAATGACGCCGACACTCAAAAATTTAGCTACGAAAAAGAGATAAATGCGCTAAATGATGGCTTTGAGACGCAAAAGAGCGTTATGGAGGATGAGCTTTCTAAAAAGGCAAATAAGATAATTGACCTGCAGGAGGCTCTTGAATCAAACAAGACCGCACTAAAAGATAGAATTTACGAGCTTGAAGAGATCAAGAAAAACCTAAACTCAAAAGATCTAATGGCGCAAAGCTATAATGGCAAAAATTTAGAGCTAAATGCCTCGCTTGCAGCACTTCATAAAAGCTTTGATGATCTAAAGCAAAAGAGTTTAAAAAGCGAGCAAGAGAACAAGCTTGCAAATGAAAATATAAGCTCGCTTAAAAAAGAGCTTGAGAGGGCAAATGCTCTAAATAAAAAGCTTGAAAAGCAAAATTTAGATGCAAACTCAACTCTAAATGAGCTAAGTAAAAAGCTAAGTTTGAGCGAAGAGAGCTTTAAAAAGAGCCAAGAGGAGCTAAAAGCACTCGATACAAAGACAACTAAATTTATAAAAACGCTATTTGATCAAAACCAAACCATCTCTTTGCAGTCACAAAAACTTGGCTCAAACGAGGGCGAGCTAAAGAATTTAAGCGCTAAGCTTGATCTAAAAGACGCGAAGATAAAAGAGCTTGAAGAAAATGTCACAAAGACAAGCCAGATGCTAATCGCCAAGCAAAATGAACTAGAAACGCAAAAAAGAACGCTAAAGATCGATATGCAAAACTATGAAATTTTGCGCCAGCAGATAAATATGCTACAAAAAAAGATAGTTGATACCTCAACCTTTTTAACCGACAACAACAAAAGTGGTGGCAAAAATTTACTAAGCTTGCAAAACGAACTAGAAAATGCAAAGCAAAAGCTAAACGAGAGCAACAAGACGATCGAACGGCTAAATTCAAAGATAAGTGAGCTAAGCTCAAGCGGTCATAAAGGCGGAGCTGTAAATGCCCAGATCATCGAGCTTCAAAAAGATATCGAGCAAAATTTAAACAGACAAGACGAGCTTGAAAATGAAAATGTAAATTTAAAAAATATCTTACAAGCTACGACAAAGCCTGAAACCCCAACAAAGCTCGTCCTCATCTCTAGCATCGAGTGCGACGATATGGACTCAAAAGACAAGGTGAGCATAATGTGCAAAAACAGAGTGAGTGAGTTTTTGCAGAGATTTAACTCAAACTACATGTATGAGATCATCCCGATCGTGGATAAGAAAAATTTTGTCATCCCATCAAATGTCGCTCAAAATATCAAAAAAGATGACCTTGGCAAGCTAAATAACTACGTAAATTACGGCGTTGGCAAGGAGCGTGCAAAGGCTGCGGCTGAGCTTATCAAAGAGGAATTTGGCGACTTTGCAAGGATCAGCTTTAGCTCCGAAGTGATCGTAAAAGATGTGACACGCGGCTTTATCATCAAGGTTTATAGATGATCTTAGCTCAGCTTGAAAATGGCTATCGCTACAACAGCGATACGCTCGTTCTTTATGATTTTATCTGCTCTGGCGTAGGCGAAATTTCTGGTAGAGTTTTGGACGTTGGAGCAGGGTGTGGGATACTTGGACTTTTGCTTAAGCGTGACTTTAAAAAGATAGATCTAAGCATGCTTGATCTTTTGGAGCTAAATAGCGAAATTTCAAGTTTTAACGCAAAGAGCAACTGCCTAGAGGCTAGAGCCATAACGGCTGATTTTGCAAATTTTAAAGATAGTGAGAAATTTGATCTAATCATCTCAAATCCACCCTTTTATCATGACGGTGTTACAAAAAGCCAAAATGAACACATAAAAGTTAGCAGATATGCAAGCTCGCTAAATTTAAAGGATTTTATAAGAGGCATAAGCGTAAATTTAAAGCCACATAAAAGGGCGTTTTTTTGCTATGCACCAGATGATCTTAGCGAGATAGCGGCATGCTTAAAAGAGTATAAGCTAAATTTGGTGAGCTTAAAATTTATCCATACCAAAAAGGATAAGCCAGCAAATTTGGCCTTACTTGAAGTGCGAAACAACTCAAACTCAAAGCTAAAAGTCCTGCCGCCTCTTGTGATGAGCGAAGATGGCGCGCACACGAAAGAGGCAAGTGAGATCTTTAAAAAAGCAGATACAAACAGCGTCTCTTACAAGGAGATAGCGTGAGGGCTGATGGTTTTAGCTATGAGTTTGATCCTAGCTTTTGCGAAAGTTGCGGAGGCAAATGCTGCACTGGCGAGAGCGGCTATATCTGGATAGATGAGGGCGAAATTTCAAAATTTTGCGCCGCTTTTGATATGCCAAAAGATGAGTTTGAGAGCAAATTTCTAATAAAAGTGGGCGTAAGGCGAAGCATCAAAGAAAAGCCTTATGATGACGGTTTTGCTTGCATATTTTTTGACGAGAAAAATAAAAACTGCTCGGTCTATGAGCTAAGACCTAAACAGTGCAGGACATTTCCGTTTTGGGATTATTTTAAAAAAAATTTAAAGGAGCTAAGAGCAGAATGCATTGGCGTAAAATTTTAATAATTTTTATAAGCGTATTTTTTAGCACGCATCTACTTGCAGATGATAACAAAAGTGTAAATTTACGCCTAATGCAAGCTCTCATCTCGCAAGATAGTGGCGACGTAAATGCTAGTATCCAGACCTATCTAGGGCTTTTTAAAGAGACAAATCAAAAGACCTATCTAAAAGAGGCGATCAAGCTAGCTTTTGCTACAAAAAATGAAAATTTAGATAGCCTCATGAGTGATGGCGAGAAGAGTTTAAAAGATGATAGCGATTTTATCAGGATCAAGGTTGCAAATTTAGTCAATCTCTCCAAGCTAAACGAGGCAAAAGAGCTGATGCAAGAGCTTGCCACTAAAGAGCCAAACGCTCAAAATTTGCTCATGCTTGGCACCATTTGCATGATGCAAAATGATACGGTAACGGCGCTAAAATACTTTGAAGAGGCATACTCACTAAAGCCTGAAGAGGAGAATTTACTCCGCATAGTTGATATCCTTTTAAACCGCATGGATAATGTAAATGATGCGACAAAGTACCTCGAGAAATTTCGCGAGGAGCAGGGCTGCACTCAAAAAACATGCGAGCTTTTAGCTGAAATTTACTCTCAGCAAAGAAATTTCCCAAAGGTGATAGAGCTTTTTGAAGAGATCTATGACATCACTCACGATACCACTTATCTTGATAAGATCGTGCAGTATTTTATCTATGATAAAAATTACAAAGCGGCTATTGAAATTTTGAAAAAATATGGCTACAACGACGCCACGCTTATGGATCTTTACGCTGCGACTGGCAATTTTGGCGATGCATACGTTTTGGCGGTTAAAATTTATAACGATAGCAGGGATCTAAATTTCTTAGCAAAGGCCGCCATCTACGAGTACGAGATGAACAAAGATAGTCTAGATGAAAAAAAGATCGCTGATATCTTAGATAAATTTGAAGCAAGCGTTCCAAAGCTTAATAACGATATGTTTTTTAACTACTACGGCTATTTGCTAATTGATCATGAGATAGACCCAAGAAAGGGCGTAGAGATGGTGCAAAAAGCGCTTGAGATCTCGCCAGACTCGCCTTACTATGAGGACTCGCTAGCGTGGGGTTATTTCAAGCTTGGCGAGTGCAAAAAGGCAAAGGGCATAATGATGCACGCGATGAAAGATGTTGATTTTAAAGCTTCAAAAGAGGCAAAAGAGCACTTGCACCTCATCGAGCGCTGCATAATAAATTTAAACAAAAGGCTTAAAAAATGATACTTGATGAGATCATAAAAAAGACAAAAGAGGATCTAAAAAAGCGCAAGGCTGACTTTCCTATGGAGTGGCTAGGTCGCTCTCTAGCATACAACCCATACGTACCAAGAGACGTTTTGGGCGCACTTAGATCAAGTAAAGATGAGCCTATAAAGATCATAGCCGAGATAAAAAAAGCAAGCCCAAGCAAAGGCGTGATAAGAGAGGACTTCGAGCCGATAAAAATAGCGCAGGAGTACGAGCAGCACGCAAATGCTTTTAGCATCCTAACCGAGCCTCACTGGTTTAAGGGCGACATAGAGTACATCACGCAAGTTCGCCGCTACGCCTCAAGGCCGATCCTGCGAAAAGACTTTATCGTTGATAAGTATCAAATTTTAGAAGCACTTGTTTATGGAGCGGACTTTATCCTGCTCATCGCCAAGGCGCTAACTCAAGGCGAGCTAAAAGAGCTACTTGAGTACGCGCACCACCTAGGGCTTGAGGCCTTAGTAGAGACCCATGACGCGAGCGATGTGAAAAAAGCGATCTTTGCAGGAGCAAATATAATAGGGATAAATCATAGAAATTTAGATGATTTTACGATGGATATGAGCCTTTGCGAGAAGCTCGTGCCGCTTTTGCCAAATGGCAAGATAATAGTCGCAGAAAGCGGACTTTACGAGCATGAGCAGCTTCGCGAGCTAAGTAAGATCGGAGTTGATGCTTTCTTGATCGGAGAGCATTTTATGAGGCAAGATGATATAAAAAATGCCGTTAAAAAGATAAAGGAGGGCGAGTGATGCAGCACCTTTGTGCCCCTTGGAGAAGCGAGTATTTCAGCGCAAAAAAAGATAGTTGTGTCTTTTGCGAGGTCATAAACTCAAAAGAGGACGACGAGAAAAATGGCGTGCTTTTTCGTGCTAAGCACTGCTTTGGGATCATGAATTTATATCCGTATTCGCCTGGACACTTTATGATCATACCAAACCACCACACCGACAAGATCGAGGAGCTTGACGAGCAGACGTGGTTTGAGATGAGTAAATTTGTAAGGCTTGGGGTTGAAATTTTAAAGCGTGAGCTTCACGCTCAAGGCGTAAATATCGGTATGAATTTAGGCAAGGCAGCAGGCGCTGGCATAGCTGAGCACGTGCATTATCACCTTGTGCCAAGGTGGAGCGGGGATACAAATTTCATCACAACGATCGCCGATGTGAGAGTAAATGGCACGCCGTTTCATCCGCTTTATCAAAAGCTAAAAAAGGCTTTTAGTGGCGTTATTTGAGATTGACATAGAGCAGTGGCTTGAAAAAAGAGGCGAGTTTGAGCTCTTAATAGACGCTAGATCGCCGCATGAGTATGCCTACTCGCACATAAAAGATGCTCTAAATTTATACGCGCTTGATGATGCTGAGCACAAAGAGGTAGGCACGATCTACAAAAGCGACAGAGCCCTAGCAAAGAGCCTTGGTGCAAAATACATCTGCAAAAATTTGCAAAATATCATCGACGAGGTCTATAAAAGGGCTAAGGTTGGCTCAGCTATTGGTATCTACTGCGCAAAGGGCGGACTTAGATCAAGCTCGGTTGCCTATGTGCTAAGCATGATCGGATATAGAATTTATAGACTAAATGGCGGCTATAAGGCTTATAGAAATCACGTTTTGGAGTTTTTAGAGCGTCCTTTAAGCACGAAATTTATCACTCTTTTTGGCAACACTGGCTGCTATAAAAGTAAGCTAATAAGGGCACTCTCGCCGTCAATCGACCTTGAAGCGATGGCAAATCACTTAGGCTCAGTCTTTGGCGCGATAAACGGCGCGCAGCCTAGTCAAAAAAGCTTTGAGGATGCGCTCTTTGAAGAGCTCATCACGCTAAAAGATCAAATTTGCTTTATCGAGGGCGAGAGCAGAAGGATCGGCTCGCTAACACTTCCAAAAAGCCTTTATGAGGCGATGCGTTGCGGCATCTGTGTTGAGGTTAGCGCAAGTTTAGAAAATAGAATTTCTTGCATAACAAGCGACTATAAAAGTGTGGATAAAGCCTTTTTTGATGAGTGCATAAAGAAAATTTCACCCTTCATCGACAAAGAGGCTAGAGATGAGGCGGTGGCTAAATTTAACGAAAACGACATCGCCAAAGTGGCTGAAATTTTACTCACAAAATACTACGACAAGGTCTATAAGAAAAATGAAAATATCGATGTTTTTGTAAGTTCTGATGATCTTGACGAGGCTATTAAAAAGCTAAATTTGATAAGAGCCGAGGCTAAATTTTAAATCCTTTTGACGCTTTATTTGGGGTAAATTTTATCTCTAAAATTAAATTTGCTCTCTTTGATTAGGTCAAATTTACTTTTAAATTTAAAATAGATCGTTTTTTGCGCTTAAAAATGGCTTAGCTTAAGGCTGTTTTTATACTTTTGCATAAATTTCTTGCCATTTTTGTGAAAATTTCTAGATAAATTTTCTTGGTTTCTTGGTTTCTTGGTTTCTTGGTTTCTTGGTTTCTTGGCTGGTTGGCTGGTTGGCTGGTTGGCTGGTTGGCTGGTTGGCTGGTTGGCTGGTTGGCTGGTTGGCTGGTTGGCTGGTTGGCTGGTTGGCTGGTTGGCTGGTTGGCTGGTTGGCTGGTTGGCTGGTTGGCTATCGCCCCTCTGCTTTTTTAAATTTTTCTCTAAATTTGCCAAATTTATCAAAATACTAAAAATAATATGCATAAATATATGTAAAATATTTTGTATTTTTCGCTTTTTTAATTCAAATTTTTTTCAAAAAATTTAAGATAACGCCCAAATTTCGCTAAAAAGTTAAAATGGATTTAAAATGCTTTGGGATATAATTTGCGATAAATTTATCAAAAGGCTAAAGTGATGATAAAACAAATTTCTGGTTCACAGATGATAAGCGAAGCCTTGCACGAAGAGGGCGTTGAGATAGTTTTTGGCTATCCTGGCGGTGCAGCTTTAAATATCTACGACGAGACATATAAACAAACTTATTTTAAACACGTCTTGGTTCGCCACGAGCAAGCAGCCGTTCACGCAGCAGACGGATACGCTAGGGTTAGTGGCAAAGTTGGCGTGGCTTTTGTGACAAGCGGTCCTGGCTTTACAAACGCAGTCACAGGCCTTGCCACAGCCTACAGCGACAGCATACCGATCGTGCTTATAAGCGGTCAGGTGCCGACATTTATGATCGGCACAGACGCCTTTCAAGAGATCGACGCAGTCGGCATTTCGCGCCCATGTGTCAAACACAACTTTTTAGTAAATAGCGTCGAGGAGCTGCCTCGCATCATAAAAGAGGCCTTTTATATCGCAAGATCAGGCCGCCCAGGACCAGTTCACATCGACATCCCAAAAAATATCACATCAAAGCTTGGCGACTTTGTATATCCAAAAGAAATTTCCATCCCAAGCTACAAGCCAACCTACAAAGGCAACTCTAAGCAGATAAAAAAGGCGGCAGCTGCGATAAATGAGGCTAAAAGACCGCTTCTTTATATAGGCGGCGGTGCAGTCGCATCAAATGCTAGCGAGATCATCCGTAAATTTATGCAAAAAACAGGTATCCCAGCAGTCGAGACACTTATGGCTCTTGGCGTGCTTGACGCAAAAGATGAGCTAAATTTAGGCATGGCGGGCATGCACGGCAGCTACGCTTCAAACATGGCTTTAAGTGAGTGCGACCTTCTCATATCACTTGGCGCTAGATTTTGCGATAGGGTCACAGGCAGGACAGATGAGTTTGCTAAACATGCTAAGATCATCCACATCGACATCGATCCAAGCTCTATCTCAAAGATCATAAACGCGCACTATCCGATAGTTGGCGACCTTACAAACGTGCTAAGCGAGCTTTATGAAGAGGTGAAAGGTGAGCCTAAAAACTATGCGCCTTGGAGAGAAATTTTAGATAGATATCAAAAGCTAAATCCACTTAGCTACACAGACAGCGACACTGTGCTAAAACCACAATGGGTCGTCGAGGAGACCGCAAAGATAGCAGGCCCTGAGGCTATCATCGCAACGGACGTTGGTCAGCACCAGATGTGGGTGGCACAGTTTTATCCATTTAACCGCGCAAGGCAGCTTGTCACAAGTGGTGGCCTTGGCACGATGGGATACGGCCTCCCTGCAGCGATCGGCGCAAAGTGCGCGAAGCCTGAGCATTTGGTTGTAAATTTCACAGGCGATGGCTCGATACTTATGAATATCCAAGAGCTAATGACTGCTTATGAGACAAATGTCCCTGTCATAAACATCATCTTAAACAACAACTTCCTAGGCATGGTGCGCCAGTGGCAGACATTTTTCTATGAAAAGCGCTACTCATCAACTGATCTTAGCTTGCAGCCTGATTTTGTAAAGATCGCTGAGGGATTTGGTGGCGTTGGCTTTGTTTGCAAGAGCAAAGATGAGTTTAAAAAGGCTTTAAAAGAGGCGATCAAGAGTAGAAAATCAGCACTTATTGACGTGAGGATAGACCGCTTTGAAGACGTGCTTCCTATGGTTCCAGCTGGGGCTGCGATTTATAATATGATATTAAAGAGCAAGGAAGAAAAATGAGCAGTATAAGAAGAACGATATCGGTTATAGTTTTAAATGAACATGGTGTTTTGGCTAGAATTTCTGGGCTTTTTGCGGGCAGGGGCTACAACATCGACACGCTCACGGTCGCTCCGATACCTGAGAGCAACTTCTCAAGGCTAAGCATCGTCACAAGCGGCGATGAGAGGGTTTTAGAGCAGATCGTAAAACAGCTTCACAAGCTAATCCCAACATACAAAGTCATAGAAAGTGGCGAATTTGTCGAAAAAGAGATGGCTCTTGTGAAAATCCCACTTGGCGAAAATTTTGCCGGCCTTGAGGCGATACTAAAGACATACAATGGCATCGTCACAAACACAAACGAAAACTACATCGTCGTCATGGTGGCTGATGATGCGAGCAGAGTAGAGAGCTTTTTAAAATCGATAAAGAAATTTAACCCAGTTGATGTCGTGCGCGGCGGATCTGTGATAATGGATATATGATGAAACTAAGCGAAATAGCCTTAAAAGTAGATGCTACTTTTAGCGGAGAAGATCTTGAAATTTTTGCTCTAAATTCTTTAAAAAATGCAAATAAAGCTGAGCTAACATACTGCGATGGCGAGAAAAATGCTAAATTTATAAGCACTTCAAATGCTGGAGCTATCTTGGTGACAAAATCGCTTTTGGACTTAGTGCCGGCTGGCATGGTAGCGCTTGTGTGTGACAACCCGCACCTTGCTTTTGCCATCCTTAGTAAAATTTACGCTAAGCCGCTTTTTTGCGAGCCAAAACCATCAAATATCGCCGAAAGCGCCACTATAATGCCAAATGTCTATATCGGCTCAAACGTGAGTGTTGGCGAAAATACGATAGTGATGGCTGGAGCTTTTTTGGGCGATAACGTAACTATCGGCAAAAACTGCATCATCCACCCAAACGTCGTCATCTACAATGACTGCGTCATCGGCAATGAGTGCCACCTGCTAGCAAACTGCGTCATCGGCAGCGACGGCTTTGGCTATGCGCATACAAAAACTGGCGAGCATGTGAAAATTTATCATAATGGTAACGTTGTTTTGGGCGATTTTGTCGAGATCGGCGCTTGCACGACGATAGATCGTGGCGTTTTTGAAAGCACGATGATCGCAAACTATACAAAGATAGACAATCTCGTTCAAATAGGCCACAACTGCGAGCTTGGAAATGGCTGCCTTATCGTCTCACAAACTGGACTTGCTGGCTCAACAGTGCTAGGCAGAAATGTCGTCATGGGCGGACAAAGTGGCTCAGCTGGTCACGTAAGCGTTGGAGACTTTGCTCAGATCGCTGCACGCGGTGGTGTTAGTAAAGACCTGCCTGGCGGCAAAAAATACGCTGGAGCTTATCCTATAATGGAGCTTTCAGAGATGTTTAAAATCCAGGCTAAGATGATTAGATTTTTTAGAAAAAACTAAAAATTGCAATAACGTAGCTAGAAGATCATCATTAAGAAAAAATAACTTCAAATTTACTTGGCAGGTTGGATCAACTTGCCAAGTTTTCATATAAATTTATACAAAAAATATCTAGAAATAGGGCGGTTTAGCTATTTAAAAATATGACTAAACGCCTAAAAATTTAGCAAGGGCAAAATAAAATATAGCCGATGAGATAGCAGCTGCAGGCAGTGTGATGAGCCAAGCTAGGATGATAGGTCTTACCATTTTCCAGTTTGCGTTTTTATTTACGATGCCGATACCCAAAACCGCGCCTATTAGGATATGCGTTGAGCTAACTGGTATGCCAAGCTTTGTAGCTAGAAGTATGACGATACTTGAGGCAAGCTCCGCGCTAAAGCCAGTCGTAGGTAAAATTTCAGCTAGTTTTGAGCCGATAGTAGTGATCACCTCTTTGCCTAAAAACCAAAGTCCAACGACAAGCGAGATACCAAAGGTTACCATTGCGATACTTGGTATGGGTGAGCTTTCGTTTATAGAGCCAGTTTTTAGCACATCAAGCACAGCAGCAAATGGTCCAACTGCATTTGCTATGTCGTTTGCGCCGTGCGAAAATGCAAAAGATGAAGCGGTAAAAATTTGAAACCATGAGAAAATTCTATTGATGCTCTTTTCGCTATCGTTTTTACTCATGACGTTTATGATAGCAAGGCTTGCAAGATACGCTAGAGCGCCGATGACGAAGATGATCCAGACTGTTTGGATGATGCTAAAGGCTAAATTTATATGCTCAAGCCCTTTAAAAAGCATCATTGATGAGATGACCATCGCGGCAAATCCAGCGATGATCGGGATGTGCTTTTTCATCGCCTTAAAGGTATCTATCTCTTTTTCGCTATCTTTCATGATGCGAATTTTTGAGCGGTACTCGCTGTATTCAGTGGTTTCGATCTCGTCCTCATCGATAACTGCGATCTTTGAAAGAGTGGCTATCTGCTCCTCAGCTGGCTTTGTTTTGAGTGCTTTTATAAAGCTTTCTTTATAGGCTTTTCTCTCAGCTTTTAGCGCTTTTAAATTTGTCTTTAACTCGTGCGTTGGCTCGATTATTTTGCTTTTTACATAGCCAAATATAATGTAAGACATCACGCCGCCAAGCAGTGGCGAGATGACCCAGCTAACGGCGATCCTGCCGATCTCGCCCCAAGAGACCATATTAAATGGTTCAGGATCTTTTATCATAAATCCCATAGCAAGTCCTGCGCCAACGATGCCACCAACTATCGAGTGAGTGGTCGAGACTGGCAGACCTTTTTTGGATGCGTAAAATAGCCAAAGACCAGAGCTTAGAAGGGCTGAGATCATGATGATGACAAATTTCATCGGGTTTAGATCGCTTGGAAATTTCACGATCTCGTTTCTAATGGTATTTGTAACCTCAGATCCTGCAAATATCGCGCCGCTAAGTTCAAAAATGGCGGCTATTACAAGAGCTTGTTTTAGTGTGAGTGTTTTTGCGCCGACGCTTGTGCCAAAGCTGTTTGCAACGTCATTTCCGCCGATATTAAATGCCATAAAAAGACCAAACATACCAGCGATCAAGAATAAAAAGTAGTTATTTGTCGGGATGTATTGATAGCCCCAAACGAAAAATCCAACGCTGCAAATCGCAAAAATAACTAACGCCAAGAAGTTATCTCGAAGCAATCAAGCCCCCTTGTAAGAGTTTTTGACAAAATTATATCTTGAAAATTATTAAAGTTTTTAGAATTTTCTCACTTTAAATGATACTAAATTATTATATGTTAGAATTTGGCAAAAATATTAAGGATAAATTTTGGTTATAGCGATCGATCTTGGCTCAAACACCTTTCGTATGGCACTTATAAAAAAGGTGCAAAATGGCTTTAGCAACGAGCAAATTTATGAAAAAATAGTTGGAGCTGCAAGGGGCTTAAACGAAAGTGGCAAGATAGGTTTGGAGGCTAAAAATAGGCTTTTTGAAGCGATAGTGGAGGCTAAAAGCAAATTTGACTTTACTAAATTTAAATGCGTGGCGGTTGCGACCGAGGCATTTAGAGTGGCATCAAATAGCGAAGAAATTTTTGGCGAGATAAGAGAGAAATTTGGCATAAATTTTCATATCATTGACGGGCAAGCTGAAGCAAAACTTACATTTTTAGGCGTGCAAAATGCCTTAAAAAAGCTTGGCATAAATGATAAATTTAGCATCATCGACATCGGCGGTGCAAGCTCAGAGATAGGCGACGATGGCAAATTTATAAGCTTTAAATTTGGCATCATCACCTTTTACGAGAGATTTAAGACGCTTGATCTGATGCAAGAAAATGCAAAAATTTATACAAAAGAGGCAAGGGAATTTTTAACAAGCCTTGACAATAGACTTATCGTGCTAACTTCTGGTGTGCCGACCACTATCGCAGCGCTAAAGCTTGGGCTAAACTACGAAAGCTATGATCCAAAAAAAGTGAGCGGATATGAGCTTAAAAATGACGATCTTGCTTGGTTTATAAATGAGCTTTTAAAGATGGATGACAAAAGCGCTGACGTGGCGGTTGGAAGAAGTAGAAAGTATCCGCTCATCGCTGGAACGCTGCTTTTAAAAGAGCTTTTAAACGGACAAAATGCGAAATTTATAGTTATCGACGATGGGCTTAGAGAGGGCGTTGGAGCGGCTTATTTAAAAGGTATATTTCAAGAAATTATCACAAAATTTTAGTTATGATTTCAAAAATTTAAAGGAGAGAAAATGAGTATAAGAGAGCAAATTTTGGCCGACATAAAAGAGGCTATGAAGGCAAAAGATGAGTTTAAAAGAGATACTTTAAGGACGCTAAATGCAGCACTTAAGCAAGTCGAAGTTGATCAAAGGATCGAGATGACCGACGAGGTCGTGCTACCTCTACTTCAAAAAGAGATCAAAAAAAGGGCTGACTCAGTTGAGCTCTATCTAAAGGGAGCAAGAGAGGACCTAGCTAAAAAAGAGCAGAGCGAGATCGAGCTAATCAAGGCATATCTGCCAGCACAGCTAAGTGATGATGAGCTAAAAGAGAAGATCAAAAGCATCATTGAAAAGGTCGGTAAAAATTTAGGTGCTGTGATGAAAATGGCAAAAGATGAGATCGGAGCGAGCGCTGAAGCAAAACGCATAAGCATGATCGCAAAAGAGCTTTTGGCGTAAATTTAATATACACTTTCTCAAAGCCTGTGCGTTAAATTTAGTGTGCAGGCTTTAAAAATACTTCATCTTACATCAAATATTAATTTTGAGAGCGATGAATTTCTAAATTTAGGCTAGGGCGGTTTGCTAAATTTAAATTTATATTTTAAAGCAGGGGTTTAAAATTTGATTGTTTTACTTTGAGGTTGGCAAACCTTTAAATTTATAAACATTTTAGCTTTAGCGGCACAAAAGAAGCAAAAAACAAAAACAAACTTGGCTAAACTTAACTTTACTTTATAGCGGTATCTAGTGAATTTATAAATTTTATACTAAGCAGTTGTCAAATTTTTTAAACATGGAGTTAAATTTAACACTTTTGCTTTAAAACTAGCTTTGGTTTGCTGGTGCATTATGTGTTAAAGAAGTAAAAATTTAAAGTGGTGGGTTGCTAAATTTAGGCTTTGTTTTGCTGTAATTATCTCGTCCTAAGAAATAAATCTACAATTCTCTCACACGCCTTAAATTTCTAGAGGCTGCTATAACGTGCCTGCTGTTATGGGATGATAAAAGACAGAAAGCTTTACTGTGAGAAATGAATAAGTTTAAAAAGCAGAATTTGATATATATAAGCAGAGTATAACTAAATTTTAGCCTTGTTTTATGGCAACATTCTTGCTAAAAGAGGCAATTTTTAAAAATCATTAATTTTTCAAAATACCCTTAAAAGCACAATAAAAAAAGAATTTGATATATAAATTTAAAAAGCTAGACCCAAAGCGAGTCTAGCAAATTTGAAGTTATTTTGAAGCGACCATTTCGTTGTATGAGTTAAATATCTCTCTACTAAGATCTTCGAGCTTTCTAAACTCAGTGACAAAATGTTTTAAATTTTTCTCGTTATAGCCCTTGCCAGCTTCTGTCAAGATGGCTTTGATGTTTTTGTTAAACTCATCTACCAAATGGCGTGATTTCTCATAAGTTTTAGTGTGGCTAAAGCTCTTTGCGCACTCATTTTCATACCACGCTACAAGATCGTCTGCGTCTTTTGCTATATCATCGCCGTAGCCTTGCTCATTTACAGTGTCTGAATAAACGCCTACTTTATAGACGATGATAGCTATCTTAGCGATGATGCCAAAGGTCTTGTCTTCTACATATTTTGATCTTTGGGCTGTCTCTTTTGCATTTTGGTTAAAGCTAGCTAAAGTTTGTTTGAAATTTTCGACATTTGCTGTGGCGATCTTTGAAATTTCATCTATCTTTTTAGAGTTTTCATCGATATCTTTGGCTTCTTGCTGAAGTGTTTGGATATTTACGCCGATCTCGTGTGTCGCTTTTTGAGTGTTTTCAGCTAGTTTTCTAACCTCATCAGCGACAACTGCAAAGCCGCGTCCATGCTCGCCTGCTCGTGCTGCTTCGATAGCTGCGTTTAGAGCTAGCAAATTTGTCTGCTCAGCTATATCTTTTATCAAATTTACAACCGAAGTGATGTCGTCTGTTCTGCTATTTAGCGTGCTTATAGCGTGGCTTGAGCCCTCTATCAGCTCTTCAAGTGAGCTCATATTTACGCTTAGCTCATTGATGCTTTGCGTCGTATCCTCGGCGATTCTAGCCGTATCTTTTGCCATGAGTGCCATTTGGCTAAGGTTTTTGATACTCTCATTTAGATCGTTTCTAACATCTTCTATGCCGTCGTTGCCATTGCCAAGTGTGTCAAGTTCTTTTGAAAGTAGGCCTCTTACTTTACTTTTGTGACTATCTTTTATGCCAGTTACGCCGTTGCTCATAGAGATGGCATTTTGTTTAAATATACCGCGAAATCCCTCTGTAAAGATATTTCTATATGTTAGTCCGCTTTGAGCAGCGTCTATTGAGGTTGAAATTTCTCTTTGGAGCGCCTCAACTTGATCAAGCAAGTCATTTATACCAAGTGCTACTTCATAAAGAGGGTCATTTTCTTTTACATTTACTATCCTAGGCTCTAAGATACCGTTTCTAGCTGAGCCTACTACGCTTAAAATTTCATTTATAGAGTCAAGTTTTTTTCCAAACATATTATAGCCTTTGAAGGTTATTTACAAATTCATCATAACTTATATTTTTTTCTTTTAAAAAATCAGTTAAAAATTTCATCGAAGCATCCATGCCACCGCTCTTTTCTACCGATAATAACTTTTGATATATAGGCTCTATCACTTCAATCGCCTTTGGATTTGGCTTGCGTCTAACTGAGTAGTAGCCAACTGGATTATTTTGCACATCAAGCGAAGTTGTGATATTTGCAAAGACCCAGTAGTATCCACCATCAAAGCTTTTGTTTTTTACATAAGCAAAAATTTCTTCTCTATTTTTTATACGCTCCCAAAGCAGCTTGAAAACAGCTCTTGGCATATCTGGGTGTCTTATGATGTTGTGAGGCTTACCCAAGACTTCAGCTTGCTTTGCTCCAACTATCTTTAAAAATGGCTCGTTACAATACGTAATACGTCCTTTTAAGTCGGTCTTTGAGACCAAAAAGGCGCTCTCTTCGACCATGTGTTCTTTGTTTTCAGACATCTTCTCTCCTTTAAGATTTTAATTATTTTAGTTTTTAACGGCTTTTGATAGATCCCACATCGGCAAAAATATACCAAGAGCTAGTAAAAGCACCATACCTGCTATAAAAACGAGCAAGATAGGCTCGATATAGTTTGAGATGTTATCAATAATATCGTTAAATTTCATCCTGTAATAGTCAGTAACTTTTCCGGTCATATCATCCAAGCTACCGCTTTGCTCGCCAGCGCTTATCATCTGTATGAGCATATTTTCATATAAATTTGTATCTCTAAAGGCCTCCGTTAGGCTAACACCCCTACCAACAAGTATCTTAACGCCGCTTAGCTTCTTTTTGATATCTTTGTTTGAGACCGTTATCACAGCCGTATCAAGGGCATCTGCTATAGGCAAACCAGCTCGAACAAGCTCTGTAAAGATGAGGTTAAATCTACTCATATTCGAATAAAATATGATCTTGCCGATGAGATAGACTTTCAAAAGGTATTTATCGACCTTATCTTGAAATTCTTCACTCTCAAGGTAGTATTTTCTAAGCAAATATCCGATAAATGCAAGTGCTCCAAGGATATAAAAGCCGTAGTTTGTCATGACGTATTCGATATTTAGCAAAATTTTAGTTGGCAGTGGTAGCTCTGCATTTAACTGCTCGAAAATTTCTCTAAACTGCGGCACAACAAGTATCATGAGGATGACAAAGGCTATAATGATCGTGCAGATGACTGTTATCGGATATCGGATAGCTTTTTTAAATTTTTGCTGATTGTCCCAGACCTCTTGCAAGATAGAGGCGAGCTTTGCAAGCGCGTCAGCCATATTACCAGTGCTTTCCCCTAGTCTTATCATCGCAAGCGTCACATCGCCTAGCTCTTCTTTGAAATTTTCTATGCTATTTGTGAGGCTTGAGCCTTGATTTAGCTCCTCATCTATAGTTTGAAATATAAATTTAAGGCGCTTATCCTCGGTGGAGTTTGCAACCTCTTTAATGCTATCGTGGATAGAAATTCCAGCATTTGTCATAACGCTAAGCTGCCTTATGGTGGCTACTAAATTTGGAATTTTCACCTTTGGATTAGTAAAAGCTTTTGCGATCACATTTTGTAAATTTTCAAAGTTATTTATGCTAGAAGTTTGCGTCTCTTTGATCTTTACGATCATGCCAGTAACATTTGCTTTGTCTTTGATCTCACTTTTATTGTTCGCTCTTAGGCTCATCTTATGGCGTTTGCCGTTTTGGATGTACTCAACCTCAAAGTATTTCATATCTTAGCAACCCTATAAACTTCTTCAAGCGTGGTTATGCCATTTGCTGCCCTTACGACACCATCATGAAACATATCTATAAAGCCCTCTTTGTAAGCTACGCTTTTAAGCTCATCTTTAGAAGCATCATTTGCAACCATGCTTGCTATATGGTCACTAATAGGTAAAATTTCACTTATCATCTCACGTCCTAGATACCCAGTTTGTGAGCATTGCGGACATCCGACGCTTTTATAAAACTGGTAGTTTTCAGGGACAAATTTCTTAACCTCGTCAAATGCCTTTTGAGATAGTGTGATCTTTTGTTTGCAGTGTGGGCAGAGCTTTCTAACAAGCCTTTGAGCCTCTATGCAAACGAGCGCGCCACTTACTAGATAAGGCTCGATGCCCATATCTATCATACGAGGAAGTGCACTTATGGCATCATTTGTGTGAAGCGTAGAAAAGACAAGGTGACCAGTAAGTGCTGCTTGTATCGCTATGCGAAGCGTCTCTTGATCCCTGATCTCGCCTATCATTATGACATCTGGATCTTGTCTTAAGATAGAGCGAAGGGCTGAGACAAAGGTAAGTCCAGCTTTTTCATTTACATGCACTTGTTGGATCATATTTAGCTGGTATTCGACTGGATCTTCAACTGTGATGATCTTAGTTTTTACGCTTTTTATATCATTTAGAGCGCCATAAAGTGTCGTAGTCTTACCTGAGCCTGTTGGGCCAGTAACAAGGATGATGCCATAAGGCGCTTTCATGCTCTTTTTAAATTTAGCGAAATTATCTGGATGCATGCCAAGATCTTCTAAATTTATAATAACCTTTGACTTATCCAAAATTCTTAAAACTATACTTTCGCCATTTAAGATAGGTAGCGTCGAGATACGAAAATCATACTCTTTGTCTAAAATTTGAGCTGAAAATCTACCATCTTGTGGGCGGCGGCGCTCTGCGATGTCCATGTTTGAAAGTAGCTTCATACGGCTAACCATCGGCGGATAGATATCTTTATCAAATATAAATGTCTCACTTAGCATGCCATCGATCCTGCTTCTTACGATGCAGTTTGTCTCGGTTGGCTCGATGTGGATGTCGCTGGCTCTGCTTTGGATAGATGTTTTTAAGATGATCTCGATTAGCTTTAAAATTCCAGAGTTTTCACTGTTTTGACCTTGGCTAGCCGAGCTTGAAAGCTCTCTTCTGATCTCTGTTATCACATCTTTTATGCTCTCATTTAGTGCTAGCTTGCTTATATATTTTTCTATCTGAGTTGGCTGAGCGATGGCAACTTTTAGTAGTTTTCTATTAAATAAATTTTGCACCTTATCTTGAGCGATAACGTCAAATGGATTTTTAAAAGCGACATATACGCTTATCTCATCTTCTTTTACTGGGATCGCGCTATATGTCTTTAGTTGAGCGGTGCTTAGCTTTTCGCTAATGCGGTAGTCGATGTCGATATCATCAAGATCAAAGTATAAAACCTTAAATTTCTCGCTTATAAATTTAACAAAAGCCTTGATATCAAGTTCAAGGTCGTTTGAAATTTCATCGATATTTACATGCCCTCTTCTATAAATATCAGACAAAATTTCCATAAAGTCTTCATCATTTAGTAAATTTTCATCTCTTAAAATTTTAACAAGACCTTTGCCTTCTTGCTCGCTTATCTGCTTTATCTTTTCTATATCTGATGTGCTTAGTTTGCCGTTTTGTTCTATATTTTTTAAGATTACATTTTCTACATTTTTCATTATCTATACTCTATTTGTGATTTCAGGTCGTTATTTTTAAAAATTTTAAGCACTAACTTTGGTATTTGCCCATTTGTTGGGCTTATCTCATATCTTGTGTCAGAATTTGGCTCTTCAAAGATAAATGTACCAAGCTCTTCAACATACTCTTTTTTTACAAATTTATCAAACAAAAATGAAAGTATATAATCACTCTTTGGAAGCCTGATATAGCTTATATCAACGCCATCTATCATAGCGTGAAATAAGAGCTTTTTCTTAAACAAGATGTCAGCAAAATAGGCAGCATTTTCTCTTGATTTTTCGCTCTTTACTAGCTTATCGATCGGAGTTGCTAGCCTGTTTAGATCGTTCATCTTTATGCAAGCGATGCCAAACATAGAAATTTGTTCTTCGTTATTTTGTGTTTTTAAAAAGTCCTCAACCTTTTGGTTGCAGACTTTTGCATAGTTTGCGCTATTAAAGTCATCTCTTATCTCGGTTAGACTAACAGCAAAAACTTCACAAACAAAAACCAAAAAAATAACAAAAAATTTCATAATGTTCCACTTTTTATCTTATTTATAAGCTCATTTATTGAAGCTTTGTTTAAGTTTTTATTATACTCCCTTAGAGCTTTTATGGCATCATCGCTTTGTTTTAGCTTATATTTCGACTTTGCAAAGATGATCCACGACTCCTCTAAGCTATTATCTATATCGTTTGCAGCAAGCGACCACTTTATAGCTTCTTTGAAATTATTGTTTCTAAAATTTAATCTCGCAAGCTCAAGTGCAATAGTTGGATTATTTGTCTTTAAAAATTGTTCTCTTAGCACGCTCTCTTCATTTGATGCTGAAGTTACTTGTATATTTACACGCTTTCTAGCTGGCTTTGACTCAAGATCTATCACTTCATCTTGTGGCACGCTTATGCCATTTTGTTCGGTAAGTGGCTCTTCATCAGGGATGTTTAGCTTAAGCCAACCTTGTGAGTTTCTTTGCCTTTTTGGGTCGTTTTTTGAAGTATCGTTTGTCTCGTTTATTTTTACAACCTCTTCAAGCTTTTTAGCTATCTTATCAGCTAGCTCATCTTGCTTCTTACCCTCTTCAAATTTAGCCTTAGCAACCTCGCTCTTTTGCTTTAGCTCACTAAGCACGCTTACATTTGTCTCATTTTTTTCTACTATTTTTACAGCTGTTGCGTTTTTGGCTAAAACTTTATCGCTTTTACTAGCAAGACTTGGAGTTTTCTCTATGCTTAGCGCTATCAACGCAGACAGTAAAATGATAATAAGCAAAAGCTCAATGATTAAAATTTTAGAGTTTTTGGCATTAAAAATTTTATGCAAAAAACCGCCATTTTTTTTCTTGTAGCTCTCATAAAGCTTTTCTAGTCTTTGAATTTCTTGTGGTTCAAGCATCGATTAGCCCCGCATCAAGTGCAGCCATGGTAAGTATCATGGTATTTGCCTTATCGCCGCTAAGCTTTGAAGGCTGATACTGCTCGTAGTATTCGCAAATTTCATAGAATTTATACATGATCTTGTTTAGCGTTCTTAAATTTCCACCGCAAAATGAGTAGGCGCACTCGTAATCTTTTTTCTCAAATTTAAGGTATTTATCATAGTTTTTTTGACTAAGCTTTCTTTGTAAGTATATGATGATCTCATTTACATCAGCACTACTTAGCTCGATGCTCTCCCAAATTCTAGTCTGAAAATAATCTTTTGCCAAAATATCTTCATTTTCAGTTTTATGTATTGTAAAGAGAAATTTAAACATCCTAGTATCAGCCATAAGCCTTATTTTCTCAATAAGCTCGGTCGGATAGAGCTGCGCTTCATCTAGGATAACCGTCATTTGATTTTTTAAAATTTCATCTTTACTGCTAAAGTCTTTTGAATAAAATTTTATAAAGCTCTCAAAGTTGTTTATATCTTCAAGCTTTTTTCCATAAATTTGCTCACAAAGTGCCTCGATAAATGTCGCCTCGCTAAAAAATGGATGCGGAAAAAAGATGAGACTTTTATCCTCTTTTAGATCATTTGCGATCTTGTTTAGCAAAAAGGTCTTGCCGCTACCTGGCTTGCCATAAAACAAGATGAGCTTTAGTGGCTTTTTTAGAGCTAAAACTATCTTGTTGTAGCAGCTAATAGAGTTGTCTAAATTTACGAAATTTAAACTCTCGTCTTCATCTATGAAAACATCTTTTATATGCGTATAAATATTTTCGTTACTCATAGATCGATTTAGAAAATCCTAGATCTTTTAGCGACTGCTGAACTGGTTTTGGATCTTCAAGATCAACAACTCTTGGTGTGATGACAAAGATAAGCTCAGTAGTTTTTACGCCATCTCTTGTGCTTTTAAAGACACTTCCTATCAAAGGTATGTCAGCTAGAAGTGGCACAGCTGTATTTTGCTTATTTTTAGTCTGTCCGATAAGTCCGCCAAGTATGATCGTATCGCCACTATTTACCTGAACGACTGTTGAGAGTTTTTTCTGAACTGTATCAGGGGCGATCTCTCTAATGGCTGTATTTTGCGATCTTATGTCATCTTCTGCATACTTAAAGCTGCTTAAGCTTGGGTTGATGCGAAGCATGATCTTATTGTTATCTGAGACTTCTGGGAGTAAATTTAACAAGATACCTATAAATACAGAGTATTGTTTATAAGTTGTTGTAAGCCTGTTGTTATTATTGTTGTTGCTACCATTATCTGTCTCTTCCATTACGCGGTAGTTTATATTATCGCCCACAGAGATTAGCGCTTGTTGGTTGTTTAGAGTGGTTACTTTTGGACTTGAAACGACCTTTGTTTTGCCATTTGTTTCAAGGAAATTTATCATACCATCAAGGCTAAAGTTTAAATTTGCAGCGATATTTAAAGTTTTACCAAAGCTATCTGTTGGACTATTGCCTTTGTTGCCTATCCATTTTGCACCTGAGCTGTCACTAGGATTTGCATTTCCGATATATGTATTAAATCCAAGCTCAAATTTACTCCAATCAACACCTTGTTTATATTCATTATTTAGATCAACTGCGATGATAGAAACGTCGATGATGACTTGTTTTTTAAGTCTTCTTTGCATCTCAGCTATATATTTTTCAACGCGTTTTAGCTGTGACGGGGTAGCTGTAACCGTGATAAGTCCAGCATTTTGGTTTATGATAGGATCTGGCGCTGTGATGTGCTCACTGTTATTGTTTAAGATAGCTTTTAGCTCAGCGTCAAGCTTCTCCCAAAAGTCAAATTTTTCAGTTGTTCTTATCAAGTTGTTTTCATTTTTTATATCGTTTGAGCTAGTGTCACTACTTGAGCTATTGCCTACTTCTGACGGAGAGGCATCAACTGAAGCTTTTGTGATGGCTGTGCCCTCACGGATAGAGGTGATATAGTCTATTTTAAAAATTTTTGTTTGAAGCGATGAGATTTTTAAGACATTATTTGAAAACTCATAGCTTAAATTTTTCTCGTTTAAAAGCAGATCAAAGACCTCGCTTAAGCTCATATTTCTTATATTTACGCCAAAGACTTTATCGTCAAGCTCTTTTTTGCTGTAAGCATCTTTTGCAACGATACTAAAATCACACATTTCAGAGAGCTGATTTAAAACGTCTCCAAGACTTATATCGTCTGTGATCTTCATACTAAAATTTTTACTCAAGCATGTGCTTGGTTTTGCCATTATAGGGGTAGCTAAAAATGAAGCCAACGCCGCAGTTATAATAAATTTACTTAATTTTGATACCAACATTTTTACTTCCATTTTTAAGAGTTAGTTCTTGTTTTTCACCATCTTTTACGATGATAACCTTGCTATTTTGAACACTTGTGATGTTGTAATCATCAACCATATCTCCCACTTTATACCACTTGCCATTTATATTTGCTTTATTTAGCAAAATGGCCTTTAGCACAAACCCCCTTGCAGAAGAGTATTTTGTAGTGTTTTGATCGCCTTTTGGAGCAACTGGCAAATTTAGCTTGAAAGGATCTTGTAAGCTAGAAATTTCACCGCTATTAAGCCCCTTTCTTTGCTCCTTTATCTTAACAAAAACTTCATCATAGTTTTTCATCTCGCCTTCAAACTCATTGCCAAATAGACTTAGAGCTAAAATTAAAAATAAACCAAATTTTTTCATCAGTACTTCATACCCCACACTGAGATAGAGAGCTTAGCTCCTAGATCTTTTTGAGTGGAATTTATATCCATTTTGTGAAGATCTACTACGAGTTTTGACTCTTCAAGTCCGTTTATATAGCTAAGCATATCTTTAAAATTTCCAAGGCAAGTGACATCTATATTTAAAATTTGCTCTATCTTTTGGAAATTTGGCTCTTTTATATCGCTTTTAAGCTCTAAAATTTTTATATTATTTTGTTTTGCCAAAAGCACGATACTATCTATATAGTTTGCCCAGTTTTGATTGTCAAAAAGCAAAAATGAAAGCTCTTTAAGCTTTGAATCAAAATAGGTATTAAATTTCAAAATATTCGTATAGCGAAGTTTTAGATTGCTTAAGTTTCTATTTTCTTCGTTTATCTTAAAATTTCTATCGCCATCAGGGGAGCTAACTGAGGCTAGATAATTTCTAGTGTTTTCTAACTTTGTAGAAATTCTCGTATGTTTATCAAGCTTTTCATCAAAGAAATTTTGTGCAGGATCAAAGCATAGCATATAGACAAGATAAGCTATGATAAGCGCTGAGCCAAGAAAAATAAGGTTTGTTTCGTTTGGCTTTTTGCTATCAAAGTATTGATCTATTTTGCTTAAAATATCTTGTCTCATTGTCTAATCTCTATGCTTATATTACTTTCATACTCGTGTTTAGCGTCATCTGAACGAATTTTTTTAGTATTTACCAAGTATTTTTCATCTTTGCTGATATCTTTGATCAACTGGGTTATCCTTTTTTCATTATCACTAACTGCAGTTATGGTCAAATTTCTATCGTTATTTACGATGTTTGTGATATGAACTGCGTTTAGATTTAAAATATCGGTAATTTTAAAAAGATTTAAACCCTTCATAGCGTAATTATCTTTTTTATTTTCGATCTCAGCAAGCAGACCTTTTCTGAAATTTAGCTTTTCATTCTCTTTTTGAGTCTGTTCTTTTACTGCTTCTTGTTCTCTTGAAATTTTAGCAAGCGTCTCTTTTATCTGCATCTCTTGTGCGTTTAGGACGCTATATTCATCATTTAGTCTTGCGCTGTCTTTTTCTAAAACAAGACCAGCTATGTAGTTATATGCTGGATATAACATACTTAGCGCAAATGCCGCAGCGCAAGTTAGCAAAAATTTACCACTTTTTCTTTTGACAAATGGATCTGGACGGAGCATATTTGAGAGGTTAAAGTTCTCATAAAATGGCTCTTTGGTATAAAATCTACCAAATAAAGCCATAACGTTATAACGCTCGTTGATAGTGTAGTTTTTGTTATTTATCGCAACTTTTATGTCTATATACTCGGCATCCAAACCAAGTTTAGTTGAGATGAAATTTGCAAAATTTTTGATCTCATAGTCGCAATCTATATAAATTTTCTTTATGGCTATGCCATTTTGGCTATTTATAATATTTAATATATCGTTAAAATAAAAAATATAATCTTCAAAAACTGTGTTTAGATCGTAGTTAAAGCCATCATCATCTTTATTTACAAGTCCTCTTTGAGATAGAACCTCGATAAATTTTTCATCGCTTAGGCGATCGCCGCTTTGCTCTAAGAATTTATCTTTAAGATAGTTTAGGTTATAGCGGATTTCTCTAGCTGTAAAAAAATCACCATCTAAATATATGCTTAAAAATGATTCATCTTTTCTAAGCGCAATAAAGCAGTCTGCTTGAGTGCTAGGAAGCAAGCCTTTTTTATAAATAGCAGAGTAGATCAAAGGCTCAGGCGCAAGGTAGTCGATATATGGGACCTTTTTTGCAACTGCTTTAAAGGTCGAATTTAAATTTTCACCCGTGACAACAAAAGCGGTAAAAACTCTTTTTTCTTTTTTTATATGGTTCTCTTCTGAGAAAAATAGCCTATTATCAAGCGCAGGATCAAGCGAAAGCTCTGCATAAACCTTTTCGTGGAGCTCCTCATAAAGAGTGTCGTTATCAACGCTTCTAGGGATAAAAAATGTTGTTGTTTTTAAGTCTTTAAATTTTATATATGAGATGAAAAAGTCGCGTTTATTGACTGTTTTTGAAAAGTTAAAAGCTTCTACATTGCTGTTGTGATAACGAAATCCTTTATAGTCATACGGGTCTATTGCAACTATAGAAATTTCACTATTTTTTTTAATATTCATCATGAACCAAAAACCTTTTGAACGCTAATTAATTATTCTAATATCTTTAAAATAAAAAATCAATAGCCGATTATCTGATTTAGGCTCTTTTCTTCTTTACTCCAGCCTTTTTTAACGACTACATCGAGCTTTAGAAAGACCTTTGTGTTTGTTAAATTTTGTATTAACTTTCTTGCAAAAATTCCAATTCGTTTAATGGTTTCGCCATTTTTTCCGATGATCATGCTTTTATGGATGTCACGCTCTGTGATGATGCTCGCATAAATTTCAGTTATGCCAGTTTTTTCTTTTACGCTTTTTGTGATCGCATCGCTAAGATAAGGGATCTCGTCACTTAAATTTTCATAGATCGCTTCAAGTATAAATTCTCTAAAAATTTCTTTTTCATTTGTCGGCGTGAGAAATTCTGGATCATAAAAGTACTCATGCTCTGGTAAAAGCTTACAAATTTCATCAAGAAGCGGCTTTTTATAGGTAGGCTGCTTGGTGCTAAAGGTGAGCAAAGCTGCAAATTTATCTTGAAATTTCTGATACTGAGTGATCTTTTCAAGCACTTTTGCATTTGAGCTCTCATCGACTTTTGTTAGCACTAAGATGTGTGGTTTTTCAGGATTTAGAGCTAGAAATTTCTCGTAGCCGCTTGTATCATCATGAATAGGCGCTAAAAATACGATGAGGTCGCAGTCCCCCATCGATTTTATAGCTTGGCTTATTAGTAGTTGATTTATCGCTTTGTTGCTCTCGTGAAGTCCTGGCGTGTCAGTGAAGATGATCTGATCTTCACCGTTCATTACGATGCCATTTATCTTTCTGCGAGTTGCGTTTTGCTTGTGCGAGACAATGGCGATCTTTTCGTTTAATAAGGCATTTAAAAACGAGCTTTTGCCAGCATTTGTGCGTCCTATGATGCTAACAAAGCCTGATTTCAAAGTATATACCTCGCTAGATCTTGATCCTCAACCACGTCTTTTAGACGCTCTTTTACAAGCTCTTTTGTCACATTTATCCTCTCGCCGCTCTTTTCGCTAGCCTCAAAGCTGATATCTTCTATCACGCGCTCGATCACCGTATGAAGGCGTCTAGCGCCGATATCTTCCATCTTTTCATTCGCTGCATGAGCGATCCTTGCTATCTCTTTTATCGCTTCATCGTCAAATTCTAGCTCGACATTTTCAGTTGAAAGAAGTGCGATATATTGTTTTAAAAGCGAATTTTTTGGCTGAGTTAAAATTTGATAAAGCGCGTCCTCATCAAGGCTATCAAGCTCGACCCTTAGTGGAAAACGGCCTTGAAGCTCTGGGATGAGATCGCTTGGCTTGCTTATGTGAAAGGCGCCAGCTGCGATAAATAAAATGTGATCTGTCTTTAAATTTCCAAATTTAGTATTTACATTCGAGCCCTCAACTATTGGCAACAAGTCTCTTTGCACACCTTCTTTGCTAGGATCTTGCCTGTTTGAGCTACCTGAGCCAACGGCCACTTTATCGATCTCATCTATAAAGATGATGCCCTCGTTTTCAGCTCTTCTTAAAGCCTCAGTTTTTACGCTCTCAAGGTCTAAAATTTTATCATTTGCTTCGCTTTGAAGGGCTTTTTTGGCGTCTTTTACCTTCATCTCTTTTTTGATGTTTTTGCCACCGATGCCAATTATCTTTATAAAGCTCTCTTGCATCTGCGCCATATCAGGTGGCACATTTGAGCCAGCTTCAAGTGGGTTTTGCTGCACCTCGATCTCGATACTTAGCTCGTCAAGCTCGCCGTTTCTTAGCCTATTTAGCATCTTGTCATAGCTCTTAGCGTACTCTGCTTGTTTCTCTTCACTTGCACCTTTTGGCAGTGGCGGAAGTAGCTTTGAGACGATCTTTTCTTCGATGTAGGCGTTGATTTTATCTTGATTTTTCTCGCTTTGCTCGTTTTTTACGAGATTATATGACGCCATTGCAAGGTCTCTTACCATGCTCTCAACGTCACGACCAACAAAGCCAACCTCGGTATATTTGCTAGCTTCAACCTTGATAAAAGGTAGCCCCATCATCTTTGAAAGTCGCCTTGCGATCTCGGTTTTACCAACGCCAGTTGAGCCGATCATCAAGATATTTTTTGGCATGATGTCATCTTGCAAGCTCTTTTCAAGCTTCATACGGCGGTAGCGGTTGCGAAGTGCGATCGCTATGATCTTTTTGGCGTCCTTTTGACCGATCACATAGTCATCTAAAAATTTAACAATTTCTCTTGGTGTTAAGTTCATTTTCTCTCTTATTCTAAAACATAAGTTTTGATGTTTGTATTTGTATAGATGCAAATTTCGCCGGCGATCTTAAGGCTCTCTTTGACTAGCTCCTCTTCGTCGATATCAGCAAATTTATCTAGGGCACGAGCCGCTGAAAGTGCGTAGTTTCCGCCGCTTCCGATAGCTGCTATCTTACCATCTTCTGGCTCAACAACATCTCCAGTGCCACTAAGTAAGAAAATTTTATCCCTATCAAGCACAAGCATCATCGCCTCAAGCTTTCTTAGATACTTGTCTTTGCGCCACTCTTTGCTAAATTCTATCACCGCCTTTAGCAAGTCACCCTTTGTATGCTCTAAATTTTTCTCAAACATATCAAAGAGATTAAATGCATCAGCAGTGCTGCCAGCAAAGCCAGCTAGGACTTTGCCGTTGTGAATTTTGCGAATTTTTACGGCGTTGCCCTTTAAGACAGTGTTGCCAAAACTCACCTGTCCGTCTCCGCCGATGACCGCTTTATTTTTGCCTTTGTAGGCTAAGATGGTTGTCGCATGAAACATCTACTCTCCTTGCACATCAACCTTTAAGGTCGCATTTATAGAGTGACCAAGCTTTATAGAGACATCATAAAGACCAACTGCTTTTAGGTGTGTATCCAGATCGATAGCTTTTTTCTCAACTACCAAATGATGTGTCTTTTCAAGCTCTGCTGCGATCTCCTCTTTTGAAACTGAGCCAAAGAGCGAGCCATTTGCGCCAAGAGTTTTTTTGATGACGACTGTCACTTTTGCAAGCTCTTCTTTTAGTTTTTCTAAATTTGCGATCTCATATTTTAGCTCTTCAGCCTTTCTTTTTTGAGCCGCTTCATATTGACGAAGGACATCTGGAGTGGCCGCTTTTGCAAAGCCTTTGCCGATTAAGAAGTTGTTGCCATAGCCGTCTTTTACCTCTTTTATCTCTCCAGCTTTGCCAAGTGCCTTTACATCTTTTATTAGTAGTACTTTCATTTTTATCCTTTTAAATTTTATTTTTAGTCAAATTTTCGCCCATTTTTGCGTGCGATGATGAAACGAAGCGCATTTAGTTTGATAAATCCAGCTGCATCTTTTTGATCATAAACGCTATCTTCTTCAAATGTGCAGTATGCCTCGCTAAATAGATTATCATCTTTGCTGCTTCTGCCAAGGATAGTCACATTGCCTTTATAAAGCTCAACTTTTACAGAGCCATTTACGTGCTCTTGACTCTTATCGATGAGTGCTTGGAGCATATTTCGCTCAGGTGACCACCAGTAGCCGTTATAAACTAGCTCGGCGTATTTTGGCATGATCTCATCTTTTAAGTGAGCTGCACCGCGGTCAAGCGTGATGCTCTCTATCGCTCTGTGAGCTTTTAGCATTATCGTGCCGCCTGGGGTTTCGTAGCAGCCGCGGCTCTTCATGCCAACTGAGCGGTTTTCTACGATGTCAAGTCTGCCGATGCCGTGTTTTGCGCCAAGACGGTTTAGCTCGGTTAAAATTTCAGCTGGGCTCATTTTTTTGCCGTTTATGCTCACTGGATCGCCTTTTTCATAGCCGATCTCTATGATCTCGCTCTTATCTGGAGCATCTTTTGGGCTTACTGTCCATCTCCACATATCATCTTCTGGTGCATGGCTCGGGTCTTCAAGCACTAGACCTTCGTAGCTTATGTGAAGTAAATTTGCATCCATTGAATATGGGCTTTTGCCTGGTTTTTTGGTGATATCTATGCCATTTTTCTCAGCGTATGCTAAAAGCTTTTCACGGCTGTTTAGATCCCATTCGCGCCATGGAGCGATGATAGTTAGATTATCGCCAAGCGCGTAGTAGCCAAGCTCAAAGCGAACTTGGTCGTTGCCTTTGCCTGTTGCTCCGTGGCTCACACCATCAGCGCCAACAAGTCTTGCGATCTCGCTTTGGCGTTTTGCTATTAGCGGGCGAGCGATTGATGTGCCAAGCAGATATTCGCCCTCATAGACTGCATTTGCTCTAAACATTGGAAATACATAATCACGTACAAATTCTTCTCTTAAATCTTCTATAAAAATATTTTCAGGTTTTACGCCAAGCGCTAGAGCTTTTTTGCGTGCAGGCTCTAGCTCTTCGCCTTGTCCGATGTCGGCAGTAAATGTGACTACTTCGCATTTGTATTCGTCTTGAAGCCACTTTAAAATAATACTTGTGTCAAGTCCACCTGAGTATGCTAAAACAACTTTTTTTACATCTTTTTTCATAGCTGTCCTTTTGTTGAAATGGTCGTATTTTAGCCTAAATTGATTAATCTTTAATAAATTAATCTAATTTCTAATGTAAGCATTATTTTAAAAACTCCCTAGCAAATTTCATAGAAATTTATTATTTAAAATTATGATAATTAATATTGTTTTTATGCTTGCTTTGTTAAATTTGCGTTTCGCTTTCATTATCAAAGATTAAATTTAATAAAAGGACAACCATGAAAAGATCAAAATTTATCGCCATTTGCCTTAGTGCTTGTGTGGCAAATTCTCTCTATGCAGTAGAGAAAGATAACAACGAAACTAAGCTAGATGGCGTCGTAGTAAGTGCGAGTGGCTTCTCGCAGCAGATCAAAGAAGCCCCTGCAAGCATCAGCGTGATAAGTGGCGATGAGCTTACAAAAGATAGCTTTACCTCACTTCACTCAATCGCCCAAAAAGTGCCAGGCGTAAATGTCGTTGGCGGCGAGGATGGTCCAGCTAGTGGCATCTCGATACGCGGTATGGAGAAGTCTCAAACGCTAGTTTTAATTGATGGCAAAAGAGTAAATTCAAGTAGCGCAAACCCAAAGGGCGGAGCAGGGGATATGAACTCAAATTTCATCCCGCCAGCTGAAGCGATCGAGCGTATAGAGGTCATCCGTGGCCCTATGAGCTCGCTTTATGGTAGCGACGCAGTTGGAGGCGTTATAAATATCATTACCAAAAAGGACTTTTCAAAATTTAGCGGTAACGTCGGCATCTCAACTACGATAAATGCGCATAAAGGCATAGGAGACGGCAGACAGGGCGACTTTTATCTAAATTTACCTCTTTATAAAGAGCTTTTTGCGCTTCAGCTTTGGGGATATAAAAAGCTAAGAGATGAGGATAATTACAAAGGCGGCTATCAAAAGAGCGATAAGAGAAATTTGAGCGCAAAACTTTGGATCACTCCAGATGAGCACAATAAATTTTTTATCCTTGGCTCAAGTGAAAAACACGACTACTCGCGCACCGTCGGCAAAACAGCCACTACAAAGACAAATAAGGTTTTAAACGCCTATGACTACGAGAAAAAGAGCTATGGCGTTGGCTACCTTGGCGAATTTGATAACCTAAATGCCGATATCAGCTACATTTATGACCAGACACAAAGAACGAGCCTTTTTGATAAATTTATACCAGCAAAAGCCAAAAATTACAACTTTAACTCTAAATTTACAACCTTTTTTGGCGCACACACTCTAACTTTTGGCTATGACTTTAGCAAGCAAAATGTCGGCACGACCTTCATCGTCTCAAACGCTTCAAGAAACGGCTTAAAAGACCCAAAGACCTACTCGATGAGCGAGCATGCGGGATTTATCGAGGATGAGTGGCAAATTTTAGACGAGAAGCTCTTTTTAACGCTTGGCTCAAGGCTCACGCACAACGAATTCTTTGGTAACCACCTCTCGCCAAGAGCCTACCTAGTCTATAACGCCACAGATACGCTAAGCCTAAAAGGTGGCGTCGCGACTGGCTATAAAACACCAGATGTCAATCAAATTTCACCTGAAGTAGGCACTATTCAAAAGGCTTGGAGTATAGTTGATTTTGGCAACAAGGACCTAAAACCAGAAAAGAGCACGACTTATGAAGTTGGGGCATATTATGACAATCAGGCTGATTTTAGAGGCTCGGTGACGCTTTTTAGAAATGAGTTTAAAGATAAGATCCTAGACACCGACGGCAGTAATGTAAATAAAATTCCAGCCTTTGGTCCTTGCCCGCCAAGCGCTAAAATCCCAAGTGTGGGTTGCCCTGGCTGGGGAACTTACTTTAACATTGAGGGCGCGACCGTTTGGGGCGTGGAGCTAAGTGGCGACTATGACATCCTTTCAAACCTAAATTTAAGTTCAAACTACACCTATAATAAGTCAAAGATAAAAACTGGCAACCCAACGATAAACACACCAAGAGGCCCTATGAAATTTAGCGAGACAGACCTAGCTAGACTTGATGCAAAAAGCCTTACCGCAACGCCAGAGCACACACTTCACGCCACACTTACATATAAACCTGTAAAAAGCGTCAAAACTTTTTTTAGCACAAACTACGAGAGCAAGCTAACAAGCGTAAATTTTGGTGCTGGCAACAGAGTAAGAGAGAACACAAAAGACCTACTCACCTTTGATACAGGCGTCAGCTGGGACGCAAACAAGCACCTAACGCTTAGCCTAAATGCCTACAACATCTTTGATAAAGTAAGATACGATGAGGCGCTAGCAGACGACGGCAACTACTACTGGTATCCGCAAGAGGGCAGGAGATTTTGGTTTAAGGTCGCTGCAAAATGGTAAGAGCCTTTAAAATTTTACTTTTCGCGCTTGGCGTGACGCAGACTTTGCACGCAGGACCTAGCCAAATGCCTGAGCCACTTAGCCAAAAAGCTGCTAGTAAATTTGAAATTTCAACCTTTAAAATGAGCGCAAATGATGAAATTTATAAAATTTTCACAGCCAAGCTAAAGGGGCAAGATGAGTTTAAAAACGTGCTTTTCTTGCTTGACGCAAACGCCCAGTTTAACATGCTTTTAAATGAGTTTGATGGCAAGGCTGCCCCGCTAATAATAGGCATAGGATATGACAGCGACAAAAGCTACGAGGTAGAAAAACGCACAAGAGATCTCACGCCAAAGGCAGAGGGCGAGGAGTTTAGCAAGGGTGGTGGGGCTGATGCGTTTTACCACTTTTTAACTAGAAATTTAGTACCGCTAATTGATGAGAAATTTAACGTGCAAAGCAGCCAAAAGAGCCTTTATGGACACTCTTTTGGCGGGCTTTTTACGCTCTATGCCTTGCTTAAAAATGATGGCGTATTTTCAAATTTCTTTATCGCTTCGCCATCTCTTTGGTGGGGCGAGTCTGAAATTTTAAAGCAAAATGTGAGCGAGGGTAAATTTAAAGAGAAACTAAAGGCTAAATTCGTCTTTCTTAGCGTTGGCGAGCTTGAAAAGAGAAAGGGTAAAACTGACAAAGCTGGCATTTTAAAGGCGAACGATTTAGCTCAAATTTTAAAGCAAAGTGGCGTAAATTCTCACTTTGAGCTTTTTAAAAATGAGACGCACGGCAGCGTCATACCTCTAAATTTAAAAGAGCTTTTAAAATATCTGAAGGATTAAAAATTTAAGGCTATTTTTGTTAAAATCCGCCGCATGAGAGTAGATAAATTTTTAAACGTAGTAAATATCACCAAAAGGCGTGCCGTTAGCGAAGATATGTGTAAAAGCGGCGTTGTGAGCATCAACGGCGTGCAGGCAAAAGCGGCAAAAGATGTTAAGATAGGCGACGTTATCACTATCAAATTTCTAACGCGCGAGGCGAGATACGAGGTGTTAGCGATCCCAACTACAAAAAGCATACCAAAAAGCGCTCAAAGCGAATATGTAAAAGAGCTTTGATGGTTTTTGAGCTTTTGGAAAATGAGCTTGATCGGCTTGTGCGGGTGCTGCCAAAAAGTGGCGTGGTGCTGCTAAGTGGTGATCTAGCAAGTGGCAAAACTACGCTTGTAAAGGCGATCATCAAGGCTCATGGCATAGAAGAGAGCGTGACGTCGCCGACATTTTCTTTGATGCAAATTTATGGTAAAGATATCTACCACTACGACATTTATCAGATCGGTTTTGATGGGATGGCAAAAAATGGCCTTTTTGAAAATTTGTTTGAAGAGGGGCTTCATCTAGTAGAGTGGGGCGATGAAAATTTAGAAAAAGCTCTAAAGAAAAACGGCGAGAGCTATACATTAGTAAAAATTTCTCCTAGCGAAAATGGCAGAAAATACGAGGTTATAAGTGCATAAACTAGAAGTAAAAGATCTAAAAAAGACGATTAAGAAAAGTGAGATCATAAAAGGTATATCTTTAGAGGTAAATAGTGGCGAAGTGGTGGGGCTTCTTGGGCCAAATGGCGCTGGAAAGACGACCACTTTTTATATGATCTGCGGGCTCATCTCGCCAACTAGCGGAGATGTTTTTTTAAACGACGAAAAGATCACAAATGTCCCGCTTCATAAAAGAGCGCACCTTGGTATTGGCTATTTGCCGCAAGAGTCAAGCATATTTAAAGAGCTAAGCGTTGAAGAAAATTTACTACTTGGGGCTGAAATTTTAAATCAAAGCAAAGAAGATATCTCTAAAAGAGTAAATGAGATGCTAAATATGCTAAATATCGAGCCTATCCGCCTAAGAAAGGGCGTTAGCCTAAGTGGCGGCGAGCGCAGACGCTGTGAGATCGCTAGAAGTCTCATCATAAAACCAAAATTTTTGCTGCTTGATGAGCCATTTGCAGGCGTCGATCCTATCGCAGTTAGCGACATCCAAAGTATCGTTAGAGACCTTAAAAAGCTAGGTATCGGCGTTTTGATAACAGACCACAACGTCCGTGAGACGCTAGCCATTTGCGACAGAGCCTATGTCATCAAAGATGGCTCACTGCTAGCAAGCGGCAGTGCGAGCGAAGTGGCAAACAACAAGCTCGTTAGAACGCACTATCTTGGCGAAGAATTTAAGCTACTTGAGTAGATGATGCTAAGGCAAAAGCAAACTTTAGCGCCAAAGATCAAACTAAACCAAACGCTAAGAAGCTGGCTTCCTATCCTTCAAAGCGGGCTTGATGAGCTAAAAGAGACGCTTGAGCCTTTTATAAAAGATAATCCATTTGCTACGATCGAACACAAAAATTTAGAAAAAAGCGAAAAAAAGCGAAATTTTTTTGAGCAAGTTAGCAAAAACTCAGTTAGCGAGAGCATCGAGGCTTTAAGCATATATAAAGAAAGCCTCTATGAAAAGCTCGTTAGCCAGATAAATCCACCACTTTTCCCCACACAAAAGTCCCAAGATATCGCATATAAGATCATCGAGTGTTTAGATGATGAGGGATATTTTTCTTATGATGATGAAATTTTTGCTGGCTTTAACGAGAATGAGGTGGAGCGAGTTAGGGCGAGATTTGCCTACCTTGAGCCCTGTGGCGTTGGCGCAAAGGATGTTAAAGAGAGCTTTTTGTTTCAGCTTGGCGAGGAAGAGGCTAGTGATGAGATCATAGAGTGCGCAAAAAAGATCATCTTAAATTTTGAAAATATAGAGAAGCTTAGAAAGCTTAAATTTTACGACGACGCGCTAAAGATCATAAAGAAATTTAAAAATCCCCCAGCCATTGAGTATCTTGAAGATGAAAAAGAGGCGGTGCCTGACATCTTCGTGCTAAGCACAAGTAGTGGCATAAGCGTGCAGATAAATGACGAGTATTATCCTGAAATTTCTATCGACACTGAGGGGCTAGACGAGAAAGAGGCCTTTGTAAGCTCGCGCATAAAAGAGGCAAGCGAGCTCATAGACGCCCTTGAGATGAGAAAGGCGACACTTTATAAGATAGGGCTCATGATAGTTGAGTATCAGTATGACTACTTTTTGGGTGGTGACATAAAGCCTATGAAGCTAAAAGACCTAGCTGACGAGCTTGGACGCAACCCTTCAACCATCTCAAGAGCGATCGCGAACAAATATCTAAGCTCCCCACGAGGCACGGTAGCGCTTAAAAATTTCTTCGCAACTGGCTTTGACGAAGAGACTTCAAACGCTGCGATAAAGGAATTTTTGCTAGAGCTTATAAAAAACGAAGACCGCAAAAAACCACTTTCTGATCTAAAAATCCAAGAGCTAATCCAAGCTAAATTTAACATCCAAATCGTTCGCCGAACTATCACCAAATACCGCAAAATCCTAAATATCGGCAGCTCAAGCCAGCGAAAAAAGATATATCAGATAAACGGCTAGCTACCACTCATTTATGGCAAAAAGTGTAGCCTTTCGTATCTGCGTAAAAAGCTCACCGCTAAGCTCATCATACTCTTTTCCGCGTTTTTTATGCTGCGCTAAGCCTGCTGCGTCGTCGTTCCAAGAGCCCATGCCACCAAAGACGTCAGCCGCACTTGCCGCAGTAAAAAGGGCTAAATTTAGCTTTGGCATAAGTGGCGCATTTAGGATATTTTGCTCTATATTTTCTGGCTCATTTAGTGCTTTTAGCCCTTTTCTAAAGCAGTCGCCAAAATTCTCACACTCTATCTCATCAGCAAATGTTGCGATCTTAGTTAGGATATCTTTAAACTCCAAAGTGTTATCGCTAAATTTTTGAATTTCTGGCGTGCCGTTTAGGCTAAATTCTTTATAGACTATGTCCCAGCCCTTTTTATCTTCTTCAAAGCTCCAGTGCGGCACGAAGTAGCTCATCTTGTCTTTATAAATGCAAAGAATAGACTTGTGGCTTACATTTGAAAAGCCTTGCAGCGAGCGCTCCTTTGGTGAGACTGCTAAATTTGTAGCAAATTTCACGTCGCTTAACCCAAGCTTTTTGGCGTGCTTAAACCACTCATTTATGCTAGCTTGCTCTCTTTTTTCTTGCTCATCCTCCAAAATATAGTCAAAAACTAGGCTTTTTATATATTTTTCGCCTTTGTAGCTTAGCTCTAAATTTGACCTTAGAGCTTGCTTTATGGAGGCTACGATAATGCAAGCGTTAAAAACTTCACCATTCATTTTTGCTCCTTTTTTGAGATATTTTATTAAAAGAAGCATAAATTTATCTCTTTGAGGATCGCAAGCAAAAACTTCAGCTTTTTATAGTAAAATAGCCAAAAATTTCAAAGAGGCAAAATGGATTTTAATGAGATTGAAAAGCTGATAAGCACGCTTAAGAAAAACTTGGAAGTTATCGAAAACAACGGCGTTGTCGAGCCTGAAACAAAGATCGATGCGCTCACTTTTAATAAAAATGTCGAAGAGATCAAAAAAAGACTTTATAACACAACAGACGAGGGCAGTTTTTTTAAAAATGTCTTTAATACTGAAGATTACTACGAAAACATTAGCTCATACCTCGAGCAGACAAACAAAAGCCTATACTACAAGATAGAAAAGGCTGGCGTGAGCCTAAAGACTAATCAAAACCTGCAAGAGAGCCTGACAAGCATCTCAAACATCATGCAAATTTTAGTCGCTGAATATCAGATACAAAATAAAAAAAAGAAAAAGAGTATCTTCTCAAGAAGTGGCGACACAGCGATGATAAGAGGGCTACTTGCAGAGCTAATGGAATTGCAAAATAGGATGAATAAAATTTTACATCTCGACTCTCAAATCGTCTCAAACGTCGTTTTAGAAAATTTTAAAACTATCTACACATTTTTTTACAACTGCATAAGAGTGGCCAAACAAAGGGGCGACGAGCTACTTTTGGTTGAGATCGCTGGCATCACAGACAGGATCATCGAGATGATAAGACCAGTGCTTTCAGGCAAAAGCCTAAAGACAAATGAGCTTATCTATCACTATCTAATCTACGAGCTACGAGAGCTAAAAGCTTACGCCATAGGCGAGGATCTAGCTTAAGATTTTATCCACTATCTCTTTTGCTCCATTTGGCAAAAGGATATCTTTTAGAGCTTTGCTGCTTTTGTTTAGATCAAAGCTCTCGATCATTTTTATGACTTCGTCTTTGTCTAAATTTTCGCCATTTTGCAGGCAAATTTCAGCTATGCCTTTATCTTTTAGAAATTTAGCGTTGTAAAACTGGTGATTGCCAGCGGCATAAGGAAATGGCACAAAGATAGATGGCAGGGCATTTGCGCAAAGCTCCCAAAGCGAGCTAGCTCCAGCTCTTGATATGGCAAGATCAGCCTCGCTCATCTTCTTTTCTATCTCTTTGCTAAAGTCAAAAATTTCTAAATTTGCCTCGCTAAAGCCAAACTCATCATATCTTTTTTTAAGCTCATCAATGGCGTTTTTTCCACATTGATGAATGATCTTTATCCCTTTTTCTTTAAGATATGGGGCTAAATTTATAGCTAGCTCGTTTATCGCTTTTGCACCTTGTGAGCCACCTAAAAATAGTATCGTTTTTAGCTCGCTTCTAACTCTTTGGCTTTCAAAAAATTTATTTGCCACAGGGTAAGGGCAGGGCGAGAGCTCATCATAAGAGCTAAAAAAGCCCTTTGCGTATGGCTTTAAAATTTTATTTAGCTTGCCAGTTACGGCATTTTGCTCGTGGATGAAAAGTGGTGTTTTTGAGATGATAGCCGCTATGGCTGCTGGCGCTGCTGAGTAGCCTCCCACGCTGATAACTGCTTTAACGCCATTTTCTTTAAAAATTTGCCTGCATTTTAGAGCTAGGCTTATAATGTTTGTTAGTGATTTTAGCTTGGCAAGACCTCTTTTATTTACGACGCCACTACTTGGTAAGAAGAATTTCTTTGCAAATTTATCATCATTTTCAAACCAAAATTTATCCTGACCGCTAGTTGAGCCGATGAAAATTGGCTTTATGCCTCGTCTATTTAGCTCCTCACAAAAGCTTCTAGCGATCGCCAAATGCCCTCCAGTGCCACCACCACAAATAACTATCATAGTTTCGCCTTTTTACTAACCATCAAGACCATGCCGATGCCGATGCATATAGCAAGCACTGAGCTGCCGCCGTAGCTAAGAAATGGCACAGCTATACCTTTTATCGGCGTGATCGATGTGATGCCGTAGCTATTCATCAAAAACGAAAACGACAAGATAAGACCGATACCAAGCGAGAATAGGTGATAGACCTTGTTTTCGCTTCTGGCTGAAATTCTAAATATCCTATAAAGTAGCGTGATAAAGATCGCTGTGATGCATAAAATGCCAAAAACGCCGACCTCTTCAGCTATGCCAGCTAGCACGAAGTCCGTATGCACCTCGCTTAAAAAGCCAAGCTTAAATATCCCAGCTCCAAGCCCCTCTCCAAAAAACTCGCCGTGTTTAATTGCATTTAGTGAGTGAGAAATTTGATAAGGCTCTGGTGCGTCTGCCACTCTAAGCACGTTTGCCACGCTATCTGGCAAGAAAGAGAGAACCATATTTTGTATCGTGCCCCACCATGATTTTATACGCAAAATTCTGTGCTCAGAGCTAACTATCGCCACCGTCATAACAAAGGCAGCGCCTAATATACCGATACCAAAGAGCCTAACACTAGCCCCTGCAAAAAGCGCCATCGTCACAAAAGTAAGTGCCAAAACTACAACCTGTCCAAGGTCGTTTTGCATAACGGCGATAAGAAAGATAGCGATACCAAAAAGAATGATATAAGGCAAAAGTATCTTTAGCTCAGCCATCAAAGTCCTCTTGCCGTCGCTAAATTTTCTAGTAAAACTCCACGCCAAAAAATAGACAAAACCGACTTTGAAAAACTCAACTGGCGCAAGTGAAAAGCCAGGCAACCTGATCCAGCGTCTAGCACCTCCAGAGTCAGTCACCATCGAAGCTGGCAAGGCGTGCATGAGCCCCATAGCGATACCGCACGAGATAAGCAGACCAAAGCCTATCCAAACGAGCGCTTTGTCGGGATTTAGCCTTGAGAGCCACCACATGAGAAAAATTCCTATGCAGCCGACTGCAAACTGGCGGATAAAAAAGTGAAATTCGTCGTAGTTAAAAAATAAAACTGTAAAAACTGGCAAGGATAGTGAAAAAATGATACTTATGGCGATCAAAGTCGCGCAAAGATAGAAAATAACCTTATCAACTGCCAAAATTAGCTCCAACTTTAAAATGAGCCAAAGTATAATAAAAAACGGCTTACAAAGATATTATTTGCTATAATTGCAGGCTTTAAGGATGGGCATGAAGATAGGTATATTTGACTCGGGGCTTGGCGGACTTAGCGTCTTAAACGAAGCTTTAAGCAAGCTTAGCGAACATGAATTTTTATATTACGCAGATGTGAAAAATGTCCCATACGGACAAAAGAGCAGAGATGAGATATTAAAATTTAGCTTTGATGCGGTGAAATTTCTTGTCAAAAATGGCGCAAAAGCTGTCGTGGTGGCGTGCAACACTGCAACAAGCGTGGCTATAAAAGAGCTTAGAGCAAATTTAAGCGTGCCGATCATCGGCATGGAGCCAGCTGTAAAAAAAGCTCACGATCTAAGTCATGATGACGCCCTAAAAACGCTTGTCATCGCCACTCCAGTCACCGTAAATGGCGCAAAACTAAAAGAGCTAATCACAAATTTAAACGCAAAAGATAAAACCGAGCTGCTTGCTCTGCCTAGGCTTGTAAATTTCGCTGAAAAGGCTGAGTTTGAGAGCGAAAACGTGAAGTCATATCTAAAAGATGAGCTAGGTAAATTTGATCTAAGTAAATTTGACTTTTTGGTGCTTGGCTGCACGCATTTTAACTATTTTAAAGATAGCTTAAGAGAAATTTTGCCCACAAATGTAAGCATAATAGACGGCAACGAAGGGACGATAAAGCGCCTCATAAGCGAGCTTAAACTTAAAATTTCAAATTCAAATTTAACTCCAAATGTGAAATTTTTTTACTCTGGTGACGAGGTACGCGAGCAAAACGAGCTAGAGAAAATTTCAAGAAATTTAGCTCGCCTAGAAAAAATGAGAACGATTTGCTAGGGTAAATTTAGCTAAAAATTTGAGCCAAATTTAGAAAAATACACTAAATTTTACATATTTTTATATGTATTTAGCCTTTTCTTTGCTTCATTATATAGATAGCACTTATTACTGCAACCATAGCTAAAAGAGCGATCGTAATACCTAGAAGCGTCTGTTTGTCTGGATTTGAGCCTAGAAAGTAGCCAACTCCAAGCAAAACCGCGCACCAAATCCCAGCACCAAGTGTGGTAAATAGGCAAAATCTAAAAATATTCATCTTAGCAAGCCCGGCTGGCAGGCTGATATACTGACGAATTCCTGGGATAAGGCGTGAGTTAAATGTTGAAATTTCGCCATGTTTATTAAAAAATGCTTCAAATTTATCCATCTTTTCGTGAGTGATGCCGACAAATTTGCCGTATTTTAAGATGATCTCGCGTCCAAAAAAGTAGCAAAGATAGTAGTTAAAAATGGCTCCAAGCAAGCTGCCAAGCGTGCCTGAGATAAAAGCAAGTGCTAGGCTCATCTCGCCTTTGTGAGCTAGATATCCAGCTGGTATCATTGCCACTTCGCTTGGAAATGGAAAAAATGAGCTCTCTAAAAACATCATCACAAATATGCCAGCATACCCCCAGCTGCTCACGCTTGAAACGATAAAATCAATAATGTCATGTAGCATTTTTACTCCGAAATTTATCTTAAAATGAGGCATTGTAGCAAAGCTTTATTTACTAATAGTAACTAATAAAAGCGATAAATTTTAAAAAAGATAGTTAAAACGAAAAAGATATAAGGTTTAAATTTAAATGTAAAAGCAGGGCGAAAGCTCGCCCCGTTTTTAAAATGCAGGTATAACCTCGCCTTTGTAGCGAGTGATGATGAAATTTTTAGTATCAGGGCTAAGCACCGCATCAACTAAAGCTTTGATCTTAGGATTGTTCTCGTTGCCAGCTCTTGTGACGATGATGTTGGCGTAAGGGCTGTTGGCGTCTTCAAGTAAAAGTGCGTCTTTTGCCACGCTCATGCCAAGATCAAGGACGAAATTTGTGCTAATAGCAGCGATATCGACATCATCAAGTGTTCTTGGGATCTGAGCGCCTTCTAGCTCGACAAACTGCAAATTCTTAGGATTTTTAGTTATGTCATTTACAGTTGCAACTTTTACGTTTTTATCGATCTCGATAAGACCGGCTTTTTCTAAAATTCTAAGCGCTCTGTTGCCATTTGACGGATCGTAAGCGATCGCCACTTTTGCGCCATCTTTTAGATCTTTTATGTTTTTTATCTTTTTAGAGTAAAAGCCAAGTGGCTCGACATGGACATTTGCAACTCTTACAAGATGCAGGCCTCTAGCCTTGTTTTGCTCCTCAAGATATGGCAAATGCTGAAAGAAATTTGCGTCTAAACTGCCATCTTCTGTGGCGACATTTGGGATAGAGTAGTCTGAAATTTCAGAGATGACAAGGTCGTAGCCCTTATCTTTTAGCTTTGGTTTTACAAATTCTAAAATTTCAGCGTGTGGCACTGGTGAGACGCCAACAATGATAGTGTGGTCTTTGTCGGCTGCGTGAAGGCTTAGAGCAACTAAAGATGCGGTTAAAAGTTTGATAAATTTCATTGTTTTTCCTTTTTTGATTTGATTTGAAGCGACGCTAAAAAGGTAAAAGCTTTTACGTCGCTTTTTATAAATTTAATTAAAACGCTGGGATGATAGCGCCGTTATATTTTGTCTCGATAAATTTCTTAACTTCTGGTGAGTTGATCGCTTTATCAAGAGCCTTTATTTTAGGATTGTTCTCGTTGCCAGCTTTTACAACTACGTAATTTACGTATGGGCTATCTTTGCTCTCGATCACAAGCGCGTCTTTTGTTGGATTGAGATTTGCATTTAGCGCGTAGTTTGTGTTGATAACTGCGATAGTAACGTCATCAAGCGTTCTTGGCACTTGAGCAGTCTCGATCTCTTCAAATTTAAGTTTTTTAGGGTTATCAACTATATCAAGTGGAGTTTTTAGTGGGTTGTTGTTTAGCTTGATAAGTCCGGCACTTGCTATGATGTCAAGTGCGCGGCTCTCGTTTGTTGGGTCATTTGGGATAGAGACCACTGCGCCATCTTTTAGCTCTTTGATATCTTTGATCTTTTTAGAATAAACTCCCATTGGCTCGAGATGCACGCCAACTGTTTTTACAAGGTGAGTGCCTTTGTTTTTGTTAAATTCTTCAAGATATGGGATGTGCTGAAAGAAATTTGCGTCAAGGTCGCCGTCCTCTGTCGCAAGGTTTGGCGTGGTGTAGTCGTTAAATTCTTTGATCTCAAGTGTGTAGCCATCTTTTGCCAAAATAGGCTTTACAACTTCTAAAATTTCAGCATGTGGGATAGGTGTAGCACCGACGATTATTGTTTTTGACTTGTCAGCAGCATTTGTGCTAACGCTAAGGCCTAGGGCAACTAAAGAGGTAAGAAGTAGTTTTTTCATTTGTTATCCTTTTTTAAAATTTGCCAAGCACCAAAAAAGGATAAATTTAAGCTAGAAGATTAAATTTCTTTTTAAGCGCTTAAGCTAGTTCTAAGCACTTAAAAAGAAATTCTGTGCTTAGAGATTAGTCTTTCGACGACTCGTTTTTTAGTAGGCGGCACATCTGGCACATATCTGATTTCATTTTAGATCCTTTCGATTAAATTAATTTCGCGCATTCTAAATAAATAAACTTTAAAAAAAAATAAATTTTAGAAATTTATCTTAGACTTTTTATGACACCTCTTGCATTTTTTGAGTTTTTGGCTGCTTTTTCCTCTAAAATATTTTTTAAACATTCCAAAAAATTTGGCAAACAGCAAATATCAACCGAGTAAAAAACATTAAGTCCAGACTTCTCACTTTTTAAAATTCCCCCATTTTTTAATACCCCAAGATGCTTTGAAATCGTTGCTTGTTCTTTATTTAAAAGCTCGCAAATTTCACCTACGCTCATCTTTTTATCACCTAAAACCTCAACTATCCCGATCCTAACAGGATGAGCCAAAACTCTCATAAATTCGCTTTTTAGCGCAAGAATATCAACATATTGCATTTTTATACCTTTTTTATGATTTTAACTTAAAAGAACTAAATTTACACTTGACTATATTCCTATATTAGTATATAATCATATAAAAAAATTAAAGGCAAAAAAATGCTCGATCTTTTTAATCAACACAATATATTTGAGTTTATCAAATTTTTCATACTTTATTTTACAGAGATTTCACTACTATTTTTTTGTGTCTCTTTTTTGGTATTTATCGTATCTGAAAAATTTAGCCAAAAACTCAAAAAGCACCTTATAAACACAAAAATTTCAAGCTTTATCAAGGCGTTTTTGGTTGGCGCTATTACGCCGTTTTGTTCATGCTCTACTATACCGCTTTTAAATGGGTTTTTAAAAAGCGGCGTATCACTTGGCGTTAGTAGCGTATTTTTGTTAAGCTCTCCGCTTGTTAATCCTGTAATTTTAACGCTTCTTTTTATGAGTTTTGGGCTTAAATTTAGCATTATTTATTTTACGGTCATTTTTATCTCATCGCTTGCTTTTGGTCTTTTGTTATCAAAAGCAGATCAAAATCTATTTTTAAAAGATGATTTTTTAAAACCAAAATTTAGCCCAAACAATCCAACTAAAGGCCTTGTTTTTACGCTTGTTAATCAGACACAAGCTTGCTCTTGCAAGGATATAAAAAATAGTAAAAATATTTACAAAATGGCGCTTTTAAACTCGGTAAAAGAGTATAAAAAACTATTTTATTACATATTGCTTGCGATGTTTATCGGCGCCGCTATACACGGATTTGTTCCGCAAAAGCTTATCTCAAACTACCTTGGTTCTAGCGACATCGCCTCGATACTTATTTCGGCATTGTTTGGAATTCTACTCTATGTTAGAGTAGAATCGCTAGTGCCAATTGGCTTAGCACTTCTTGCCTCGGGTGCTAGTGCGGCCGCATTTGGAGCGTTTGTAATAACGGCGGCAGGTGTTAGCCTACCGGAAATCATACTTCTTAATAGGTTTTTTAAGCCAAAATTTATGGCAATTTTTATCGCTTTTATCTTATGTGTGGCATTAGCATTTGCAATGTTTTTAAAATCATTTTTTTGAAATTTTATAGAGATAGTTGCCTAAAACTTGGAAAATTTGCACCATAATGATAAGAATAACCACGGTGTAGAGCATGATATCTGGGCGAAATCTCTGATATCCATAGTTTATAGCGACTGATCCTAGTCCGCCACCGCCAACTGCACCAGCCATCGCTGAAAAGCCGATATTTACGATAAGCGTTAGTGTAAATGCCGAGATGATGCCAGGAAGTGCCTCGACAAACATCACGCGGAAAATGATCTGAAATTTCGAGCTACCAAAGCTTTGCGCTGCTTCAATGATGCCTTTATCAACCTCTTTTAGAGCATTTTCAATGAGCCTTGCTACAAACGGAGCCGCTCCGATAGTTAGCGGAACGATCGCAGCTGTGGTGCCGATACTTGTACCTACGATCATTTTTGTGACTGGAAATAGCACGATGATCAAAATGATAAACGGAAAGCTTCTAAGCACGTTTATAACGATATCAAGTACAAAATAAAGCTGCTTGTTTGGCTTTAGGCCGTTTTTGTCTGAAAGGATGAGCAAAACCGCTGGTATAAGGCCTATGGCAAAAGCGAGCAGGGTTGAGACGATGCTCATATATAGCGTCTCGCCGATAGCTGGCAAAAGTATCCTATAGAAAACATCTGGAAATTTAGAAAAATCAATACCAAACATCAAGCAACCTCCCACAAAACGCCACTTTGCTTGATATAGTTAAGCACGTTTTCTTTATCTTTTTCATCTATGTTTATGACAAGCGAGCCAAGGACGTTGTCATTTAGCTTTTCAAGCTTGCCCCAGACTATGTTAAAGTCGATATTTAGGCTTCTTGCCATGTGCGTGATCACGCTGTTTTGAGCCACTTCTTTTGGGAAAAATAGCCTAATATTTGTGCCAGTGCTTGGCAAAATTTCAACTTCGCCCAAAAACTCTTTCATCTTCTCATCTGGCTTTAAAAATAGCTCTTCGATGCTTCCAGAGCCTATGATCTTGCCGCCTTCTAGCAAGATCGCTCGTTTTGCGATCGATTTTACAACCTCCATCTCGTGCGTGACGATGACGACGCTGATGTCTAACTCTTTGTTTATCTTTTCAAGCAGCTCTAAAATTTGATTTGTCGTGTTTGGATCAAGAGCCGAAGTCGCCTCGTCGCTTAGTAAAATTTTAGGATTTAAAGCAAGCGCTCTGGCGATCGCCACACGCTGTTTTTGGCCGCCGCTTAGCTCGCTTGGATAGCTTTTTGCCTTGCTTTCAAGACCGACTAAATTTAAAAGCTCTTTCACTCTTTTTTCAGTTTCATCGCTTTTGTAACCCCAAAATTTAAGCGGAGTGGCGACGTTTTCAAAGACATTTTTTCTAGCCATCAAGGCAAAATGCTGAAATATCATCCCAACATCTCGTCTCAAATGTCTCTGCTGCGTCTCGTCTAAATTTTTTATCTCTTGATCAAAGACTTTTAGGCTGCCACCTTGATAGCTCTCAAGCCCGTTTATGCACCTTAAAAGCGTTGATTTGCCAGCACCGCTGTGTCCCACGATAGCAAAAATTTCACCCTTTTTAACCTCTAAATTTACATCATAAAGGATCTGCGTGCCGCCATAAAATTTGGTTAAATTTTCTATTTTTATCACTATTTTTCTCCAAGAGCTTCTAACTCTTCGCATACTTTTTTAAATTTAGCCTCGGCGCTCTGCAAAGCCTCTTTGTTCGTCTCTATGACCTCTTTTGGTGCGTTCGCTACGAAATTTTGGTTATTTAGCATGCCTGAGAGTTTGGCGATCTCTTTTTCAAGCTTTATCTTTTGAGACCTTAGCCTTGTGATGATACCGCTCATATCAAGCCCTTCAAGCGGGACAAATGCCTCTAAATTTTCGCTCACGTCTCTTATTGAGTTTTCTATTTTCTCATCTACAAAGCCGATCTCTTCGCATTTTGCAAGCAGCTTGATATACTCTTTAACCTCGTCAAGATCTATTTTTTCGTTAAATTTAACAAAAGCTTTTGCGATCTTTGAGTTGCCAAGATCTATCGTCGCTTTTGCACGGCGAATAGCCACGATTGCTTCGATAACTAACTCAAATTTCTTTTCAACTTCTAAATTTCGCTCTTTTATCTCTGGATAGCTCATCACCATTATTGATTTTGCATTTTCAAGCTGTGTGCCGCTAAGCTCTTGAAATAGATACTCCGAGAGAAACGGCATGAAAGGATTTAGTAGTTTCATCGCCTCTTTAAATATACTTCCAAGCTCTTTTACACTCGCTTTATCAGCCTTGCTAAGCTCGATGCCCCAGTCGCAAAACTCATCCCAAAGGAATTTATAAAGTGTGTTTGCAGCGTCATTGAAGCGGTAGGCGTCGATGTTTTCGCGCACCTCTCTTACGCACTCGTTAAAGCGGCTATTCATATAAATTCCAAGCTTTGTTTGAAGCTTGATATCCTCTAAATTTACAAATTTGCTCTCATTTAGCATGAGGTATTTGCTCGCGTTATAAAGCTTGTTGGTGAAATTTCTTACCTGCTTCATCTTGGCGTCACTTAGCTTGATGTCGCGTCCTTGAACGGCTAGAAGAGTTAGCGTAAAGCGCAAGATATCGGCGCTATACTCATTTATGCTATCAAGTGGGTCGATGACGTTGCCAAGGCTCTTACTCATCTTTCTGCCAAACTCATCTTTTACAAGCGCGTGCAAGTAAATGTCGTCAAATGGCAGCTTACCAAGGGCATTTTCACCCTGAAACATCATCCTAGCAACCCAGAAAAATAATATATCAAAGCCAGTGATTAGTAGGTTGTTTGGATAAAATTCAGCCAAGTCGCCTTCAAACCATTTTTCATTTTTTAGCTCATTTTCATTGCCCCAGCCAAGCGTGCTAAATGGCCAAAGACCAGAGCTAAACCACGTATCTAGCACGTCTGGGTCTTGGTGGATGTTTTTACTTTTGCACTTTTTGCACTCGCATGGCTCGTCCTCGTCAGCCCACATATAACCGCAATCATCGCAGTAAAATACTGGAATTTGATGTCCCCACCAAAGCTGGCGTGAGATACACCAGTCTCTTAGCTCTCTCATCCACGCGTTAAAGCTGTTTATCCAGTGCGGCGGGTAAAATTTAGCAAGGCCCTCTGAGACTTTTTGTATCGCATCGTCTGCGATCTCTTTTTTGACAAACCACTGTTTTGAGATGTATGGCTCGACGACGTTTTTGCAGCGGTAGCAGTAGCCTACTTGGTTTTCGTAGTCTTCTATCTTTTCAACATTGCCAAGTTTTTCAAGCTCGGCTACTACGATATCTCTAGCCTCAAGCCTCTCAAGTCCTGCAAATTTATCACACTTATCATTTAAGATGCCCTTTTCGTCAAAGACAGTGATAAACTCAAGGTTATGTTTTTTGCCAACCTCGTAGTCGTTTTGATCGTGCGCAGGCGTGACCTTAACAAGGCCTGTTCCAAACTCCATATCAACGTGCTCGTCTGCGATGATCTCGATCTCTCTATTTATGATAGGTAGCACAACTTTTTTGCCGATTAAATTTTTATAGCGCTCGTCGTTTGGATTTACCATTACCGCCGTATCACCAAAGTAAGTTTCAGGTCTGGTGGTCGCAACAACAACAAATTCGCTTGGCTTGTCTGCAAAGTAGTATCTCAAATGATAAAGCTTGCCTTTGTTCTCCTTGTGCTCGACCTCGATGTCAGAGAGTGCGCCATCATGTGTACACCAGTTTATCATGTAGTTTTTCTGGACTATTAGCCCTTTGTCATATAAATTTACAAAGGCTTTTTTCACAGCTTTTCTTAAGCCCTCATCCATAGTAAATCTCTGGCGTGACCAAGCCGGAGTGATGCCAAGCTTTCGCATCTGATGGACTATCATACCGCCGCTTTTTTCCTTCCACTCCCACACTTTTTCTACAAATTTCTCACGGCCAAGCTCTTCTTTTTTGATCCCTTGTGCTAGTAGCTGCTTTTCAACGACGTTTTGAGTAGCGATACCAGCGTGATCAAGCCCTGGCTGCCAAAGTGTCTTGTAGCCGTCCATCCTCTTGTAGCGAGTCATGATATCTTGAAGTGTGAAGGTCAGGGCGTGTCCGATGTGAAGCGAGCCAGTCACGTTTGGAGGTGGCATCATAATGCAAAATTTACGTCCATCTTTTTGGATATCTTTGTTTGCGTCTATCTCGAAGTATCCGCGTTCTTCCCAAATTTTATAAAATTTATCTTCTATCTCTTTTGCATTGTAAAATTCTGCCACTTTTCTCTCCTCAGTTTCGTTTAAAAAATGCTTAATGTTATCTAAAATTTGTTTAAAAAAATCTTTGCAAAAGTGGGGAAATATGGGCTTGGGGCGGTTAAACGCCCCGAAGTTTAAATAGCTATTTGACAGTAAAGCTTCGCTGAGCTAAGTCGTAGTCGTTTTGTCTTTCGTTATACATATTTTCAGTTGTGACTGCGCCAAGCGAGCATTTACCGCCAAGTCTTACGCGGTAAGGTGTGTAAAGCACGGCATCTTTTTCGTCGCCACCTAGCGTGTAAAAGCTTAACACGCGGTCATCTTTTATGCTTTTATACTCTACTTGTAAGCTGTTTTTTAAGCTCTTGCTAAAGTTGCTTAAATTTTCATTTATCGGCTCAAAGCAGCTGCTTACGATCTCGTTTATAACGCCATTTTTAACCATTGTTTTTGAGTTTATCACCACTTTTGAGTAGATGACGTCATTTACTTTTAGGCTATTTATATCTAGCTCTTTGCCTTTTTCATCGACAAAAACGCGGTAGATGTCAAGCTCTTTTGGCTCGATTTTGTGTTTGATCTCAAGTGGTAAGTAAGCGTAGCTTAAGATAGTCGCATAAAGCTTATTTGAGCCTAGTGGAGTGATGCTAAATTCGCCATTTTTTGTAGTAAAAGAGGTGCTTAAAAGGCCGTCAAATTCTTTACTTTCGCCGTTATAGCTAAGCTTAAATTTATTATTTTTCTCGCCGCTATCTTTGCCAAAGTAGGCATTTAGCGCTCTTAGCGTAAATGCACGCTCTTGCGTTGAGCTTAGCTCATTTAAATTTACTATCAAGAAATTTGCAAGGTCGTCTGAGTAGTCGTTTTTCTCAAAGTATTTTGCGTGCAGATATAAGATAAATGCGTTATCTCTTACTTTTGAGCTAAAATCAGATGCATTTTCTTCGCTTGTTTTAGCATTTTTGATATCTTTTAGCGCGACCTTTGCCTCGTCATTTAGGCCGTTTAGCTTTAGGGCTGCTGCCATTAGGTATTTACTTAGTGCTGTTTTGTTGTAGGCTTTGTCGTCATAAATTTTATTTAAGATTGATCTATCGGCCATATTTGCACGTGAGCTTACATAAAGAGCGTAAAGCGCCTCTAAATCGTTGTTTGCATATTTTAAGAGCGAATTTAGAGCATTTTGTTTGACACCTTTACTTACATCATATCCTGCCTCTTCAAGGTCAAGAAGCACATCTGTTGCAAAGATGCTTGCAAATGCATTTGTCTCGCCTAGATCGCTCCAGTAGCCAAAGCTGCCGTCTGGTTTTTGCATCTTGACTAGCTCATCTATGCCGCTTGCGATAAATCTCTTTTTATCGCTTTTTTCAAGCTCATCTCTTGGTTTTAAATTTAAAAGCGCAAGCAGTCTTGAGCTCCTTTGCTCTGCACATCCATAAGGATACTCTACTAAATTTTTAGAAGCTGCCAAAAGCACGCTTGAGACCGAGCTTGACGCATCAATGCTCACATCGTGGTAGCCTTTTGGTAGTGAAATTTTACTATCTTTGTCAAAGACGCTGCTCTTTGCGTAGGTGCTGATCGTATAAGGGCTAACAACGTCTAGTAAATTTTGAAGCGTTTTTGAGCCATTTTTGTCGCTTATTGTGACATTGTATTCGCCAGCACCTGTTTCAAAGGCTGAAATTTTAAGCACAAATGCCTTATTTTCAAATGGCTTTAGGTTAGCATTTTCTTGCGTTTTGATGTTTAAATTTTTACTTGATGCTACATTTATAGTAAGGTTTTTGTCGGCATTTGTCGTATTTATAAGCCTTAAGTTTGCGCTTAATTCATCGCCTTTTAAAAGATATATCAAAGCACTTGGCTTAATGATCACATCATCTTTTACTTTTATCTCGCTATTTACGGCGTTCATTGCAGTTGTGTCATTTGCCACAGCATCTACTCTAATGGCGCCATTAAAGCCATTTGGCGTTTTAAACTCGTATGAAATTTCGCCTTTGTCGTCTGCTTGAAGGCTCACTAAATTTGCATAAGTTTTTACATTTTTGCTATCAACTGGGCTTGCATGCTTTGCCATTTTTGCAGCCACAGCCATCGCCGCAGCATCACCGCCAAAGCTTAGCGTTTTGCCCTCCACCTTGTAGTTTGTAAGCATATTATAGATGTCATAGTCAAAGACGCCATCAGGTAAAATTTTATCAAAAAACTTAAGCGGATCAGCTGGTTTTTGCGATGTGATATCAAGCACGCCAACATCTGTGATAAATAAATTCAGATAAGCTTTTGGCTTTGTTTTTAGTGAAATTTTGATATTTTCATCGCTCTTTGCGCTTTTTGGCGCTTCTAGGCTAAGTTCTATCTTTCTTGAAGATTTATCGCCGTTTGCATAGGCCTTGCCGTAGGTTCTAAACGGAGTTAGTCCAGCGTCAGTCATGCGGTAGATATTTGCGCTCACGTAAAGGCCGTTAAAGTCAAAGTCAAGTTTAAATTTAACATTTGCTGAGTTGTTTTTGATCTTGATGACCTTGTAGGCTTTAACCCCTGCGTCTTCAAGCGTGACAAGTGCGATGCCTTCTTTTATGGCTGAGCTTATGTCCGCACTTAGCTCGTCGCCTTTTTTATAGACGCTTTTGTTTAGTTTGATCTGAGACTTGCTAAGCTCTTTTGTAGGCGCTAGGGTTGAGTAGTTGTAGCCGCTTACATCGATGTCTAGGCTCGTGCTTGCGCCACTTACTAAATTTGTAGCAGTGATGACGTATGAGCCACTTTGCGTAAATTTATAGCTAAACTCGCCACTATTTTTATAAAAACTATCCACGTCTTCAAGCGTTTGGATCCATTTTATATAGCCATTTGCGTCCCTTTGATACTGCCATGTGACACGTTTTATATCAAATTTCAAATTTGACTTCACTGCCTTTTGGCTTGGCATATCAACAACGACTGTTCTTATCTTTACATCTTCGTTTGGATCAGCAAATGCCGTGCTAGCAGCGATGCCAACCATATCTTTATAAGGATAGAGCGTAAAGCTTTTTGCGTCACTTACATTTTTGCCATCGTCATTTACGTTGAAATTTATGACGCCTTTTATGATAGAAGGCGCGTTTTTAGTGTTAAAGCTAAGATCTATCATCTGGCTTGATTTGCCATCTTTTGAAAGAGTGAGATCATTTTCTATGCTTGGATAAGCAGACGCTTTTAGGGTGTCATTTTTAAATTTATACTCTTTAAATTCGCTATTTTTATACTCATCATCAAAGAAGCTAACCTGCATGCTGCCAGCTAGGTCGCTAGCTGCTCCGCCAAAGAGATAGCTACTTGTTAAATTTACTTTTACTAACTCGTTTGAAAAGAATTTATCCGTATCTATAGCTATGTCATTTTTTATCTTGTTTGGCACGAAGCTCTCGACGTAAAATGGCACGCTTGCTATCACCTTGCTAGCGTAGATTATCTGCATGTTAAATCTACCGCTTAGATCGCTTAAAATTTCTTTTTCGAAATTTATTATGCCGACATCATTTGTATTTTGCGTGATCTGGGCGCTACTTTTGCCTTGCGGATCGATAAATTTGATCTTGACTGGCATATTTTTAAGTGGGTTAAAGTCCCTATCTCTTAGATAGATAGCCCCTTTTAGGCTCTCGTTTGGTCTTATGATATTTGAGGCAAAATGCGTGTAAGCGTCGATGCTCTCGCTTGGATTTTGGCTGATGAGCTTTGCCTCATTTAGCGCTTCGCCATCTTTTATGATGAGGAAATTTTGCTCCTTGCCAAGTGAGACGACGATCGATGAGACCTCTTTGTAGATATCTTTTTTGTTAAATTTAAAGACGCCGACGTCGTTTGTCGCGCCAACTGCGATCTCTTCGTTTCTTTTGCCATAAATTTTTACATTTGCGTTTGGTAGCATTGTGTTTTCGCCAAGGCGGTTTGCAAAGACGAAAATTTCATCCTTGCCAAGCTTTGCATTTATGGCGATGTCGCTTAGATAGACGACCTTTGAGACGCTCTTATCTTTGCCGTAGTTTAAGCTTATCTTATAAACGCCGTCTCCTGCCCCTGCAAAGTCAAGCTTGATCTTGTTTAGTGAAATTTCGTTTAACGCACCCTCTAGCTTGTAGCTTTTGCTTGCTACTTTTGAACTAAAATTGCCTAGATCTTCGCTATTGTCGTTGAAATTTAAAAAGTATCTAAAATTTTGATCGCTTAACTTTTCAACGCTCACATTTAGCTCAGGTAAATTTGCACTTCTGATGCCGATCTCGCCCACGCTTGAGATGTAAGGCTCTTCGTTTGTGAAATTTGCAAATGGAGTGAAGTTACTAGCGACCACCTCGTAGGTTTTCGCCTCTCTTACGACATTTCTATCATCTCCAAAGCCCGGTTTTATCGTGATCTCGTAGCTATTTTGTGGCTTAAACTCATCGCTTGTGATATCGATGTAATAATCATACCCATCAAGTTCAGAATTTGGCGCGCCGTTCTCATCGTCATTTTTATATGCCACGTCGCTTATGCTAAAGCTTTTTACGCCTTTTATCTTTATAAATTTCTTTAGATTATTATCATCGCTTAGCCACTCTTTTAGATAAATTCTAAATGCCAAGATGCCGTTATCAAGGCTTGTCGGATAAATTTTAGCTATCTCAAAGCTTTTAGCTTCAGCGTTTAAATTTGTGCTCTCATCGCTTGCTTGCTCACTAAATTTTACCACGCCATCGCCTGCTAGCTTAGCGCCAAATTTACTCTCAAAATTTTCTCCAAACTCAAAAGTAGGCTCGCTTATATTTTTATCAAGATCAAGCTCAAAGCTGTTTTGAGAGAGCTGAAGGGCGTTAAAACTAGCACCTTTTACGGCTATTTTTTTTACAAGCTCATCACTAACTTCGTCATTAAATTTAAGAATAAATTTGCTATCAGAGAGCTTTTCTATCTTCTCAAGCGCAAATTCTTTCGTCTCAAAGCTAGCGCTGCTGCCATTTTCTAGCTTACAACTATACTCTACGCCTGCGTGCATATCTTTTGTAAAAAATGTAAGGCTTTGAGCGTTAAATTTCACCGTGCCACTTAGCGCTGGCTCGCACGAGATAAGCTTTTTCTCGCTTAACGTGCCTATGAGATTTTTACTAACATCATCTTCTAGTCCAAATTCCACGCTTAAAGGCGACTTTACCTCGGCGGTGCCATTTAGACTTAAAGCATATAAATTTATTGCTCCTAAAAGTGCTAGAAGTAGCGCTTTTTGCTGCATTTTATCTCCTTAGTTTTATTGTTATTTCACTTTGATTTGAGTTTTGATCAAGGCATTTTAAAGTGTGCTCGCCAAGAGTTAGATCTAGCCTTTTTTCGCTTGCATTTTCTATCTTATAAAAGTTCAAATCATCCACTTTCAGGTAAATTTCATCACCTAAAAACGCGTAGCATTTTAGCATAATTTGTGTTACATTTTCATCTGTCACGATCTCCTCGCCGTCATACGGATAGGCAAAAACTGGCTTTTTATCTTTAAAAACTTCAGCACAAGGGCTATTTTTGACCTCGTCTTTGTCTAAAAAGCCATTTTTTATCAAAAACTCAAGCTCCTCGCCTCTTAAACTCTTGCACTTATCTTGCAGTTTAACTCCAACTATCCTATCATCAAGCGCCGTTTTTTTGCATGTTTCATAACTAAAAGCATCAAGGCAGGTTGGCACTTTCTCAATGCCCTCTGGCTCGCTCATAAACTCTAAATTTTGCCTTTGCGCTGTGATCTTAAACATATCAAAAACGATCTTTGAGACGTCATTTAGCCCAGTTAGTTTGTCGGTTTTTTCGGCGTTAAAGTTGCCCACCCAGACAGCTATTGTGTAGTCCTCATCAACTCCAATGGCGTAAAGATCGCGTGAGTTTGCACTTGTGCCTGTTTTAAAGGCGATCTTTGGCGTGTTTTGCGCATATTGCCAAGCATTTTTTAGATATGACCTTGAGGCCTCGCTCATCATTTTGGCGGTTAGATATGCGCTTTGAGGCGAGATGAGGGTTATGTTTTTGTCTTCATTTTTGTAGCTTTTGCCCGCAAACTCAAGTGGCCTATAAACCCCGCCATTTGCGTATATAGTATAAAGATGCGCAAGATCAATCAGGCTCATCTCAGCACTGCCTAAAACTATCGAAGAGCCGTAAAACTCCTTGTTTTCATCAACTAAATTTACCTTTTCAAGCAGCTCATAAAGTGAGTTATCTTTTAGCTTTAAGTATAAATTTATAACTGGGATATTGAGGCTAAAATTTAGAGCGTCCTTTGCGCTTACAAGCCCCAAAAAGTCGTTACTAAAGTTCTTTGGCACATATTCATTCAGATAAATTTGCGTATCGATTAGCTGCGAGCTTGGCGTGATAAGCCCGCTATCAAGGGCTAGCGAGTAGATAAAAGGCTTTAGCGTGCTGCCGGTGTTTCGCTTCATATTTAGGGCTGAGTTTTTGCCGTCGCGTGCGTGCTCATCGTGCGAGCCGATAAAGGCAACAACGCTCATTTTTTTATTGTCTATCACCACGGCTGCGGCGTTGTTTGCGTTTTTAGCCTTTAGCGAAAACATCGCGTCTTTTAAAATTTTAAGCATATCTTTTTGCAAATTTAGATCCAAGCTCGCCTTTGAAATTTGGTTTTTAAAAGCGACATTTGCGTAGTCACTAGCGTTTACGACAGCTCTTATCCTTACATTTTTAAATGGCTCAGCCTGCGCTCTTTTAAATGCACTTAGATCGATTAAATTTGCCTTATAAAGCATCTTTATGACCCTGTTTTTTAGGGCGTTTATGTTTGAAACTCTATCAAGTCTATTTTTATTTGGATTTTTGGGTATTGTGCTTAAAAGTGCGGCCTGAGCGTAGCTAAGCTCATTTAGCTCCTTGCCAAAGTAAAAGAAGCTTGCCGCCTTTGCACCCTCGATATTGCCGCCATAAGGGGCTAAATTTAGGTATAAATTTAAAATTTCATCCTTGCTAAAGTGAAGTTCAAGCTGAAATGCTCTAAAAATTTCTCTTATCTTATTTTTATAGCTCCTATCACTTGGCTCAAGCATTCTTGCAACTTGCATCGTGATAGTGCTAGCTCCTATGCGGTTGTCGCTTCTTAGGTTGTGGAAAAATGCCCTAAAAATGGAGGCAAAATTTACGCCAAAATGGTAGTAAAAGTACCTATCTTCAAAGAGAATGACGCATTGTTTTAGCGAGTTTGGGAAGCTTTGCTCGTGAAATCTCCAAATTCCGTCGCTACTAAGCTTCATATTTATGATCTCACCATTTTTATCAAGCAAAATTTTGGCTTCGTCTTTTTTAAGCGCATCTAAATTTAGTGGATAAATTTGATCAAGTATCAAAAAAATAGCGACCATTAGAGCCAAAAATAGGGTAAGGAATTTTAGAAATTTAAACTTTTTCATCCGCGTGATTATAGCTGTTAAAGTTTAAGTAGCTATAATTAGACCTTTTTAATAAAGAGGAAACAATGCCCTTATCTAGGTTAAACAAAGAACAATACACCGCCGCAACTGCGCCATTTGGACACAATCTCATCATCGCTTCAGCTGGCACTGGCAAGACTAGCACGATTGTCGCTCGCATCGCTCATTTACTAAATTTAGGCGTAAAACCAGAGAAAATTTTGCTTCTAACTTTTACAAACAAAGCAGCCAGCGAGATGATAGAGCGCTTAAATAGGTATTTTGACAAGCAAATCACCTCCAAAATCACCGCAGGCACCTTCCACTCGGTCTCATTTTCGCTTTTAAAAAGCCTTGATAAAGGCGTCACGCTAAAGCAGCCAAGCGAGCTAAAGACGCTTTTAAAAAGTCTTGTTGAGAGGCGTAAATTTTACCATTTAAGCGACGTCAAGCCTTACGGCGGGGCATATCTATATGATCTTTACTCGCTCTTTCAAAACAGCGAACAAGGCACAACTTTTGGCAAGTGGATAAGCGAGAAAAGCGAAGAGCAGGGCGTTTATGCTGAAATTTATGAAGATGTCTTAGAGGAGTTTGAGGCTGAGAAGGCTAAATTTTCTTATGCTGACTTTAACGATCTTCTCATAAAAATGCGAGACGAGCTAAAAAAGGGAGCAAATTTAGCTTATGATGAAATTTTGATCGACGAGTATCAAGATACAAACACGCTTCAAGGCAGCCTCATAGACGCATTTAAGACAAAGAGCCTCTTTTGCGTGGGCGATTTTGACCAGAGCATCTACGCATTTAACGGCGCAAATATCGAGATTATTGGCTCATTTAAAGATCGCTTTCCAAACGCAAATATCTACGCTTTAAATGTAAATTACCGCTCAAGCTCAAGCATACTTGCCCTTGCAAACAAGGTGATAAACAACAACCCAAGGCTTTATGAAAAGCACCTTACAGTTAGCCGTGAGGGAAATTTCAAGCCTCCAAGGCTACTTGTCTATAATGAGCTTTTTGATCAGTATCAAAATATCGCTGATATCATCTCACTTTCGCCATTTAATAGAGAAAATATCGCCATAATTTTTAGAAATAACTCATCAGCTGATGGCATCGAGGTCGCGCTAAAAGAGCGAGGCATCGGCTCAAAGCGAAAGGGCGGGGTGAGCTTTTTTGAGAGCCGTGAGATCAAGGCGCTCATCGACATCATGGGAATTTATGTCAATCCAAAAGATATAATGGCATTTATCCACATCTGCGAATACGCAAAGGGCGTTGGCAGCGCAGTTAGCAAAGAAATTTTTGACGCACTGCTTAAGCTTGGGCATGGAAATTTGATAAAAGGGATAGTTGAGCCAGATGAGAGCGTAAATATCTCATCAAACAAAAGGCGAAACTACCAGCTAGGACTTTTTGATGACCTTGACGAATTTGCCGAGGTTTCAAGGTTTTCTAAGCTTGGCTTTAGCGATAAATTTCTAGGCCACCCTGTGCTAAAGCTACAAAAGCTAAGCGAGAGTGGGGCGCAATTTTTATATGAAATTTACAACTTTTTAAGAGGCATGAGAAATATCTCAAAGCCAGCTACGATGATAAATGAGATAAAAACTAGCAAAATTTACTCGTTAATCGTCGAAAACATCAGTACAAAAAGGGCAACTCTAAAAAACGGCAACGTCGATCTAGCGCTCAAAGAAGAGGTCAAAGAGCGCATAATGGCAAAGAGCGTGGTGCTAAGCGAGCTAGCTAAAAAGTATCAAGATATCAGTAAATTTTACAACTTCTTAGCCCTTGGAAGCAACGAGATGAGCGAAGGGCAGGGCGTTAGCTTGCTTAGCGTGCATGCGAGCAAGGGGCTTGAGTTTGACCAAGTTTTCATCGTAGATCTCGCGCAAAACCGCTTTCCAAATTTAAAGCTAATGAGCATGGGCGGCAGCCTAGAAGAAGAAAGACGGCTCTTTTACGTGGCAGTAACAAGGGCTAAAGACGAGCTATATCTAAGCTACGCAAAATACGACAAGATAAAGAAGGTGACCTATCAGCCAAGTAGGTTTTTGATAGAGGCTGGCATGGCAAAAGAGGAAGCTTAAAGAGTATTTACTCTTGTAGAGTAGAATTTACCAATTTTTTACAAAGAGAAGCGATGAAAAAATCTAAAATTTTAATAATCCTGCTTATTTTAGGCGTCGGTGGATACTTCGTCTATGATAAATTTTTCAAGGTAAAAGAAGAAGAGGTGGAGTTTATCACCAAAAAGGCAAAGAAGGGCTCATTTAGCAAAAAAGTCGATGCGACTGGAGAAATTTTCGCCACCGAGCTAATCGACGTGGGAGCTCAGGTGAGCGGTCAGATAAAAAAGCTATATGTTAAGCTTGGAGATCAGGTAAAAAAAGGCGATATGATCGCAAGTATCGATAGCTCGACCCAGCAAAATAGCATAGACAATAAAGAAGCACAGCTTGCCATCTACAAAGCCCAGCTTGAAAGTGCAAAAGTGGCTCTAAATATCGCTAAAACGCAGTTTGATAGAGAAAATGCACTCTTTGTCAAAAACGCCACTTCAAAGCAAGAATTTGAAAGCGCAAAAAACACATATAGTGCAAATAGCGCCAAGATAAAGGAGCTTGAAGCACAGATCAAGCAGACAAATATCGAGCTAAGCACCGCTAAGATAAATTTAGGCTACACAAAGATCACCGCGCCAAGAGATGGCACGGTTGTAAGCGTGCAGGTTGAGGAGGGTCAGACCGTAAATGCCAACCAAACTACGCCAACTATCGTAAATATCGCTGATCTTAGCCATGTAAAGATGAAGATGCAAATAGCAGAGGGCGACATCACAAAGATCAAAGTCGGCACGCCAGTTGAGTACTCGATCCTCTCTGAGCCAACAAAGAAATTTCAAACGACTGTTAGCTCGATCGATCCTGGGCTTACTACGCTAAGTGATGGCAGCTACGGCTCAAGTAGCAGCAGTAAGTCTTCATACTCAAGTAGCTCTAGCAGTAGCTCGGCAGTTTATTACTACGCACAAAGCATCGTTGATAACAAAGATGGAATTTTAAGAATAGGCATGACCACGCAAAACGAGCTTTTAATAGCAAACGTCGAGGACGCCATCATCGTGCCAAGCATCGGCATCAAAAAAGATGAAAACGGCACTTTTGTCTATGTGCTAAAAGATGGCAAGCCAGTAAAAACAGCGGTCAAAATCGGCATAAAAGACAACCTCGATACGCAGATCATCAGCGGCATAAACGAGGGCGATGAGATCATCACATCTCAAGGCTCATCAAGCGAGATCGCTAAGATGATCGCAAAAGAACATAAGAAGTTTTAAGTGATAAGTCTAAAAAACATCACTAAAAGCTTTAAGCTAGGTGACAATGAGATAGAGATCTTGCATGGCATAAATTTAGAGATAAAAAAGGGCGAATTTATAGCCATCATCGGTCAGTCTGGCTCTGGCAAATCAACCCTGATGAACATCCTTGGCTGCTTGGATAGCCCAAGTGGTGGGCAGTACCTGCTTGATGGCAAAGAAATATCAAAATTTGATAGCGACTCGCTTGCCAAGCTTAGGCGAGATAAATTTGGCTTTATCTTTCAAAGATATAACCTGCTTAGCACGATGAACGCCCTTGAAAACGTAGCACTGCCAAGCATCTACGCAGGTGCAAACAAGAGCGAGCGAGAGAAAAGAGCTAATGAACTTCTTGGCTCGCTTGGTCTTAGCGAAAAAGCGAAAAATTTACCAAATAAGCTCTCAGGCGGACAGCAGCAAAGGGTCTCCATAGCAAGGGCGCTGATGAATGGTGGCGAGATCATTTTAGCAGACGAGCCAACAGGCGCGCTTGATAGCAAAAGTGGGCTTAGGGTGATGGAAATTTTAGTTGATCTTTACAAAAAAGGCCACACCATCATCATCGTCACGCACGACCCAAAGATCGCAGAGTATGCAAGCCGTGTGATCGAGATAAAAGATGGCAACATCGTAAGTGACAATGTAAAAAATAGCGAAATTTACGAGGCTAGCAAGCAAACCCAGCCAGAAAAGAGTAAATTTACCTACTATAAAGACCAGCTAATAGAGAGCTTTAAAATGTCGGTAAATGCGATGTTAGCGCACAAACTAAGATCGCTTTTAACGATGCTTGGCATTATTATAGGTATCACCGCGGTCATTAGCGTCGTTGCCCTTGGCAAAGGCTCGCAGGAGCAAATTTTAGCTGGTATCAGAAAGATCGGCACAAACACGATCGACATCATGCCAGGTAAAGGCTTTGGCGATATGCTCTCAGGCAAGGTAAAAACGCTCTCCATAAGCGATGCAAACATGCTTGCCAAGCAGTCCTTTTTAGACTCAGTCACGCCAAATACAAGCACTTCAGGCGTGCTGACTTATGAAAATATCTCGCTAAGTGCGAGCTTAAAAGGCGGTGGAGTAGGGAGCTTTGACGTAAATGGACTAAAGCTAGAAGAGGGCAGAATTTACGATGATGACGAGGTTTTAAACTCAGCTTCAGTCGCACTAATCGATCAAAACACCAAAAATAGCATCTTTAAAAATGATGATCCTATCGGCAAGATCATACTTTTTAACAAAAAGCCACTTCGCATTATCGGCGTTTTGCAAAAGGATGATTTTAAGATGGGCGACTCAAGCACGCTTAAAATTTACGCTCCATACACGACCGTGCTAAATAAGGTCACAGGGGATAAATTTATAAGCTCGGTCACCGCCAAAGTAAATGAGGGCGTCAATGCGCAAATCGCCGAAAAAACACTAACTGAGCTTTTAGAGATCAAGCACGGCAAAAAGGACTTTTTTACAAGAAACTCAGACAGCATAAAGCAAACGATCGAAGAGACCATCTCAACCATGCGCCTTCTCATCTCAAGCATCGCCGTCGTCTCGCTCGTAGTTGGGGGCATAGGCGTCATGAACATCATGCTAGTCTCAGTCACTGAGCGCACCAAAGAGATAGGCATAAAAATGGCGATCGGAGCTAGACAGAGCAACATCTTGCAGCAGTTTTTGATAGAGGCGGTGCTACTTTGCCTTATCGGCGGAGCCATCGGCATCGTCCTATCCTACGCTATCGGCTACATCTTTAACAACTTCTTAAACGGCTTTAGCATGATCTTTTCAAACGGCTCGATCGTGCTTGCACTTGTCACGTCGATGGCTATTGGCATCATCTTTGGCTACATGCCAGCTAAAAACGCCTCAAAACTAAACCCAATAGATGCGCTTTCAAGGGAGTAATATGAAATTTCTAAGCCTAGCTTTAGTGCTCGTTTTAAGCGGCTGCGCTGTTAAAAATATAGATGAAAACTACAAACAAATTTTACTTGAAGATAACGCTAGCCGTGAGCTAAATTTAGACACCTCTTGGTGGAAGCAGTATGAGCAAAGCTACCTTGATGAGCTTGTAGAACTTGCGCTTAAAAACAACACCGACCTTGCAAAAGCCGCGGTAAATGTAAATAAAGCGCTCGCTCAAGCTGGCGTTTTGCAGGCAAATTTGATCCCAAGCTTTAATGCTGGCATCGAGGCAACAAGTAGCAAAAATATAAAAGAGGGCGGTGCGGTCACTAGAAGTTTTGGCTCAAGCATAGGGCTTAGCTACGAGCTTGATCTTTGGCAAAAGCTAGCAAACAGCAAAGACGCAGCGATGTTTGAAGTGGATGCTACTAAATTTGATCTGGAGGCTGGCAAACTAAGCGTGATAAACTCCGTAGCAGACGCCTATTTTCAAATTTTATATCTAAACGAGAGCATAAAAACCTATGAGCAAATTTTAGAAATTTATAACAAGCTAAATGAGATAGTTGGGCTTAAATTTAAGCTTGGCAAAGAGGAAGCGCTAAGTCTAAAACAGATAAACTCACAGCTCTTAAGCGCTCAAAATAAGATAGAAAGCGCCCAAAAGGAGCTTGTGAGTGCTAAAAAAACGCTTAGGATTTTGCTAAATGAGAGGCCAGAATTTGAGCTTAAATTTGATGGCCTCACGCTAAGTCCCGTTAAAAGAGTGGGCGTTGATCTAGATGTGCCAACAAGTGCCATAGCAAACCGCCCGGACCTAAGAGTGGCTATTTACCGCATAGAAGAGGGCATCTTAAACTACAAAGCGAGCCAAAAAGAGTTTTATCCAAGCATCACGCTAGGAGCCAGCCTCAAAAGCAGCACCGACAAAAAAGAGGAAGCCTTTAGCCTTAAATTTCTAAATGGCAACATCGCTTTGAATTTACCATTTTTAAACTATTCTAAGCTAAAGTCAAATTTAAAGGTTAGCGAGGCAAATTTCGAGCTTGCAAAGCTAAACTACATAAGTACTCTAAATAGCGCATTAAACGAGATAGACGCATTTTACAAAGGCTACCTAAACGACGAAGCGCTACTTACAAACTACCAAGATCAGATAAAAAACTACGAGGAAATTTCAAAAATTTACGAGCTAAAATACTCCTACGGCAAGGTTGAGCTAAAAGAGTTTTTAGAGGCTAAAAATAGCGAGCTAGAGGCCAAAATAGGGTTACTAAAAGCAAAATACACACTTTTACAAGACGAGCTAAATATCTACAAAGCCATGGCAGGCAAATTTAATAGGTAAATTTATGAGCTCGGCTTGGGACTACGAGGCAAATGCGTGTAGCAGTGATGGTAAATTTAGCGCCAAATTTGAAGGTTGCGAGGTCGCTATGGGCGCTCCAACCCTTGGCGAGCTAAGGCTTTTTATAAATAGCAAGCACTGTCTAAATTTAAAAAATAAGTTTTCAAACCACGCAAAAACATCATCAGTGGATCAAAATTTAGTTAAAGATGGCAGCGCCCATCAAATTTTACTTAGCGAAAGAGCAACAGCTTGCTTTTTATTTTCAGACGACTCTAAATTTCTAGCTTTTTCTGAATGGACGACAGATAAAATGCAGATCGTAAAGGTGGTGCATCTAGCCGATATGAGCATAAAAACCGCCGGAAAGCCAAAAAGAGTAGTGGAATTTCTCTCATTTAATGATGGCGTACTTGAAATTTTAGACTCACCGATCTTTATGCCCAAAAACTACATACTAGACATCCGCACACTTTTTGACGATAAATTTTAATTAACTTAAAAAAATAGCTTTCAGATCTACATTTTCAAAATTTAGCTACTAGCTCTTAAATTTGAATGGCAAATTTAACGCACAAGATCAATATTTGGCGCATAAAAACAAAATGGCACGCACTATTCTACTCTTTAAATTTAGCATGTGTAAGATTGTTCTACTAGCTTTTAGAAAAACACTCGCTTTAGATTTAATTTGCCTCCAAAGTGCCAGCTCAAATAAGCCACTTTATTTACATTTATCGCCGCTTTTATAAGGTCAGTGTTGTTTTGCTTTTTAGAGCAAGAACCACAAGCTCTCAAGGTAACTCTCGCTCATCATTTTCAAAATAGGGTAGATCAAATTTTAAGTTATCTATAAGATAAATGTAAATTTCACAATTTTTGAAAAGTGTAAAATTTAACTAATTTTCTTACAGATATTTTTACACCAAATTTAATGGATAAATTTAGATCACACAAAAGATAAAATGCAGAAACTAGCCAAATATAGCCATTTAAAACTTTTAATAGAGCAGAATAAAGATTTTAAAATATCAATTTGAAAATTATAGTTTTCAATACAAAATATATAAAATATCTTGCATTTTACCTTTTGTCATATTTTGGCATTGCGATTATGGTTGATTTTAAATTTGCTTTTATGCTTGATGGTTTGAACTTGAAATGATTAAATTTTCAAAAATGGAGTGATAAATTTTAAAAATTGAGTAGAAAAATGTTTTTTTGATTCAAAAGCAAAACTTGCATTTGAAAAATCAAATAAACAGATGTCCTTTGTGTCTGTCAAATTGCAATGAATAAATTTGCGGTTTTTTAATAAAACTTATCTTTGATGTTTCTTTGGGTGGTCAAAAAATAAAGCTTTTGCACTGCCCTCTTTTAGCTCTTTAAATTCAGACTCAAACTCTATACAAAAAATGCCTGAAGTTGGGATATTGTCTATCGATGAGTCGCTTAGGTATTCGCAAATTTCTGTTACACTTGGATTGTGCGTGATGATGAAAATTTCATCTAAATTTTTATCTAAATTTCTTACGAACTCCAAAAGATCCTCAAAGCTTATGTCGTAAAGCTCGTCTTTTATCTCTATGGATTTTTCTTTAAATTTTAAAGTTTTAGCGATGATTTTTGCTGTTTGCTCGCATCTTTTAGCACTACTTGAAAAGATAGCTCCAGGCATCACATCATACATTTTTAGCCTGCTAGCCATAAATTTAGCGTCCTCTTTGCCTTTTGGACTAAGCTCTCTTGAAGCGTCTTTTGCGCCATCTTTGTTCTCATCAACTGCTTTTGCGTGCCTTATGAAGTAAATTTTACTCATGATCTCTCCTTTGAGAAATTCTTTATCCAACCAAGCTCTTCCTCGCTAAATCCAGCCTTTAAGCGGTCCTTTTCGTTGATCTCTCTAATGCTTTTAAATGAATTTGGATATAAATTTAATATGATATCAAAGTAGCTTTTCTCGTCGACGCCCTCTTTTTTGCAGGCAAATTTAAACCATTTATCGCCCTTATAAACGTGAGAGACTTCCTCTTTTAAGATGACTTTTAGGCACTCAATGAGCTCATCTTGCCCGCCCTCAGCTTCTAGCCTTTTGATGATGTGAGCGTTTGCATCAAGGCCGTTTGCCTCCATATATCTTGGCAGTAGCGCCATGCGGCTAGTAAGCCTATCTGAGGTCTTTTGAAGTGCGATAAATAGGCCATCATGCACACTTAGCTCGCCGTATCTGCCGCCTTGTTTTGTGAGTAAATTTTCTATCATACAAAAGTGCCTGATCTCATCCTCAGCCACCTCCAGCCAGTCCTCGTAAAACTCCCTTGGCAGCTCTCTAAATCTATAACAAGCATCAAGTGCGATGTCGATAGCGCTAAATTCGATGTGAGCGACTGAGTGGATGAAATTTAGGTTTTTATCTTTTGGCTTTACCTTTTTGTTTAGCTCTTTCATACTAACGACGTCGCAAAACTTAGCGTAGCATGGGGTAGTTAGCTCATTTGGCGCAGAAATTTCGTCAAAGCAAATATCCAAATTTGATCTAAATTTCTCGTAAAACAGCTCAAATTTTAAAAATTTAAGCTCCACGTCACCTTCGTTTAAAATGTCCCAGATCTCATCAAAAAATCTCATCTGCTCTCTTTAAGTAAAATTTAGCATACAAACAGCCAATGCTCCAGCCTATAAAGTGTGCATACCATGCGACATTTATGCCCATAAGTAGCGGCAAAAAGCTCATGGCAACAACGATGGCAAAGTAGCCAAACCACGCCTTTTTATCCGAGTAAAGCACCGAGGTCGCCAGCATACCAAAGAGCATACACAAAGCGCCGCTTGCACCGACTAAATTTATAAATTTCTCATTTTCAAATGCAAAATATATATAAATAAAGCTTAAAATTTGCGTCAAAACGCCGCCAACGATATAAAAAATGATAAATTTTTTCGTGCCAAGATATAGCTCGCTCATCGTGCCAACTTGATATAAAAAGAGCATATTCATGAGCAAGTGAGCTGTGCCTGCGTGCATAAAGATAGACGTAAGGGGCTGAAATAGATAGAGTTTTTCTACAAAATAGATATTTAAGCCAAGCGCAAGCCATAACTCACGCAATTGCAGAAAGGTGACGCCAAAAAATGCAGCTAAATTTAAAAGGATAAGCGCAAATGTAGCTGGGCTACTTAGCTTTGCCATATCCAGCAAATCTATTTGCCGCAAGGCAGCTAGCGTTTGAGCACCTTACAACGTAGCTATTTATCTCTTTGTCGCCCTTTAGATGCGTATTTTTTTGTTTTAAATTCATATAGCTGTGGATTATCCTGCCACCAGAATTGTGGATAAATTTGACCGTCTCATCTGGAAGTATGGCTGTCACGATGCCGACGTGAGTGACGTTTTTCTTGTCTTTATTCTTTTGTATGCCTTTGCCAAGGGTGTTTGAAAAGAAGATAAGATCGCCTATCTTTGGGTTTTTGTAAGTTATCAAATTTTGGCTTTCGTAGAAGTTGTAGATCGCTTTTGACTTTCTGCCACCCTTGCTGTAGTAGTTATTGATGGTTTTTTCATCAAAATACATATTTTTATATTTTGCATTTACGATAGATACAAAGCCTGAGCAGTCGCCACCTGCTCTAGTGTTTAAGTATTTTTTAAAAAATGAATCAAATTCTTTATCTGCTCTGCCGTCATCTTCGTCTAAAAGCTCACTTGAAGCTTGTCTGCTAAAGTCTTCGTTTGAAGAAGCGGTTTGATTGTAGTCATTTTGCGGGATTTTAGGCTCATTTGAGGTGAAAGAACAACCTGTAAAAAGTGCAATACAAAGTGCAAAAAACACTCTTTTATTTATTAAATTTAACATATTTTTATCCAAAATAATTAATTTTCGTAATTTTAACTCTTAAATGTAAATAGAGCGAAAATAGCGCCCTGTTTTCTTTACTCTAAGTTTAAAAACAATATAATCGGCAAAAAATATATTTTCTTAAGGCAAAAAATAATGATGCACTATCTAAAAATAGAAGGCAATGCCAAATTAAGCGGCGAAGTAAAGATCAGCGGAGCCAAAAATGCCGCCCTACCTATCATCGCCCTAACCCTACTTGCTAAAAATAAGATAAATTTAACAAATATCCCAAATGTCGCTGACATAAAGACGCTTTGCCAGTTGCTAGTTAATCTTGGAGCAAAGTGTGAATTTAAAGATGAAAACTCACTAAGTATCGACACGAGCAGTGTAAATTCGACCACGGCAAACTACGATATCGTTAGAAAGATGCGCGCTTCTATCTTGACGCTTGGTCCGCTTTTAGCGCGCTTTGGACATTGTGAGGTGAGCCTTCCTGGAGGCTGTGCGATCGGACAAAGACCAATAGATCTGCACCTAAGCGCACTTGAGAAAATGGGCGCAAATATCGAGATAAAGCAAGGCTATGTCGTCGCAACCGCACCAAATGGACTAAAAGGTGCAAAGATAGTTTTTGACAAGATCACTGTAACTGGTAGCGAAAACATCATCATGGCAGCAGCTCTTGCGCACGGCACGACAGAGCTTTTTAACGTCGCGCTTGAGCCTGAAGTGGTGCAAATTTGTGAAATTTTGGCTCAAAGCGGCGTCAAGATCGAAGGCATAGGCACAAGCGAGCTAAAGATCACTGGTAGCGGTCAAAAACTACTTGAAATTTGCGATATCGAGGTCATCCCTGATAGGATCGAGGCTGGCACATACCTTTGTGCTGGAGCTATCACAAATAGCAAAATTTCAGTCACAAAGGCAAATGCTGCGCACATGACAGCCATTTTAAATAAATTTGAAGAGATGGGCTTTGGCATCGAAATAGACGGCGATAAGATCACGATTTTGCCAACAAATGAGATAAAACCAGTAGAGATAAGAACGACTGAGTATCCAGGCTTTCCAACCGATATGCAGGCTCAGTTTATGGCGCTTTGTCTTGCAGCAAATGGCGTTAGCACGATAGATGAGAGGCTTTTTGAAAACCGCTTTATGCACGTTAGTGAGCTAGCTAGAATGGGCGCTGATATCCGCCTAAATGGTCACATCGCAAGCGTTTATGCCCCTGCAAATTTAAATGCAGCTGATGTCATGGCGACTGACCTTAGAGCAAGCTCAGCGCTGATACTAGCCGCTCTTATCGCAAATGGCGAGAGCTTGGTGCATAGAATTTACCACCTTGATAGAGGTTATGAGAGGCTGGAGGAGAAATTTAAAAGCCTTGGGGCAAAAATAGTTAGGCTTGAGGAGTAGAAATGCTAGTAAATGACGCACTTGAGGCTTTAAGGGCTAAATTTAAACCAAAAAATGAGAGCGAAATTTTACCCATTAGCGAGGCTCTTGGTAAGACCTTGGCAAATGACGTGATAGCGGTCAAAGACCTGCCCTGCTTTGATAACTCAGCGCTTGATGGCTTTGCGGTTAAATTTGATGAAAAAGATGAACCATATAAGATAATCGCAAGTGCCTTTGCAGGCGATAAAGAGCAGCTAGCTATCGGCAAAAACGAGTGCGTGAAGATAATGACAGGTGCAAAGATGCCAAAGGGCGCTGACACGGTCATGAGGTTTGAAGATTGCGTGGTTGAGGGCGAGTTTGTAAAAGCGCCAGCTAAGCTTAAAAAAGGCGAAGCTTACCGCTTTAAAGGCGAAGAGACAAAAGTTGGTGAAATTTTACTAAAAAGTGGCGAAATTTTAAACACAAGAAGCGTGATGATGCTAGCAGCTCAGGGCATAAGCTTTATAGAAGTTGAAAAGCAGCCAAGCATCGCGGTTTATTCAAGTGGCAACGAAATCATCGAGCCTTGGCAAAGAGCTAGCGAGGATGAAATTTACAATGCAAACGCACTTGGTATAGCTGCACTTCTTAGCTCAATCAGTCAAAAAAGCTCATATCTTGGCATCATAAAAGATGAGCTAAGCGCTGTAAAACAGGCGTTTTTAAACGCTGCAAACTACGATATCGTTATCTGCTCTGGCGGAGCGAGCGCTGGTGAGGCTGACTTTATGAAGATAGCCCTAAGTGAGCTTGGATACGATGAAATTTTCTCGCACCTTGACATAAGACCTGGCAGACCTTGTAAGGCTTACGAAAAAGATGGCAGGCTTGTTTTCATCTTGCCTGGCAACCCTATGGCTGCTTATCTTTGCACGATGATGCTTGTTTTGCCACTTCTAAAAAGTGAGTGTTTTGTGACGCAAAAAGCTATAAATAGTGAAAATTTAAAGGTAAAATCAGGCAGAGCAAATGCGGTTTTTGGCAATGTAACTGATGGTAAATTTATAGCAACTGATGGCGGAAAATATGGCTCAGGCATGATAAATCATATATTAAAGAGTGATTTTGTGCTGATAACTAGCCCTGATCAAGGTGAAATTTTACAAAATAGTGAAATTTCACTCATAAAACTTCCATAATCCTTGACAAATGAAAAACAATCTGATAAAATGCGGACTTCATTTTGATTGCGGGAATAGCTCAGGGGTAGAGCACAACCTTGCCAAGGTTGGGGTCGCGAGTTCGAATCTCGTTTCCCGCTCCATCTTTTTTATACTCATTTTTTTACTTTCCACAAAACTTTTTGCAAATGAAGTTAGCATCTATCCGATGTATTGCGTCGTAAATGATCAAATTTCGCTTAGCACTTTTGGCTTTGAAGGCGAAGACAATGAAATTTTAAACCTAGAGGACAAAAGAGCTGCCAAGATAGATAGTAAAAAACTCTATGAAATTCTAACAGCAAATTTTAAAACATATAATGACAAAAGCGGCGGTAGCGTTGCTTTTGTGAAAAACTGCTCTATCATGGATGAAATTCAGATGCAGTTTCTAAGAGAGATCAGCAACGAGTACCCAGGTATCAGCGTGAGCGATCTTAGCATCAGTCCGCAAAACAAACTCCCTGCAAATTTTAAAGACTTAGTTTTTAAAAATATATTTTTAAACGATCAAAATAGCCAAAAAGGCGTTTTTAGAGCCTCATTTGAGGACGTTGATCTAAGCTTAAAGAGCCTTTATTTTAAATTTAGCTTTAACGCTAAAATGCCAGTTTTTATCGCCATAAATTCAATGAATACAAACCATATTTTAAGCCTGCTTGACTATCAACCAACGATGATCGAATTTAGCAAATGGCCGCGTGACGCACTCTTTGGACTTAGCGCCTCAACACTTGTCACAAAAGTGCAGATAAGAAGCGGAGAAATTTTAACCAAACGTCAGTTTAATGCCATTAGTTTAGTCAAAAAAGGTCAAATGCTAAATGCAGTTTTAAGCGAGGGTGGCGTCAAGATAATCGCCGAGGTAAAGGCGCTTGAAGATGGAAATTTAGGCGATATGATAAAGATAAGAACAAGAGAAAACAAGATTTTACAGGCCACAGTTTCAGGCAAAGACGAGGCAGTTATCAGATGAAAAAGGTAGTTTTTGCAGCCACCGGAGCAAGCGGTGCTGGGCTTTTTTTAAAGCTAGTAAATGCCGCCAAAGATAGCTGTGAGGCGCATGTTATAGTTAGTAAAAATGCTATGAAAGTTTTAGAGGCTGAAGAAAATTTGAGGCTAAATTTAGATGATCTTGGCGTGAAAATTTATGATGATCAAGACCTTAGCGCTGGCCCAGCCTCAGGCTCGTTTGGCACGGATGCCATGATCATAGCGCCCTGCTCTACTAATACTTTGGCAAAGGTTGCAAACGGCATAAGCGACACGCTCATCACAAGAGCCGCAAGTGTCGCACTAAAAGAGAGACAAACCCTAGTTTTAGGCGTTAGAGAGATGCCTTTTTCTACGATCTCGCTCTCTCAGATGCAGCTTCTCTCATCTCTTGGAGCCATCATCGCTCCGCCAGTTTTAGGCTACTACGCAGGCATAAAGAGCCTTCATGATATGGAAAATTTCATCATCGGCAAGTGGCTTGATGCCTTAAAAATCCAAAATAATCTTTACAAAAGGTGGCAAATTTGAAAAAATCTTGCATCTATCCAGGGACCTTTGACCCCATAACAAACGGCCATTTAGACGTCATCATAAGGGCTACGAAAATTTTTGACAAGGTAATCGTAGCAGTCGCAAAAAGTGACAGCAAACAACCGATGTTCGCACATGAAAAACGCATAGAGATGGCAAAAGAGGCAGTTTGCGAGCTAAAAAATGTAAGCGTGCTTGGCTTTGATAACTTGCTTGTTGATTTTGCTAAATCGCACGGCATAAACACCGTCATCAGGGGTCTTCGCGCGGTTAGCGACTTTGAGTATGAGCTACAAATAGGCTACGCAAACGCAGCACTCTGGGACGAATTTGAGACGGTTTATCTTATGCCAAGCTTAAATAACGCCTTCATCTCAAGCTCTATCGTTCGCTCAGTCTTGCGCCACGACGGCGACGTGAGCAACCTAGTGCCAGCAAAAATTCTAAAAAATTTAAAGGCGTAAAATGTATGTTTTGTTTGAGGGCATTGACGGCGTTGGCAAGAGCACGCAGATAGAAATTTTAGCTTCTAAATTTAGTGATGCCATTGTCACAAAAGAGCCAGGTGGCACAAAGCTTGGTGAAAATTTACGTGAAATTTTACTAAATTCGAGCATAAAAATAGGCAAAAGGGCTGAAATTTTACTCTTTTTAGCTGATAGGGCTGAGCATTTTGAAAAGCTAGTCGCTCCAAATTTAGGCAAATTGATTTTAAGCGACAGAGGCTTTATCTCAGGCATCGCCTACGCTTTGGCAAATGATGAAAATTTAGATGAAAACGTGCTTTTAGAGCTTAATAAATTTGCACTAAATGATAAATTTGCAGATAAGATCATCTTTTTTGAAGCAAGCCATGAGCTTATAAGCTCGCGCTTAAAAACAAGAGGCACAAGCGATAAGATCGAGGCTCGTGGGCTAGAGTATCTTTTAAAAGTGCAAAGCCTGATGAAGCAAATTCTCATCAAAAATGACTTTGAAACGCTTTTTATAGACGCATCTAAAAGCATAGAGCTAATTTCAAAAGAGATAGAAAATTTTATAAATTTTAAGTAAAATCACAAAAAATAAAAAGGATAATGCGATGATAACGGCACTTCGTGGCATGAAAGATATGCTTCCAGCTCGCGCAAAACTTTATGCACAGATAATAAAAACCTGCGAGGAAGTCGCAAAAAACTACGGATATGAGCAAATTTTGACCCCACACCTCGAGGAGACGGCGCTTTTTAAAAGAAGTGTCGGCGAGAGTAGCGACATCGTGGGCAAAGAGATGTATCAGTTTGAAGACAAAGGCGGCAACGACGTTTGCTTGCGTCCTGAAGGCACGGCTGGCGTCGTTAGAGCCTTTATCGAGGCAAAACTTGACAGAGCAAATGTGACAAAGCGCTGCTTTTATCATGGCTCGATGTTTCGCTACGAGCGCCCACAAAAAGGCCGTTTAAGGGAGTTTCACCAGTTTGGCTGTGAGTGCTTTGGCGAGGGCAGCGTCTATGAGGACGCGAGCATTATCTTGATGGTGAGCGAAATTTTTAATAGACTAAATATAAAAACAACCCTAAAGATCAACTCGCTTGGCGACGAGAGCTCGATGAAGTCTTACAAAGCAAAGCTTGTCAAATTTTTAGATGAAAACAGTGAAAAAATTTGTGAGGACTGCAAAAGACGCAAGCTCTTAAACCCTATCCGCGTGCTTGACTGTAAGGTAGAGAGCTGCCAAGAAATTTATAAAAATGCTCCAGTCATAACTGATAGCTTAAGCTGCGAGGCGCAGGCTGATTTTGCAAAACTGCAAGAAATTTTAACGGCAAATGGCGTTAAATTTGAGATAGACACTAAGCTCGTTCGAGGGCTAGACTACTACTGCAAGACGGCTTTTGAGTTTATCAGCAACGAGATCGGCTCACAAAGCGCAGTCGCTGGTGGCGGCAGATACGACAGGCTAGTTGAATATCTTGGCGGTAGAGCAAGTTATGGTGTTGGCTTTGCGATGGGCGTTGAGAGGATAATGGAAATTTTAGGTGAAGCTGGGGATGAGCGAGACGGAGTTTATCTTTGCGCGCTTGATGCGGCAAATGTTGATTTTATCTATAATATTGGCTCAAAACTTCGCAAAAAATATCAGGTTGAAATTTCTTATGAAGCTAAAAAACTTCAAAAACATCTGCAAAATGCTGACAATAAAAATGCAAAAATTTTCCTTTGCGTGGGCGAAAATGAGATGAAAGAGAATAAAATTTGGTATAAAAATTTAGAGACCAAAGACGAAAAAACGATAAATTTAGATGAGCTTGAAAAGGAGCTGGGATGAATGATTTTGGACTTAGCATTTGGGGCAATTCAAATTTTGTGATAGAAGATGGCAAAGTCTGCATAAACGAAGCTAGCAAGCCAGCGATCATCGACATCGTAAAAGAGATAAGAGACGATGGCTATAGAGGGCCACTGCTGCTTCGCTTTCCGCACCTTATCCAAAAGCAGATCGAGCAGATCCACGCAAGCTTTGCAAAGGCAAAGAAAGAATTTGCCTACAAAGGTAGCTTTAACGCCGTCTTTCCGCTTAAGGTCAATCAATATCCAGGCTTTGTAAAAAACCTAGTTCGCCTTGGCAAGCCCTACAACTACGGCCTTGAGGCAGGTAGCAAGGCTGAGCTACTTCTAACTATGGCTTATAACAACGACAAAGCGCCTATAACAGTAAATGGCTTTAAAGATAAAGAGATGATAAACATAGGCTTTATCGCCGCTGAAATGGGGCATAATATCACGCTAACGATCGAGGGCTTAAACGAGCTTGAAGCGATAATCGCCATCGCAAAAGAGCGCTTTAAACCAAAACCAAAGATCGGACTTCGCATAAGACTGCACTCGACAGGCTCAGGACTCTGGGCAAAAAGTGGAGGCATACACTCTAAATTTGGCCTAACATCAACCGAGCTAATAGAAGCTGTAAAGATGCTAAAAAAGGCAAATTTACTTGAAAATTTCACAATGATACACTTCCACATCGGCTCTCAAATAAGCGAGATACATCCGCTCAAAAAAGCACTCATAGAGGCTGGCAACATCTACGCTGAGCTTAGAAAAATGGGCGCAACAAATTTAAAAGCTATAAATTTAGGTGGTGGCCTTGCGATCGAGTACTCGCAGTTTAAAGAGGAGAGCAGCAGAAACTATACGCTAAACGAATATGCAAACGACGTTGTTTATATGCTTAAAACCATAAGCGAGCAAAAAAAAGAGATCGAGCCAGATATTTTCATAGAGTCAGGTCGCTACATCGCCGCTTCTCACGCACTTTTGGTCGCTCCTGTGCTTGAGCTATTTTCTCAAGAATACACCGAAGAGAAGCTAAATTTAAAGAAAAATAATCCAAATTTAATAACCGAGCTAGTCGATCTTTATAAATCAATCAAGCCTTCAAACGCCCTAGAGTATCTGCACGACGCCATCCACCACACAGAAAGCATCCTCACGCTCTTTGATCTAGGCTATGTCGATCTGCAAGATAGGTCAAACGCAGAGGTGCTTTTAAGGCTCATTAGTAAAAAGGCTGTCGTGATGCTTGGCAACAAGAGCAACTCAAGCGATCTAACTAAAATTCAAAAAGAGGTTCAAGAGAGATACCTGCTAAATTTCTCGATCTTTCAAAGCTTGCCAGACTTTTGGGGTCTAAAGCAAAATTTCCCTATCATGCCACTTGACAGGCTCGATGAGCGCCCTACTCTGCCAGCTTCGATCTGGGATATCACTTGCGATAGCGACGGCGAGATCAGCTATGATGACGAGAAAAACCCACTACTTTTACACGACGTGGATGTAGAGAAGGAGGATTATTTCTTGGGATTTTTCCTAGTTGGCGCATATCAAGAGGTGATCGGCATGAAGCACAACCTCTTTACTCATCCGACAGAAGCTACGGTAGAGATAACAAGTGATGGCTACAAAATTACAAATTTACTAGAGAGCCAGTCGATCCTTGATATCATGGAGGACATGGACTACGATATCTACGAGATCCAAGACACTCTAAATGAGCGCTTAGAGAAATCAACTCTGATAAACGAAACACAAAAGAAGCAAATTTTGGGCGAACTTTATCTATTTTTAAATGATAATAGCTACTTAAAGACAATCAACTAAAAAGGACAAAAATGCAACTAGCAAACAGAATGCAAACATTAAGTGAGTCGATCACAATCGCGATCAGCACAAAGGCCAAAGAGATGAAGGCTGCTGGCATCGACGTGATCTCACTTTCAGCTGGTGAGCCTGACTTTATGACTCCAAAAAAGATAAGAGATGCTGTAAAAAACGCACTTGATAACGATAGCAAAAGTGGCAAATATACGCCAGTGCCGGGCCTGCCTGAGGTTATAGACGCCATTAGAGCAAAGCTAAAAAGAGATAACGGACTTGACTATAAAGCAAGCCAAATCGTCACAAACATCGGTGCAAAGCACTCACTTTTTAATGTATTTCAAGCGCTTATCAACCCAGGCGACGAGGTCATCATCCCATCTCCATACTGGGTGAGCTACCCTGAGATCGTTAAATTTTGTGGTGGCGTGCCTGTCTTTATCGAAGCAGACGAGAGCACAAATTTCAAGATCACAGCCGAGCAGCTAAAAAAAGCGATCACACCAAAAACAAAGGTCTTTTCGCTAAATCACCCGACAAACCCAACTGGAGCTGTATATACAAAAGAGGAGATCGCGGCATTTGGTGAGGTTTTAAAGGGCACTGACATCATCATCACAAGCGATGAAATTTATGAAAAAGTGATCTACGGCAAGAAATTTCACGCAGTAGCCTCAGTAAGCGAGGATCTTTTCAAAAGAACGGTCACGATAAACGGACTAAGCAAGTGTGGCGCGATGCCTGGCTGGAGATTTGGCTATATCGCAAGCTCGATGGACTGGCTAATTGCTGGCATCAAAAAGCTTCAAAGCCAAAGCACAAGCAATATTAGCTCGATCGTGCAAATAGGCGCTATCCCATCGCTTCTTGGCGAAACTGATGAAGACATCGAAAATATGAGAAAAGAGTACGAAAGAAGACGCGACGTGGCAGTTGAAATGATAAATGCTATTCATGGGCTAAGCGTAGTTAAGCCTGATGGCGCGTTTTATCTATTTGTAAAATGTAAAAATGTGGACGGCGACTCACTTAGATTTTGCAAAAAGATGCTTGAAGAGGCGAACGTAGCAACCGTGCCAGGCGTGGGCTTTGGCATGGAGGGATACTTTAGAATTTCTTTTGCAACTGACATCGAGAGCATAAAAAAAGCGATCGAGAGGATCGCAAATTTTGTAAAAAGCTACAAAATTTAATGATCAAATTTAGAGTAAATGGCAAAATTTTCGAGCTTGAAAACGATATAAATGTTTATGAATTTTTAGCACAAAATGGCTATGAGCTTAAATTTATAGCCCTTGAGCGAGACGGAGAAATTTTGCCAAAAAAGCTTTGGAGTGAGAGCTTTATGAGCGAAGCCAAAGCTTATGAGATCGTCACTTTAGTTGGCGGTGGATGAGGAGAAAATGATAGAGATAGTTTTAAATGACGCAAAATTTAAGGTGCCAGTAAAAAGCCTTGGCGAGCTAAAAGAGCTTGCTCTTGGCGATAAAGAGAGTGAAATTTATAAATTCTTAGAGAAATTTAACGCGACAAAGCCAGACATTTTTATCGTTGATGGCTTTGCTATAAAAGAAGATAGCGAGCTAAAAGATGGCTCAAACGTCGTATTTATAAGGCGCGGCGTGATGCCTGAGCGTGAAGTTTTACGCGCGATGATCGCTTCACGAAACAGCCCTGAGCTAAATTTAGCCTTAAGCAAGGCAGTGATCGGCGTGGCTGGACTTGGCGGCCTTGGTTCAAATATCGCGCTAAGCCTTGCAAGAGTTGGCGTAAAGAAGCTAGTGCTTGCCGACTTTGACGTCGTTGAGCCAAGCAATCTAAACCGCCAGCAGTATTTCGTCCGCCACATCGGCTTGAAAAAGACGCAGGCGCTTAAAGAGCTGATAAATGACGTCAATCCATTTGTCGAGGTCGAAACTCACGATATATTTTTAGATGAAAAAAACGTGGCTAGCGTCTTTGGCGAGTGCGAAATTTTATGCGAAGCCTTTGACAACGTCGCTGGCAAGGCGATGATACTAAACGAAGCTGGGGCAAGCTTAAAAGAGAAAAAGATCATCGGTGCTTCTGGCATGGCTGGACACTTTAGCTCAAATCTCATAAAAACCATAAAATTTGCCAAAAATGTCTACCTTTGTGGTGACCTCACAAACGAGGCGAAGATCGGTCAAGGTCTCATGGCACCGCGCGTTGCGATCTGCGCAAACCACCAAGCAAATTTGGCCATTAGACTGCTTATGGACCTGGAGGCGTAAGTGCAAAATGATAGTTTGATCCTTGGCGGCAAGGAGTTTCAAAGCCGCTTTATCCTTGGCTCTGGCAAGTACTCGCATGAGCTCATCGACTCAGCCGTAAACGAGGCTGGCGCGCAAATTTTAACCCTTGCTCTTAGGCGCATAAACGAAAGCAAAGAGCGAAATATACTTGACTTTATCCCAAAAGGCGTGACGCTTTTGCCAAACACAAGTGGCGCTAGAAACGCCAAAGAGGCCGTTCGCATCGCCCAGCTCGCACGTGAGCTTGGATGTGGCGAGCTTGTTAAGATAGAGATCATCACTGACTCTAAATTTCTCTTTCCAGACAACGCCGAGACGATAAAAGCCTGCGAAGCCTTGGCAAATGACGGCTTTGTGCCGATGCCATATATGTTTCCAGATCTAAATGCCGCAAGAGCGATGCTAAGTGCAGGTGCAAGCTGCATTATGCCTCTAGCTGCGCCCATTGGCTCAAACCAAGGGCTAGTTTTTAAAGATATTATTGAGATTTTGATAAACGAGCTTGATACGCAAATCATCGTAGATGCAGGCATTGGCAGGCCTTCACAAGCGTGCGAAGCGATGGAGATGGGAGCGGCTGCTATCATGGCAAACACAGCCATCGCCTCATCTAAAAATATCCCGCTCATGGCAAGAGCCTTCAAAGAGGCTATCATCGCTGGTCACAACGCCCATCTAGCAGGGCTTGGTGCAAAGAGCAAAAGCGCAAATGCCTCATCTCCGCTCACTGGATTTTTAGACTGATGAAATTTACAAGAACCGACCACATGCAGCTACTACCTCACATGGAGGATGTTGGTAGCGACATTATGGATGAGATTTTAAAAGAGCGAGCGAACTACAAGCCTGAAATTTACAGCGAAGCGGACGTAAAAGCAGCTCTTAATGCAAAGCACTGCTCGCTTGAAAATTTAAAAGCCCTACTCTCGCCTGCTGCAGCGCCATTTTTAGAGCAAATAGCCCAGCTAGCCCAAGCAAAAACAAGGGCAAATTTTGGCTCAAACATCACGCTTTTTACCCCGCTTTACATAGCAAACTACTGCGATAATCTCTGCGTTTATTGCGGTTTTAACGCTAAAAATAATATAAAAAGGGCAAAGCTAAGCGACGAGGAGATCACAAGGGAGCTAAGAGAAATTTCAAAGAGCGGCTTAGAAGAAATTTTGATCCTAACTGGCGAGAGCGAGACTAATTCAAGTGTCGCTTACATCGCAAATGCCTGCGCTTTGGCAAAGAAATTTTTTAAAGTCGTTGGGGTTGAAATTTACCCGCTAAACTCAGACGGCTACGCTCTGCTTCACAAAAGTGGCGCAGACTACGTGACCGTCTTTCAAGAGACCTACAATCCCACAAAATACGAGAAAATCCACCTTGGTGGCAATAAAAGAATTTTCCCATACCGCTTAAATGCGCAAGAGCGAGCGCTTCTTGGAGGCATGCGAGGGGTTGGTTTTGCGGCACTTCTTGGCATAGACGACTTTAGACTTGACGCCTTTGCTACGGCACTTCACGCAAGCTTAGTTCAAAAAAAGTATCCGCACGCCGAGATCGCATTTTCATGCCCAAGACTTCGCCCTATCATCAACAACGACCGCATCAATCCGCGCGACGTGGGCGAACGCGAGCTTTTGCAAGTGATCTGCGCTTATAGAATTTTTATGCCAACAGCCAGCATAACGATCTCAACCAGAGAAAAGGCGAAATTTCGCGACAATGCCGTAAAGATAGCTGCAAATAAGATAAGCGCTGGCGTAAAAGTGAGTATCGGCGCTCACGGAGAAGAGAAAAAGGGCGATGAACAATTTGAGATAAGCGATAGCAGAAGCGTGGACGAGATCAAAGCTATGATAAAAGCAAATGGCTTAGAACCACTAATGAGCGAGTATATCTATGTTTAAAATTCTCTGCGTAGCCGACTTTGAAAGCTATGGTGGCGATGATTTTTTAAAGAGAATTCAGATACTTTGCAAGGCTGGCGTGGATGAAATTTTGCTTCGTGCAAAGGGGCTAGACGAGGCTGATTTTTACGATCTTGCTAGGGTTGTGGCTCAAATTTGTGAAAACTACCGCAAGAAATTTATCATTAATCAATTTTTTGACGTAGCTTGCAAGCTAAAGAGCGACTTTTGGCTCACTTCGGCACAACTTGATTTTTTTAAAAATCACGGCGTTTTTTTAGAAGAATTTAGAAAAACAGCTAAAATTTACGCCCCAGCTCACGACCTAGAGCAGGCTAAAATTTCAGCCACTATCGCTGATGTGCTCGTTGCTTCTCATATATTTGCCACCTCTTGCAAGGCGGGTTTGGAGCCAAAAGGGCTAAATTTTATAAGCGAGCTAAAAAGTTTAGACAAAGAAATTTACGCACTTGGCGGACTAGACAGCGGGAACTACAAAGAGACCATAAAAGCTGGCGCAAACGGCATTTGCTTCATGAGCCTAGCAATGAACGGCGATATAGAGCTTATAAAAAAGATAGTAGAGAGCAAAAACGGCTAAATTTAGTATAAATTACATAAAATAATACGTAAAATTTTACTCATTTTTGCTAGCGATATATGTTTTTATATCAAATATAAGTAGCGTAACAAGCGATGGCAGCATATAGGAGTTTAGCACTAAAAGCAGCGACTTTGTCAAATTTGACTTTATTAAAGTCTCTATGCCAAAGCTGCTGTTGTAGTTAAAAAAATATAGCAAGGCAAACTCGCCAACAAGAACTATACGAGTGATCTTTAGCAAGATGTCATTTCCCAGTCTTGCAAATTTATCATCGACCACAAGCGACAAAGTGATCCAGACAAGCAGCCAAATTGAGCAGGCTAAAGCATAAACAGTAATGCTTTCATCAAATTTTTCAAGTAGTAAAAATACCAAAGGTTGCAAAAATACAAGGCTAGCGATAAACCAAAGAAGTGAGCTAAAGGCTAGCAGGCAAACACAGCCAAAGATAGAAATGGCAGAGATAAAGCCAAAAACCTCTAACCCAAGGTAGTAGGCCAGCGCATAGGATAAAAAAGAAAAAACAAGCCAAATTTTAATAACAAGTCGCCACCTATTTGCAAAGGCAGCGGCTTTTAAATTTAGGCTATCTGTCAAACCCATTTACGAGATTTTCTTTTGTTTTGGGCGGAAAACTTTCATCACGTTTTCATCAGTCTCGATAAACGCACCCTCTATAAGATCGATGCAGTATGGCACCGCTGGAAATACCGGCTCCAAGCACTCTTTTATCGCTTTTGGCTGACCTGGTAAATTTATGATGAGCGCGTGACCTCTGATGCCTGCTGTTTGGCGTGATAAGATCGCTGTTGGGACGTATTGCAAGCTTGCAGCTCTCATTAGCTCGCCAAAGCCTGGCATCATCTTCTCGCAAACTGCCTCAGTAGCCTCTGGGGTGACATCTCTCACTGCTGGTCCTGTGCCTCCAGTCGTTAGTACAAGGTCGCATCCTAGCACATCTATCATGTGCACGAGCCTCTCTTTTATGAGATCAAGCTCATCAGGGATCACCTCGTAAAAATACTCTCTCTCGCTTACTATCCAGCCATCAAGCACCTCTTTAATCGCTGGGCCTGATTTGTCCTCGTATGTGCCTTCGCTTGCGCGATCTGACATAGTTAGAATTCCTATTTTTGCTTTCATTTTTTCTCCTTTATTAGTAGTTTTCATTTAAAATTTTAGCAAGCGTCTCTTTATCTACGCTCTCGTAAGCAAGCAGATATGAGCTTATCCTTGCGATCTGCTCGTTCGTGCCCTTTAAAAATGAGATTATCTCATCTTTTGCTTGTTTTAAAATTTCTTCCACATCGTTTGGATTTGGCACGAAAGAATTTCCCATGCCATACTCATAAACCATCTTTGAGGCGATCTCTTTTGCTAAATTTAGATCATTGCTTGAGTTTGAAAATATGTCGTTCTCATCTATCTCGAGCTTACACATGCCAGCTATTAAAACCTTTATGCGTGAGAGCATCTGTGACTTTGACTCGATCTCTTGCTCAGTCGCCATAAAGCGGTCTTCAATGAGCGAAATTTTTTCAAATTTCACATCAAACCAGTAAGCACTTAGCGCCTTTGCACCTTGATAGATGGCTTGAATTTTCTTCTCGCTCTCGCTGTAGCTTAGCACCTTTTTCTTGCCGAGCAAGACCTTGTTTAAAACAGCCTCAAAGTCCCTCATCCTAAGCATGCTTTCGCCGTTTCTTAGGGCGTTTATCGCTGCTTCATTTACAAGCGTGCTAAGTGCAGCACCAGAAAAGCCAACGCTCATCCTAGCGATATCCTCGGCTGGCACTTCGCAGTTTTTATCTCTTAGATATGTGTTTAGGATAGCCACCCTGTCGTTAAAATCAGGCATTGACAAAAATATACGCCTATCAAAGCGCCCTGATCTAAGCAGTGCCTCGTCGATCATCTCGATCCTGTTTGTTGCAGCTATGACGATGACGCCTGAGTTATCCTCAAAGCCGTCCATCTCGGTTAGCAGCTGATTTAGCGTGGCTTCTCGCTCGTCGTTTCTAGTGCCACCCCTACTCTTGCCAACGGCGTCTATCTCGTCGATAAAGATGATTGAAGGTGCGTAGGATTTGGCTCTACTAAAGAGCTCTCTAACTCTTTTTGCGCCCATGCCGACGTAAATTTGCACAAAGCTTGCGCCATTTTGGTAAAAAAACGGCACATTTGCCTCGCCAGCGACCGCCTTTGCCACAAGTGTCTTGCCAACGCCTGGAGGACCGATCATTAGCACGCCTTTTGGCATTTTGATACCAAAATTTCTATATTTTTGTGGATTTTTAAGAAAATCAACTATCTCGCTAAGCTCGCTTTTGACCTCGCTAATGCCCGCTACATCGCTAAATCTCACGTTTGAGATGACTGGCATCGCATTTTGATTTAGTACGCTTTCTATCTCAAAAGCGCCGTCCTTTTTGCTTAAAAGGCTCTCCTCTTTTTTCTTGATAGCCCTAAAAATATATGCATACCAAAGCACAAGACAAACAAAGATGATGCTTCCCCAAACCATGCCTGGCGTGATATACTGCACGCTTCGCTCGACTGGGACCTTTTTTATGAGCTCTTTTATGTCTATGCCCTCTTTTATGATGGCAAATCGGTTATTTTGCGCATAGAGGATGACCTCATCTTCGTCGATGACCGCTTTATCGATGAAATTTCCATCCATTAGTTGCATATATTGCGAGTAGGTGATGTTTCGTGGCTCTTTGCTCACAGCAAAAAGTAGCGCTATTATTAGAGCCATAGCGGCTATTATCAGGATATTTTTCTTGTTAAATTTAAATTTTTGCATAATTGGCATCTGGCTTAATTTCATATTCGCTTACCTCCAACCACTCTTTTGTTATGTCGTTTTGACTAGAAATTTTAGCTTTGTTGTAAAACTGATCAAAGCCCTCGTAAAAGTCGCCGTTTTTTTGCTCGACTAAAATTTTTAAAGTTTCGTTATGTTTTTTTCTAAAATTTTCATTGTTCTTAAAGGCAATGCCTTGCAAAACCTTTAGCCTTGCCTTTGCCACATCGCCACTTACGTCGCTCTTTAGTGTCGCTGAGTGCGTATCTCGCCTAGGCGAATAGACAAAAGCATGCAGATGTGTGATAGGAAATTTCTTAAAATTTTCCACCGCTTCTGCCCAAATTTCTTCACTCTCACCTGGATGACCCACGATATAGTCAGTCCCCAAAGCAAAGCCAAGGGAGCTTAGCTCATCAAAAAGCTCTAAGTCGCTAAATGCGTTGTTTCGCCTGCGCATGATCTTTAGCATCGCCTCGCTCGTGTGCTGAAGTGCGATGTGTAGATGGCGCTCCAGCCACTCCTCTTTTAAAATTTCTCTAAAGCTCTCATCTATCTGGCTTGGCTCGATACTGCCAAGTCTTATGCGTCTGATGCCTGAAATTTTACCTAAATTTGCTAGCAGTTTGCCAAGAGAGCTATTTGTATCTTTGCCGTAGCTGCCTATGTTTGTGCCAGTTAAAACGAGTTCATTATAGCCATTTTGAGCTAAAATTCTAGCTTCTTTTAAGATCATCGCCTCATCCATACTCCTAGCTTTGCCACGCACTGATGGGATGATGCAGTAGCTGCAGTTAAAGTTGCAGCCTTCTTGAATTTTTATAAAGGCCTTTGTATGATTTTCGTAGTTTGTGACGATGTTTTTATCGACTGAGTTTAAATTTCCAAGCTCAAAAAAGGGCTTTTCTTGTTTTAAAAGCTCGTTTAGATCACTCTTTTTACTAGCTCCAAGCACGCCAAAAATGCCACTACTAAAAAGCTCCCTACCCTTACTAACCGCCCCACATCCTGTTAGTATAACCTTTGCCCCGCGTCTTTTTACGCCGTTTATATAGTTTCTAACGCCACTATCAGCCGAGTTTGTCACGGTGCAAGAGTTTATCACGACAATATCAGCGACCTCTTCGTCGTTTGTGATCTCGTAGTCTTTGATGTAGCTCTTTAAAAGCTCGGTGTCATAGATGTTTGTGCGGCATCCAAATGTCTTAAAAAATATCTTTTGCATTAGATATTTTCGCCCTCTTGCTCGGCGTGAGCTACGTGATCGCTTGGCGTTTCTTTTTTACCTATAAACATAGTTTGTGTTGGGTAAGCTATCTTTATATCATCGTGAGCCAAAAATGCCTCTATGATCTCAGCGCTTATCGTGCTTCTAAGAGCGAGCGTGGCGTATGAGTTTGACATAAACCAGCATGAGATATTTATACCGTAAGGCTCAAAAAATGTATAAATTCTTGGCTCTACGTTTGGATTTTTGATGCTGTACTGGCTTCTTAGCTTATTCATCTGACGTTTTGCGATGTCAGTGTAGCCTTTTGAATATTTTTTTACTATATTTTTTGCTAGATAGGCGGCCTTTTTGTGATTGCTATCAAAGCTTATCACGACATCTATGCCGTCCCAAACGGTCTTCATGCCGTAGTGTGAGTAGTTTGCGATGAGGTCTGTAAAGATGTAGTTATTTGGTACAAAGATGATCCTACCTGCACGGCGATTTACCTTATAAGTTGAGTAGCTAACGTCTTCAAAGACGGTTAAGCGAAGTAGTGAAATGTCTATCACATCGCCCACAAATTCGCTGCCGTCATGATAGACCCTGACGCGGTCGCCCACATGGATCGTGCCACCAAACATGATAACCATCCAGCCAAGCATGCTCATAAACATATCTTTCATCGCAATGGCAATACCAGCAGAGGCAAAACCTAGCACAGTGACTAGATATGTGACGTTTTCGATGTATGAAAATAGCAGGATTATGATGATAACGGTGATGTTTAGCACGTTTAAGAATTTATTGACCGTGTAAAATCTCTCGTTATCAGTGATCGTTCTTTTAACGATAAATTTAGCGATAAATGTTAGTCCGATCGTTAGAAGGATGACGATGGCTGTGTAGCCCATACTTAAAAACTGAGCCTTGATGTCAGAGGTTGTCAAATTTATCGCTTCATCAGCCCTTTTTTCATAGACGCTATAAGTGGTATCAGCGATCTGTTTTGCTGCTTTGAAGTCGCCTATCTCTTGTTTTACAAGGTTTAGACTTGCTCTATTTTGCTCGCTATCATCTATCAAATTTAGTCTATTTAGCAAATTTTCTTTTGCTTCAAGCTTTTCAAGCAAGGTGTCAAGCTCTTTGATGTGCCTTTGATACTCGATCTTGTCGCTTCTTATCTTTTTGATGTATGAAAAGCCAGATACTAGCGCAACTGGGCTATTTATCCTAGGTGGTGTCTCCATTTCTGGGGCTGCTAGCATATTTGAAAATGGCGTTTTCTCATACTCTTTTAGCAAATTTATCTGCTCTTTTAGAGTTTGACTTCTCTTTATGAGATCGCCACCTCTTTTTGAGCCTTTATCAAGCTTTTTAAGCTCATTTTCATTTTGCTCTAGCTCATTAAGAAGCTTTTGATAGGTGTTGTAGTTGGCGTATCTTGTGATCCAGATGTTGTTTTTTAGGGAGTTATCTAGGTTTGAAATTTCTTTTATAAGCTCGCTATTTTGTAAATTTTGTGAGACATTTTGCTCAAGTGTAGCGTTTTCTTCAGCGTAAAGCGCAAAGCAAAAAAGTAGAAAAACTAGGATCTTTTTCATTTAAATTCTCTCAAAGTTTCTAAAACGTCCTCTTTTTTGACGTCATTTTTGATGAACGCACTGCCGATTTTATCTGCGATGATGAAATTTATCTTATCACCTTTTGTCTTTTTATCCATAAAAAACGCCTCGTAAAATGCATATTCATTTTCTATTTTATAGCTTACAGGCAGATCAAATTTCTCTAAGACCTGCCTGATCTCCTCTGCCTGCGCCTCGCTCATGAGACCCAGTCTAACGCTTAGGCGATTTGCCATATTCATACCTATCGCCACCGCTTCGCCGTGTAAAAATTCCTTGTAGTTTGTCTCGTTTTCGATGACGTGAGCAAAGGTGTGTCCGTAGTTTAGAATAGCTCTTAGCCCCTTTTCTTTCTCATCTTGCTCGACCACTCTAGCCTTTAAATTTATAGACTTTTCAACCAGCTTTGCTAAATTTTCATCGTCTAAATTTACGCTCTTTAGCCAGCTAAACATCTCTTTATCAAAGGTTATCGCCATCTTCAAAGCTTCAGCCACGCCAGCTGCAAATTCTCTCTTTGGCAATGTTTTTAAGAAATTTATCTCGCAAAAAACTGCCTTTGGCTGATAAAATGAGCCTATTAAATTTTTGCCAAATTTGTTATTTACCCCAGTCTTTCCGCCCACACTAGCATCGACTTGCGCTAGAAGCGTGGTTGGGATATTAATGAAGCTTACCCCTCTTTCATATATGCTTGCCGCAAAGCCAGTCATATCGCTGATGACGCCACCGCCAAGAGCTATGAGCGTAGATGAGCGGTCAAATTTACTAACAAAAAGCTGCTCTAAAATTTGCTCTATCGTTGTTAAATTTTTATACTCTTCGCCGTCTGGCACGCTTATGATAAATTTCTCATCGCACTTTAAAACACTAAGTAGCTTGTCAAGGTGAAGGCCCGCCACTTTGGCATTTGTGACGATACCGATCTTGCCTTTTAGCTCTAATCTCTCAAGCTCATTTATATAAATTTTATAGCTTGACGCCTTTTCCTTAAGGTTTAAATTTATCTGCATTTTTTACTCACTTACCGGCACAAAAAGCTGTGCATTTTGGCTTAGTTTTTTATAAAGTCTGTTTAAATTTGTCGATAAAAAGGCAAAGGCGCTACCATTTGCCACGCTCTTGCTAAACATCACAAAATGAAGCAGATCATTTGTGTCCTTTAGCTTCACTAGCGGGTTTTTGAGGCTGTGATTTTCTATCTTTATGCGCTTTGAAAAGAGCGTGCTAATGCTCTCAAAGTGCTCTTTTAACGCCTCATCGTCGCTATGCTTGTTATCAAAATAGTAAAATCTCATCTCCAAATCAAGCTGCGCGCAGCAGTCTGTAATGACGGCTGATTGATTTTCTACCTCTTGGCTTTGATCGCCCAGTATCACGCCCTCTTTTACCTTTGAGAGCAAAATTTTGCCCGTTTTTAGCACTGGAATTTTCAGCTCGTAAAATAACTTTTGAAATTTAAAAAAGTATCTATCGTCGCTTATGATTAGTCCGATGTCGTGCTTTAAAACGTCATCTTTTATCGATTTATTGTCGCTATTAAAATAATCCATCAAAACAAGGATATTTTTCTCTTTTATCGCCTTTAGCGTCTCTAAATTTTCGCCTAAAGTTGGGTTTATCACTCTAAAAATAAGGCGTTTGTTATTTAGCTTTGAATGCACATATAGACTATCTTCGATGAGCTTGCTAACTCGCTCTTTGCTCATCGACTTCATATCTATTAGCGTGTAGATGTTGCTGCCAAATGGACTTGGAAACTGCCCACTTTCGCGTTTTATCGAGCGATAAACGTTTTGAAGCACGTTTGGATCGCCAACGATTAGCAAGATATCGCTTGGCTGGATCATTGTATTTGGCTTTGGCAAGATGATCTCAGCGCCCCTGTAAATGAGCGCTATCCGCCATCTTTTTTGAGCGATCGAGCTTACGTGACGATACATATATGAGCTGCCAATAGGCACCTTAACCTCCATGATCTCACCCTCGCTAAAGCCGATATTATCAGCATATACAGGCATATCTGGCAGATAGTCCATGAGCCTTGAAGCTGCGATATCTCTTATATCAACTACACTTAGATGCTTATCGCTTGCAAAAGTCTCCTTGCACTTTTCATCAAGCTCCCACGAGTTCATAAAAATGGTCTCAGTCTTTGTGCTGATCTGTCTTAAATTTTCATAAACAGCAACCGCTTCATTTTTGTTCTCACTCACGATACAAAACTGGCTAAAATAGCCATCACTTATGCTCTTTAGCTTTGAAAGGCTAGTTGGATCAAACTGATAAAATGTGAAATTTTCGTAATTTGCCTTTTGGCTGTGATCTTCGTTTGAAACAACTATGTAGTGGTGTAAATTTGACTTTGCTCCAAGAAGTCTATCTAAAAAATTTCTTGCAAAAGCTCCACCAGCGATTATTAAAATTTTCTTCATTAATTCTCCGTATTTTAAAGTCGCATTATAACAAAAGGTCTTTAAAATAAGCTATTTTTGGCTGTAAATTTAAGCTTTCACAGCCAAAAAATTTAAGAAAATTTTAGTAGATTATTTCAGAGATTAAAGTATCGATAGCTGAGTTTGCAGCCTTGTTTATCGTCTCAAAAATGGTGCTTGAGCTTGGATCTGGGCAGAAAATTTCTTTTGTGATCATGCCTGATTTTAGCGAGGTGTTTGCGTTAAATAGCTCGTAAGCTAGCGAAACTTCGGCCTTGTCGCCTCTTATTTGAAGTGAGATGATGCTAACTTTTAGCCTAAGATCCTTTGCATTTGGCGAAAATATCGGCTTTGCAGCGCAGTTTGAGTAAAGCCCTTTTACAAGCGACTTATAGATCATCTCGCTTGGCTCAGATACAAATTTGGCGTCTGTCAAATATCTTATCTTATTGTTTTCAGCAACTATTAGAATTTTTCTAGTATCTACCATATCAAGGGCGCTTACGTTTTCTATGAAGACATTTTTTAGCTCTTTTTGCTTGTTTTCAGCTGAGCACTCTTTGTTTGAGTAGTGAATTTCATACATAGTTGCCATTGGCACGTCGGTCTTTAGCGAGCAGCCAAAAAATAAAAATGCAGCTGCTAGAAAGATTAAATTTCTCATTTTTTATCTCCTTTGTCATTTGGCACTGGATTTGTAAAGAAAAACTCGTAAGGATTGTCCTCAAGCCTTTGAAGCGCACCTCTAAACTCACGTAGCGTCTTGTCAAATCCATTTAAAAACTCACTAGCCTCTCTAAGAAGCGGAGATACCGTGTTTCTAAGGTCATACTCGCCGTTTTTTACCTTTTGAGTGATGATATCTTGAAGCGAGCTATATCCAGTGACGGCTGAATTTGCTGATTTAAAAACTGAATTTGCGCTTGCAATTAGCGTGTTTAAATTTTTAGCAAGCTCTTTTGTATCTGTTTTGTTTAGGCTATCAGTGAAATTTTTTACATTTTTAACGATGCTATCAACCTCGCTTAGACCATTTTCATCGGTTAAAACCTGAGTAAATTTATCGATATTTCTTAGGATTGACTCGATGTGAGAGATATTTTCAGCTGAGAAAAAGCCATCAACCTTATCAAGGGTTTGATTTATCTTTAAAGTGATGTTTTCAGCGTTGTTTCCAAGCTTTGAAAGAAGGCTCTCTTCAAGCTTTAAGATAGGCTTATCGCCTGGTTTAAAATCCTTCGTGCCTCGGCTTATATTGATACTAGCCACACCGCTAATAGCCTGAACTTCGATGCTAGCCACGCTATCAGCCTTGATAGGCAGATCCTCTCTTATCTTCATCGTGATGTTTATAAGAGCATTTTTGTCATCGACAAAATTTATATCGCTAACACTTCCAGCTGGCACGCCGATAAATTTAACCGTAGAATCAACCTTTAGTCCGCTTGGCAGCTCGGTTGTGTGGATGTAATACTCTTTAAAATCAACCTTTGTGTTATTTTTGCTAGTCATCCACCAGATAAATATGGCAAATGCTGTAAGGCAGGCTATAAAAAACATGCCGACAATGGTATAAGAATTTCTATTTTCCATCTACTTTTTCCTCATTTTAAATAGCTCTTCAAGCGGGTTGTTTTCAAGATGCTCAAGCTCTTTTATATCTCCCTCAAAGGCTATCTTTTTGTTATCTATTATCAAAAATCTATCCAAAATATCAAAAATGCTATCCGCATCATGCGTCACCATGACGACGGTCACGCCGATGCTATCACGAAGCTCTTTTATGAGCGCGTCCATCTGCCGCGAGCTAACAGGATCAAGTCCGCTGTTTGGCTCATCTAAAAATAGCACCCTAGGACTTAACACCAAGGCTCTTGCTAGTGCGGCTCTTTTTTTCATACCGCCACTTAGCTCGCTTGGATAGAGCATTGATACCTCTTTTTTAAGCCCCACTTTTTGTATCCAAAACATCGCTATCTCATCGATCTGGCGCTTGTTAAATTTAGAGTATTCATGGAGCAAAACGCCCACGTTATCAAGGATCGTCATCGAGCTATAAAGCGCTCCAAACTGAAACATCGTCCCACTTTTTAGCTTTATCTCTTGCTGCTCCTCAGAGCTACTTTTCCACATATTGACGCCATCAAAAAATATATCGCCCTTGCTTGGCTTTTTTAGATATATCATCGTCTTCATAAGCGTCGTTTTACCAGCACCACTTCCGCCTAAAAAGCCGTAAATTTCAGCCTCTTTGACGCTCCAGCTCACATTATCGTGCATTATCTTATCGCCATAACTTGTTGTTATGTTTTTTCCAACTATTATCTCGTTCATATATTTAGCCACATAAAAATTATCGCGAAAAATGCATCAAGCGCAATGACCCAAAATATCGCATTTACAACGCTAACGGTTGTCATTGCTCCAAGGCTTTGGGCGTTTTGACTCACGCCAAATCCCCTCATGCAGCCAATGATCGCTATCACCGCACCAAAAAACGGAGCCTTTATCATGCCAACAGCAAAGTGTCTAAGCTCGACCATCTCGCGAAATCTATTAAGATAGTCGCTAAAGCTGATATCAAGAATAGTTTGGCAAATGATCATCTGCCCTAAAATGCTTATGGCGTCAGCTATAAAGATGATGACAGGCACGCAAAGCACCATGGCGATGATGCGTGGCAGCACCAAGAAGTTAAATGGCTCAAAGCCCATCGTCTTCATCGCGTCTATCTCCTCAGTTAGCTTCATAGCGCCAATTTGCGCGGTAAAGCTAGAGGCCGACCTGCCCGCCACGACGATAGCAGCGATGAGCGGAGCGACCTCTCTAAGCGTTAGCATACCCATGATCTCTACTATAAATATACTTGCCCCAAAACTTGCAAGCATCGCACTGCCAAGATAAGCAAGCACGACGCCTATCAAAAAAGCGGTGAGCGATACGATGAAAACAGCATTTACGCCACCATCTTTTATGTAGTTGCTAAATTCTCTAAACCTTAAATTTGCAGGATTAAATAAAATCCTCACGCTCTTTATCAAAAACTCGCCCAAAAACGAGCCAAACTCAAGCAAATTTACAAATCCCTCGCAAATTTTCTCACCAAGGCGCGAGAAAAAATTTAGGCTATTGTGCGGTGGCATATATTTAAAATCAATCTTCTCATCATTTAAAAGATCGCTCATCGCCTTTATCTTTTCGTCGTTTGTAACGATCTCAAATTTCTTGCCATTTAGCGTGTTTTTTAAAAGGATCAAAACAGCGTAATCAATGCTCTTTAGCTCGCTAAAGTCAAATTTAACATTGCCGTTAAGCTTTTGTATTTTTTTAAAAATGCTTTGTAAATTTTTTGCGTCTTTGTAGCTAAACTCACCTGCAAATTTTATGGTCGCAGTGCCGTTTGCTTCGGTAAAAACGATATCATTTCTTTTTTGCAAAAAGTTCCTTTGCCTTAAAATTTCTGGATTATATTATAAATTTTGTTAAAATAAAAAATCAAAAATTTTAAGGACTTAGATGAAATTTGAAGTTATAAAAAAAGATGGCAACGCAAGGCGCGGCGTCCTAACAACTGCTCACAGCGTGATACAAACGCCAGTTTTTATGCCAGTTGGCACTGTTGGCGCAGTTAAAAGCTTAGATGCCTTTGATATGAGTGAAATTTTAGACGCAAAGATCATTTTAGCAAACACCTATCATATGTATCTGCGCCCTGGCAGCAAGGTCGTGCGTGAGTTTGGCGGACTGCATGGATTTTCTAAATTTGAGCGCTCATTTTTAACTGATAGCGGCGGATTTCAGGCATTTTCGCTTAGATCAAACACCAAAAACGACGATGGTGGGATAAAATTTAAAAGCCACATCGACGGCAGCACTCACTACTTCACGCCAAGATCCGTCCTTGACACGCAGTATGACCTAGGCAGCGACATCATGATGATACTTGATGACCTAGTCGCTTTGCCTGCTGAGCCAAAAAGGATAGGTCTTAGCATAAAACGGACGATAAAATGGGCAAAAGAGGCGATTGAGTATCACAAATTTATGCAAAGCAAGGGTGTTGGCTTGCAGCAAAATATCTTTGGTATCGTTCAAGGCGGCACCGACTATGAGGCACGTAAATTTTGTGCGCAGGCACTAAACGAGATGCCATTTGACGGCCTTGCCATAGGAGGTCTTAGTGTTGGCGAGAGCAACGAGGTGATGTATGACACGGTTGAGGCGGTTATGCCATTTATGGATGAGCTTAGACCTCGCTACCTAATGGGCGTTGGCACACCTGAAGATTTAGTCGAAAACGTAGAGCGAGGCGTTGATATGTTTGACTGCGTGATGCCAACAAGAAACGCAAGAAACGGAACGCTTTTTACTAGCTTTGGCAAGATAAATATAAAATCAGCCCGCTTCATAAACGACCACTCGCCGATCGATCCAGCCTGCCAGTGCTACACCTGCAAGCGCTACTCCAGAGGCTATCTAAACCACCTTTTTAAGGCTAGAGAGCTCACGTTTTTTAGACTAGCAAGCCTTCATAACCTGCACTACTATCTAAATTTGATGAAAGAGATGAGAGAGGCGATAGAGGTCGGCGAATTTGCTAAATTTAAGCGAAATTTCTACGCAAAAAGGAGCACAGATGAGCTATAAAAGCGCACTTTGTGGATATTTTTATGGAGAAGAGTTTGACTACATCACGCTCATCTCATCATCGCAAAAGCAAGTTTTTAAATTTTTATTTAAAGATGGCAAAATTTACAAAGAAGATCTTGAGCATGAATGTGACAAAAGCACGTTTGAAGCAGCTATTAAGGGGATTTGTAATGAATATACAAATAAAATTTTAGAGCACCAAGACGAGCTAAATGAGTATGAGAAAATTTATGCTAGCCAGAAAAATTTTGAGAAATTTATAAAAAGACACCACTTTTTAAAGTATGAGATCAGAAAATTTCAAAATAGCATTTCGCACTTTTACGAAGCTCTTGCGATCTGCCAAAGTGAGCAGCAAGGGCTAAAAAAAGAGCTTAAAAACAGCATCCACGAAGCAAGTGTCTTTAAAACCATAGCCAACGAATACGCCTATAGAGTTGAGGATATCTATACATTTATACAAAGTGCCAAAAACGACAAGATAAATAAAAATATCTACCTCTTGACGCTCATTTCGGCTCTATTTTTGCCGCTAAATTTCATCACTGGTTTTTTTGGTATGAATACAAATGGCATGTTTTTAAGCTCATTTAAAGATGGCACGTTGATAGTTTTTGCCTTTATAGCGATGCTTTGCGTGCTATTTTTTATATTTTATTACAGATCAAATAAGGATATTAGTTAAATTTATAGTAGGCTTGGCAAGTTGATCCAACCTGCCAAGTAAATTTGAAGTTATTTTTTCTTAATGATGATCTTCTCGCCATCGCTATCAATGGTGATCTCATCGCCACTTTCAAGCTCATCTTTTAAGATCAAATCAGCGATCTTATCTTCAACTAGCTCATAAAGCGCTCTTCTAAGAGGTCTTGCGCCATAAACTATGTCAAAGCCAGCTTTTGCAATAAATTTCTTAGCCTCTTCGCTTAAAACTGCCTTGATGCCGCGGTTGTGAAGAGTTTTTTCAAGCTCTTTAAACATGATCTCAACGATAGATATCAAGCCTTGTTCGTTTAGAGGATTAAAGATGATAGTATCATCAAGCCTATTTAAAAACTCAGGTTTAAAGTAGTTTTTAAGCTCGTTTTTAACAGCTACATCACGATCTTCGCCCTTTAGCTCCATTATGAAATTTGAAGCGATGTTTGAAGTTAAAATGATGATCGTGTTTTTAAAATCAACCGTTACACCTTTGTTATCAGTCGCGCGTCCATCATCAAGTATGCCAAGAAGTATGTTAAATACGTCCTTGTGAGCCTTTTCAACCTCGTCAAAAAGTATGACCGAGTATGGTCTTCTGCGAACTGCCTCTGTTAGCTGGCCACCCTCATCGTAGCCCACATATCCTGGAGGCGCACCAAGAAGCCTGCTCACGCTGTGTTTTTCCATATATTCGCTCATATCAAAGCGGATAAGCGCCTTCTCATCGTCAAATAAGAATTTAGCCAAAGCCTTAGCAGACTGAGTTTTGCCAACGCCTGTTGGTCCAAGAAATAAAAACGAACCAATCGGCCTTTGACCCTCATTTAGTCCTGCTTTGTTTCTCTTAACAGCACGCGCAAGTGCGTGTAGTGCGTCATCTTGACCGACAACGCTCTCTCTTAGATGCTCTTCGATGCGCAGATATTTCTCTTTTTCGCTTGTTAGCATCTTTTTAACTGAAATTCCGGTCCATTTGCTCAAAATTTCAGCCACAAGCTCTTCATCGACTTGATTTTTAAGAAGCACGCCCTCTTTTTTCATGTGCTCCCATTTTTCTTCAAGCTCGTGTTTGTGCTTTTTAGCGTCTGCTATCTTGCCGTATTCTATCTCGGCAGCCTTTTGAAGATCGCCATTTCTTTTTGCTATCTCAGCTTGTGATTTTAAGCTATCGATCTCTTTTGTTGCTTTTGAAATTCCACCAAAAACAGCCTTTTCATTTTCAAATTTAGTATCAAGTGCTAGCTTTTTCTCATTTAGATCAGCTATCTCTTTTTCGATCTCGCCAAGTCTTTCTTTATTTTTATCCGCATCCTCCATCTTTAGAGCTTCTTTTTCTACTTGAAGCGTTACGACCTCGCGTTTTATCTTTGAAAGCTCGTATGGTTCGCTCTCTATTTGCATCTTAAGCTCAGCTGCTGCCTCGTCGATAAGGTCGATCGCTTTATCTGGCAAGAAGCGGTTTGCGATGTAGCGGTCGCTTAGCCTTGCTGCGGCAACTAGCGCGCTATCAGTTATCGTGATGCCGTGATGAACTTCAAGACGCTCTTTTATACCACGTAAAATTTGCAATGCCTCATTTACGCTTGGCTCTTTGACATCTATTGGTTGAAAACGTCTTTGAAGCGCTGCATCTTTTTCAAAGTATTTTCTATACTCTTTTAATGTCGTAGCACCAACAGCGTGAAGCTCGCCACGCGCAAGAGCTGGTTTTAGGATATTTGCTGCGTCCATTCCACCCTCGCTAGCACCAGCTCCAACGATGGTGTGAATTTCATCTATAAAAAGTATGATGTTGCCAGCTTTTTTGACCTCGTCGATGACAGCTTTTAACCTATCTTCAAACTCGCCTCTATACTTTGCTCCAGCTACAACTGCACTCATATCAAGCGCGATGACACGCTTGTTTGCAAGACTTGTTGGCACATCGCGAGCCACTATCTTTTGAGCTAGGCCCTCAACGATAGCTGTTTTACCAACACCTGGCTCACCAAGCAAGATAGGGTTATTTTTGCTCTTTCTTATTAAAATTTGCATCATTCTAGTGATCTCTTCATCACGTCCGATGACTGGATCAAGCTCTTTGTTTAGCGCTTTTTGCGTTAGGTCGATACCAAATTTCTCTAGGCTATCAAGGGTATCATCGCCGGTTTGGCTATCTATCTTTTTACCACCTCTTATGCTCTCAAGGTTCTTTTTGATCTCTAAGATATCGCAAAATTTGCTTAAAATTTGTTTGATCTCACTAAGCTCAAGAGCCGAGATGATCCATGTATCAACAGCTATGTAGCTATCGCCCATGCTTACCATTAAAGCTTTTGCATTTTCAAGTGAATTTATAAGCCCTCTTGAAACTGAAACGTTATCTTTTGTGACGTTTGAGCTGCTTGGGAGTGACGAGATCTTGCTTTTTATCTCAAGCTCGACTGCGTCTTTACTTATGTTCATCTTATTAAATACTTGATTTAAAATAGAATTACTATCAGCGAGCAAAGCCCAAAAGACGTGAAGTGGCACAACTTGTGGATTTTTAGAAAAGATCGCTAAACTAACGCCTTTTTCAAGTGTCTCTTGCATCTGCGCTGTTAAATTTTCTGTTATGTCAGCCATTAAAGCTCCTTAAGTTGTTTTATAATGGAGGCATTATATAACTTTAGTCTTATATTGTCAAGTATTTTTATAACATTTGTCACTCTTTTTATTTAATTGCTAAAATTTGCTGTTATAAATTTGTGTTAAAAATAGACAAAAGCTAAAAATATAAGGCTAAATTTATGCTTTTTTTAGCCAAATGTTAATAAAATTGAGCCAAAAAATATAGGAGATATTTTGAATAAATTTACTAGATCTTTTGCGCTAAAAATAACAGGCGCCCTACTCATCTCAAGCGTAGCAGTAAATGCGCTTTTTGCTAAAACCGAAGATGAGGCGAATGCGAAACTTGAAGCACTTTCAAAACTTACAAAAACCATCTCAACCGTTGAAAAATACTACGTTGATGACATTAAATTTAAAGAGATAATCGACAAAGCCATCGCTGGTTTGATGCAAAATTTGGACGCTCACTCAAGCTTTTTAAATGAAAAAGCATATAAAGATATGCAGGTGCAAACAAGCGGCGAATTTGGCGGACTTGGCATAACAGTTGGCATGAAAGATAGCGCACTAACCGTTATCTCGCCTATCGAGGACACTCCAGCTGATAAAGCAGGCATAAAAGCTGGCGATATCATTTTAAGGATCGATGGCAACTCAACTATTGGCACAACGATAGATGAAGCTGTAAATAAGATGCGTGGCAAGCCAAAAACTCCGATAACAATTACAATTTTGCGAAAAGGCGAGCAAAAGCCATTTGATGTAAAGATCATAAGAGATCTCATAAAAGTTGAGTCTGTCTATGCAAAAATGATAGAAAATGAAAACATCCTTTATATACGCGTCACAAATTTTGACAAAAACGTCGTTACAAAGGTAAAAGAGGCTATCAAAGAGCATCCAAAAGCAAACGGCATCATACTTGATCTTAGAAACAACCCTGGCGGTCTTTTAAATCAAGCTGTCGATCTAGTGGATCTTTTTGTAGATAACGGCGTCATCGTCTCTCAAAAGGGTCGTGATGCATCTGAAAATGTAGAGTATAAAGCAAGCGCTAGCAAAACCTTATCAAAACTCCCACTTGTTGTCCTTGTAAATGGCGGAAGTGCAAGCGCTAGCGAGATCGTAAGTGGTTCATTGCAAGATCATAAGCGTGCGGTGATAATTGGCGAAAACACATTTGGTAAAGGCAGCGTTCAGGTAATCCTACCAATAGATGATACAGAAGCACTAAGACTAACCATCGCAAGATACTACTTACCAAGTGGCAGAACTATCCAAGCAGTTGGCGTAACACCAGATGTAGTCGTGCATCCTGGCAAAGTGCCACAAAGTGATGATAGTGCATTTAGCATCAAAGAGAGTGAACTAAAAGCACACCTAAAAAGCGAGCTAAACAAGATAAATCCAACAAGTGAGGGCAATAAAACTGAAGCAAAAGATGATAAAAATATAATCACACAGAAAAAGGTTGATGAGGATATTCAGTTAAAAACAGCGATTGATACGATCAAAATTTTAAAGATAAAACAACAATAATCTAAAGGAGAACAACATGCAAAAAAGAGAGCTTATCTACGAGGGAAAAGGCAAGAAAATGTACGCCACAGACGATCCAAATCTACTTGTGGCTGAATTTAAAGACGATCTAACAGCATTTGACGCTCAAAAAAGAGGCAACGAAGCTGGCAAAGGCGCACTAAATAACAAAATCTCTACTCAGCTTTTTAAACTACTAGAGAGCAAAGGTATCGTCACTGACCTAGTTGAGACCATCAGCGACACTGAGCAAGTGGTCAAAAAATGCGAGATCATACCTCTTGAAGTTGTTGTGAGAAATATCGCAACTGGCTCACTTAGCAAAAGGCTTGGCATAAAAGAAGGCACAGTTCTACCTTTTACACTTGTTGAGTTCTACTACAAAAACGACGATTTGCACGATCCACTAGTTACTGACGAGCACTGCATCATCATGGGTCTAGTAAAGAGCGAAAAAGATCTTCAAACACTAAGACACACAGCAAGAGAGATCAACTCTATATTATTTAAATTCTTTGCAGAGAGAAATTTAAAACTAGTTGATTTCAAAGTCGAATTTGGTATCGACAAAGATGGTAACATCATCTTAGCTGACGAGATAAGCCCTGATAGCTGCAGATTTTGGGATGCGACAACAAACGAAAAACTTGACAAAGATAGATTTAGACAAGACCTTGGTAGCGTAAAAGTAGCTTACGAAGAAGTTTTAAGAAGAATTCTTTCTTAAGGACAAAGATGAAAGCTGTCGTAAATATAGCATTAAGAAGCGGGGTCCTTGACCCTGCTGGTAAGGCAGTAGAGCACGCGCTAAATTCGCTTGGATTTAGCGGTGTTTCAAATGTCAGGATAGGCAAACAAATCGTTTTAGATATCGACGAGAGTGATAAAAATAAAGCAAAAGAGCAGCTAAAAGTTATGTGTGAAGAGCTTCTAGCAAACACCGTCATCGAAGACTACGAGATCGTGCTATGAAAGTAGCCATCATACTTTTTCCTGGCACAAACTGCGAAGAAGACACAGCTCACGCCTTTAAACTACTTGGCTGCCAAACACAGATCATCTGGCACAAAGAAGATAAGATCGATGCTGATCTAGTCGTTTTGCCCGGTGGTTTTAGCTATGGCGACTATCTAAGGACGGCTGCGATAGCTAAATTTAGCCCAGCTATGCAGGCTGTAAAAGAGCATGCAAAAAAAGGTGGCTACATTTTAGGAATTTGCAATGGCTTTCAAATGCTTCTTGAGCTTGGACTTTTAAAAGGTGCGATGAGAAGAAATGAAAATTTAAATTTCGTCTCAAAATACCACCATCTAAAAGTGATCTCAAATAACAATAAATTCCTAGCAAATTTAGCCAAAGACGAAGTGGTAAATATACCTATTGCTCACGGCGAGGGCAACTACTATACCGACGAAGATACACTAAAAAGCCTATATGATAACGAGCAAGTCCTGCTAAAGTACTGTGACAGCCACGGCAATGAGATAAATCCAAATGGCTCAGTTGATAGCATAGCTGGGATTTGCGATGAGAGTAAGAGGATATTTGGTCTTATGCCTCACCCAGAACGCGCTTGCGAGAAAATTTTAGGCACAGATGATGGCATGAAGATGTTAAAAGGGCTAGTTTGGTAAAACGAACACTTTTTATCGCCCTACTCGCGCTAAATTTATTTGCCGCAAACACTGATGAAGTCAGCGTTTTTGACATGATGGATGAGGCAAGAGAGGATAAATTTGTAAATAGCCCAAATTCAAAGCCTCAAACAAAGACTCCAAGCGAAGAAGAAATATCAAGAAAGCTCGTATCTCCACGCTCTATCGCCCCACAGCCAGAGCGTATCACTCCAGAGCAGATGCGAAATATCGTGCCGACAAACGAACCAGACATCAGCGTCCCTGATAATCAAGTCTATGACAAGATAAAAATAAAAGACCTCCTTTTAAAAGCGACAAATATCCCTAAAAATGTCGTCGTAGGAGAAATTTTTAGCGTTGAAATCGTAGCTGATACGCAAAGTGACCTTGAGTTTGAGTTTGAGACACAACTTGATGAGACAAATATCAAATGGCTAAATAAGAAGAATTTTCAATGGGTAAAAGGTGAAGAAAACAAATACATCGGCACTTTCTACCTTGAAGCAACAAGCATTGATGCAAAGACTTTACGAGTTAGCTTGGATCTAAAAAGAAATGGCGAGAACTATCAAAACTCAAACATAAATATCTTTTTACCAAAGCTAAAAGAGCTTAGAAGTGACGAAAACTACAACCACATCGTCGCTGATAACCTTGAGGTAAAGAAATTTAAAACGACTAAATTTGATGATATAAACAATATCATGGTCGTTGAAATTTACGGCAACAATGTCGATCTAAGCGCCTTTAATATCGAAAACAAAACGATCCTAAAGCAAGGCGTAGATACGATAAATGGCGACTTTAACTCGCAAAGTGCATATTATTTTGCAGTATTTAAGCCAAATAAAAAGACGCTTGACTTTAACTACTACAACCTAAAAAAAGCTAAATTTGAAAGCTTTTCACTGCCTGTGAGTGTCGAAGAGGACGAGGTTAGCACGCAAATCGGTCTAAATCCAAAACAAAGCGAATTTAGCACCTACAAAGATATTACGATCTACTCTTTGGTCGCTATCTTTATCTTGCTAGCGATCTGGCGTAGAAAGCTAAGCTACTTCTTTGTGGCAGCCGTTTTTATCGCACTTGGGATTTATACTTACAATCCTTTTGGCAAAGCAGTGCTTAAGCCAGATGTGAGCGTCACTATCTTGCCAACTAAAAATTCAACCGTTTTTTATACATCTCGCAAAAATGAAAATGTTGAAATTTTAGACACAAAAGATGACTACTCAAAAATTTTATTTAGCGACGGCAAAATCGGCTGGGTAAGAAAGGGTGATCTTGTCAAAAATTAGAGCTTTTTTCTTTTCTATTGAATTTGTGATAAGCGTCGTTATTGTCGTATTTTTTATGTGGCTCTTTAACTCTAAAAATAGAGCTATTAGAAAATTTTGGGGCAGATCGCAGAGATTTTTTGGCGGATATAAGCTTGAAGTGATCGGTAAATTTAGCGACGAAGCAAATATCTTGCTGATAAATCACCAAAGCATGCTTGATATCATCGCACTTGAAGAGATCCATCCTAAAAATATATGCTGGATCGCAAAGGCGCAGATAGGTAAGATCCCGATCATCGGTAAAATTTTGAGCCTTCCTAAGATGATAGCAGTCGAGCGAGAAAATAAGCACTCGCTAATAAAGCTTTTAAGCGAAGCAAAAGACAGAGTAGAAAATGGCCGTGTTTTAGCGATATTTCCAGAAGGCACAAGGTCTCAAACCAAAGAGCTCTTGCCATTTAAAGGTGGTGCGAAGTTGCTAGTTGAAAAGCTAAATTTAAAGGTTCAGCCTATCGTGATCGTTGGAAGCGATGCGATGAAAGTGAAAGAATTTAGCTTTAAAAAAGCTGACATCAAGCTCTTTTGTCTTGATCTAGTTGATACCTCAAAACAAAACTGGCTAGAGGCGACTAGAGAGAGCATGCAAAAAGTCCTAGACGAAAATAGAAAATAAATTTAGCTTTGTAAATTTACAAAGCCCTACTCTATATCTTTATTTATAAAATCTTGATTTATATACTAGAAATTTTGTCTATAAATTTAAAAAGGTCCAGCTCTCGCTAGACCTAAAACATTAAATTTAAGAGGTAAAAACTTAAGTTCTAAAGACACTTAGTTTTGTATTTAGCGCGTCTGTCATCTTATTTAGATGTTCAGCCGCAGAAGCTATCTCTTCTACGCTTCTAGCATTTTCAGATGAAATTTGATTGATCTCTGAGATGCCATCCATGATCTCATTTACATTCTTGCCAGTTGCGATGTAGTCTTGCATAGTCTTATCAGACATCGCTATGGCGTTATTCATCGTTGCGCTCATATCATTTATCGTCTTTTCAACGTCGCTTGCCACATGGGTTAGCTCTTGAATTTGCTTAGAGTTGATGCCCATTTGCTCACTGCTATCATTTATCGCTTGGACGATAACGTTGATAGTTGCATTTATCTCTGTTAGAGATTTTTGAGTTCTTTCAGCTAGCTGTCTAACCTCGTCAGCAACGACTGCAAAGCCACGTCCATGCTCGCCAGCACGAGCTGCTTCGATGGCTGCGTTAAGTGCAAGTAAATTTGTCTGATCAGCGATGTCATTTATAACAACAAGCACTGATTTTACCTGCTCAGCGTCACGGCTAAGCTGTTCGATCTTGCCAGCCATTTGATTTTCAACATTAGCAGAATCAACAATCTGAGATGATAGAGATCTGATAGCCTCAGTAGCTGTTTTTATATGAGTGCTTGCCTTTTGAAGGTCATCTTTGCCAGCTTGAGCAATTGAAAGTGACTCTTTCATGCTTTCTTGCATAGACTTGCATCTTTGATTTGTCTCTTCAACGATCTGGGTTGATTCTTCTACGCGTTTGCCTGTTTGAAGTGAGGTAGAGCTTAGCTCATTTGCGACTGAGCTGTTTTCGCTTGAAAGGTTTTTAGTGTCGCTTATAAGCACTCTTATGCGCTCTATGAAGTTATTTATATCATTACTTATTTTAGCTATCTCATCTTTGCCGTAGATTGGGATTTTAAGAGTAAAGTCAGATGTTATAGCATTTAAATTTGCTCCTAGTCTATCGATAGGATTTGCAACTAGCTTTTTAAGCAAGAAGATAGATACTATGATAAGAAGCAATGTAACTATAATGCTTGCTATGATGAAGTTTTTACTAACCACTTTTAGAGGTGTTAAAAAGTCATCAGTAACAGCTGAGCCAAGCACTATCCAGTTTAGCTTATCAAATGGCTCAAAAGCAACTATTCGTTCAACACCACCAGTATTAGCGAATTCAACACCTTCTTTTTGTTTCGCTATTTTTTCCATAGCAGCTTTAACATCACTGCTTAGCTCTTTACCAGCTTGAGTTGGGTGGATCTCAAATTTATTAGTTTTTGTGTTGTAGATAGAGAAATACCCATGCTCGCCTAACTTCATTTGTGCCATTGTTTTTTCAAGATCCTCTAGACCTTCAGTGAAGTCGTAACCTATAAATAAAACCGCTACAACCTCGCCGTTTTGAACGACTGGCTCATAAACACACATATAGTTTCTACCAAAAATATTTAAAGCACCCACATATGTTTCTTTGTTCATCATCTTTGGATATATTGTTTTGTTTAGCATACCAAGTGCTCTACTGCCATCATCTAGTAAAAGTGAGGTAGATACAGCAGCAAATTCATTGCCTGATTTTGCAAAGATGGTTGGGATGCCACCGTTTGTTAGCTTTTTGATCTTATCAGATATCTCGTGGTTGTTATTTAACACGCCCATTTTATCCGAGATAAGCTCTAAAGCATCGTCATTTTCTGTTTTTATGGTTTGGCTAGTGGCTCTTATATTGCCTAAAGCTTCTTTTAGGACATGCATATATAGTTTTGCATTATCTTCGTTATCTTCATCAAATAGCTCAACTGTATCCATCGCAAGCGCAACGTTTTGTTTAACTGTAGTTACAACTCCATCCTTTATCTCACGCTCTAAGACATGTGATATAAAAAATACAAAGCAAGCCATGCAAATGGCAAGAACTAAAGCGATGATCGCTGAGACCTTGACTAAGATGCTACGCAAATTCATCTCATCCCTCCATGCTATTAATTTTTCATCTTAATTATACTCCTATTTTAAATGAAAAAATGTAGAAAAACGCATATTTAATAATATTTTTTAAATTTACATTAATTTTATATTTATAATTATTACTTTTATAACACAAATTTTAAAAAATAAAGTTAAAAAACTTGATAGTAATGCTATCAAGGTTAAGTATATTTTTATCACTTTATGCTATAATCTGCCAAAAATTTTAAAACAAGGAAAAGAAAATGGCAGATAAATTTGAATTTCAGACCGAGGTCAATGATCTTTTAAATTTGATGATCCACTCTCTTTACTCAAACAAAGAGATATTTTTAAGAGAGCTCATATCAAACTCAAACGACGCACTTGACAAGCTAAACTACCTGTGCTTGACCGATGAAAAATATAAAAGCTTAAGCTATACTCCAAGGATCGACATCAAAGTAGATGAAAAAGCTAAAACTTTAACCATCAGCGACAACGGTATCGGCATGGATAAAGACGAGCTTATCGCAAATTTAGGCACGATAGCAAGAAGTGGCACAAAAGGTTTTATGCAAAGCTTAAGCGGCGATGCCAAAAAAGATAGCTCGCTGATCGGCCAGTTTGGAGTGGGCTTTTACTCAGCATTTATGGTGGCAAACAAGATCGAAGTCATAAGCAAACGAGCACTAAGTGAGAAGGCCTATAAATGGACATCTGATGCAAAAAGCTACGAGATTGAAGATGCCCAAAAAGATGGATTTGGCACGGATATAATCCTCCATTTAAACGACGATGAATTTGCAAATTCTTGGCGTATCGAAGAGATAGTTAAAAAATATTCAAACCACATCCCTTACCCTATTTTTATGGATAAAGAGAGCTATGTCGCACCAAAAGAAGGCGAAAAAGAAGGTACTTATGAGACCAAAAACGAGCAGATAAACAAGGCAAATGCACTTTGGAGACTAAATAAAGCCAGCTTAAAAGAGCAAGACTACAACGACTTTTATAAGCAAATTTCACACGACAGCAGCGACCCGCTACTTTATATCCACACAAAGGCTGAGGGCAAGATCGAGTACTCGACGCTATTTTATGTGCCAAGCACTGAGCCGTTTGACCTCTTTAGGGTTGATTATCAAAGTGGCGTGAAGCTCTATGTGAAGAGGGTTTTTATAACTGACGATGCAAAAGAGCTTTTGCCGACGTATTTAAGATTTATCAAAGGTGTGATCGACGTTGAGGATTTGCCGCTAAACGTTAGCCGCGAAATTTTACAAGAAAATGCGATCATGCGAAGCGTTAAAGAGCAGAGCGTGAAGAAAATTTTAAGTGAGCTTGCAAAAGTAAAAGATAACGACCGCGATAAATACATAAAATTTTACAAACTATTTGGCAAGGTTTTAAAAGAGGGACTTTACGGCTTTAATGCTGAAAAAGAGCAGATTTTAGACATTTGCCTATTTAAAAGCTCAAAAAGAGACGGACTTATCAGCCTAAAAGAGTACAAAGAGGCGATGAAAGAGGATCAAAAGTCGATCTATTACATTAGCGGCAACAACGAAAATATGCTAAGAAATTCGCCGCTTCTTGAGAGCTTTAAGAAAAACGACATCGAAGTGTTAATAATGGATGAAGAGATCGATACGATCGTCATGTCAATGGTAAATGAATTTGATAAAACACCTCTAAAATCAGTCTCACACGCTGATATAAATGACGAGATCAAGAGCGATGAGAAGGTCGATGAGAGCAAGGTTGCAAACACTCTTGTTAAGATGAAAGAGATCCTAAAAGACGAGGTTAAAGATGTTAGGCTAAGCTCAAGGCTCTCAAGCTCGGCTGCGGTGCTAATATATGACAAAAACGACCCTGATTACGCTATGCAAGAGATGTTAAAACAGATGGGACAAGGCGCAAATGCTCCAAAAGTTAAGCCGATCTTGGAGATAAATGCTGATCATGAAATTTTTGCCAAACTTGAAAAAAACGAGGCGATGGTTTATGATATAGCGCCTTTGCTTCTTGATATGGCAAGGCTAAATGAGGGCATGAGCCTAGAAAATCCAGCTAAATTTTCAGAACTTCTAACAAAAGTGATGATAAAAGCTATATAAAATTTGTAAGCCCAAAGAAATTTGGGCTTTTTAAAACTTAAAATTAAATTTATAAAACTAAATCACATCAATATTAATGCGACTTAATCCATTTGAAAAGCCATACGCATAGCGTCTTGGTAAGAAAATTTCTATCTTAGCGTTCTTCACAACGGCTTCATACTCGCAAATAAAACGTTCATTACCGCTATCAACTATATTTAAATTTTTATCTAATTTTGGAGAAATTCTACTAAATAACTGCCATTTGACACGGCTTGCATCCTTAACACCTGCAGGTGCATTTACATTTATAGTGGCGTTGCCTTCACAGCATCCTATATGCGTAATGGCATAATCAAAAAAAAGATGTGGCGCTATCTCTTTAGCATCCATAAAACCAAAAATTCTATCATGCGTTAGCACACTTTGTCTTGCATAAGGCCAAATTTTGCCTCTAAGAAAAAATTGATCATCATATCTTCCGTCTATTTTTGCGTATTTAAAATAATCAGTCATTAAATCTTTCATATTAAGCAAACCAGCTCTCATACCCCATGTGCCAGCAAGGATAAGTTCGGTATGAGATGAGCCGTCACGAATTATGTGAAATAACTTATCGCTTTGCTGCCACTCATTTACACACCATGCTTCGCGCTCAGATATCACGCTATCAGCATCACGAAAGACAACAAATTTAGCATTTTTGTCATCTGCTGCTAAAAACCTCCACAATATTTTTGGAAATTTCTTCATCTCATCATCAGCCACAACTATCTCGCTACCCTGCTCTTTTAATCTTTTAACTATCGTTTCTGGCACGCTCTCATCAATGTAAAAACGACAAACCCAATTTTCTGGATAAATTTCTCTTACTAATTGTGCATTTAAGATAGCTGTTTCGCAGTAATATGGGCTTGAGCCAAAAAGTGTAAAAGAAATGATATTTTTTGTGCGATTTGACTCATCTTTTACTTGCGGTAATGTAGGCAATTTGCCTCCTAGTGAGGTCATTACCATTGCATCTCTTATCTCAAGGGCACGTTTTCCAAATTCTCCACATTTTTGCCAATCACCTTTATATCCATATGCATGAGCCAAAGTATCACATGCATTTAAATTATTTTGGTTTAACTTAATAGTTTTTAGTCCAAATTCTATGGCTTTGTCAAAGTCAAATAACCTTATAAGTGCAGCATTTAAAATTTCAAGAGTTTTTAAATTTTGTGGTGCGATATTGTAAGCTTTTTGTGCAGTTGCAACTGCTTTTTTTAGATCACCTTTTCTTGCATATGCCATTGCATCATCTTGAAATTTACTGATCATTGCAGCAATATTATTGCCAAATTTTGGTATAGCCATTTTTATCCTTGGTATTAATTTTACAAATTATAGTAGAAATTTTAAAAATAAGTAAATTTGATTTTGGCGTTAAAGTAGAGTGTGAGCCAAAGCTCACACAAATTTAAATTTACGCTATCTTGCTAGCGTCGATGATATTTAGATCAAGACCTAGCTCTTCGACAGATAGACCAAGTGCAAGACCTACAAGTTGAGAGAGGTGGATGATAGGTTTTCTAACATCTGAGTGGTTCTCATCTTGATATCTCTCTTGATAGATATCAAGTTGCATTTGGCAAAGTGGGCACGGAGTTACAACTACGTCTGCGCCATTTTGATCAGCGTTATTTACGATCTGGCTTGACATTTTTCTTACTGATTTTCCAGCTGGATAGCTAGCGTGGAAGCCGCAGCAGTCAAGTCTTTTCTCAAATGGCACGATAGTAGCACCAAGTGCGCTTACAACAGTTTCAAAGCTCTTTGGATTTACTGAGCTTTCTCTGTTGTGTAGATCTTTTTCAGGTCTTAGGCTATGGCAGCCGTAAAATAGAGCTACTTTTAGACCGCTAAGTGGTTTAACAACCTTTGCTCTTAGCGTATCGACATTTTGGTAAAGCTCCCAAAGAAGGCTTGTTACCTCTGATGTACCATTATATTTCATATTGCCTTCAGCTAAAAATGTATTGATACGATCTTTTGCGCCCTTATCAAGTGTGCTTTTAGCTCTTGTTAGAGTTAGCATACAAGTTGAGCATGTCGTAAGCATCGGCATATTCATCTGCTCTGCAAGCGCTATATTTCTAGCATTTGCCACAAGCGCAGCCATAGGATCTACGTCTTGTGCTTGTTGAGCACCACAGCAGCTCCAGCCCTTTATCTCGTGAAGCTTCCAGCCAAGCACTGGAGCGATGGCCTCAAGCGACATCTTAGCCTCTTTAGCTGCTTGAGTGAGTACGCATCCTGGGAAAAAAGCGAATTCATTTTGCATAATTACTCCTTACTAGCAGCTTTGCGAGCCGCATTTATCATTTTTACTAGATCGTCATGACCTTCTATGTCTTCTTCGCCAAACACATGAAGCGGATTCATCTTGCCAGCAAGCATTAAGTTTGCCGCGATATCCATTTTGCCCATATTTTTGATAACGCCTTCTGAGCGAAGTGCAAGTCTAACCTCATTTAGTCTGCCTGAGCCATCAACTAGATCAGTTAAGAACGCCTCAGCGTGATCTGGTCCCATGCCCTCATTAAAGCCTTTTTGTATAGCCATGATACGAAGATCAGTTATGTCAGCGCATGCGCTTATGCCTTTTGGACAGCGATCAGCACACTCTTGGCATTTTACACACATCCAAAGTCCGTTGTCGATAGCTGGTTTTAGGTGTGGCATAGGATCTTTGCTACGTGAGTCAAATGCAGACCTATAAGCATGTACAAATACAAACGGCTCCATATAATCACTCGCGTCTGCTTCAAGTTTATTACACTCGCTAGCGCATGCACCGCAAAGTATGCAGTCCCATTCAAGTGCGACTTTGTCGTACTCTTTTTGGCTTTGCTTACAGCCTTTTGCAGCGCTAAATTCTGGCTTAGCAGTGATGCTTGGTTTGATCTTGCGTAAATTTTCGATACTTAGCTCCCAATCCACTATAAGGTCTGAGATAACCTTGAAATTTCCAAGTGGTGAAATTCTAATAGTATCTGGGTTGCCAAACTCAGCCAAAAGCTCGTTCATCTTTGTATCGCAAGCTAGATATGAGTGACCATTTACTCTAACAGCGCACGCACCGCATATCGCTGAGCGACAAGATGCTGTGAAATTTAACGTCGCATCCTTTTTTTGTTTGATGTCAAAAAGCACTGTTAAAAGAGTTTTGCCTTTGATCTCTTCATTTGTTAGCTCATAAGTTGATTCATATTTTTTAGTTCCGTCAAAACGGTCGATAATAATTTTCATCCTAGCTCCTTACTCTGGCTTCTTGCCGTCAAGTGAAAATATGCCTGTCACAACGTCTTTGTAGCTAAGTTCAAGCTTGCCGTCTTTTAGTGTGACTATGCTGTGTTTTAAGAAATTTACATCATCTCTTTTTGGATAGTCCTCTCTTGTGTGAGCGCCACGGCTCTCAAGACGATTTTGCGCTGCAAGACATGCTGCACGAGAAAGAAGTATAAGGTTGCCAAGCTCGACATAGTCGGTAAATGCTGTGTTCATGACTGGGTTTTGATTTGGCACTTTAAGGGTGTCATATTTTGCTTGGATGGCTTCTAGGTTTTTAGAGAGTTGATCAAGTTTTGCACCAGTTCTAAAGATACCCATTAGATCCCAGTTGTTTTTACCAAGCTCTTCACGAAGTGCGTACATATCATTTACGCCACCCTCGCCTGTTGCGATAGATTTAAATTTATCTTGCCACATTTTTGCTAGCTCAGAAGTCTTTTTGCCGCTTGCAAATTTTGCATTTTGAGCGTAAGCACCAGCGCCTTTGCCAGCTAGATCGCCAGTTACAACTGCGTCAGTTAGGCTGTTACCACCAAGGCGGTTTGCACCGTGGATAGATACGCATGAAGCCTCACCACCTACGTAAATTCCATGGATTTTTGTGCTCATATCATCAAATTTAGCTACCTCTATACCACCCATTGAGTAGTGAGCTGTTGGGCGGATAGGCACTGGTTGCTCGATAAGGTCGATGTCTTGGAAAAGCATCGCTGTGTGGCGAATTTTTGGAAGCTTTTTCATAATAGTATCTTTGCCAAGGTGGCGAACGTCACAAAGTACATAAGCGCTCATACCCTCGCCAAAGCCTCTACCTTCGCGAATTTCTGTCTCGATAGCACGAGCGACGACGTCACGAGGAGCTAGTTCCATTTTTTCGTGATAGTTTTTCATAAAGCGCTCGCCCTTGTTGTTTAACAAGTAACCACCCTCACCACGAGCAGCTTCTGTGATTAGTGTGCCACCATTTTGAACGCCGGTTGGGTGAAACTGAAGCATCTCAGGGTCTTCAAAACCAAGACCTACTTTAAGCGCAGCAGCGATACCATCGCCTGTTGCTATAAATGGAACTGAAGTGCGGTTATAGAAAATTCTAGTGTATCCGCCAGTTGCGATGACAAGTGACCTGCAAAGAACTGGATAAATTTGACCATCTTGGATGTTGCGAAGCACGACGCCCTCTACTTTACCATCTTCAAGACCGATCTCAAGTAGCTCATGATCCATTAGAAATTTAACGCCAGCTGTGATAGCGTCATCAAGACAGGTGTGCATCAAAACGTGGCCAGTTTTATCGGCTGCGTAGTTACAGCGTTTTTTGCTAGCGCCACCCATAAAACGAAATGCCACGTCGCCATTATCTTTACGAGAAAAGAGCATGCCGTTGTAGTCTAGTTCGTGGATAACTGCGCCTGCTGCCTCGCAAAATTTCACAACTGCATCTTGATCAGCAAGATAAGCCGCACCTTTTACGGTGTCGTAGGCGTGAAGCTTGAAGCTGTCGCCATTGCTAAAGTCAGTAACGCCGTTTATACCGCCCTCTGCCATACATGTCGCGTTACGTGATGGCATCATCTTTGTGGCAACTACGACTGTTAAATTTGGGTTTTGTTTGCGAACGGCTGTTGCCGCACGAAGTCCAGCACCGCCAGAGCCGATTATTAGCACATCAACAGATGGCAAGCCATTTTCATTGCCCTTTGGCAACTCGCCAGCAAAAACATTGGTCGCACCAGCTGTTGTAGCTAGCGCACCTACGCTGATACAGGCGCTTTGTAGAAATTCTCTTCTGGTAAATTTTTCACTCATTGATAACTTCCTATTTTAATAAGTTTATTAGCGTCAAAAAACGCACCGCCAGTTCATTTCTTAATATTTTTTAAAACAACTATATTAATAAAAAAATTAATGATGAAACTTTACATAAAATTTACTTAAAAGAAACATAAGAATTTATTTTAGGTTGTATAGTGAGATTTGATAGCTAAAATCACTTAGCCAAAGACCATTTTATCGTATTTGTAGCTACTACTTATAAATTGATTATTTTGATAAAGATGAAAATAATATTATCTAGCAATATATTAATGAAAATAGATAAAATGTTATAAAATAGCCAATTTTACGTATCTTTGAGGATATTTCTTAAAACTAAATAAATAAGTAAAACTAATAAATTTAAATGAGATAAAAATCGTATGATTATCAAAAATCATATAAATTTGTAAATTTTTGATAGCTAGAAAGTAAAATAATAGATAGCCCCGTAGTGTCTGACTGAAATAATAAAGCTTAAATTTATATCAAATATCTCAATATCATCAAGTGACGGATACCAGATATCGCTAAAAAATTTAGAAAGGTCATCAAAATGCAAAATATCAATGCTCTCAAATTTATTAAAATTTATGCAAATTTCATTTGGTGTGGCGACGTTAAGTTCGTTAAAAAGAGCATTTAGATCAAAATTTTCTTCGTCCGCATTAAAGTCATCAAGCTTGCTAAATTTATCTATCTTAAAAAACTCATCTATATCATCTAGGCTAAATTTATGAAGTAAATTTTCTCTTATCTTTAAGCACTCACCAGCCGGCAAGCTCCTAACGATCGGCATCTCAAAGCCATATTCTTTGCGGAAATTTTCTAGTTTTATCTGATCCATTTTGGGAGGTTTTGGCTAAATTTAAATTTAGCCAAAAATTTATTTTAAAAGCTCTTTTGCGTATTTTAGGCCTAGCTCGTAAGCTTTTGCGTTTGCCTCTTTGACCTTAGCTGGCACGCTTGCTAGCATCTCTTCACGCACTAAATTTTCATCCATGCACCTACTCATCGCCACTGCTACGCCAAGGGCCACGACGCTTTGAGTGATGACGTTTCCGACCTCGTCTTTTGCGATAGAGATGATAGGGATTTCATAAATTTTCCAGCGCTTTTTATCCTCATCGCTCACTTTTACCAAATTTGGCTCGACAACGATCGCACCGCCCTCTTTCACGCCGCTTTTAAAGGCGTTGTAGCTTATCTGCGCAGTGGCAAGCATGAAGTCTATCTCGCCCTCGTTTGCATAAGGGTATAAAATTTCTTTCTCATCAAGTATGATATCGACCTTCGTTGGACCGCCACGCACCTGAGATGTGTAGGTAGAGGCCTTGACGCCATATCCACCTGCTTTTATCTTGGCGGCTGAGAGGATCTCGCCTGCTAGTATGACGCCCTGTCCGCCAACGCCGACAAATCTTAATTGTGACTTCATGCTAGCTCCTCAAAATTTATCGCTTCATTGCTCATAGCAGCCTTTCTTACCTTGTCGTAAGCTTTGGTGTATTCGATCTTTTCTTCATCTTTGTGAAGCACGCCAAGTGGGAAAATGCCCTTTTTCTCCTCGTCGTTTAACATGTCAAATTTGACCTTGCTCGTCGTGCGGCCCTTTATCCACTCTAAATTTTTCACCGCCTCGCCCATTTTGTTCTTGCGGCCTAAATTTATATGGCAGTTTGAAAATACATCAAAAAAGCTGTATCCATCGTGGCTAAAGCCCTCTACAAAGAGCTTTGTAAGCTTCTCTGGCTCGATGACGCTACCACGTGCGACAAAGCTAGCACCTGCGGCAGTTGCGAGCTTACAGGCGTCAAAGCTAGGATCGATGTTGCCATACTGCGCTGTGACCGTCCACATGCCCTTTGGCGTGGTTGGACTGGTTTGCGAGTTGGTTAGCGCGTAGATGAAGTTGTTGATTAAGATGTGATTTAGCCCGATATTTCGGCGGCATCCGTGTATCGTGTGGTTGCCTCCGATCGCTAGCCCGTCGCCGTCGCCAGTTACCACGATGACGTGCTTGTCTGGGTTTGCCATCTTTACGCCAGTAGCATATGCTACGGCTCTGCCGTGAGTTGTGTGGATGGTGTTGCAGTCAAGATATCCGCTAAAGCGGCCAGAGCAGCCTATGCCTGAGACCACGCAAACATCGTTCATGTCCCAACCCATGGTGTCGATAGCGCGGATGAGCGCCTTTAGTATGACGCCGTCGCCGCAGCCCCAGCACCAAAGAGTAGGCATTTTATCTGTTCGTAAATATTTATCGTAATTAAAAGCCATAAATTTCTCCTATCTTCGCCTCGATCTCGCTTGGGCTTATCGGTCTGCCGTTTGCTTTTAGCAGTTTTGCAAAGTCATCTCTTAAGATGATCTTTGAAATTTCACCGCTATACTGGCCTAAATTTAGCTCACAGACCAAAATTTTCTTAAATTTATTTGATATCTCTTTTAGTTTTTTAGCTGGAGCTGGGAAAAGTGTGAGTGGCTTAAATAGCCCTACTTTTAGCCCTTTTTCACGTAAATTTAATATCGCTTGCTTGGCTGAGAGAGCCACACTACCAAAGGCGATGATGCAAATTTCAGCGTCATCAAGCATAAACTCTTCAAATTTCTCGCACTCATCAGTGTGTAAATTTATCTTATCAAATAGCCTATTCATCGAGTATTCAACGATCTTGCCATCTTCTGTTGGAAAGCCAGTAGCGCCGTGATGAAGACCAGTTATATGGTAGTGATAGCCTTTAAAGAAAGGATTTAGCGTGGCTGGCTCGTCGTGCGCGGCCTCGTATGGCTTATACTCTTTTGGCTCGCCGCTAAATTCTCTTCTTTTATAAATTTCTAGCTCGCTAATCTCAGGCAAACTAACTCTTGCTTGCATGTGACCTATCGTCTCATCAAGTAGCAGCATAACTGGCGTCATAAACCTAGCTGCGAGGTTAAATGCGCGAACTGTCTGCGTATAGCACTCCTCTAGGCTACTAGGCGCTAGCACTATCATATTTACATCGCCGTGAGTTGGGTTTTTAGCCTGCAAGATATCGCCTTGTGCGACGCGGGTTGGTAGGCCAGTTGAAGGGCCACCGCGCATGACATTTACTATGACGAGCGGTATCTCAGCGATAAAGCCAAGGCCTATTTGCTCAGCCTTTAGTGAAATCCCAGGACCAGAGCTAGCAGTCATCGCCTTAGCACCGCTCGCACTTGCACCAAGAGCTACGGAAATCCCAGCTATCTCATCTTCCATTTGTATAAAAGTGCCGCCATGTTTTGGCAAAAGCACGCTTAGCTCATGGGCGATCTCACTGCTTGGAGTGATAGGATATCCGCCAAAGAAGTTACAGCCGCACTCGACCGCAGCCCTTGCTACTAGGGCATTTCCAGTTGATACTACCTCTCTCATGCGCTCTCTCCAAGTTTTGCAAATTTATTTGCCTTTACGGCCGCAGCTCGCTCTTTGCTCTCAGGCGTTAGCTTTGCAAATTTAAAGCCTTTATCAGCCACATAAATGGCAAAATCAGGACAATGAAGCTCGCAGTCACGGCATCCTATGCATGAATCAGCATAGACCACCTCTATCATCTTGCCAAGCACCGCCTTTGGCTCAAGCCTCATACCTAGCACGCCTGCTGGGCAGTAACTCACGCAGACATCACAGGCCTTACACCTGCTCTCATCGACCCAAACTGGGACATTTTCTTTTACGATCATATATCTTCCTACTCTAAGTTTTCTTTTAAAAATTTGATATTTTTTCTAATTTCAGCTTCACTTTTGTTTAGTTGCTCTTGCTCGTCTTCATCTAAATTTAGCTCTAAAATTTCTTTCAAGCCATCACGTCCGAGCCTTACTAGCCTGCCACAACTTAGCTCATCGTCTATTAGCACGCTAGCGCTTATTATCTCATCGCTCTTGCCGATGATCATCTCGCACATCTTCACAGCTGCAGCCGCTGGTGCGTAGTAAGCTGAAGTGCCAAGCAGTTTAACGATCTTTGCGCCACCGGTGCTTGTCTCTTTTTTGAGCGCTTTTAGCTCATTTTCATTTAAATTTTCACTGATATTGCTAGCTGAAACGATCATCTCGTCATTGTGAGCGCCGACGATCTTTGCTCTTAGCTTGCTAGCGTCCTTATCTTTTAAAAGCGCTAGCTCATATCTGCACCTTGCGCTATCTAGCTCGCCAGCCATGCCGATCACTTTGTTTTTGCTAAAACCGCTAAATTTATGAGCCGTCCAGACCATCACATCAAGCGGATTTGTGACGACTATTATCACTGCGTTTTTGGCAAATTCAGCTATCTTTTGCGCTGTTTGCTTTACGACAACGGCATTTTTAAGTAGCAAGTCCTCTCTAGTTTGACCCTCTTTTCTTGGGCTTCCAGCAGTTACAATAACAATGTCGCTGCCTTCAATGAGTACAAAATCATCGCCACCACAAACGCTAGTTTTAGCGTTAAAGACGCAGCTTGACTGCGCTAGATCGATCGCTTTTGCGCGCGCCACATCGCCAAATATATCTACAAGCGCGATCTCATCGCAAAGCTCTCTCATGCAAAGCGCATAAGCTATGCTAGCACCGACGTTTCCAGCTCCAACTACACTTATTTTCATCTCTTATCCTATTATTTGATTTAAAATTTCACTTGGTCTCATGACCTCATTTGCTCTTGCCTCATCTAGCACGTAGTATCCGCCAAATTCCACGCTTGCACCATCTTTTTCTCTGATCTGCTCTAGAATTTCGCTCTCGTTTTTCTCTAGCTCATCTGCTAAATTTTCAAAAATTTTGCTTAAAATCCCACCACTTTTCGCCATCTCTCTCGCCCAAAATAGCGCCAGATAAAAGTGTGACTCTCTGGTATCAAGAGTGGCGTTTGGCGTTTTGTTTTCGTCCAAATAGCTAGCAACGGCTCTATTTAGCGCATCACTTAGCTCTTTTGCCTCTTTTTTTTGCCTAAAAAATGCTAAATGTTCAAGCGAAGCACTAAGCGCCAAAAACTCGCCTAAGCTGTCCCAAAGCAGGTGATTTCTCTCTTTTAGCTCTTTTACAAGCGTCGGAGCCGTCCCGCCAGCACCAGTCTCAAACATCGCTCCACCAGCAAGTAGTGGCACAACTGAGAGCATTTTTGAGCTGCCACCTAGTTCAAATATCGGGAAAAGATCGGTTAGATAGTCTCTTAAAACGTTGCCAGTGACGCCTATGACGTTTTTGCCAGCTCTTATTGCTTCAAGCGATCTTTTAGTTGCTTGCTCGTAGTTTAAAATTTCAAATTTCACGCCAGCATTAGTAAATTTGTCTCTAAATTTTTCAAATTTAGCTATCAAATTTCTATCGTGAGCACGGCTGCTATCTAGCCAAAATATAAGCTCATCTTTTGAAATTTCGCCTCTTTTTAAAGCAAGCTCAAACCACGTATTTATCGCATCTTCTTTTGCCTGCGTCATCCTAAAAATGTCGCCACTTTTGACGCTAAATTTAAAGACGCTCTTGCCAGCTTCGTTACAAACAACAAATTCTCCGTCCTCTTTTGCGATGAAGGTCTTATCGTGGCTGCCGTACTCCTCGGCCTTTTTAGCCATTAGCCCCACGTTTGCCACGCTGCCGATCTTGCTCACATCAAGCGCGCCATGCTCCTTAAAGTCCGCCACGCAGGCCTCATAAACCCTAGCATAAGTCCTATCTGGGATCATACAAAGAGAGAAATTTAGCTCGCCACTTCTGTCTTTTACCTTGCCAGAGTTTCTAATGAGCGCTGGCACTGAGGCGTCGATGATGACGTCATTTGGCACGTCAAAGTTGCTGGCATTTTCATTTAATGCCCAAATTTTTGCTTTTTTGCTTAAAATTTCATCAAATTTAGCCAAAATTTCATCTTTATTTTTAAGAGTTGAAATTTTAGAAAACATATCTTTTAAGCCGTTTTTTGCTTCTACTCCGTGAGCCTTAAAATCCTCACCAAATAGCTCAAAAACCTCTTTAAAATAGCTCTTTATCGCATGTGCAAAGATGACTGGGTCACTAACCTTCATCATCGTACATTTTAGATGAAGGCTAAGGGTCAAATTCTCTTTTAGCGCCGTCTCAAAGCAGCTTTCATAAAATTTATCTAGCTCATCTACGCTTAAGAAAGTAGCATCTACGATCTCGCCACTTTGGACAGCAAGCTCTTTTAAAAGCTCTTTTTTACCATCTTTGCTTATGAAATTTATATAAAATTTCTCATCTTTTTCTGCGATGATTGAGTGCTCATTTTCATAAAAATCGCCTTTTTGCATGTAACAAATTTTAGTTTTATTTGCCTTGTCCCAGTTACCGTTGCTATGTGGGTGCTTTTTGGCAAATTCTTTAACCGGAGGCAAGACTCTTCTGTCTGAGTTTCCTTGTCTTAGCACTGGATTTACCGCGCTTCCTAGCACTTTTTGGTATTTTTTAGCGACCTCTTCGTCGTAGTCTGTGATGATCTCGTCTGGATAAAATGGCACATTTATGCCTTTGTTTCTTAGCTCCTCAATCGCCGTTTTTAGCTGAACGAGCGTGGCTGAGATGTTTGGCAGTTTTATGATATTTGCCTCTTTGTGCGCGGTTAGCTCACCCAAAAGCTCTAGCTCATCGGTCTTATTTAGCCCAAGCTCTTTGCTAAAAAGAGATAAAATTCGCCCTGCCAAGCTGATATCAGCCCTAGTTATACTAATGCCAGCGCGGGATAAAAAGCTCTTAACGATAGGAAAGAGAGAGTAGCTTGCAAAAAGCGGTGCTTCGTCGGTTTTAGTCCAGATAATGTCACTCATTTTAGCCCTTTTGATTTTTTGAAATTTATCACGTTTTTTATTAAAGCTAGTTGTATTCTAGCCCTATTTTGCGATATTTTGATTGTGCTCGCTTAAGGTTTTTGAAAAAATGTGTTTTTTCGCCTTTTTATCAAGCACAAAGTATAAATAATCGCTCTTTGCAGGGTTTATCGCTGCTTTTATCGCACTTATTGAGACCGAGCAGACTGGACTTGGCGGGATGCCGTCGTTTAGATAGGTGTTAAACTCGCTCATGTCGCTTCTTATACGCTCAGCCGTGATCACATCGTGCGAGTAGATGCCATAATTTAGCGTGCCGTCCATCTGCAGTCTCATGCCCTTATCTAGGCGGTTGTAGATGACGGAGGCGACAAGAGGCATCTCAGCGTCATTTGCGGCCTCTTTTTGGATGATCGAGGCGATGGTTAAAATTTTAAACCACTTTTTCTCGTTGTATTCACCAAAAATTTTCCTGCTGATCTCGCTTTGCGCCTTTTTAGATGAATTTACAAGGTAATAGGCTAGATGTCTTTCGCTGATGCCAACTGGAATTTTATAAGTATTTGGCATCAAAAAGCCGTCACTAACTGGAGCAATGGCGTTATACTCGCTATTTAGTTTAGCTCCGTCAAGTCCTAGCTGGGCAGCGATTTGATTTAAAAAAACTATCGTAGTCTCACCTGGAATGAGCGTGATCTCGGTCATCGCTGCCTTTGCCTTGGCAAGTTTTTTTAAAAAATCAACCCTTGAAATTTTATCTTTGCCTATCTCGATCCAGCCTGACTGAGGCGAACCGATAAAGCGCATGGCGTACTTGTCGATCGCGCTTAAGTTAAAGTTGCGATTAGCTAAATAAGATATAATTTCGCCCACACTTCCCTTTGGCACAAAGACGACCTTGCTCGTGTTTATGGGGCGTGCCAAATAGACAAATACGCTTAGGACAACGATGAGTACGATATCAAAGAAAATATCCAGATACGGCTTTTTTATAAAATTTTTTATCATTTTGATTCTTTCGCTTCTTTTGCTTTTAAAATACGGCATAAAAATTAACGATTTCGAGTTTTACGGCGTAAAATTGGAGCAATTATATATAAAGTTAGATAAAAAAATAATTGTAAGAGCAAAGCAGATCAAGCTACCTAAATTTAAACAAAACGCAGAGCAAAAAACCAGCGACAAGCAGCTTTTAAACCTTAGTCAGGGTGTTGATTATCTTGACACATTTTTTCAAGAAATTTCGCTTGAGAGCGTGCAAATCGGCGATGATTTTAAGATCAAAGTTTTATTTTTAGATGATATATTTTTCGTCGATAGCCCTTATCTAAACATAGATATCAAATTTCAAAACGAGCAACAAAATGGTGTTGATCGCTTCATAGTAAGAAATTTAAGCCTTAAAGATTTTAACGTAAGCATTAGCGGCGAAGGCAGTGCAAATTTTGACAATGATGATTATAAATTTGATGGAAATTTCACCTCGCACGAGCTAAATGGCAAGCTTAGCTTTGCCTTAAAAGATACGCTTTTAACCTACAAAGCCTATGACGTAAATGCTGGCAGTATCAAGGACTTCATCGCTGAGCTTGATAGCCGCATACATCTAAACAGCGAGGTTAAAAACTGGATATATGGCTACATCGTGGCTGACGACTATCATCTAAATGAGATAAACGGCAAGGCTGACCTTAAAGAAAATGATCTTTTCTTAAACGATCTAAATGCAACTGCAAATGCCAAAAATTTACTTGTTAAATTTGATAAAGGCTTGCCAGCCGTAAATGTCGCTGAGGCAAATATCACGCTTAATAACTCAAAGCTTAAATTTGACCTAACGGCTCCAGTTTATAAGGGCAAAAAGCTTGATGGCTCAAATGTCGCGATAAATAATATCTTTGATGAAAAGAGTGCAAATTTAGAGCTTTTTATAAAGACAAATTCCATTTACGATGAGGCGATAAATGAGATACTAAGAGCTTATAAAATCAACGTGCCAGTAAGGCAACTAAGCGGAAAAATGGACGCTAGCCTAAAAATTTTGATAAAACTTGATGAGAAAAGCTTAGAAAATTTTGACGAAAAAAGTGTCATCGCAAATGGCGATTTTAAGATAAGCGACGCAGTTTTAGATATCGCTGGGAGTAAATTTAACGCTAAAAGCGCCCTTGTAAAACTTGTAAATACTTCTGCTCTAAACATCGATGCAAGCGGCTTTGGGCTTGACTTTTTCAGGGCAAATGCAAAAGCCAATATAAATTTACAAAAAAGCACCGGTGAGATAAAAGGCGTCATAGAGAGCTTTGATCTAAAAGAGAAAAATGATGAAATTTTAGCCTTTAAAAATGAGCCATTTACTGCAATTCTTGACTTTAGCAAGCCAAGTGAGACAACGCTTAGCATTGAGCCTTTTTGGATAAATTTAAGCTTTGGCGATGAGAGCACGATAGCTACAAAAAATAGCAACTTCATCATGCAAAACTCCCCACTTTTAAAGCAAAATGGCGTGCTTGGCTTTGAAGATGTGAGCATAAAGAGCAAGGACTTTGTTAATCTTGAATTTTTGGCAAAAGGGCTTAAATTTGACCTGCCGTTTTCGGACAAAAATGGCTCAAAATATGATAGTGATGACTTTTTGATCACGGTCTCAAAAGCTGGCGTAAAGGTGCAAAGTGCAAGCAAAAAACTCTCTTTAAATATCGCTGAAAAGGGCATAGAGGTTAAGAGTAACGACCTAAATTTGCTTGTGCTTGATGACAACAGCACAAAAGAGCAAAGCACGCCACTTGAGCTCTTTGCAAAAAATGGCGACATCATCTTAAAGGACTTAAACAAAACCTTGCCATTTACTAGCTTTAGCGCCGAAAAAAAGGGCAAAAGCACCTCGCTAAATGGACTGGCAAAGCAAGGCAGAGTTGGATATTTTAGCGATGAGAAAAGCATAAATTTAGACGCAACTGATATAAGCGGCGAGTTTATCAATGGTCTTTTAGGCACCAAGAGCTTTGAGGGCGGTAAATTTCGCCTAAAAATGCTTGGGGAGAGCTCTAAAAATTTCAAGGCTGAGGTGAGATTTTTTGGCACCTATCTAAAAGACTACATCTTTTATCAAAGGCTCTTAAGCTTTCTAAACTCGGTGCCGTCGCTTCTTAGCTTTAAAACGCCTGATTTTAACGACAAAGGTTTTACCGTTAAAAACGGCAAAATTTTACTAACTAGAAAGGGTGACGTGATCGAGTTTTTAGCCATAGAGATGATAGGCACGAGCGCAGATATCGGCGGACGCGGCACGATCGATCTAAAGAGCAAAAAGATAAACATCGACCTTGAACTAAAGATACTAAAAGACGCAAGCGGCATCATCGACAAGATCCCACTTATCAACCAAATCATCCTTGGCAAAGACCGCTCGCTCTCAACCGTCATCTCCATACGTGGCACGACCGAAAAGCCAGAGTACTCGACGCAGATCTTGCAAGACGCCCTGCTCTCACCACTAAAGATAATAAGAAATGTCCTGCAAGCTCCATTTTTGATATTTGAGTAAAGTGCTACGCAAAAATATTGTTTAGTCTGACTTTTTACAAAATTTACGGCGGAGCCTGTCCGCCACTTGCTTGTGTGTCTTACTGACACTTCGTCTAAACAAAAAGTACATCATTATCACCTAACATTCATGGTTCGATGCCTGCCAAAGTCTTTTTAGTTCGATTTGTATTTAGTTTTAAAATGAAGTGCTGGGCTTGTTATTTTTGCAGCAAGACCTTATTTTAATAAAAGCTTGTTTTGTAGTTAAATTTAGATTTTCGCAGTATCTACAGCTCTTTTAAAAACTAAAGCGCTTTTGTGCAAAGGCGTTAAATTTTACGATCTAGCTAAATTTATAATGTAGCTATGAAATTTAGCCTGATTTATAGTCTTTGTAATAGAAGAATACCCGCCAAAATAAGCTATCTTTGAGCTATGTGGCTTTAGTAAATTTTTGTCCCCAAACGTGATAAGCACGATATTTTTTAGAGCTGTAGCTATGTCCGCACTTGGCACTATTTGCTGGCTCAAGTATCAACATATTAGCGTAGGATATTTAGCTCTGCATATTAATGCCACCATAAAAAGTGTCCGAAAGAGATCATCTAGCTTGAAGTAGCCGCCAAAAGAGCTTAAAATATCTACCTTGTTATTATCCACTAAAGCCTTAAAAGCTAAATTTCTCGTGGCAATTTCTAAAATACCAAGTTTTTAAGCCAGCCTGTACTAGCAAAAAGTTCTTTTTATGCTCTTGCTCGTTTTTATAGCTTTTTAGGCGTTTGATTGAGAAAAATTTAACACTATCCATAAAAATCATTAAATTCATAAAATTTTACGCATTATAATACGTAAAATTTACTTCATCTCAAGGCGCATAAGATACATATCCTCGCCGTCAGTAACCTTTAAATTTTGACTTTTGCACTTTGGACAAGTAAAGTCATTTTCGCTAAGCTCCCCGCCAAATCCACAGTCCAAACACTCAATCACAATGCCTTGTAAATTTATGACAAGCTCGGCGTTTTCACAGATCGTGCCAGCCTTATAAACATCAAAGGCACTCTCCAGATAGTGTGGCTCCACTCCGCTTAAGCGACCAACTTTTATCTCGATCTTGCTTATCTCTTTGGCATTTTCTTTGGCGGCATTTTTCTCACAAAGACTGACTAAATTTTGAACGATACTAAGCTCGTGCATTAGCAGATCCTTGGTAGTAGCTCGCCCTTTGGCGGCTCGAGAAATCTTCTTGATTTATAGGCGTTTTCTATGATGACACGCTCGTTTTTGGCCTCCATTACCTCGCCTATTATCATCGCGTTTTTATCAAATTCTCTTAAAATTTTAAGTGCCTCTTCAGCCTGGCTCTCATCAACAGCCATCACAAAAGTACCTTCATTTGCAAGTTCATAAGGCTCAAAACCAAACAGCTCACAAACGCCCATCACTTCGTCTGCGACCTTGATATTTTCTTCAAAAACTAAGATGTCAAATTTGCTAAATTTAGCCCACTCGTTTAGCACCGCACTTAGTCCGCCTCTAGTCGCATCACGCATAGTTTGTGGCTTTATACCAGCGCTAAATAGCTTTAAGACAACCTCTTTTAGGCTCTTGCAGTCACTTTTTAGATCAAGCCCAAGCTCAAATTCCTCTCTTGCTGCTAGCACCACACCGCCGTGTCTGCCAACATCTCCAGAGATGAGAATTTTTGCTCCTGCTTTTAAATTTTTAAGCTCCACACCTTCGCAAACTATCTCGCCGATGCCTGCTGTGTTTATGAAAATTTTATCGCATTTGCCCTTTGGCACGACCTTCGTATCGCCACAAACTACGCTCACGCCGCTATCTTTACAAGTTTTTGCAAGCGAGCCAAGCACACGCTCGAGCTCCTCTATACTAAGCCCCTCTTCGATGATGAGCGAGCAGCTTAGGTATTTTGCGCTTGCTCCAACCATTGCTAGGTCGTTTATAGTGCCGCAAGCTGCGATCTTGCCGATATCGCCGCCATTAAAAAAAATGGGAGTTACCACAAAGCTATCGGAGCTAAATGCGATCTTGCCGTTTAAATTTAGTATCGCTGAGTCGTTGCTCTGCCTTAAAATTTCATTATCAAAAATTTTAAATATCGTCTCGTTTATAAGCGAGTTCATCTCCTCGCCGCCGCCGCCGTGGCTTAGCATTATCTTTTTCATTAAATTCCTTAACCAACTCTTGCGTATTTAAAATATGCCGCACAAGCGCCCTCGCTTGATACCATGCACGATCCTATCGGATTTTGCGGGTTGCAGACCTTGCCAAAGACCTTACAATCAGTCGGCTTTGCTAGCCCTCTTAAAATTTGCCCACAAATGCAAGCCTTGCTCTCGCCAGCGCTCTCTACGCTGCAGTCAAACTGCACTCTAGCGTCAAGATAGGCAAACTCGTCTTTTAGCTTCATACCGCTTTGCGCTATCTCGCCAAGGCCTCTCCAGACAAAGTCGCACGGCTCAAAATACTTAGCTATGAGCTCTTTTGCCTTAAGGTTGCCCTCTTCTTTAACCGCCCTTGCGTACTCGTTATAGACTTCATAAGTGCCTGCGTTTTGCTGACGGACTAAATTTAGCACACTTGCCATGATATCAAGCGGCTCAAAACCGCTAATGGCGATGGGTCTTTTAAATTCGCTAGCTAGCTCTTTGTAAATTTTGCTTCCAGTGATGACGCTTACGTGACTTGGTCCCAAAAATGCGCCTATCCTTACGTTTTCATCGCTCATTATAGCTCTAACTGGCGCTGGGACGGTTACGTGATTTATATGAAAATATAAATTTTTAATGCCCTCTTGCACCACTTTTTCAACCAAATTTGCGCTCATCGGCGTCGTCGTCTCAAATCCGATCGCAAAAAATATGACCTTTTTGTCTGGATTTTGCTTAGCGATATTTAGCGCATCAAGTGGCGTGTAAAGTGCCCTTATATCGTGTCCTTCGCCGCGAAGCTTTTGCAAGCTTGTCTTTGAGCCAGGCACTCTTAGCATATCAGCTAGCGTGCAAAAGATCACATTCTCCATGCTAGCTAGCTTACAGGCCTCATCTATGCGGCTTTTTGGCATCACACAGACTGGACAGCCTGGGCCGTGGACGAAATTTATATGCTCTCCAACTAAGCTTGGCAGTGCAAATTTCATAATGCTATGCGTATGGCCACCGCAAATTTCCATGATGTTTAGCGGTTTTACGCTCTCTTTTTGTATGAGCTTTGAAAGGGCTAGGATTAAATTTTTATCGCGAAAGTCATTGATAAGATCCATCAAATTTTCCCCGCGTCCATATCCTCAGCGATCTTTTGATAGACCTCTAAGCTCTCAAGCGCAAACTGCGTATCGATCTTTTGCATGGCGTATCCAACGTGGATTAGCACGTATTCGCCAACTTGTACCTCTTCGGAGATGAGATCTAGGCTTACCTTTCTAGTAACGCCCAGAGTCTCAACGGTAGCAACGTTATTTTCATCTATTTCTATTACTTTTGAAGGGATCGAAAGACACATTATCTTAGCTCTTTTTTAAATTCCAAATAACTTATCCACTTATCGATGCCCTCGCCTGTTTTGCTATCTACTACAAAGATATCGACCTTTGGATTTAGCTTTCTAGCGTCGTTTTTCACTCGCTCGATATCAAAGTCAAAGTGCGGCGCAAGCGAAGCTTTTGTGATCAAAAGCACGTCAGCAGCCCTAAACATCACTGGATATTTGCTCACCTTATCATCGCCCTCTGGCACTGAAAGAAGCACAGCGTTAAAGTGCGAGCCAACGTCGTAGCTAGCAGGACAGACTAAATTTCCTACATTTTCTATAAAGACTAGATCAAGCTCGTTTAGTGGCAGGTGATGAAGCCCCTCATGCACCATAAAAGCGTCCAAGTGGCAGGTCTGACCTGTGCTTATCTGATGAGCTTTTGCGCCAGCTTTTACTATACGGTCGGCATCTTGGTTAGTCTCAAGATCGCCCTCGACAACGCCTATTTTAAATTTACCAGCCTTTATCGTAGCCTCTAAAAGCGTAGTCTTGCCAGCGCCTGGACTACTCATCAAATTTACACAAAGTATCTTTTTCTCATCAAGATGCGCTCTGTTGTGAGCGGCCTCTTTGTCGTTTTCAGATAGAATTTTCTCTATCACGTCTATGGTTTTGCTCTCGTTTAGCACAGGGTGCGCGTGAGCCTCGTGACTATGCTCGTGTGCGTCATGAGCGTGATCTGTATACCCATCATGAGTGTGTGGGTGTGAGTGAGTGGTGCCATCAGCATGAGTGTGAGTGTGGGCGTGATTACCCATTGAACAACCGCAATCTTTACACATTTTATTATCCTTTTTTATTAATTTTCAGAGATTTTAACGCTTAAATTTAAAAATAAAATTAAAATTTAAGGGCATTTTATGCAAATGAGATAAATTAACCCGTTTTTTAATCATCCCTTTAAATTTACCTTTGATCTTGCAAGCGAACTGGCTCTTCAAAGCTCTCGTTATCATCTGTGTAGCCATTTTCATCAAAATTTTCATCATTGCTTCTTTTTTTGCCATTTGGTGTGATGATGATATCTTTTAGCCTTGCCCTACCATCATCCATCACCATCAAAACAGCGACAGCATCCACATCTTGATCCATCATCTCTCGCTCAGTCTGCTTTGCCTTTTTAGTTGGCATGTAAAACTCTTCGATGCCATATTTTACAAATAAATATCCATCAAATTTGCCAGCTAAGAAAAGAGCGTCTTTTGGCTTAGTAAAGCTAAATTTATCAAAAGCGTAAGTAGCATTAGCATCTTGCTTTAAAATGGCGTAAATTTCATCATTTTTTGAGATATTTCTATCATATATATATATCTCAACGCCAGTTTTTTCATCAAATTTAGACTGCTGCAGATTTGAAAAATCTGAAAAATCATAGCTCAAGCTCACGTAGTTTCCGCGAAAGAGATCCCTTGGATCGTAAAGTTTTACCCTCACTTTTACCTCTTTTCCAAGATAAAGTGGCATGAGCGCGTATGCGAGCATCGCAATTATTAGTAAAATTTGAAAAATTATGGCTAGTATCAGTGATCTTATCTTCATTTTGTACGTCCTTTTTTAGCAGCGACTGCGAGCACGACGAAGGCAAAGACGATAAATAGCGCCGTAGCCCCCAAATAATCGCCTATTAGCTCAAAGTATCTAACCACCGCAACTAAGAATATCATGCATAGTCCAAGCGTTAGCTCGCCATTTTTGATAAGCACGGCTGCAACGATGATGTTTGCTAGCGAGAAGAAGATATTTGCATATCCAACGCCCAGACTAAAGACAAATGGCAACGCAAAGAGTATCAAGCCAAGAAGCAAGCCGCTTTTGTTTTTCTCTTTGAAAAATAGCGCAATGCTAGCGATGCTAAATACGGCAAAAACCTTGCCAAAACTGCTATAAAAAAATGCTTTTGCAAACCAAAATTTATCTTCTTCTAGCTCGTAGATGTCGCCATTTGCATAAGCTATCAGGCAAACGATCAAGATAACGATGCCAAGATACTTGCCAAAGCCTTTTACAAGGTGCGCTAGCCTATCTCTAAAGCCAGCTAACGTGCTAAAGAGCGCGACAAGTAAAAGCGCGTATGAGAGCGACAAAGTAGCAGCCATCGGCGCTCTGAACATAAGATCATAGCCATAAAATTCATTAAACCCACTGATCCTAGCGCAAAGCGAAACGATGTAGAAAAATATATCCGCCAAAAGCACAATCGTAAGAAAAATAGAGTCACTTTTATAAAGCGTGTAGGTGCCAAGGGCTATAAAGATGATAAATTCATAAGCAAACTCGCCGCCCGTGCCCTTTAAAACAAACCAGATCGTCGCAAAAACAAGGCTTTGAGCCACCAGCAGACCCTTTTTGCTAGCAAAAGAGAGTGCCATAGCTCCAACGCTCCAGAGCAAAACTCCACCACTTGGCTCGTCGCTAATATTATAAATTTGAGCGATAAGCGCTATGGCAGCTCCGTAGCAGAAATTTCCCAAAAAGAGCGTGGCCGTGCCAAGCTTGTCTTTGCCCTTTTTGAGATAATAAACTCCGCCAAAATTTAAAAGAGCAAGCACTCCAAAGATGATGACAAGGCGCCCCATCCTTGGTATCTCCTCCCAGTAAGCTCCAACAAGGGTAAAAAATGCCAGCGCAAAAAAGAGATAGGCAACCAACTTTAATATAAAACTAGTCTTTTCGCTATGAGCGTTTATATCTATATCATATAAATTTGCTATCTTTAAAGCGGTGGCCTTATCGACCACGTCCTCTTTTTGCCAGCGATCTAGCTCTTTGGCCAGAAAATTTCTATTGTAAAAATTCATCTTTCATTCTCTTTAAATGACATTTTTTTGTGGCTAATAATAGCATACAAGCGCCAAAAATGCCAGAACAAAAATAAAGCAAAAAGAGAGAAACTTAAAAAGCCAAAAAAGAACTTGGGCGGGCTTTTGCAAATTTAGCTTTAGCCAAAGCCCAAGCAAAAAACGGTCATCAAACTATTTTTACCAAAAAGATACATGGCATGCGCAAAAAAATGCAACAAAACCCTGCTATAAATTTGCAAAAATGGATCACAAAAACTGCTAAAAAACTAACAAAAAGACAAAATAAGACAAGCTCCGCAGCCAAGAGCACTGCTAGCTATTTACAAAAATCCTAAATTAAGAGCCAAAAAGGCTTTTAACTTAAAATTTAGGCACAGCGGCCTTTGTAAGTTTAGAAAACTTAACACCCTTTAAGCCAGCAATCCTATCAGCAAAGCGCTCTATCTTGCCAGCCTCACCTCTTATCGAGATCGTTTCTAAGCAGTTGTGGTGATCGACATGAACGTGATTTGTGCAGATGATCTTCACATCAGAGTCATGCTCGATATCCATTTTTTTATTCACCAAATCGTTGTGATGATGCACATAAATGAGCGTCAAAACCCCAATCAACTCCTCGTTAGCGTCCTTCCAGCTGTCATTTACGATCTTTTCGCGGATCAGATCCCTCGTAAATTCGCTCCTAGAAGCGTAGCCTTGTTCGCTAACCTTTCTGTCTAGTTCGTCTAGTAATTGACTAGGCAAAGAGACACTAAAACGTATAACACTATCCATTTTTTGCTCCTTTCTCGTTTGATTACCGTTTATAATCATTATACATCACTTATTAGAAAATGTGGATAAATAATAATAAATTTGCCCTAAATTTACGTTAGAATCGTTACTACAGAATTTCTTATTGATATAAAATTTCAAATTTACTTCAGTAAATTTTTTGTAAATAAGCTCAAGCAAAGTCTTATTTTGAAAAACTCCGCCACTTAGTAAAATCTCTTTTTTCTCATTTTTAGAAATTTCAAAAATAATATCAGCCATGCCATTTATAAATGCCGTTGCAGCCACTCTTGGCTCATCTTTTAAAGCACTTTTAAAGGCATCTTTAAAGCCGATAACTCCGTCATTTAGGCTAAATTTGTAACACACATCTAAATTTTTATCATAAAGCGCCTCAAGCCTCATGCCGCTTTCGCCCTCAAAACTCGAGTGAGAAATGCCACATATTATCGCACCAAATGCGTCAAATATCCTACCAACAGAGCTTGTTTTTACTAAATTTAGCCCCTTTTGCTCCATCATTTTGAAATTTTGAAGCACTTTTTCATCAAAATTTACTAAAAATTTACGCCCTTCGTCCTCAAGCTCATACTTCAAAATAATAGAATAAGCGATGAGATAGATATTTTTTATGCTATTTTCGCCGCCAAATAAGCTAAATTCATCAAAGTGATAAACCCTTTTGTAGCTATTTTTATCTAGCCTAAAAATCTCGCCACCCCAAATTTTGCCATCTTCTGCGTATCCAGTGCCATCAAAACAAAAACCAAGATACTCTTTGTCTGGCAAATCATTTTCAAAGATCACACTTAGCAAATGCGCGTAGTGGTGCTGCAGATGAACTAGCTCAAAGCCCTGATCTTTTGCCCATTTTGTATTTAAAAAATTTGGATGCAGATCGGCTATAACTTTGTCTATTTTTAGATCATAAGTCGTTTCAAAAAGGGTAAAAATATCCTTAAACCTATCAAAAGTCGCCACGTTTTTTAGATCGCCGATATATGGGCTAATCATCAAAAGGCCGTCTTTATAGATACAAAATGAGCTTTTTAGCTCCGCTCCAAGGGCTAAAAACGTCCCTTTTTGCTTGAAATTTGTATGGATGAAATTTGGATTTAGCCCACGGCTCGTCCTTGTAAAAATTGTCTCATCTTCAACGCAAAATGCGATACTATCGTCACTTGGCGAGTAAATTTCGCGGTCGTGATCAAGGTAAAAGTCTATAACCTCACCTAATTTTTCTCTTAGCTCGCTCTCATCTTTTATCACAACCTCGCCTGAGATATTTGCGCTAGTTGCGATGATGTCGTGTTCTAAATAATCAAATAGCAAAAGATGTATGCCGCTAAATGCGAGCATGACGCCAAGCTTATTTAAATTTGGTGCGACACTTTTTGCGATATTTGAGCCATTTTTTGCTTCAAGCAGGACGATCGGCTTTAAATTTGAGCTAAGAAGTCTGGCCTCAGCCTCTGAAATTTGCGCTATCTCTCTAGCGTTTTGTAAATTTTTACTCATCAGAGCAAAGGGCTTGCTTGGGCGGTGCTTTCTGGCTCTTAGCTCGCAAACTGTAGCTTCATTTGTCGCGTCGCAAACCAGATGAAAGCCACCAAGTCCTTTAATGGCTAAAATTTTACCCTCATTTATGAGCCTAGCCGCCTCTTTGGCTGCTTCATTCTCGCTAGCTAAGACTTTGCCAAATTTATCTTTTAGATAGAGTTTTGGCCCGCAATTTGGGCAAGAGATCGGCTCTGCGTGGTAGCGGCGATTAAGCGGGTCTTTGTACTCGCTCTCACAAAACTCGCACATCTTAAACTCGTTCATCGTCGTATTTACCCTGTCATAAGGCAATGCTTTGATGATGGAAAATCTCGGTCCGCAGTTGGTGCAGTTTATAAATGGGTATTTGTAGCGTGGATTTGTAGGGTCATAAAACTCACGCAAGCAGTCGTCACAAAGCGCATAATCAGGCAAAATAGGCGCTTGTTTGGTGGCTGATTTTGAAGCGATGATCTCAAGCTTTTCGTAAATTTTATCTATCTTAAATTTCTTTAGTTCATCGATCCTAGCAAGGGCTGGTAGCTTCTCATAAAGCTCTTTTTCAAAAGCCAAAAAGCTGGCCTCTTCGCCGCTAAAATTTAGTTTCACTCCCTCGTCATCGTTGTAAATTTCGCCAACAAGCTTAAATTTATGCGCCAAAGTATAGACAAAAGGTCTAAAGCCCACACCTTGAACTAAGCCTTTGATCTCATATCTAAAGCTTGATCTCAATGCCAAATCCGGGGTCAAAATTTGTTTTTATATTTGGGTTTAGGTGCTTTTTTATCAAGTTGCTAACTGCCTTATTGTAAAATAAATCCCCGCTTAAAGTAACATTTTTAATGTTAAATTTATCTCGTTTTTCGTAGCTAAAATCGCTCAAAAAATGCGCCAAAGACTCGGTGCAACCAAAGCTGATATTCTTCTCTCCAGCGCCAGCAAGGATAAATGAAATAATACTTTTTACAAACTTAACCCCGTCTAAACCAAAGTCATCTTTCATCTTATAATCGATCCTAACGCCCTTTTGACCGCTAAAATCGCTTGCCATAAGAAGCAAATTCTCCCCTGCTTTTTTAAACTCATCACTTAAGCCAATCAAGCGTCCTGCTATGCAAAATAGCGAGAAAAAGCTAGCGTTTGAGCTAAATTTATCGCTTGGCAGAGCGCGCTCTTTACTGAAGTTTTCAAGTAGCCTTTCGCCACCATCCTGGGCTCTTATGAGCTCATAAATTTCTTCAAAGCTACTAAATTTTGGTAAAAATAGAAGCTGCGTTTTGCTTGATTTTGAAAGCAGGCAAATTTCATCATCGCTAAATTTGCTAAATTTAAGCCCCAAAGCCACCTCGCCCAAATAGCTAAGCTCAAATTTCTCATCATTTGTGTAAAAAAATGGGCTTAAAAGCGCGCTACTTTCAAGTAAAGCAAGCCTTGAAAGGGCGTTTTTTTGCTCATTTACAGAAACGCTTAAAAAACTAAAGCCCTCTTTGTTTAGCTGCTCGCAAAGGGCGTAAAGAAAAAGGTCATTTGGTGCCATCACGTCAAAAAATAGCGGTGCGCCCTCGTGGTTTTGCCTATAAATAGCTGTCGTCTTTAGTGCCAAAAGTGGCTTTTCAAAGCTAGCAAGCGCGATCTGCGCCCTATCACCAGCTATAAAAATTTTTGGTAGCTGTTTTAAATTTGTAGGTATCAAGAAATTTGCATCAAATTTTACCCCAAGAGAAATTTCATATAAATTTTCATCTTGCTCTACGCAAACGCTCTTACCATTTTTTAATAAATTTAGGCAGGTTTTTAGCTTTTCATTAAAATTATCAAGCGTTATCTCGCCATCAAATTTACTAAAAGAGAGCACGCCACTTTCATTTAAAATAGCCTTGCCATTAGCCAAAAATGCCGCAGCTTGAGATGGGCTAAGCGTGCCAAATTTTATCTTTTTAATTTCACCTGCCACGTCAAGCTCATCTGCCGTATCGACCTCGCTATGCTTTATAAAAAGGCTATAAGGCAAGATGACGCTAGCTCTGTCCGCTAGAGCGCTAAGCTCCTCATTTGAGCCACTAACTTTTAGGCAAATTTGATCATCTTTGCAGCTTATAGAGTGCTTAAGCTCCCCAGCTAATGAGTGTAAAAATGGCGCCAAAAAGGCTGGGTCTTTAAAACAGTCAAATTTAAAAGCAAGTATCATTTTAAACCTTTTTTGGCGTAGTCATCGAGGGTGTCGTTTAAGGTGAAATTTGCCACCTTTTCGCACTTAAAATCAAGCTCTTTTAAGTGATCAAGCAGCGTTTTTTCTAGGATGTTAGAAGCTTTTATCACTTCATCTGAGAGGCTAAAATTTGATGATTCTATGCGGCTAGGCACGATGCCTAAGATTTTGGTTGTCGGCCTGTCGCCTGCAAGCTCCATTAGATGAAGGGTTTGAAGCATCTCGATCTCGTGAGCCGAGCCGTCCCAGCTGATAAAATTTGGCACGTTTAGAAAGTCGAAAAAATAAACATCGCCCACGCTTGCGCCATTTGCGCTAATGCAATCAACGACGATAAGATAGTCAAATTCGCTTATTATGTGAGTTAGAGTGAGGGCTAAAGTGCCCCCGTCCATTAGAGTAAGTTCGTTTTTAGAGCTTGTAAATTTATAGTTTTTAGCCATCAAATTTACAAAATGAACACCTATGCCCTCATCAGCAAACATCACGTTGCCAATGCCAAGAACCAGCACTCTCATCAGTGTTCTTTTACAAATTTATAGCCACTAACGATGGCGTCCATCGCTCCATTTTTGCCTTTAACGGCGTTAAATATCGCCATATAAACGTGAATAGGCACAAATATCATGATGATCCACATGCAAATTCTATGTATCGTTCTAACATTTGCTAGTCCGCCCATAAGCTCTTCAAAGTATCTTGCTGGCTCGTAGATCGCTCCGCCAAGTCCATTGTGATAAACGTGAGCGTAAAGCACTAGGCCAGTTAGGCAAATGAGTGCCAAGATGACGTAAAAGAAAAAGTATGAGGCAAACTGCAATGGGTTATAAACGCCCCTTAAATGCGGGTGTGGCCCCATAAAAATGTAGTACTTGATCTGCGCTATCCAAACTTTTGGACTTAAAAAGTCAAGCACGCTCATCCACTCTTTTTTGCTGTGTTTATCAAAGACAAATAGATAGAATTTAAAGATAAATACCGCTATTAGCACAAAGCCAGCGACCTGGTGCGCCAAACGCCACTTTGCTTGCATGAAATTTGTAGGCTCACTCGTGATCTCTGGGCTCATAAAGACATAAGAGATGTAGTAGCCGCTCACAACCAAAAGCGTGATAGCTACAAATCTAATCCAGTGTGTCAGCCTAACGCCGATGGAGAATTCATATTCGCTGATCCTGTCAGGATTTTTATGTGACATCTTTTCTCCTTACAAATTTGGATTTATCTTATAAGTACTCAAATCATTTCCCTTCGTGTCCATAACATGCACGGCACACGCGATACAAGGGTCGTAAGAGTGAATTTTTCGTATTATCTCAAGTGGTTTTGAAAGATCAGCGATCTTCATACCAACTAAGCACGCCTCGTAGCTACCCATTTGACCTTTGGCATCTTTTGGAGAGGCGTTCCATGTGCTTGGCACGACTGCTTGCCAGTTTGAGATGACGCCATCTTTTATGCGGCACCAGTGGCTTAGCGCGCCTCTTGGGGCATTGCCTTTAAAGTGACCTTTATACTCTTTGCTATTATCTATGACATATTTTGCGCAGGTCTCTTGATCTGTCTTTAAATTTTCGATTAAGGCATTAAATGCGTCCATTGTGTGCTCTGCGACCACTTTTGCTTCAAGCATACGAGCAGCGGTTCTACCTAGGGTTGAAAAGACCGCGCTTAGTGGCAAGCCACTCTTTGACAAGAACTCATCGACTACTTTTTTAACTCTCTCGTTGCCTTTAGCGTAGTTTATGACGATGCTTGCGATCGGTCCTACTTGCATAGGCATGCCGTCATACCTTGGCGCTTTGATCCAGCTATATTTGCCCTTTGTGTCAAAAAGCTTGCTATGAGCTAGCTTGCCTTCGCCGTCTATGCTCTCGCCATCAACAAGGCCTGTGTAGTTTGCCTCTGTCTCGCCGTCATAAGGGTGAAGCGCTTTGTCGTTTTTATACCAAGCCCTTGTCGCCTCTTCTGTGATCTTATCTTCGTCTATGTCATAGACCTTGCTAAGATCGCCATTTAAGATGATACCGCCTTTAAATAGATGGTCATTTTTGCCGATCAAAAACTCATCGTAGCAGAATAAATTTGATACGCCAACATCGTTTAGAACGCTTGGCTCGTTTGCATAAGCCTTAGCCGCCATCAAAATATCTGGATAGTAAGCTCTATCTACAAATTCTTTGATCTCAGCAAATTTGCTCATATATTCGCCCATTCTAGCTGGATCCATAAGGTCCATCACGCAGGTCACGCCGCCAACTGTTAGGCTTTGTGGGTGTGGGTTTTTCGCGCCAAAGATAGCCATCATCTGAGCTGCTGTTCTTTGGATCCTAAGACACTCTAAGTAGTGAGAGAGGACGATCAAATTTTGCTCTGGCGTAAATTTATATGTGCTATGTCCCCAGTATGCGTTGGCAAATGGTCCAAGGTTGCCCTTTTTAACAAAGGCTTCAACCCTCTCTTTTACCTCTTTTAGCTTGTCTGCACCTGTTGCAAATGGCGTGCTTGTGTATTTAAACGCCTCCTCGCTAGCCTTATGTACGTCTGCGCTTAGTGCAGAGACGACGTCTGCCCAGTCCATGCCATGGAGCTGATAAAAATGCACGATGTGATCGTGAAGATATAAAGCTGCGTTCATGAGCGTTCTAGTTAGCTCTGCATTTAGCGGAGGCTTGATGCCAAGGGCGTCCTCAACTGCGACTATGCCTGCTCGGTAGTGTGAGTATGTGCAAACGCCACAAATTCTTTGCATAAAAAAGCCAGCATCTCTTGGGTCTCTGTTTTTTACTATCTGCTCTAAGCCCCTCCAAAGAGTTGAGCCAGAGTAAGCCTCTTTTACAACGTTGTTTTCATCGACTACGACTTCTATTCTTAAGTGCCCCTCGATACGTGTTATAGGGTCTATTACTATTCTTTTTTCACTCATTTTTTCGCCTTATTCTTTATCTTTACTCATACAAGCTAGTGCAGCGTGAGCCGCTATGCCAATACCAGCTAGAGCTAAAATTCCAATTCCTATTTTATCACTTACATTATCAGCGCCAAGCCCTAAAACAGTGTCAAATAGCCTATCAGCCATCGGCTCTTCAAACGGCCCCATCGTATCCCAGAAGTCTGGCTCTGAGCAGCCTATACAGCCGTGACCTGCCTGAACTGGCCATGATGTGTGTTGGTTAAATCTCTCGCGTGAGCAGTTATTAAATGTATATGGACCTTTACAGCCTACTTTATATAAGCAGTAGCCATTTTTTGCACCCTCGTCGCCAAAGCTTTGGACAAATTCGCCTGCGTCAAAGTGGCCACGTCTCTCGCAAAGATCGTGAATTCTTAAGCCATAAGCCCATTTTGGTCTGTTATAAACATCAAGTGCAGGCAAGGTGCCAAATAGCAAGTAGTGAAGCACGTTGCCAACGATGTTTTTCTCGCTTGGAGGACAGCCTGGCACGTTTATGACTGGCTTATCAGTCACCTTTGAAAGACCGACTGAATTTGTTGGATTTGGCTTAGCTGCTTGGATACCGCCAAAGCTAGAACAGGTGCCAATAGCAAAGATAGCAGCTGCGTTAGCAGAGGCATTTATAGCGTGAGTTTTGCCGCTAGTGCCATGAGGTCCGACTGTCAAAAAGTGCTCAGTAGCTCCCGTTGGGACGCCACCCTCAACTAGCAGGATATATCTGCCTTTATATTTTTCTATCGCATGCTCTAAATTTTCTTCAGCCTGCCAACCAGCAGCAGCCATGATAGTTTCGTGGTATTCAAGGCTTATGTAGTCAAATATAAGGCTATCTATACTTGGAGCGTCAGTTCTTAGCAAGCCCTCGCTACAGCCAGTACACTCAGCCATGTGAAGCCATATCACAGGGAGCCTATCGCTTAGCTCAGCAGCACGAGCAACCATCGGTGTCATCGCACTTGGCAATGCCATAAAAGCTGTCATCGCACCAGCCCACTTCATAAAATCACGCCTAGTAAAGCCCTTATCTTTTAAAAGCTGCGCAATACTAGTGTCATTTTTCATCTTAGGCAATGCACTAAGTTCGCTTAAGCGTCTATTTATCTTTTGACGCAAGTCATTATTCATATAAGCTCCTTCATTTGAAATTTGTTTATTTTGTATCTTATCTTTTTTAAAGAAGACAAATATTATTTTATTGTATTAATAATTATATTTAAATAAATTTTAAAGATTAAAATTTTAAACGCCTTGTTATCAATAATCTTAAAAT
>NZ_PIRS01000020.1:0-5457 GCF_003048985.1 Campylobacter concisus
AAAAAATAAAAACTAATACTTTACACTTAGACAGAAAGCAACAATTATAAAAAACCAAGATTAATAATATAAGAATTAAAGCAGACAAACAACAAAGCCCGCAACGACCTACTTTTCCAACATCCCAGTAAGGGAGAGTATCATCAGCCAGGACGAGCTTAGCTTCTTGGTTCGAGATGGAGCAAGGCGTTTCCTCGTCTGTATAGTCACGGGCAGTGTTAAATAAAAGATACAATAGCTAAATCTCTTATTTAACACTACTAGATAAAGTTAAAAGTCATAAACAAAGTTTTATAAAAACATATCTTATTAAGTTTTTATCCTTAACAAGGAAGTGATGCTTATTAAAAGATAAGCAGACGAGCTATTAGTACTGGTCAGCTAAAGGACTTTCATCCATTACACACCCAGCCTATCAAACACATAGTCTATATGAGCTCTTAAAAGAAGATTCATCTTGGAGTTGGCTTCCTGCTTAGATGCTTTCAGCAGTTATCACATCCCAACATAGCTACCGAGCGGTGCCCTTGGCAGGACAACTCGTACACCAGTGGTTGGTTCGACCCGGTCCTCTCGTACTAGGGTCAACTCTCCTCAATCTTCTTGCGCCCACGGCAGATAGGGACCGAACTGTCTCACGACGTTCTGAACCCAGCTCGCGTACCGCTTTAAATGGCGAACAGCCATACCCTTGGGACCTGCTCCAGCCCCAGGATGCGATGAGCCGACATCGAGGTGCCAAACCTCCCCGTCGATGTGAGCTCTTGGGGGAGATCAGCCTGTTATCCCCGGGGTACCTTTTATCCTTTGAGCGATGGCCCTTCCACACAGAACCACCGGATCACTAAGACCGACTTTCGTCTCTGCTTGACGTGTATGTCTCGCAGTTAAGCTGGCTTATGCCTTTATACTCTACGAACGATTTCCAACCGTTCTGAGCCAACCTTTGTAAGCCTCCGTTACATTTTGGGAGGCGACCGCCCCAGTCAAACTACCCACCAGACATTGTCCTACTTGAGGATAACTCAAGCTAGTTAGCTATCAGAATAAAAAAGAGCGGTATCTCAACAATGGCTCACCATAAACTGGCGTCTATGGATCAAAGCCTCCCGCCTATCCTGCACATTTTTATCCCAATAGCAGTGTCAAGCTGTAGTAAAGGTCCACGGGGTCTTTCCGTCTTGCCGCGGGTAGGAGGAATTTTCACCTCCACTACAATTTCACTGGATCCCTCTTCGAGACAGCTCCCATCTCGTTACGCCATTCATGCAGGTCGATATTTAATCGACAAGGAATTTCGCTACCTTAGGACCGTTATAGTTACGGCCGCCGTTTACTCGGGCTTCGATCAAACGCTTCGCAGAGCTAACGTCATCAATTAACCTTCGAGCACCGGGCAGGCGTCACACCCTATACATCCTCTTACGAGTTAGCAGAGTGCTGTGTTTTTGGTAAACAGTCGGGAGGGACTCTTTGTTGTAACCTTCAATGCTTACGGAGTAAATCCTTCACAAAGTTAGGCACACCTTATACCGAAGATACGGTGCTATTTTGCAGAGTTCCTTGAAGAGAGTTCTTCCACGCGCCTTAGAATACTCATCCCACCCACCTGTGTCGGTTTACGGTACGGGCAACTATAACTAAACTTAGAAACTTTTCTTGGCTCGACAGTATCAAGGATTTACGATTCATTCCGAAGAACTTCACGCACCTGTAAGGCCTCGGCTTAAAGGAATTCGGATTTGCCTGAATTCCAACCTGCACCTTTCGACCAGCACTACCATCCGCTGGCTCCTCTAACTCTAAGCGTCCTTCCATCGCACATTATAGTTGGCATTGGAATATTAACCAATTTTCCATCGCATACCCCTTTCGGACTTTGCTTAGGACCCGGCTAACCCTACGATGACGAGCATCGCGTAGGAAACCTTGGGTTTACGGCGTTGGGGATTCTCACCCCAATTATCGCTACTCATGCCTGCATGCTCACTTGTATTCGCTCCAGCACTCCTTACCGGTATACCTTCAACGCAAATACAACGCTCTCCTACCACTTAGTAAAACTAAGTCTAAAGCTTCGGTACTCATTTTAGCCCCGTTATATTTTCCGCGCAGAATCACTAGACCAGTGAGCTATTACGCTTTCTTTAAAGGATGGCTGCTTCTAAGCCAACCTCCTGGTTGTTTAAGTAACTCCACATCGTTTTCCACTTAAATGAGATTTAGGGACCTTAGCTGTTAGTCTGGGTTGTTCCCCTCTCGACGACGGATTTTATCACTCGCCGCCTGACTGCCATGATTACACACTAGGTATTCGGAGTTTGATAGGGTTTGGTACATTGGTGTATGCCCTAGCCCATTCAGTGCTCTACCCCCTAGTGTTACTACATGACGCTATACCTAAATATATTTCGGAGAGAACCAGCTATCACGATGTTTGATTGGCCTTTCACCCCTATCCACAAGTCATCCCATAGCTTTTCAACGCTAGCGGGTTCGGTCCTCCACCGGCTCTTACACCGGTTTCAACCTGCTCATGGATAGATCACATCGTTTCGGGTCTGCAACGTCTGACTAAACGCCCTATTAAGACTCGCTTTCGCTACGGCTCCGGGTTTCCTTAACCTTGCCAGACATCACAACTCGCAGGCTCATTATGCAAAAGGCAGTCCATCACCCTGATAAATCATAGGGCTCTGAATGATTGTAAGCAAATGGTTTCAGGTTCTATTTCACTCTGATCACCTCAGTTCTTTTCACCTTTCCCTCACGGTACTTGTGCACTATCGGTCTAGTAGTAGTATTTAGGGTTGGATAGTGGTCTACCCAGCTTCAGACAGAATATCACGTGTTCCGCCCTACTCAGGATACTGCTAAGTAAAACAAAGCTTTCATATACGGGGGTATCACCCTCTGTGCCTAACCTTTCCAGGTTGTTCTATTAGCTAAGTTTAGTCTATATTGCAGTCCTACAACCCCACTAGTAAACTAGTGGTTTGCCCTCTTACGCGTTCGCTCGCCGCTACTAGCGTAATCTCTTTTGATTTCTTTTCCTGAGGGTACTAAGATGTTTCAATTCCCCTCGTTCGCTCCGTTATACGGTAACTAATATCTCTATTAGTTGGGTTGCCCCATTCAGAAATTCCCGGATCAAAGCCCCTTGACGGCTCCCCGAGACTTATCGCAGCCTGGCACGTCTTTCATCGCCTCTACTAGCCAAGGCATCCACCACTTGCTCTTTGTAGCTTACCTTTTCTATATTAGATTATTCTAATTCGCATCACTTCCTTGTTAAAGATAACTTTATGTTACTATATTTAAATTCTAGCTCTCAAGACGGAAAGCATTGACTACTATTTAGATAAGTTTTAAATCCTAAATAGATTGTGATGTCAAACTTTTGCATTAAATGCAAAGAGATTAGAAATTTAAATCTTTAACAAGTCCTGTAAAATTGTTTTTAAAACTTGCTTGTGACTATTAACAATATTAATTAAAAGAACATTTAGACTTCGCAGACTAGCAAGCTAGTCTTTACGACCAAAGAGTTGCACCCTTTGGAAACCCCTAAAGCACAAAGTTGCTTTAGGCAACTTCATAATCAATAAAGATTAAGACGCTTAAAAGTCTAAAGTAAATGTTTCTAAAAACACTTAATATAGACTTTTACTGTTAAACTATTTTATGGTGGAGAATAGCGGGATCGAACCGCTGACCTCCTGCGTGCAAAGCAGGCGCTCTCCCAGCTGAGCTAATTCCCCAATTAAATTCTCTGGTGGGCCTAACAAGACTTGAACTTGTGACCTCACCCTTATCAGGGGTGCACTCTAACCAGCTGAGCTATAGGCCCCTATAGGTCTATCAATCTTTCAAAACTAAACAAGGATGATTGAGAATATCTTTCTTATAGATATCTTGTGAGAGAATATCTATATGTACTCTAGAAAGGAGGTGATCCAACCGCAGGTTCTCCTACGGTTACCTTGTTACGACTTCACCCCAGTCGCTGATTCCACTGTGGACGGTAACTAATTTAGTATTCCGGCTTCGAGTGAAATCAACTCCCATGGTGTGACGGGCGGTGAGTACAAGACCCGGGAACGTATTCACCGTAGCATGGCTGATCTACGATTACTAGCGATTCCGGCTTCATGGAGTCGAGTTGCAGACTCCAATCCGAACTGGGACATATTTTATAGATTTGCTCCATCTCGCGATATTGCTTCTCATTGTATATGCCATTGTAGCACGTGTGTCGCCCCGGACATAAGGGCCATGATGACTTGACGTCGTCCACACCTTCCTCCTCCTTACGAAGGCAGTCTCATTAGAGTGCTCAGCCGAACTGTTAGCAACTAATGACGTGGGTTGCGCTCGTTGCGGGACTTAACCCAACATCTCACGACACGAGCTGACGACAGCCGTGCAGCACCTGTCTTAACATTTCTGCAAGCAGACACTCTTCTATCTCTAGATGATTTGTTAGATATCAAGTCCGGGTAAGGTTCTTCGCGTATCTTCGAATTAAACCACATGCTCCACCGCTTGTGCGGGTCCCCGTCTATTCCTTTGAGTTTTAATCTTGCGACCGTACTCCCCAGGCGGTATACTTAATCCGTTAGGTGCATTACTGCCAAGACTAGCTTAGCAACAACTAGTATACATCGTTTAGGGCGTGGACTACCAGGGTATCTAATCCTGTTTGCTCCCCACGCTTTCACGCATTAGCGTCAGTTGAGTTCCAGCAGATCGCCTTCGCAATGGGTATTCCTGGTGATCTCTACGGATTTTACCCCTACACCACCAATTCCATCTGCCTCTCCCTCACTCTAGATTATCAGTTTCCCAAGCAGTTCTATGGTTAAGCCATAGGATTTCACAAGAGACTTGATAATCCGCCTACGCGTCCTTTACGCCCAGTGATTCCGAGTAACGCTTGCACCCTCCGTATTACCGCGGCTGCTGGCACGGAGTTAGCCGGTGCTTATTCGTTAGGTACCGTCATTGTTCTTCCCTAACAAAAGGAGTTTACGCTCCGAAAAGTGTCATCCTCCACGCGGCGTTGCTGCTTCAGGGTTTCCCCCATTGAGCAATATTCCCTACTGCTGCCTCCCGTAGGAGTCTGGACCGTGTCTCAGTTCCAGTGTGACTGATCATCCTCTCAGACCAGTTATGCGTCATAGCCTTGGTGAGCCATTACCTCACCAACTAGCTGATACAATATAGCCTCATCCTACACCGAAAAACTTTCCCTATCTAACTTATGCTAGAGAGGTGTATAGAGTATTAGCAGTCGTTTCCAACTGTTGTCCTCTAGTGTAGGGCAGATTAGCTATACATTACTCACCCGTGCGCCACTAACTCATAAGAGCAAGCTCTTACTCGTCCGTTCGACTTGCATGTATTAGGCACGCCGCCAGCGTTCACTCTGAGCCAGGATCAAACTCTCCATATTAA
>NZ_PIRS01000021.1:0-4180 GCF_003048985.1 Campylobacter concisus
CCATCTTATTTAAAATTTGCTTCTTATCTATCTTTTGCATAAGCTCTAAGACATCTATGCCTCTTTTTTCTTTGAAATTTAAAAGCTCTCTTGCGTAGAGAAATTTCTGATCCTTATTTATATCATAGGTCTCATACTTCTTTTTAACCTGCATAGGTTTAAATTTCTTCTCGCTTTGCTCTTTAGCTAAATTTGCATTGTATTCTTGTTCTTCTTTGATTATCTGCTTTCTTTGTTCTTCAACATCCTTTGTAGCTTTTTCTCTTGCTTTGGCAAATAATGTTTTAAACTCTTCTATGCTTAGATCGGTTCTATCTAAAAGACTAAGTGACTCCTTGTTATTATTTGGATAAAGAGAAGACATACTGTCCATAAATGCTCTTAGATCGGCCTCTTCTTCTTTTGTGCCAAGACCTATCATCTTACCTTCTATTGTTGGTTTGCCGTCTATAGAGTTATCCCTCAGAAAATCCATATAGCCTTGAAGCTCCCAATCTATCGCTTTTTCTATGGTTTCTGGATATTTCCCGTATAGAGCTCTTCGCTCTTCTGGAGAGTATTTGTTTGATAGCATATTATCTATTTTATCTATGGTTTTTGTTATCCAGTCTTCCGTTCCTTCTTCTATACCGATTATCTTATCTAGCCCAGCACCAAATGGTCCTTGCATATAAGCATCAACTTTAGCTTTCTCATCTTCTGCAGATAAATTTTTATTGCCATGAGCTATGTAGTCATCTAAAATTTCTTTATATTGCATCGATCCATTATAGGTAGTAATAAACATTTCAACTCCCCTTTATGCCTTTATATCAACATCTCTTTTTATACCAAGCATATCTATTAGGTATTTTCCAGCTGGGTTTTCATTTAGCTCTTTTACTAAATTTAAAGGTGGCATACTAAATTTTAAAAAGCTATCCATAAAGTCTTTGCTCTTTTTGCCATCTTTATCTATCTCACCAAAGAGTAGCTTTAGCATTTTTAGATTATGCTCCATCACCTTTTTAAATGAGAGTTCGTCTTCTTGGTCGCTAAATTTATCAAGGCTTTGTCTGTGTCTCACATAATCTTGCATATAATCAGGCAGCATAGAGACAGCACCATCATCTGCTTTTGAGAAATTTACCCCATAAGCCATTTGCCACATAGCGTTAAAGGCATTAAATGACCTTTGAAATTCTTTTGTGTTGATGTTTTTATCATAGCCGCCATATTTGCCTATCGCAGTGGTTTCGCCCTCGTATATGTCTAGGTTGTGATTTAGCACGCCAGCTATAAGACCACCTTTAGTTATGGAGCCATCTTTGTTAGTGTATTTTTCTCCGTGTGGATCCATAAATATACCAATGACCGTGTTTTCTTTACCGCCATTTGCGTTGTTAAAGATGTATGTTACGTTTTTTGGATGTATCTGCTTATCTGCCGCAATAGACAAAGAGCCATTGTAAAAGAGCGTGCTTATGGTCTTTGTTGGCGTATGCACAAAGCTATCTTCTACCGCAGAATACTCACTAGCACTAGCATATCTTTGATCTACTTGCAGACTTTGACGATCATAAGAAAAGCCTTGAGGGAAATTTCTTATATCTTCTGCGCTAAAGCTATCTTTTGAATTTAGCGTGTCTTCGCCAACGACTTGGGAGAGGATTTTGTAGGCATTATTTACGGTTTTTAGTATATCGATGCTATCAAAAGTCCTTTGCATATAGTCAGGCTGCGTCTCTATCCTGATTAACGACTCCAACGTGCTTGAGTGAATTTTATAGTCACTTGGAATTCCAGCTTGCTTGTTAAACTCATCCGTAAAGTAGCCATCCTTATCTACCTTGTAGCCTAAAATTTCTGAGCTTGTTTGTTTGGTGGCAACTTTAGTTGATACCTTTATGTTCTGCTCTAAATTTAAGGGGTAACTACTAAGTGCGTTTATCATCTAATATCCTTTTAGCTTTATGCTAAAGATATCGTCTTTTTTGTGAAAAGATTTATTTTGCAAAGGGTTTTTAGTCTGCATAAATTTACTCCTAAACTCTCGCATCTATCTTTTTATAAAGCCTATCTTTACTAGATAGTTCTTTAAAGTTTAGGTCATTTTCAAGATAGGTGATGTTGTAAATTTCTTTAGTGGTGATACTTTTGCCGTTTTCAAGTCCGATCAGGAATTTACTTGTAAATTTATCAGAGAGGTTTTTAACTAGCTTTGCTCCAAGCTCTTTTAGGCTAGATATCTTCTCATCTTGCTTTATGCCTATATCTTTAAAGTCAAGTCTATTTAGCTCTACATCATTCATGCTCTTAGCATCTAAATTTATACTTGCTCTTTTGCTATCTTTGTCGTCTTTACTGATTAGCTTGCCAGTGTCGCTATAAATTTCTTTTACCTCTAGCTCTCTTCCGCTATCAAATTTAAGCGTGATCGTGCCATTTTTGTTTAGCTTCATAGCTATTACGCTGTCTGTGTCCTTTAGAGCAGCAGCTGCCTTGCTCGTATCACTTTCAAAAGCATGCTTTACTCTTTCTAAATTTTCTAGGCTGAACTCAAGCCCAGTTGCTTTTTCAAACTCACTCTGCATAGCGATCATATAAGATGACTTTGTGGCTTTTAGCTTTGAGATGAGATCATCTGCATCTTCTACATCATTTTCTTTTAAATTTTTGCTTATCCACTCTACATCTTTGCTGTGAGCGCTAGACTCTTTTTGGTAGTCGTTATAAAATTTCATAAAGCTATCTTTTTGATAGCCTGCGTATGAAAAGCTCTCATCTTGTTTAGACCCAGAAGGCTTTATGATAGGGTTAAACTCACTAAGCTTTTTCTTACCGTCAAAGCCAACTTTCTCATAGGCAAAGTTGTTCAAGCCGCTCTCTTCGTTAAATATCTTATTATCCCTAAGATCTACCCAGCCGTCTTTGTCTGCATGATCTTTGAAAAATTTATTAGTCTCTTCTTTGTCTATCTTTTGGTAGCGATACTCGGCCGAAAATAGAGTATAAGGGTTTGAGTTGTTTAAACTAACTCTGTAATCAACCGTGTTTTTGCTAGCAAAGTCCATAGCCTCATGGCTTAAATTTCTAATATCTTTTTTGATAAAGTCGTTAAGGTTTATCTCGCTTACAACTTCGCTTAGTTTGAAAATTTTCTCATTTCCGTCTTTATCGTAGCCTCTAACTTTTAGCTTATCAAAGTATTTATCACCAGAATTTATCACTCCGTCCTTGTTGCTATCAAAGTTAAATAAAAATCCATTTGCATCTAGCTTGCCTATGCCTAGTTTGTCATTATCGTTATAAAGATCCAAAAAGACCTCTACATCACCCAGTGAAGTTTTTATCGTTTTTTCATAGGCGTAGTCATTTAAATTTGTAAATTTAGTATCTGCTGCCGCAATGGGCTTAATGGGAGTTTTTGAATTTATAGATGAAAAATAGGTGCTAGTTTGATCCACTTTCCTTAGTGCTGAGGCATCTTCGCCAAAGAGATATTTGTTTTCAAAGTCCTTTTTGTCCCAGTTTCTCCGCTGGATATCCACGTAAGAAAAAGCATCGTTTGTTCCGTTGTCTGCTTTAGCATACTCTGACTTCACGCCACTGGTGCCTGCACTTTGGATGATAGAGTAGGTGCTATTTGAGATGAGCTTAGTAGCGATGTCTTTAAGCTCAGACTTTAAATTTATGTTGTCTAAAGTTTGCACTCTATCTACACCAAGAAGGACCCTTGAATAGATCATATCTTTGGGTAGATTTATATTTATGGGCTCTAAATTTGGTGATATCGTCATTTTAAATCCTTTTAAAATATATATCTTATATCGGCAAATATAAAAAATGTTTAGTAGTATGGGGGCTAAAAGGGCTTAGAGCGAATGCCTACTATGTTATATTTTTAAAGCTCTCTTGTCTTCGTCCTCTCATCAAATTCTTTTAAAACATCCATTATTTTATTTGCTAGTCCCTCAAGCGTTTGATCTTTTTTAAGCTCTAAATTTCTAAGCTTTAAAATCCTGGCTAGTATATCCTTTAGATCTTTCTTGCCAGATAGTATCTCATCATAATAAGCCTTTGGTATGCCTATTTCGCTCCTATCTTGCTTTGTAATTATTTGATAGTTTTTATATACACTAAGAGCCTCGTCAGTTATCCTTGTTGTACCACCTTGCAGCACAAGACCTTGCTCGTTTTT
>NZ_PIRS01000022.1:0-3736 GCF_003048985.1 Campylobacter concisus
TCCGAAGTAGCCGAAATTTTGGGAATGCAGCGCGGCATAGATAAGCGAATAAGCAAAGCCGAACGCATTGAGCCACGCAAATACGCCAAACAAAAAGAAACAGAAAAAAAGACTACAAAACAAGCAATCAACGATTTAAATAAAAAAATAAGAGAAATTGAGAAACAGCAAAGAGAAGCACTTAAAGAAGCAGATAATGCCTTTCAAGCTGAACGAAAAAGAATGATCGAAGCAAATAATGCTTTGGTTGAGATGGGATTACCAAAAATATACGAAAAAGATCAATATACAGATCTAGGCAAATGGCGAGATCTAGCAAAGGCAAAAATTCAAGAATGTAACCAAGCTCAGATTTTAGAGCTAAAAAAACAACTCGAGCAAGAGCAAAGAGCCCACGAAGCAACAAAAAGAAATTTAGAAAAAGAAAAAACTATAAGTCAAGACTATAAAGATTTTAAAAAAGAGCGAAATGAACAAATCCTAAAAATTACTAAAGAAATGATGATTTCCACCGAAAATTTTAAAACCTATGATGACTATGATAACGGGATTTTAAAAGCTATTAGTAATTTAAAACGTGAAAACGATACACTAAAAACGCAAAATAAAGCCCTACAAGAGCAAAACGATATCAAAGACAAGGAAATTATCGCATTAAAACAAGAAAATGCAACAGCGGTCAAATTTGACGACTTAAAAGAGTATTTTAGCTTAATTAACTATCGTGCTTCTTTTGAAAATGAAAGACCGAACACAATTTCAGGCGATTTTCGTGGAAAAGACAGAGAAATAGACGCTAAATATTCTCAATTGCCGCTTTTTGATGAGTTTATTAAGCCAAATGTGTTGTTGGCAAAGAAAGCACATTTAGAAATTATGCAAGAGCAAGAGAAAGAGAGACAAAAGGCAGTATCTCAAAAAATAATTAAGAAAGATACTGGCAGAAGCTTTTAAAAAGACCTTTATCATCTCCCCAATAATTGCTAAAGCTTTGCGGAGCGTAGCGACTATGCAAAGCGTAAAAGCTCGCGGACGAAAAAGCGTAGCTTTTGAGCGCTGCTGAAGCGTCCGAATTTTTAGTCGGATTTTTTCAAAAAAGTGGTCGATTTTTTTTCGCGAGTTCCCTTTTAACATCTTTTTAAAAACCTTTTCTTATCTTTTAGGTGTTCGCTAGAGCCGATGGCGTCGAGCTTGGCAAGGGGTATATAGCAACAGATTTCTCACGATATAGCAACAGATTTCTCACTGATATAGCAACAGATTTCTCACGATATAGCAACAGATTTCTCACTGATAGGGGTAGAGATTTTCCGCTGATAAAAAACAACATAATTATTGACAAGTTGTTTTAAAAATAGCTATAATAGCAACAATACAATAATAAGGTTGTTTAATGAACGAAGTTGTAAAGTATTCAAATGAGCTACACGAGCTAAAATTTAATTCACTGAACGAGGCGCAGCAAAACGTATTCTTTACCCTTTTGCAGCAATTTAGAAAGGCTAGCGGCGATACGCTAGAGCTTGACTTTAACAAGCTTTTCGAGCTGGCTCAAATATCGCAGGGAACGAATTACCGCAAAGAAATTTTAGACAAAATAGGCAAGCTTCAAGAGTTTAAATTTCGCTATCAAATTAACGAACTAGGCGACCTAAGACAAGACGTTATTTTTCCAAGTATAGAAACCGATAGTAAAAACAAGGTCTTGAGAATTAGAGTATCGCAAGGCTTTAAAGAAAGGTATATTAATAGCCCACTAAAAGGCTGGACTAGATACGAGCTAGCGGAGTTTGTAAATCTTAGCGGCACATATACAAAAACAATCTACCGCTATTTAAAGCAATATCGCCAAACTGGACGCTGGTGCATTAGATACGACGATTTTAAAGAGCTTTTGGGTATTCCAGAGAGTTACAAGGCTGGAAATATCGACCAACGAATTTTAAAACCGATAATCAAAGAGTTATCGGCAGAACGAAACCTTTTTGATATGCGCCGCACACCTTTTCAAAAACTATCAGTCCGAAAATTTAAAAAAGGGCGAGAGATTGAAACGCTAGAATTTACTTTTATGCCGCAGCCCGTTTCAGAGCTTGAAAAGGACGAGAAAGAGAACGAGAGAAATCTAGCAACTATTGCGAGAGATATCCAAAGAGAAGAGAGGCTGCGATCTTTGAAACAAAACAAAATCGACGAGCTAAAAGCCTACCTTTTCCAAAGCGTCAGAGTTAAAAATCCAAACACTCAAGAATATGACACCCTAAAAATTATTGAGCTAAATTACAACCAAGATAAAATCAAAGCCAAGCTAAAAAATTCTGATGATGACTACATAACCGAGATGACTTTCGAGAGCATAAAACACCTACAAAATTTCTTAGGTTTTTAGCTTATTTTCAATTATATTTTTTTCTACGAGCTTGTCGAGTAGAAAAACAAATTAGATCATCTTGCTTGTCAAGGTGTCTAATTTGCAAATTAGACACCTATTCGCAAGCTCATAAATGTCAATTTGTTTTTAAAATATTTTTTATGATAAAATCACAACAAAATATTTTAAAAAGGAAGCCACAATGCAAGCAACTATTGATTACCAAAAATATGAAAATATGAGTAAGCGAACAATATTTAATCATCTGCTAAAAGCTGAAGCAAAACTAAGCTCACTTGAAGAAGATTTTAAAAATAAAATCGCTACGCAAAAAGAGCTAGTTAAATTTTTAAGAGCCAAAACAAAAAGCAAGATAGACGAGAAAAATATTTCTATACCTGCGCTCGATGAAGCGATAAGAGAATTTGAAAACGGCGACGTTATAAAGTGCAATGACTTTGCGGATTATCAAGCAAAGATGAGAGAATAAAAAATGCTCAAGATTACCACTTCAAAGAAGTATCGAACACAGTTTAAAAAGCAAGCCTCACAAGATCAAGACCTGATTGATGAAGTAGTTTTTAAAATTGCAAACGGCGAGACCTTAGAACAAAAGCTTTGTGATCACGCACTAAAAGGCAAATATTCGCAGTATCGAGAATGTCACGTAAAGCCTGATTTATTGCTAATATATCAGATAATTGACGATGTATTAGAGCTTTACTTAATGCAAATTGGCAGCCATAGCGAGCTTTTTAATAAATAAAATGAGCCAAATTTCAAGTATAAATTTTAAAAAATCCTTTGCAATCAATGCCGAACATAATGATCGCACACTTCCGCCAAGCTATCTAATCGATAACGAAAAAGGGGCGGAATGTGACCGTAATGCAGAGCAAGCAAGGGAGCTAAAAGGGCAAATCATAGCCCAAGCCAAAGAAACCTACACGAGCCGCACTGGGCAAAGATTTCAAGCTAAAACTTACGAGTGGAGCGCGGTTTGTAATATAAAACCCGATACCACAATGGACGACTTAAAGCAAATAGCCCAGCATTTTAATGACAAATACGGCTTTCAATGCTATCAAATCGCAATACATAGAGATGAAGGGCATAGAGACGAAGACGGCAAAAAGCAAATCAACCATCACGCCCATTTAGAATTTGTCACTCTTGACAAGAACACTGGCATAAATCGCCAAAGGGAACTTACACCGCAAAAGCTTAGAGAGCTACAATCCGAAGTAGCCGAAATTTTGGGAATGCAGCGCGGCATAGATAAGCGAATAAGCAAAGCCGAACGCATTGAGCCACGCAAATACGCCAAACAAAAAGAAACAGAAAAAAAGACTACAAAACAAGCAA
>NZ_PIRS01000023.1:0-3169 GCF_003048985.1 Campylobacter concisus
TACTTTTTACACATAGAGGCATAAGTGGCCCAGCGATACTAAACGCTTCACTTTTTTGGCAAAAGGGGCGAATTTGCATAAATTTTTTGCCTAAATTTAGTGAGAAAAACTTAGTAAATGGTAAAAAGCAGCTTAGCTCGGTTTTGCCTTTGCCAAAGAGATTTGTGCTGGAGTTTTTAAGAAATTTTGGTTTAAAAGATAGAGCGTTTTATGAATTTAGTGATGATGAAAAGAGCACCATAAAAAGACTTTTTGCTTACGAATTTGCTCCAGCTGGGACATTTGGCTTTGAAAGGGCTGAAGTTACAAAAGGTGGCGTAAAGACTAATTTTTTAGATGAAAATTTAGAGTGTAAAAGCGTAAAAGGGCTTTATTTTATAGGAGAAGTTTTAGATATCACCGGTATGCTTGGTGGATACAACTTGCATTTTGCATTTGCAAGTGCTCTAAGAGTAGCAATATCCATAAACTAGACCCTTCTCAGCCTTAGCTCTCAAAAATAATTAAGTACTTTCTTGGCAAAATCTCACTCAAACCCATTAAATATAGCCAAATTTTAAGCTCCCAAGCATTTTTATATCACTAAATTTATCTCTAAATTTTATAAAATTTGCTTCTAACTCAGTCTTTCGCTTAAGTGCAATATCTATAAATTCTTGCTCTTTTTCAATACCAACAAAATCTCTATTTAGTAAATTTGCGGCTATACCAGTTGTTGCTGAGCCTGCAAATGGATCGCAAATGACGCTATTTTCGTTACTTGCCATCAAGATAAGTCTTATCAAAAGTGAAAGTGGTTTTTGCGTAGGGTGCTTACCACATGCTTTCTCCCAAGGAGCTATCGCAGCAAAACTCCATACATCTTTCATCTGCTTATCCCCATTTATCCGCTTCATAAGCTCATAGTTAAAGATGTGTTTATGTTTCTCATCTTTTCTAGCCCAAATGATCTGCTCAGTGCTATGTGTTAGATACCTGCAGCTAAAATTTGGCGGAGGATTAGTCTTTTGCCATGTGATGATATTTAAAATTTTATAATCAAGCTTTTGAAGTGCCCTACCGATAGAAAAGATGTTGTGATATGTCCCGCTTATCATTATACTGCCATTGTCACTAAGTGATCGCTTAGCAAGCTTGAGCCATTTTAGGTTAAATTCATCGATCTCATCGATATTTGTACCCTCATCCCACTTGCCTTTATTTACACTAACTATCTGCCCGCTTTGAATGCTAAGCCCGCCATTTGAAAGAAAATATGGTGGATCCGCGAAGATAAGGTCAAACTCGCCTTTAAATTTAGCTAGTTCGTTAAAGCAGTCGCCATTTATGAGCCTAAAATCGTTACGCATTTTTAAGCTCATTCATAAAAAAGTGTAAATTTGCAAGGTTATAAATTCTCACACTCTTATAAGCTTCTTGCAACTTATTTCTAGCATCGTGCCAACCCCAGCCATCAGTGATCCAGATAAATTTATACTTTGGCAAACACGATATCTTTTTGGCTATTTCGATATATGCTCTTGCTACTTCGTTTAATTTTGAGCCACCGCCACTATAAAAATTTGCTTCGATTAGATAAGTGATATTTTGTCTCCAAACCACAAAGTCAAATCTCTTCACATCACTACCTAAATTTAAACGGAAATTTGAGCTTGATACTTCAGCTTGAAAGCAGATATTTCCACACTTTTTAGAGAATATCGAAGCTGTTTTGAGGTGCTAAATTTATTAATCGCCGTTAGGGAAAGTAGTAGAAAAGTTGTGAGTTTGAGCGGTAATCTACTTGAGCTAAAGAGTTATTTTGTTGAGCCAGAGAAAATTTACAGCTTTCTTTTAGAGACTGGGCTTGATGAAATTTTCAAGGATAGAAAAATTAAAAATTTATGTGATTATGTGTTTGGCGTAGAAGTTGGACTTGACACAAACGCTAGAAAAAACCGTAGTGGAACAAATTTTGCGAACTTAATCTCAGAAAGATTTCGCTCTGAAAATATCTGTTTTCAAATCTTTTGAGCCAAGCAAGGAATTTAAAGCATTAAGTTTGATAGCGACCTCTGCAAGGTTCTTAGAACATTTTTTAAAATCACAAAAGTAGCCAAGTGTGGCATTTGTCTCTTTTAAACTTGCCATAAAATCATCAAAAGGAGTTATATTATTCATTTTTTACCTTGTTCTTTTGGCTTATTTGTGGAAATGGTATTAAATTTCACCTCTGTAAAATCATCAGCTCCAAGCACGATATCACAATTTTCATAAGCCTTTTTGGCGATCTTACACGCCTCATGCTGATTTTTTGCTTTAAGTTTTATCTTTTTGCTTAAAATTTCAGTTATCTCAACTTCAAATTCGCCCATTAAATCCCCATTTTTATAAATGCTTGCTCGCTCTCTCTTTCAAGCTGCATTGATATATCTTCATAACTAGCAAATTTCACCTTTTGAGCTATCTGTTCGTAGATACTAGCTCTTAAAACACTCTCATACTCTCTTTGTCTCATTTTGTCTACGACTATAAACATCCTAGCATTAAAGTCTTGAAGCTCGTAAAATTTATTTAGTGAGTTTTTAAAGTCCGTGCTATGCTCGACTTCGTAAAATGAGTTTGGCAAATTTCTTTCGTTAAACCATATTGCATCTATTGTTTTTGCTTTTCTAATGATGTCTTCGTAGCTAAATTTATATATTTCACTCAAGCTCGCAAGCTCACAAAGTTTCTTATCTGATTTATAAATTTTATTCTTATCTTGAGCTGGGATAAACGTTTGAAAATGCCTTAAATTTCCTATCTCAACAATAACACCTTGAAAATAAGAATGTGTAAATTTCTCATTTTGCTCGATCTTACTATCGCCTGTTTTGGCTAAATTTTTATCTCTAAAATCACAAAGTCCCCAAAGTCCAGCTCTAATCTTATAAAATTCTTTATTAGTCTGCACTATCCGTCTTATACTAGCAAATGGAGTTTTGCTGCCCCAAGTGCTAACATCAAGTTTTATGGTAAAGATCAAAAAGCGTTGCCATGCCACCAAGGCTAGCTAACGCTTCTATTACGCACTCTTTTTGGTTCATTTCTCGCTTAGATACTCTTGCAAGCTTTTTACTTCAAGTGCTTTGCCAGTTTGAACTGTGCTTAGAGACTTGGCAGCTGCAAGTGCTGCACGGATAGTTGT
>NZ_PIRS01000024.1:0-2787 GCF_003048985.1 Campylobacter concisus
CTTTATTAACGGTATTTACAACGGCATTGAGCTCACCAATCATCGCATTATCTTTTTTGATGCCTTCGATCACTTCGCTAATATTTTCATTTATGACCTTACTCATCTGTCCAAATTCATCTTCTCTTTTTATCTCTAATTTAGACGGAGCGTCAGCCTTATATGTAACAAATTTAAAGACCTCGGTTAGTTTATCTTGTATGGTCTTGATAGGGCTTAGCGACCTTTTTAAGAGGAAGAAGACAAAGGCAGATAAAATAATAATGAAAACAACAGCCATGATGGCTTGGATCTTGAGGAGGGGCATAGTCTGGCTAGTAAAAGTATCGGCGTTTATAGCAGCTACTGCGAGCCAGCCATCGTCATTTAGTGGCAAAATTTTAGCCGAAACATTTACGCCTTTTGAGTTTTGGTATGAGATCAAGCCATTTTCATCAAAGTCCTTGCTAGCAAATTTAGCCGCCAAATTCTTGGTTGCTTCGACTGAACTATTTACAAGACTTTCATCCTCATGCAGCAAGATAACGCCCTCTTTATCCATAAAATAGACATAGCCAAACTCGGTTTTGCCCATATCTAGAAGCTTTTTGCTTAAAAGCCTGATATTAACATCAGTAAATGTAGCTCCCGCGAGCTTGCCGTCCTCCACTACCGGAGTAGAAAAGGTCATGCAAAGGTCGTGCTCTGGGGCAACCATATCTATATATGGCTTTGTAAAGATAGTTTTTCCGCTACTCTTTGCAGCAAGGTACCACCCTCTAACCCTTGGGTCGTATTTATCTTTTTCTGGGGTTAAGGTTTTGCCATTTGAGCCATAAGTATAGCCGTTGCTTTGCGCTGCAAAATAAGCGCCTATGACTATTGATTTTAAATTTTCTTTTGTGGATTTTAAACGGGCAAGAATTTCATCTTCGTTGCCAACGCTGCCCGTTAGTTTGTCGGCGAGCTTTTGCGAATCCTCCATATAGTCACTCACAAAACTATGCGTGACAGACTTGATGTCAGATAGAATTTGATCTTGGTTTTGGCTGATAAGCTTCACCACCTCCTCTTTCGCGTTAAAGTAGCTAACAGCCGACATCGCTGCAAAGCAAATACCCAAAAGAACAATAAGCATCAATGCGATCTTGTTTGAAATAGACCTCACTTCATCCTCCTTGTGAAATATTAGCGAAATTATAAAATTTAAAATATAAATTTAATCTTTTGTTTTAAATAATATTTTATATTAAATAGTGATTAAATCTATAAAAATAACGTAAATTAGCGATATATTAGAAATTTTTTAAATAAATTTGATTTACTTTATAAAATATATTTGAAGTAAAATATTTAGTTTTTAGCATTAAACTGGTTTATAAACTAAATTTATGCTATATGACCTTAAACAAAAGAGAAACTTCTTAAAATTTTACATGTAATGAGAGTTTAAATTTGTAAATGATCTGCGGAATTTAACTTAAAAAGTATTATAAAATTTAGCCAGAGACCAAGTCGAACTGGCTAAATTTGGTGATATTTAAATTTCTTTATAACCGACTATATTTAACCCAAAACCAGCTAAGCTTACAAATTCTTTATTTTTATTTGAGCTTAGAAGCTCGATATCTTTTACGCCAAAGTGATTTAAAATTTGTGCTCCGATGCCGTAGTCCTTGCTTGTGTTTGAGTTGTCGCTATCTAAAAAGATCAAAATTCCACCATTTTGGCTTAGAAATTTGATAGTTTTTAAAAGCTCTTCGTATTTTGGACTGCTCAAAAGCTCGTGATCGGCAAGGATCTTTTGAAATTTGACATTTGCCTTGCTCTTTGGCTCGCCAAAAAGATAAGCTGAGTGGATTTTACCTTTGTGATCGGCGATATCGTATCTTGCTACGGCGCAGTTTGCGATCTTGACGTCACTTTTTTCGCCAACTCTTATGAGGCTTTCATGGCTTAGTCTATACTCGACCAGGTCAGAAACGCTGATCATATTTAGACCAAATTTCTTACAAAACTCCTCTAGATAATCACGTCTTGCCATGGTGCCATCTTCTTTTACGATCTCGCATATTGAAGCCATCGGAGCAACACCTGCAAGCTTGCAAAGATCTACCGAACCCTCGGTGTGGCCTGTACGAACTAGCACACCGCCATTTTTAGCGATGAGCGGGAAGATGTGTCCTGGACGCACGAAGTCTTCAGGCTTTGAGCTAGCCTCAGCCGCAAGCCTGATCGTCATATCGCGCTCGTATGCACTCACGCCCGTTGTTGCGTCTTTTGCGTCGATCGTGACTGTAAAAGCTGTCTCGTGGCTCGATGTGTTTTTGACTACCATTAGCGGCAGGTCAAGCCTTTTGGCGTTTGCCTCATCCATCGCAAGACAGAGCACGCCCTTTGCATGAGTGATAGCAAAATTTACCTTTTGCATGTCGCTACTAGCTGCTGAAAAGACTAGATCGCCCTCGTTTTCGCGGTCCTCGTCATCGACCATAACGACCATTTTGCCATTTTTTATATCCTCAATCGCTCTTAATACATTTTCAAGTGCCATAATTATCCTTTTATAAATTTTTACGATTATATTGATATTTTGATAATCAAAAGATAAAAATAATATTTTTTCTTTGCCGGTAATCACTTTTGAGAAAAAATAGAATTTACACCAAAATTTAAGCTTTTGAGGTTGATATTAGCCATTTGACAGGATAAATTTATCTCATATAGGCATAAAATTTATATGTATGTTTGCGCGATAAAATAAATTTTGACTTTAAATTTTTAAAATATTCCTCGTACATTAAATAG
>NZ_PIRS01000025.1:0-1995 GCF_003048985.1 Campylobacter concisus
GCCAAAATATCTGAATTAGCTGGTAGCCTAGCAAAGGTATATAAAATTGATGTTAAGCAGGCACAACAAAAGCCTAAAGTACCTTTTAGAACCTCACAACTACAAGAGTACGCAAATAAAAGATTGGGCTTTAGCCCTGACAAGACGATGAGCCTTGCTCAAAAATTATTTGAAAAAGGCTTAATTACTTATCATAGAACCGATAGCAACAGCTTATCAAACGAATTTATAGATGAAGTAGGCGTTAAATTTGGCAATGAAGAATGGTATGAGAAAAAAGAATATAAAGCAGGAAGCCAAAGCCAAGCAGAAGCACATGAAGCAATACGTATCTCACACATACATGATTTTAACCAAATAGAAGAAATAGCAAAAAAAGAAAGCCTAACGGATGACGAAAAAAGCCTTTATGAGCTTATCTTTTTAAATTCGGTTCAAAGTCAAGCCAAAAATGCGATTAACGAAAATACTATATATGATATAGATATAAAGACGCTAAGCTTCAAGGCAAAAACGAGCAAATGTATCTATAAAGGATTTAAAAATGCTATCGTAGCCACAACTGAAGATGAAGACGACAAAGATAAAGAAATTCAAGAGATAACATTAAATCTAGCTCAAGGAGATGAGCTCCAAATATTAGAATTTAATCTACAGGAAGTAAAAAAGCAAGCGCCACAGCACTATAAAGAAAGTAATTTTATATCTCTTTTGGAAAAAGAAGGTATCGGACGTCCAAGCACGTATGCAACATTTTTACCAACACTTATTAAAAGAGAGTACGTAAGTATCGAAACAAAAGGCAAAAATAGCAATATCATAGCAACGCCAAAGGGTATAAATTTTATTGAAACTATAAAAACAAACAACGATGAGTGGATCACACAAAGCGAATTTACGAAACAAATGGAAAGTGTGCTAGATGAAATTAGCAATGGAAAGGTTGACTATTTAGACTTTATAAGACCACTACATGAGAAAATGGGCTTCAAAGAGCTAAACGATAGCATACAAAAGCCACCAAGCGAGAAACAACTCGAGTGGGCTAAAAATATAGCACATAGTTTAAATATGCAATTGCCAGACGGCATCGAAAAAGACTGGAAGATTTGCTCTAATTTTATTGAAAAAAATAAAGACAAAGTCATAGTGCCACCAAGCGAGAAACAAATCAAACTAGCGCAAGATCTAGCAAAAGATAAAAAGCTGGAGCTACCCAAAGGTTACGATGCCGACCTGAAAATTTGTAAAGCATTTATAGAAAAGGCGTTGAAGAAAAAATGAGTACCGCAATGATGAAAGAAACGTATATTATAGCCGTTAGCGACAAAATGGGCTTTTATGATAGCTTTGATAAAATTTTTATAAAAGACGGATCGATGGTAGAAAAAATCAATGAATTTTTAAAAGAAAATTCGTATGTATTTATAGAATATCCAAACTACGAAGATATATATTTTGATGGAAAAGCAAACGGTTCGCTAACGATATACGGATATAAAAAGGCGACTTTTCAAAAAGCATTTTTGGGAATAAACGATGAAATAGATAGCTATATAAACCTACATATGCCAATGAGCGGTATAACCTTTGCAATAGTAATAATTGAAAATAGACTACCAAAAACAAAGGAGATAAAATGCATACTTACGTATCCGTAATCGGAAATTTAACAAGGGATGTTGAGCTCAGATACACACCATCAGGGCTAGCCATAGGCAACACGGCTATCGCATCAACATACAAGTACACTATTAACAATGAGAAAAAAGAAGAAATCTGCTTTATAGATATCACTTTTATGGGTAAGACCGCAGAGATCGCAAATCAATATCTCAAAAAGGGGTCAAAAGTTTTCGTAGATGGTAGATTGAAATTCGACCAATGGACAGACAATAATGGACAAAATAGGAGCAAACATAGCATTGTCGTTGATAAAATGGTAATGCTTGATGGCAAAAAGCAGGAAATTAACGAAAAGGAAACGCCAAACGA
>NZ_PIRS01000026.1:0-1547 GCF_003048985.1 Campylobacter concisus
TTTCTTTGTTCTTCAACATCCTTTGTAGCTTTTTCTCTTGCTTTGGCAAATAATGTTTTAAACTCTTCTATGCTTAGATCGGTTCTATCTAAAAGACTAAGTGACTCCTTGTTATTATTTGGATAAATAGAAGACATGCTATCCATAAAAGCTCTTAGGTCAGCCTCCTCTTCTTTTGTGCCAAGACCTATTAGTTTGCCCATCATGGTTGGCTTGCCATCAACAGAGTTTTCCTTTAATATATCAGAATACATTATAAGGACTTGATCTTTTGCTTCTTCTAAAGTTTTTGGCTGTTTCATCGACATGGCGTTGCGATCTTGTTCGGTATTGTAACGCTTAGAAAGCATATTATCTATTTTGCTTATCGTTTTTGCAACCCAATTATCTTCATTTTCGTCTATGTCAATAATCTCTCTTATGCTCTTTCCAACTGGACCATACCATAAAGCTTCTATTTTGGCCTTTTCATCATCTTTGGTATCTTTAGGTATATTTTCTTTTTGGATAGCTGTTTCTTGTATCGGTGTGTTGCTAAGTCCGTTTATGTTAGTTATCATTTAAACTCCCCCACCTAAGCCTTTATATCAACATCTCTTTTTATACCAAGCATATCTACTAGGTATTTTCCAGCTGGGTTTTCATTTAGCTCTTTTACTAAATTTAAAGATGGCATGCTAAATTTCAAAAAGCTATCCATAAAGTCTTTGCTCTTTTTACCATCTTTATCTATCTCGCCAAAGAGTAGCTTTAGCATTTTTAGATTATGCTCCATCATCTTTTTAAATGAGAGTTCGTCTTCTTCATATCCCCTACGTCTATCTTCAGGAGTGCTCACAAAGCCACTTTGCAAGTCGATATAGACAAAGTCTCTTTTAGATCTGATGTAGTCTTGCATATATTTAGGCATACCTGCTATGTCATTATCAGTAGCATTTATAAAGCCAGGTCCAAATTTCATCTCACCCATTAGCTCGAACAGCTCAAATGCCCTATTAAATTCTTTACTATCTATGCTCTTATCATAGCCTTCTCTTTTGCCTTGTGCTGTTGTCTCGCCCTCTCTTACATCAAGGTTGTTGTTTATGACGGCTGCTATAAGTCCGCCTTTAGTTATTGAGCCATCTTTATTAGTGTATTCCTCTCCATGCGGATCCATAAATACACCACTTCCCACACTCTCCTTGCCGCCATTGTTGTTGTTAAAGATATCTGTTGTTGGCTTTAGTGGCTGCCTGCCATCTCCGCCATCAAAGCTTGGATTGAAAAAGAGCGTGCTTATCATAGATTTGCTGGAATCTTTGCCGTTAAAATCAGCCGCAGCCGAGCCAAATTCATGAATGGAGTTATGGATTTTGGTTACTTGCATACTTTGGCGGTTATAAGAAAAGCCTTGAGGGAAATTTCTTATCTCATCTAAGCTAAAGCTATCTTTTGAATTTAGCGTGTCTTCGCCAACGACTTGGGAGAGGATTTTGTAGGCATTATTTACGGTTTTTAGTATATCGATGCTATCAAAAGTCCTTTGCATATAGTCAGGCTGCGTC
>NZ_PIRS01000002.1:0-259024 GCF_003048985.1 Campylobacter concisus
CTGCGTTGGATTCGAACCAACGGCCCCCTCATTAAAAGTGAGATGCTCTACCGACTGAGCTAGCAAGACATGATTATTTAAAAAAGAATTGAGATTATACAAAAAACATTATTATATGTCAAGAAAAAATTAAATTTTAAATCAAATTAAAGCTATTTTGTCCGATATTTCTAAGCAAAAAATATAAAATTTTATTTTTAAATCTTCTAAATTTAAAGCCAAAATTTCTTAGAAATTCAAATCATTTTTACTTTATAATCCAACAAACAAAAACACAATAAAGCACACAATCCGCTTAGTGGCAAATTTAATCCCTGCCTAAAAATCTTACCACCATTTTTCTTGCTTTTTCTATCTTTTCAGAGTCTTGATTTTGGGCTGCGCTAGATGATATCCACTTTTTACCAAATAAATTTTGAGCCGCTTCTATCATAATTGCGCAGGCGTATGGCTCTTTTTCACTAGAGATGCCTTGCAAAAATGCAGCTTTTGTTTTATCTCGCAAGATTGCTTGGCTGACCCTGTGAAACGACATCTGCATAAGGCTAGCTGCCGCCCATGCTCTGCAAAGGCTATCCTTGCTTTCTAGCATCTCGCTTGTCAAAATTTCTACCTCGCTTAAAGTGCCAACCCAACCAAGCGCTATTATAAGCTTGCGGCGAAGTGCATCATTTGTCCCCAAAAAAGAGGTTATTTGAGGGATAAGGCGGTCACAAAACGCGGCATAAAAATCTCTATGCTTAGACTTAGAAAGAATTTGCGCTATAAGATAGATGGTTTCTATTTTTAGTTTTTGATCGCTCTCTTTGGCTAAGCGCTCAAACAAAAACTCCAGTCCAGCGCCTCCATGCCCATCAAAACTGCTTTCTAAATTTAGTTGCCTGCCCTCTTGCCACTCTTTGCAAATGAGCTCATAGTGATATGCTATCTCGTTACTAGCGCCTAAATTTGCTATAAATTTGATCCTTTTGCCATCCTGAAAATTCTCTTTTTTAAGCTCTAGATACTCTTTTTCAAGATCATTTAAACTTAGCACTAAATTTTACTTTATCATCTCAAGTTTGGCTTTGCAGGCATCTTTGTAAGCACTTGTGAAATTTGAGCCAACGCATTCGTTTAGATAGGGCTTAGCTAGCTTATACTGCTTTTGTCTGATGTAAATTTCACTTGCTAAATTTAGAGCATGCAAGCGGTCTTCTGGCTCAAGCTTCATATTTAGTATAAATTTCGCCTCATCAAGCGCCTCGTCAAGATTATCTGTCTTTAGCGAAGCCTCCGAGTAGTCAAAATTTAGCTTTGGTGAAAAGGTATTTATCTTGGCTCTAGTTTGCAGCTCAAGCGCCTTTTTAGCGTAGGTTGCAGCGATAGCATAGTCGTTGCTCTTCATCGCATAGTCACTTATAGCTGAGTATGCCTCGATGATCTTAAAGTCCTGCCCCCTTAGCTGCTCGATCGCACTGATCGTAGAGACCGCCTCGGTAAAGCGCTTTAGCGCAAGCAACGAGTAAAATCTATCAAAAAGCGATGGCGTAGGATCTGAGTACTCGACCGCTGAGCCAAGCGAGAGCGCGTCATTTGCCGCAGTGATCGCATGCTCGTAGTCTTTATTTTTATATAAAATTTTGCTCAAATTTACCAGCCACTCGACTCTATCTTCTAAATTTTCATCCTTTACATGCGCCTTGGCAAGCTCTAGCGCCTCATTGTAACGTGCCGTTCTAAAGTAGCAGTTAAATAGCTTAAACTGCGGCAAAGAGACCTTGCTCACATCGTAGTTTTCGAGTAAATTTACAACTGCCGTGCAGTCATCTTTGATGAAAAATTCTTTTGTTAGCTCAAGCGCAGCCTCATTTACTAGCTCCATCGCCCGGCTTAAATTTTCATCTTTTGCGAGGTTGTTATAAGCTAGAGCATCGGCAAATTTACGCTCTTTTAGATCAAGCTCGAGCTCGCTAATTAATGCCTTTTGGCTGATATTTGTGCCAGCATATTTTTCGATTAGATCTTTATATCTTGCGTGAAGTGCGGTGGCGTTTTTGTCGTCCTCTTCAAAAAATAGCCCATCCTTTGCCTTAGCGACCTCATCGATATAATCGCCATATTTAAACTCTTTTTCGTATCTATTTAGATACTCATACGCCTTTTTTTCATCTTTGGTCTTGGCTAAATTTAGCGCTAAATTTTTTAATGCTGCCTCGTAAAAGTCCTTTGTCCTGTCGCTATTGTTTACCAAAATTTCATAAATTTTAGCAGCCACGTCTGGCATATCTTTGCTGGCAAATGTATAGGCTAAATTCATCGATTTTGTAGGATCGTTCATGAAAAATTTTTCATTTGCATTTGCGATCTTTAGTACAAATTTCTTCGCCTCGTCAAATTTCTCTTTATCGATATTTGCGTCTGCTAGACTTAGTGCTGCCCTACTTGCAAGGTCAATGTCGTTTGTAGAGTAGAGCACCTTTTCATAGTCGCTTAGCGCCTCTTTTTGCCTGCCTATTTTATATAGGTAGTCAGCATAGTCAAGTGTGGCAAGCTTTGTAAATTTAGACTCCGCGTGCTCTTCGCTTAGTATGTCAAGCATATATTTTGCATCACTTGCGATGCTATCTTTGAGGTAAGCTCTAGCGATGAGATATAGCACCTCTGGGTAGTTTTCATCAGAAGGGAATTTTCTTATCCAAGCTCTGCCCTCGCTTACGATATCTTTTGGCTCCAGCCCCTCAAACTCGCTCTTTGTCTCAAAAATTTTATCAAGCGCTCTTAGTCTAAAAAGTAAAAACTCACTTGAGAAAAGACTAGCTGGGTGCCTTTTCATCGCTGTTTGCGTATCTTTTACCACGCTTTCATAAGCGCCCTTTTCGTAAGCTCTTTTTATATTTATGTAGATATCTATATCGTTGCTATCAAGCCCAGCGATAGGCGCTTTGTTAAGATCAAGCGCTCCGATGCTTGGGCTTAGCATATCTCTAAAATCAGGCGAGAAATTTAGCCCAGATACTCTTTTGTTATTTTCGCTAAGCGAAGTGTCGATGATGATGCTAAAGTGCTTTGAGATGGTCGTCTTTGGCGTATCTTGCACGCTTGAGCTGCTGTAAAGCTCGGTTTGAACATTTAGAAGTTTTGAAGGCGCCTTTGGCATGATGACGATGAAGAGTTTGCCGTCTTGCTTTTTATATTTTATGTCCATTAAAGGCAGCGTCGTATCTTCGATCTTTGGCAAGATCCCATCATCGAGCATACAAACGTAGCGCTTCGTGTCATAGGCTAAAATTTGCTCCACACATTCAAATTCTTTCTCGTCGCTTAGCTGAAGGACGCTATAAGGCTTATTTGCGTTTGCGCCGCTGTTTAGGCTAAGGCTAAAGGCGGATAGATAAAGCGGTAAAAATAAGATGGTTAAGAGCTTTTTCATGCCGCCATTATAGTTAAATTTTCTAAAATCCTGAAGCAAAGACAAAATGCTCGATAAATTCCAAAATCGCTCCAGAAAATAAAAAGGCAAAGACCGTGCCAGCAACGGCAACTCCAACGATCACTTTTAGCGCCATCGAGACGTTTGAGATGTAGATATTTTTATCTTTTACGATAGGCTCTTTTAAAAACATAAAGACGATGAGCTTTAGGTAGTAATAAATAGCAATCGCAGAGTTTATCATGATGATGAGGCTAAGCACGACGTAATCAGACTTTATGAGCGATGAGATAAGCACCATCTTGCCCCAAAATACGCTAAAAGGCGGTATGCCAGCAAGGGCGATCATGAAAATTCCCATTATCACGGCGTAACTTGGCAAAATTTTAATAAGCCCTGAAAATTTCTCATACGGATGTTTAAAGCGCTTGTCCCAGCAGACGACGTCGTCGCACCTTGCCACCCAAAGCATAGAAAATGCGCCCAAATTTGCAAACAAAAACATGATCCAGTAGAAAAACAAGGCGACATTTGCCTCGTGAGAATTTGCCACAAGCGCGCAAAGCACGACACCAGCGTGAGCTATCGAGCTAAAAGCGAGCATCCTTTTAACGTCTTTTTGCACTAGCGCCATGATGTTTGCAAGGCTCATCGTAAGCACGGCGATGATGTAGAGCATATCTTTTATCCATGAAATTCCAGAGCCCTCAAGCATCACAAAAATTCTTAACGCGACGATAAATCCCGCAACCTTTGGTACGATCGACATATAGCCAGCAAGCGGGGCATTTGAGCCCTCATAAACGTCTGGTATCCATGTGTGAAATGGTATGAGCGAGAGCTTAAAACCAATGGCAGAAGCTATGAAAACGCAGCCAAGAAGGATTATTAAATTTTGATTTAGGCTAAGATCTTTTATGACAACGCCTATACGAGCGATGTCTATTGAGTTTGTTGCTAGATAAAACATCGCTATCGCCATCGCAAAAAAGCCAGCTGAGAGCGAACCCATCGCGAAGTATTTGATAGCAGCCTCGACGCTTTTTGCCTTGTTGTGAAGGGCGATTAGGGTGTAGAGGCAAAGCGAGCTGATCTCAAGGCCTAAAAAGATGATAAGTAGGTTGTTTGAGCTCACCATAAATAAAAATCCAGCGATCATAAACAAAAATAGCGCGTAATACTCGTAAATTTTATACTCAAAATACTCTTTTGTGCTAAGTGCCAGTGGGATGAAAAGGGCTGAGGCGATTAGGATAATGATCTGCGAGATGATAGAAATTCCATCGACTAAAAGCATATCCCAAAAGCTTAGGCTAAGACCGTTAAAATCAAGCGTAATGCCTAAATTTACAAATATAGCGATGATGCAAAATACGCAGTAGAAATTCCTCGAAAGATCCTTTTTTATCGCTCCAACTATGAGGATAAAAAGCGCAAAAACCATCATGCTAAGCATCGGTGAGAGCGATTGCAAAGAGATCTCGTTTAGGTCTAAAAAGGCTATTTCGTTCATAGTTTGCTCCCGCCATTTAAAGATGAAATTTTATCTTTTGTGCTGCTATTTACAGCTCTAGTTTGCATTTTGCTTATGATATTTTGCACGCTTGGCTCAAGCGGTTTTAGTATCAAATTTGGTGCGATACCAAGAGCGATTATGAGCAAACAAAGTGGCGCAAGAGCTGCTAACTCTTTAAAATTTAGATCTTTTAGGTTTAAATTTTTCTCCTTGCACTCGCTAAAAAAGACCCTTTTATAAAGTACCAGCATATAAACAGCGCCCACGATGATACTAAAGCCACCAAGTAGCGCAAAGAGCTTGTTTAGCTTAAAGACGCCAAGCAGGCTCAAAAACTCGCCCACAAAGCCGATCGTTAGTGGCAGGCCGATACTTGCAAGCGTTGCTATAAAAAATATAAGTGCGTATTTTGGCATCACCTTGGCAAGGCCGCCAAATTCGCAAATTTCTTTGGTGTGAGCTCTCTCATAGATGACGCCAACTAACAAAAATAGCGCGCCACTTACGATGCCGTGGCTTATCATCAAAAATATCGAGCCGCCAAGGCCTATTAAATTTAGTGAAAAGATGCCAAGCATGATGACGCCCATGTGCGAGATTGAACTATAAGCGATCACTTGCTTCATATCGCTTTGCGCATAGGCAACAAGGGCTGCGTAGATGATCATGATGATGGCTATGACGCAGACAAAGCCGCTTAAAAGCAGGCTTGCGTCTGGAAAAAGTGGGAGTGAAAATCTCACAAATCCGTAAGTGCCCATCTTTAAAAGCACGCTAGCAAGCAGCACTGAGCCGATAGTCGGAGCCTGTCCGTGCGCGTAAGGTAGCCATGTGTGAAATGGAAACAGCGGAGTTTTCACGCCAAAAGCGAAGAAAAATGCTAAAAATAGCCAAATTTGAGCATTTTCTCCGATGCCAAGCTTGTACCAATCAAGCAGATTAAAGCTAAATACGCCGCTTTTTTGATAGCACAGATATCCGATAAAGATGATCGCCACTAGCATAAAGACAGAGCCTAAAAATGTGTAGATGAAAAATTTAATCGCAGCGTAAATTCTATTTTTACTGCCAAATGCGCCGATGATGTAAAGTAGCGGTATGAGGCTAAGCTCCCAAAAGCTGTAAAATAAGATCATATCAAGCGCGCTAAAGACGCCCATCATCGTGCTCTCTAAAAATAGTACGCTAATAACCAAGTGCTTTAAATTTCCATCATCGCTAAGGGCTGCGATAGAGATGAAGCTCATAAATGCGCTAAGGACTATAAGCACAAGCGAAATGGTATCGATGCCCACAAAATAGCTGATATTTAGGCTAGGTATGAGCGAGACTTGATGCGTTAAAACAAAGTCATAACCCTGAAAATCGACATTTACACAGATAAAAATGGCAAGCAAAAGCTCTATGAGAGCGATGCTTGCTCCATAAAATTTGATGCTTTTATTTTCTATCAAAAAGCCAAGTATTGCGCTTATTGCTGGGAAAAATATTATGACACTTAGCATTATTTGGCTCCGTTTAATAAAAATATAAAGCTTAAAAGCAAGGCAAATCCTGCGACCATAAAGCGAAGCATGACGCTAAGATCGCCACTTTGCATTTTGTTTGCAAGATATGCAAATTTAGTAACCAAAAGTGCGACAAAATCGACACTTTTATCAACTATCATCTCATCAAATTTTTTACAAATTTTAGAGATAAAAGCGTAGCCATTTATAAAAAATTTCTCATAAAATTTTGGTATAAAGTAGGCATTTTGCAAAATTTTGTAAATTTTACTTTCGCAAATGCTCTCTTTAAAAATTTCTTTTTTATAAGCAAATACAGCAAAGCCAGCGCTTGCAAGCACTAAACTAAGCGTTAAAACGAGTAAGAAAATTTCACTGCTGTGAGATAAATTTAGCTTAAAATCCCCAAGGCTAGCACCCAAAAACTCGCTAAAGTTACTCCAAAAAAAGCCGCTGATGACTGATAGAACGCCGAGCACACTCATGCCAACAAGCATGTAGTTTTTGGCTTCATGTGCGTGAGTATCGCTCTTTGGCTTTGCAAAAAAGACTAGCATGACAAGTCTAAAGCTATAAAATGCCGTAAGCACCGCGCCAAATAGCAAAACAAGCCACAAAATTTGATCTTCACTAAAGGCAACCTCTAAAATTTTATCTTTTGAAAAAAAGCCAGCAAATGGATAAAATCCAGCCAGCGCGCAGCTTGCGATGATAGAAAGTAGCGCAGTTGGCTTCATAAATTTATAAAGTCCGCCCATTTTTTTGATATTTAGCTCGTCATTCATCGCGTGCATAACGTTGCCAGCGCACAAAAAGAGAAGTGACTTAAAAAATGCGTGCGTGACAAGGTGAAAAAGTGCGATCTTGTACGCCCCAAGACCAGCTGCTACAAACATATAGCCAAGCTGCGAAAGCGTCGAGTAGGCGACTATCTTTTTAAGGTCGTTATGCACAAGTGCGATGCTTGCGGCAAATATCGCTACAAATGCGCCAAGGCAGGCGATAAAGTGCGAGACTTCAGGCACGTTTGCAAATATGAAATTTGCGCGTATGACTAGATAGACGCCAGCTGTTACCATGGTCGCAGCGTGTATGAGCGCAGAAACTGGAGTTGGACCCTCCATGGCGTTTGCAAGCCAAGTGTGAAATGGAAACTGCGCGCTTTTACCCATTGCGCCTATAAAAAGAAGCGTGGCGATGATGCCTAAATTTAGCCCAGAAAGGTCGCTTCTAGCGCTAAAAACCTCGCTAAATTTAAGCGAGCCAAAGCTATAAAATATATAAAAGATGCCAACAAGCATGGCAAGATCTGCCACTCTGTTCATCACGAAAGCCTCGTTTGCAGCGACATTTGCGCTAGGCCTTTTATACCAAAAGCCTATGAGCAGCCACGAGCAAAGCCCAACGCCCTCCCAGCCGATAAAGAGCCCTATGAAGTTATCGCTTGATACAAGGACGTTCATGCAAAAGACAAAGAGCCCAAGGTAGCTAAAAAAGCGGTTAAAGCTCGCGTCATCTCTCATGTAGCCAATGGAGTAGATATGCACGATGCTAGCGACCACGCCCACGGTGCTAAGCATCACAAGGCTAATCGCGTCAAGGTAGAAGCTAAAGCTAAGATCGAGCGAGCCTAAGTTTATAAACTCTTTTAGGGTTAAATTTAGTGGCTCATCTACGCTAAGACTAGCCGTTAGCATGAGTGAAGCTGTGGCGCTAACGATCATGAGAAGCGAGCAAAAAAGACCGATAAATAAATTCTTACTGCTATGCGAAAAGATGCCAGCTATGATGAAGCTAAGAAGCGGGAAAAATAGCGAAATACAAAATAAAATCATCTCTTAGCCTTTCATATTTGTCATCGAATCTAAACTGATGCTGCCAGTCTTTTTATACCAAAGCACGAGCAGCCCAAGCCCCACAGCGACCTCGCTAGCAGCGATGGCTACTATAAAAAAGGCGATGATCTGCCCAGTTAGATCAAAGTAGTATTTCGAGATAGCTGCAAGCGCGATGTTTGCTGAGTTTAGTAAAATTTCGCTTGAGAAAAATAGCATTATCAAATTTCTTCTTCTCATTATGCCAACAAGCCCTATGACAAAGACCAGACTTGCTAGGATGAGGTAGTGAGTAAGACCTATCATAGCATCTCCTCAACGCTGCTTTGTGCGTTCATATCTTTGTGTATCAAGATAATGCCAGCTACCATCGCCACAAGCAGCATGATGGCGCACATCTCAAAGGCTAACAGATACTTGCTAAAGAGCAAAATTCCAACCGCTTCGATGTTGCCAAGGCTAGCGAGGGTAGAATTTACCACCTCTTGCTTAGCGCTATAGATCGGCGCTAAAAAGATAAATATCAAAAGAAGCGCTATGAAGCTACTTAGAAGATAGATAATGATCTTTGCTTTTTTACCGCTTTTTGGCTCGCACTCCTTGCTGGTGTCAAAAAACATCATCGCAAATGCGTATAAAACGACCACGGCACCTGTATAGACGACGATTTGCACCACACCTAAAAACTCAGCCCCAAGCAAGAAAAATATAGCTGATATAAAAACCATGCCAGCAGCTAGCGCAGAGACCGCATTTAGGGCATTCTTGCAAAGCACGCTAAAAGAAAAACTAACCAATATAAGGGCGCTAAAAAGATAAAATGCAAAGCTCTCATACATCGCTTGACCCTTTTAAATTTATATCCATCGTTTCTGCCTTATCTTCATTTGTAAGCGCATTTGGCGTCTTTTTCACTAGGCTATCAGCATTTTTAGGTAGTGCGCCATAGCCCTCAAACTCGGTTTGATCTTTTAAAAATTTATCATCTGTTAAAAACTCAGCCTTTGTGCCAAAGAGGATTTTGTTTTCACTTGCGACCTCGTACTCTTGCCCGCAGACGATAGCGAGCTCAGGGCAGACATCAGCGCAAAATCCGCAATAGACGCACCTGCTTAAATTTATCGTATAGCTTGCGACCTTTTTACGACCATCTTCGCCAATAGAAGTCTTCATCGAGATGCAGTTGCTAACGCAAATTTTCTCGCATAATCCACAGCCTATGCAGCGCTCATTTTCGCTTTCAACAAATTTTAAAAGCCTATGAATTCCCCTATATCTGGCGTTTAGCTGCATCTTTTGCATAGGGTACTTTAGAGTGTGCGACTTGCTAAAGAGCATCTGCTTTAGCGTGATCTTTAGCCCCACCAAAAGATCAAGCTTAAAAGTAGCGGCGATAAAGTGCTTAAATTTATCAAATGCCCCTTTTGGCTCTATCTTTTCGTCTATCAAAATATATCTTTTCTCGCTCATTTTACGCCTTAGATAAGTAGTGCAAAGCCGGTGATTACGACATTTAAGATGCCAAGCGGAAGTAAAATTTTCCAGCAAAGCATACTAAGCTGATCGACCCTTAGATGCGGCCACGACGCCCTCGTCCAGAGAAAAAAGAAAAAGACTAGGCTTGATTTTAAAATGATCATCAAAGCACCAGGGATAAATAAAAACTCGTTAAAACCACCCAAAAACAGAAGCGTTATGATGATGCTAGCTGCGATCATGTTGGTGTATTCGCCGATGAAAAACATCGCCCATCTCATGCCGCTATACTCGGTGCCATAACCTGCTACGATCTCGGTCTCGTTTTCTGTTAGGCAAAACGGCGTTCTGTTGCACTCAACAAAGCTTGCCATCACGAAAAGCACGAAGGCTAGGGGCTGCTTGAAAATAAGCCAGTTAAATATGCCTTTTTGGTAGTTGTTTATATCAACTAACGAGAGTGAGCTAGTCACCATGACAACGCTTAAAAGCGCCATGCCAGCGACCACTTCGAAGCTAAGAAGCGCCACGACTGCGCGAGCAGCGCTGATTAGTGCAAATTTATTGTAGCTTGCAAGACCTGCTGCAAGTGGGGAAAAGACGCAAACTGCTGCCACACCAGCGATATATAAAACGCCCACGTTTATATCTGCAAGTATCGGTCTAATCGTATGCCCAAAAATTTCAAACTCAGGCAAAAATGGCACGGGCGCAAGCGCTGCAAATGCCGCGATAGCAGAGATTAGAGGGGCTATTAGAAAGATAAATTTATTTGCATTTGCTGGGACGATGTCCTCTTTTGTAAAGAGCTTTATCATATCAGCCACGATCTGAAGCACGCCAGCAGGCCCAACCATATCAGGTCCCACGCGGCGCTGCATGTAGGCTAGCACCTTTCTTTCGGCGTAGGTCGCAAGCCCTGCGAGGCTAGCCATGACGGCCAAGATGACGACTGCTTTAACAATAGTTGTTATCACAAAAAATAGCATTTCACTCATTCTCTGCCTTTATTATTTTTACGCTAGCGTAACTCTTGCCCTCAAAAATGGCGCTTACATCAAGCTTATCATCGTAGTCGCCAAGATAGGCTGCCACGCCTCCTAGCTCGCTATCAAGCTCCACGCAAATGGCAAGCTTTTGCCCATTTTTTTCTAAAATGACAGCTTCGTTTTGTGAAATTTCAAATTTAGCCATAAACTCGCCACTTGCGTAAAGCACTGCGCGTTTAGCTGTCTGGCTAGCATAGTTTGCAAAAAACGATGGCAAATTTATAGGATTTGCAAGGCTTATTAGCGCTTCGTTCTCTTTTAAATTTAGCCCATTTTGCTCTTTAAAAAGTGACTCTATGTCCTCTTTTGGCGCGAAATTTGAAATTTCAAGCTTGTAGCCTCTATGGCTTGTGCCGTCATTTGCGTAAAAATTTTCTAAATCATCAAATTTAACGCCCCTGTAGCCCTTCTCTTTTGGTAGCTGCGCGGTGTAATCGATCGTATTTTTAGCCGCTAGCCCAAGCGCATTTGCGATATCGTTTAAGAAGTAGCCGCTATGTGTCAAAGCCGCATTTGTCGGCACTACTTCGTTATTTATGCTTGTAAATGTGCCCTCTTGCTGATTTAGCGCACCAGCGTCAAGATCGCCCTCAAAAATGCTAAATTTAAACTCGCCCATTTCATTGTATCCTAGCGTCTTGCCAGGCTTTTTCTCGTGTGAAAGCGTGCAAATTTTAGCCACGCCAAGCGAGTTTGTGCGAGGCGGTATGAGCATCACAGCAAAAGGCGTAGCTTTTGCGATCACTCCAGCAAGGGCTGCAAGTAAATTTGCATTTTCATGAGCGTAAAAGTCACTACCTAAAATGAGCGTAAATTTAGCCTTGCCATCGCAGAGGGCAGCTACTTCTAAGTCAAAGTTTTCATCAAATTTTTCAACTCTTGCCTGAAGTGCTGCTGGTAAATTTTCGCCCCAGTTTTTAAGCAAAAAGAGTAAAATTTGCTCCAATTTGCCAGCCTCATAGCTCACACAGGCAAAATTCTTTGAAAATTTCTTCACCACCTCATCAGCGATGTGATGAAAGTAAATTCCAGCCGCTTTATTCATCTTAAGGGCGCTATTTAGCTTATAGCTAGTTACTGGGCTCTCGTGGCGCAAGAAGCTACCAGCCGTGATGATAAAGTCGCTATTTTTTAGGCTCTCATAGTCTGCGTTATATGAGCTAAGACCGCTAAATTCGCTAAAAATATTTAAGAAATTTTGAAATTTAAAAGCCTCATCGTTTAATAAATTTAGATCAAATTTCTCTCTTAAACGCTCCAAAATAAGCGCCTCCTCGTTTGTTATGAAGCTATTAAATTTTATATTTTTTATGTTGCCGTTTTTAAAATTTGAAATGAGCTCGTTAAATTTCGCCTCATTTTTGCGGGCATTTTCGTTGTGAAAGTCGTAGCCAAACCTTGCAACGCCGCTTATCTCACCAAAGTGAAAGTCGTTGCTAACGCGGTAAATTTGCTTGCTTCTATCGCTAGTGCTTTTTTCTTTTACGTCATAAAAAATGAGCTCGCAGTCGCTTTGGTGCGGATTTGCCGCTGGGACACGGCTTAGCTCCCAGACGTTTGAGCTATACTGAAAATTTGAGCTGACAAGCGCACCAACAGGGCAGACGCTGATGCACTCGCCGCAAAACGAGCAGTCCAAATTTTCGCCAGTGCTTGGGCCAATTAGGCTCTTTTGCATCTTGCTAAAGACGGCGTAGGCATCTTTTGGCATGCTCTCTTTTAGCTCTTTTGGCACTTCAACGCCCCTTGGCACCGTTTTTAGCGCGCTCTCGCCGATCTTATCTTTACAAACCGTCACGCACCTCTCGCAGACCACGCAAAGGGCTGGGTCGTAGTTTATTAGCCCCCATTTTTTGTGCGGTTTGTGCGTATCTGTAATGGCAAATTTTTGCTCATTTACATTTAAATGCGTCGTTAAATTTTGCAATTCGCACTCGCCGCTTTTGTCACAAACGCCGCATTGAAGGGGGTGATTGACGCAGTAGGTCTGCATGATTGCATTTCGCTCGGCAGCGATCTCTGGCGTATTTGTGTAAATTTGCATATCCTCTTTGGCTTTGGCGTTGCAGCTATAGACCACTTTGCCGTTTGCCTCGACCATGCAAAGCCTGCAAGCAAGCGTTGGCGAACAGCCGCTAAGGTAGCAAAGTGCAGGGATGTAGATGCCATTTGCCCTTGCGATGTTTAGGATACTCTCGCCCTCGTTTGCCTCTAAAATTTGATCGTTTATGGTGATTTTCATTTGCTAACTACTACTTGTTTAAATGCATATCCATCAAAATTTTTTGCGCCAAGCACGGCAACCGTGCCTTTTAGCGTTGGATCAAGCCTAAATTTAGCCCTCACGCTAAAGTCTTTTGCCTTTAAATTTAAAATTTCGCCATTCTTTGCCTTTGCCACGATGCCAAACTGCACGCCGCCAACGATCTCATCGCTTGCGTTTTTATTTAGATAGACGACCGCTCCGTCAAAATTGTCAAGCTCCCTTAGCTCGCCAACTTCGCCACCTGCTGTAAATTCTTTGACATTGCAGCCTGCTAAGACGACATTTTTACCTAAAATTTCAAGAAGCCAAAAGATCGCATCTTTATCTGGATGAGTAAAAAAAGAGTCATCAATGATCACGTTTTTTACGTCCTTTATCCACTCGCCAAGCTCTTCAAACTCCTCCTCGCCCACGTTGCACTCGCCACTTATGAGCCCATCATCAAGCTCGTCGAAAAACTCATTTTGCACCAAATTTGCATACTTGCAAAGAAGCGCTAAGACGTAACTTATCGATCCTATCTCGCAGCGGATCAAATTTTTATTGCCAAGTTCGTTATCTTCAAAGCATGAGATGTATTTAAACTCGTGCTCTTTTATCTTTTTTGCTAAATTTTTGTCGCTCAAACTTAGTAAATTTGCGATACTTAGGCTCTTGCCTGCTATTAGATCATTAAATTTCATATCTTGCCCTTTTTTATCGTTAATGCCCAATCGACTTGGTTAAATTTAAGCGAGTTCATCACCTCGCAGTTTAGGTTATAAGCCAAATTTACAGCCTTCTCCACGCCGCTGTAATCACCTATCTCAAACAAAAATATCACCACTTCACCTGGCTCGCTAGCCTTTATCTGCTGTCCAAGAGCGCTCAAAAACTCGTCCCTTAGATGCCTAAGATCGACCCTTCTCATCTATCAACCTCGCCTAAGATGATATTTGTGCTGCCAATTATTGCAGCCACGTCTGCCACATACTGCCCAACTAGCATATCTTCATAAATAGCGCAGTGCCAAAAGCTTGGCGTGCGAATTTTTAGGCGGTACGGGCTTGCGCTGCCGTCTGAGTTTATATAAATTCCAAGCTCGCCCTTTGGTGACTCGCTAGCAAAGTAAATTTCGCCCTTTGGTGGCTTTAGACCCTGAGTTATCAGCACAAAATGCTGCATTAGTGAGTAGTTTTGGCTCATTATCTGCTCTTTTGAAGCGCTAACATACTCTGGCGCGTCGGCGATGATAGCGGGGCTACTTGTCTGATACTTGCTAACGCACTGCTTTAAAATTTTCACGCACTCGCGCATCTCTTTCATATAAAGTAGGTATCTCGCGTAGCAGTCGCCCTTGGTAGCGTAAGGCACGTCAAATTCTAGCTCGTCGTAGATGAGATATGGCTCTTCTTTTCTGATGTCGCGCGCGATGCCACTTGCTCTTAGCATGACGCCAGAGCAGCCGCTACTAAGGGCTAGCTCTTTGCTAACTACGCCCACGTCTATTAGCCTTGCTTGCCAAATTCTATTTTCACTTAGCAGATCTTCGTAAAGCGTGATGTCGCTTGGAAATTTCTCGCAAAATTTAAGCAGCTCCTCGCACCAGCCATCAGGCAGATCAAGCGGCACGCCACCGATCCTTATGGAGCTATGCGTTAGCCTTGCACCGCAGTATTTTTCTATGAGATCAAGGACATATTCGCGCTCTCTAAATGCGTATAAAAAGACGCTCATAGCCCCCACGTCAAGGGCGTGCGTGGCTAAAAATAAAAGGTGCGAGCTGATGCGGTTTAGCTCCAAAAGCATCACTCTAATGATCTGCGCACGGCGAGGCACTTCTATAGCACAAAGCTTCTCCACGGCCGCGCAAAATGCGTAGTTATTCGCACTTGATGCGATGTAATCGACCCTATCAGTCACTGGGATAAATTCCTGATAGGTCATATTTTCAGCCATCTTTTCAACGCCTCGGTGCATAAAGCCAACCTCTGGCATAGCATGCACGACCTTTTCTCCGTCAAGCTCAAGCACAAGCTTTAGCTGTCCATGTGCGCTTGGGTGCTGTGGGCCAAAATTTAGTATCATCTTGCCGTCATTTTGCTCAAATTCTAAATTTTCAAAAAATGGTTTTAAGCGGTTTGGTGACTGGCTCAAGGTCTTTCCTTTACTATCTGGCTTTGGTTAAATTTAGCCTTTTTGACAAATCTCACGCCGCCTTCTTCTTGATACTCGTAGTCTTCATTTTCGTCAAATACTCTTGAAAATCCAAAGGTATCTTTCTCATCGACAAAGGCTGGGTCGCGGTTCTCTTCGCCGATCTGCTCTCTAAACTCACTCCCAAAAATTTTATCCACCTCGTACCATTTAGCAGCCTCGTCGCCAACTAGCGGATAGCTCTTTAAGAGTGGGTGCGAGTGCCAGTCATCAGGCATTATAAGACGCTTTAAATTTGGATGATCTTTGATGAGAACGCCACTTAGATCATACATCTCGCGCTCAGCCCAGTTTGCGCTTTTGTAAAGCTTGCAAACGCTTTTTAGCATTTCGTCCTTTTTGACAAAGCATTTTACTCGTGCGCGCCTATTTTTGCTAACACTTAAAAGCTGATAAAAGACCTCGTATCCGCCTTTTTGAGCTATATAATCAATCGCTGCTAGCTCACAAAGCTGCTCGTAGCCAAAGTTTTTTAACGCTTCAAGCGCTTTAAAATTTTCACTTGAATTTACGTAGAGAACAAGTTGGTCAAACTCCACATAGCTAGATAAAATTTGCACTCCGCTTTGCTCTAAAACAGCTAGCTCTTTGTCAAATTTAGAACCACTTGCCACTTCTTTTGGCGTCTGCTTGGCGATATAAAATTTCTCGCTGTAGTACTGCTTTTTTTGCAGGTCGTTTTTTGGTTTATACTCTCTCATATATCTAGCTTTCTTGGCTTTTGCACCCTAAATGCGCTCTGTTTTCTTATCTTTTTTTGAAGCATCATAAGTGCGTACTGAAGCGTCTCTGGGCGCGGGGCACAGCCTGGGATGTAGATATCAACAGGGATTATGCGATCGACACCTTGAACGGTTGAGTAGGTGTTAAACATGCCGCCAGTGTTTGCGCAGCTGCCCATCGAGATGACCCACTTTGGCTCAGGCATCTGATCGTAAAGGCGCCTTGTAAATTCAGCGTGCTTTTTAGTTAACGTGCCAGCTATGATCATCACCTCTGAGTGCCTTGGACTAGCGCGAAAAATGGTGCCAAATCTATCAAAGTCATATCTGCTCGCCCCACTTGCCATCATCTCGATCGCACAGCATGCAAGCCCGTAGCTAAGCGCCCAAAGCGAGTTGCTTCTGCCCCACTGCACGAGCTTATCAACGGTTGTCAAAACAACTGGCAGACCGCCATTTGCAGCGTAGTTTATCTGATGCTTTGCCATTTAAAGACTCCTTTTTGCCATGCGTAAGCAAAGCCGATGAGTAAGATCGCCACAAAAAGTAGCATCTCAATGAGCCCAAATAGCTCAAGCAGCCTAAAATCCACCGCCCACGGATACATAAAGATGACCTCAACGTCAAATAAAATAAATAAAATTCCATAAAAAAAGTAGTGGATATTTATCTTATTTGGCTGTTTTACAGTTGTCGGTCCGCACTCGTAAAAGCCCACTTTTAGGCGCTCGGTGTTGCGGTTGGCTAGCTTTTTGCTTATCTTTGAGGATAAAAATGTTATCAGACTAAATGAACAAGTAGCTAACAAAAGTATGATAAAAGCGCCAAGATAGGTGCTGTCAAGCTCTGAGTGTGACATACTTCGCCTTTTTTAATTTTTCAAAATTCTACTAAATTTAAATTTATTTGATCTTGAAATAGCTCAAGAGTGGCACACTCAAATCTCTTTTTGTGTAAAAAATACTCTTATTTTATCTTCTCAACGGCGTCTTTTGCGGCGCTGGCACGCTCACTCTCATCAAGCTCACGCACAAAGCCATCTTTTACTAAAATGATCCTAGTCGCAACGTCAAAGTAGCTATCATCATGGCTAACTGCGATGACGCTTATGCCCTTGCTTTGTAAAAACGGCAAAATTTCTTTGTAAAATTTACGCTTAAATAATGGGTCTTGATCGGCTGCCCACTCATCAAGGATAAGGATAGAGCGGTGCTCTAAGATGGCTATTAGCAGGCTTAGTCGCTTTCGCTGACCGGTTGAGAGCTGCGTGGTGCTAAGTTTATTATCCACCACACTTACCTTTTTATCTATCTCAAGCAGAGCCAAGAGCCCCTCTATATCGCTTTGGCTGGCAAAGCCATCACGAGATAGCGTTTGCGAAAATAGATAAAAATCAGCAAAAATAGCGCTTATTTTGGCTTGATAGCTTTGTAAATTTGCATCATCTATCTTTGTGCTATCAAGGTAAATTTCGCCGCTACTTGGGCGGATAAGTCCGCAAAGAATATTTATAAGCGTGCTTTTGCCGCTACCATTTTTACCGATGATAAATGTTATCTCGCCGCGTTTGATCTCTAAATTTACATCTTTTAGGCTAAATTTGCCATGAGCGTAGTTGAAATTTATATCTTTTAGCCTAATACTTTGCCACTCGCCACTTAGACTATCATCAAATTTAAAGCCTTGCTTAAATTCGTTTAGATTTAAACTCATGATCTTTTCTAAGCTCACCTTTGCGCTAAGTGCGGCTGGTATGGAGCCAACCATGCTCATAAATGAGCCTCTTAAAAATAGTATCGTAAGGCTGATACTTAGTGCTGTTTGCAGGCTCGCCCAGCCAAATGCCACGCACAAAAATACGCAAAGACCGACTGAGCCAAGTAGCATCACGTTTGTGAAATTATCACTTAGCGCGTGAAATACGTCGGCTTTTACCATGCTTTGGCGCTTCTTGTCGCCTGTCAAATTTAGCTCATCAAAGCAGATGCTTGCTCTTGCCCTGTTTAGACTAAGCTCTCTGTGTCCTTCAACGATGTCATCATAGTGCCTTTGCAGCGCGTCATCTTGCGTTCTTGAGTCTTTAAAATAAAAGTGGATCTTTTTCATCAAAAGCGTGTTTATAAAAAGCGTCACACCGATCCAAACGGCTAGAAATATAAAAACTTTTGGTGCGATGTAGGCTAAATAAAAGCTCGCGCAGATGATGAAAACTAGGCTTTGTATGAAGCCAGTAGCGCTCATAAAGGCAAATGTGATCGTTTTTATGTCGTTGTTTAGACTTGCTATGATCTTTGCCTTGCCGATCTCGTTTATCACGCTGTTTGGCGTGTCTAAAATTTGCTTTACGCTTTGATATCTAAGCTCGTAGATAAATTTATGTCCGAAATTTGTAAGTGAGATGTTTGCAGCGATGGCGCTTAGAAAAAAGAGGAGCAAAACAACTATAAATTTAGCTGCCAAGGGAGCGTTAAATTCTTTTAAATTTACAAGTTCATTGTTTATAAAAGAGAGCGTCCAGACGCCAAGCCCGCTAAAGGCAAGCGTCAGGATCACTATTTTGATTATTGAAAAAAGATTGCTTTTTATTAAATTTACAAGCATTACATCGCAGCACGTGGCTGAATGATGTTTTGATCAAATTTTTGCTCGGTATTTTCACTCATAATGTGAAGTACCTTGCTGCGTTTGATCTTCGCGTCATCCTTAAATATCGCGCGCACCTTGTCCATGCCAGCGTAGAAGTCGCGCATGAGCACGACGCAGATGTATTTGCCAAAAAATGTTGGCTTGATAACGCCATTTTCTTCGTAGATCGCATTTACAAGTTTTAGCAAGCTAAGCTCGACAAATAGGTCTTTGTTGATGTTTGCGTTGTTTTGCTCGTTGTAGGTTTTGATATCCACGGCACCGTCAAAAAGCCTTGTTAAAAATGTATATTTTAGTCTCTCTTTTTTGCTAAATGCGCATTTTGCGATGACTGGGCTTTGTCTTTCTTTGACCTTTCTGCCGTAGTCAAGTAGGTTAAAGGCATTTATCACAAGCTCGCCATTTAAGAAGCTAAACGCCCCGCTACCAACGCCCACGTACTCTAAATTTGAGCCTACATATTCGTCGCGAAGGTCTGCGCTTTTTTCATTTGAAAATGCCCAAGCGTTGCTTTGTCTATATCCGCCTTTGGCAAATTCGCTCACGATGATCTCGTAAAATTCGCGCTCATTATCGACGTTTGAGACGCCTAGTGCGCGAGCGATGTTCTCTCTTGTTAGCTCTGATTTCATGAGCGGATAGAAGGTTATTTGCTGCGGAGAGATCGATTTTGCGACGTTTATGTCGTTTATTAGCTGCTCTTTTGTTTGATTTGGTAGGTTAAAGATGAGATCTAGGCTGATAACTGGGATCTTGCCCAGAGCCTTCTCGAGCTTTCTTTTAGTCTCTTCAGCGGAGCCGAATTTCTCATACCTGCCGACTCTTTTTAGTGTCTCATCATCAAAGCTTTGCACGCCTACGCTTAAGCGGTTGATGAGCCCATCAAAACGGCTTAGGCTCTCTGGCGAGATGTGATTTGGGTCGCTCTCTGCTGAGATGTCCTCTATGCTAAAGAGATCTTTTGCTAGTTTTAGCGTCTTTTCAAGCTCTGGCTCGTTTATAAGCGTCGTGCCGCCACCCACATAAAGCGATGTAAAGTCAAAGCCAGCCTCTTTTATCTGCCTCATCTCCTCGCGTAAATTTTCAAAGTAAATTTTGGCAAGCTCATGCTCGTAGTGGTACTTGTGAAACGAGCAATACGGGCAAAATGTGTGACAAAATGGCACGTGAGCGTAAAGCATATACTTTTTGTCTTTTTTTGGAGTTTTGGTGTAAGTCGTGTTTAAAATGTCTATGTTAAATTCGTTATATAGCGATTTTTGTATAGAATTATGAGCGTAATTTACAGCAAAACTCTCAATGATATTTTTAAAAATCATAATTAATCGCCTTAAATAAGTTAATTTTAATTTAGTCCATTAGGATAGCCAAATTTTAATAAATTTAGCCTTGCATTAACGTAAATTTTGAGTAAAAAATGCAATCATTTTTTAAATTTTCTATTTTTACAAACCTGCTATTTTTACATATCTAGCTCGCTTTTGCTCTATAAATTTAAGCTTAGCCTACTTACTCTTTTACTCTTGAGATGACCTTGCTTGAGTCAAGCTCAAATTTCACTCCGTCTTTTGTCTGCAAGTAGTAAAATTTACCGATATTGCAAAGTGACTTCACATCATAAATTTTAACCGCCTTTTCATCTATCTCGCAAGGCGTTTGCTCTTTGCCTTTTGTCTCGCAAAGTGAGCTAGGTAGCGCTTTTAACGCACTTTTATCTACAAGCAAAAATTTATAATCCACATCGCCTATGTTAAAGGTTTTTGCTGTGTATTTGATAAACAAAAGTGAGTTTGAAACGATCATAAGCGAAAGCGCAGCGTAAAAAATAAATAAAAAGTCCCTTGTCTCTTTGATGCTCGCAACGCCCAGCATAAAAGAGAGCATAAACGAGCAAAAGAGTATCCAAAGTGCCAAAAATCCACCATCTTTTAAGACAACAACCGAAATGATAAAAAGCAAAAGCATGATAAGCGATAAAAGATAGATGATGAAATTTGATCTATCTTTAAAGAAAACTGCCAAATTTACCCCAGCATAAGAGAGCAAAAGTAGCGATAAAATGGCGCCCCAGCCGTAGTTTAGCTTGAATGCCGCAAAGGCTAAAATGGCAAATGAGATGAGCGTTAAAAAATAGATGAAATTTGAGCTATAAAAAAATAGAAATTTTGGCTTTTTAAATTTATATTTTTTATCATCATTTTGATAAAGGTAGGAGACAAAGACCAAGATAGCGATCTCAAAAGCTGTCACGATCGCGGTCGCACAAAAGAGCAAAATGCCTGTAAATATCATCTCAGCGCTATCTAAACTCGGAAAATAGCCGATCTCAAAGCCAAAATACAAAAAGTAGCAAAGCATGCTAACGACTGGAACGATGAAATTTGAGTGTTTAAAGAAAAAAGCAACACACTCTTTTATGAAATTTGCCTTTAAATTTGCCGAGTGCTCGCCAAGACGGCTCTCAAAATACGAATTAGAAAGCAGCTCATTTTTTATCTTTTCAAGGCGCTCCTCCTCGCTATCTGCTGCGCCTTTATAAATTTCATAGTTTTTGTCTTCAAAGTCCTTTGTGATCTCATCTTTGATATCTAAAATGACAAGAGTGATCTGCCCTTTTATCTCGCCAAGCCTTTTTGAAACTTCAGCAAAATTTGTCCTATTTAGCTTTAAATAAAGCTCGCATTCGCTTTCTAAAAGCGCTATTAGCCTACCTTGTTTGCTGCTTATGATATGAGAGTTTAAAAACCTAGCCTTAATAAAATTTATAAATTTACTAGCCTCTTTTACGCTCTCATCTTTTTCATCTAAAATGTCTTGATAACTCAAATTTAAATCCTAAAAATTTACACGAAATGCTATTTAAGCACCTTTGCGATTTCGCTCCAGCCTATTTGCTTAGCAAGTTCAGCTGCGGTTTTGCCACTTTTTGTGCGGGCGTTTTTGCTAGCGCCGTTTTCTAGCAAGAGATTTACGATCGTTAAATTCCCAGCAAGTGCCTCGTGGTGAAGCTGCGTAAAGCCAAGCTCGTCGGTGTCTGCGACCATGCTTGGATGCGCTTTTATATACTGCTCCACCTGGCCGCGCATATTTTTGCTCATCGGATGCTCTATCAAATTTTCTGGATGCTCTTTTTGCTCGAAAACTACCAAAATATCTTTAAAATCGCCAAAATCAAGCCCCCAAGCCGCGTCATGCTCGGCTAGCTCATCTTTTTGCATGCGTGAGCGCATCGCCTGCACGCTAAAGACGCCATAAGCGCGTCCGCCAATGGCAAAGAGCCAGTCGCTCATCTCGTCTATCTTCGCGCTTACTTGATCGCCAACTTTGACGTTTTGCACGCTATCAGGCTCATTTACGAGCGTGCCATATATCATCTCTCCGTCAAATTCCACATCATTTACCCACATGTGCTCGCCAACTTCTTCGCCGTTTATGACGTCTAAAAAGCAAATTTTTACCATCGCATAATCAAGCATAGGCACGATCCTGCGGCGCTCCCAGTAAAGCTCACGCCAAAAATACTTAAAGCTCTCTCTGGCTTGCTCAAATGCGTGCTGCATGTAGTCTTCGTCGCTACTTACAAAATAGATCGGCATCTGCTCACCAAGGTCTATTTGCTTACCAAGTATTTTCTCAAAAAAGCCCATTTTTACCCCTTTTTAGAATTTAGATATATCAAATTTAAATAAAACGATAAGGCGAAATTTCATCCAAGAACCAGATAAATTTCACAATTTTAGCCCAAAATCCTGTGAAATTTTAAATGTAAAAGTCACGCAGCTATTTCGCAAATTTAGCCTGCAAGTCTGCAAGATTTCACTATAAAAACCATACAATTATTTCGCAAAATTAGGCGAGGCGATTTGAATTTTTGTGACGGGAGTTACCGAGTTGGTAATGACCGAGCAAAAATTTGAATCAACGACGCATAATAAAGCGAAAAATGCGTTACTTAAGGTTTTTAAAGCTTATCGGAAGTTCTAGATTTAGCCCCCTAACGAGCTTTATACACTCCTGCAGATCGTCTATGCTTTTGCTTGTCACTCTGATCTCTTCGCCCCTGATCTGCGCGCTCACCTTAATCTTTGAGTCTTTGATCGCTTTGGTGATCTTTTTTGAGTTTTCGCCGTCAAGCGTGTCATTTAGCTTTAGCGTCGCTTTTAAATTTCCCCCGCTTGCTGGCTCTCTTTTTGCCTCTGTGATCGCTACTGGTGGGATGTTGCGCTTGATGAGCTTTGAGATCACGATATCTTTTAGCGCATCGATCTTGTTGTCACTTGAGCTAAGAAGCGTGATAAATTTCTCCTTTTCATTTAGCTCTACCTCGGCCGCAAGCCCCTTAAAGTCATACCTCGCTGCGATCTCTTTTTTAGCCGTTTCAAGAGCGTTTTTAACCTCCATCATATCGACCTCAGCGCTTATATCAAAGCTATGTTCGCTTGCCATTTTCTATCCTTTTATAAATTCTTCTATATTTTTAACCATGAGCGAGATCAGCCGTTTTCTAGCCTCCAAACTGCCCCATGCTACGTGCGGCGTGATGAGTAGATTTTCTTTGTTTTTTACGTTTAAAAATGGGCTATTTTTGCTCATTGGCTCGCTTTCTAAAACGTCGGTGCCAAAGCGTAAATTTCTCTCATCTATCGCCCTTGCCATAGCAGCTTCATCCACTATGCCGCCGCGTCCTAAATTTAGCACTATCGCATCATTTTTTAGTAAATTTATCTCGTTTGCGCCTAGTAAATTTCTAGTCTTTTCATTTAGCGGTGCGTGGATGCTGATGATGTCGCTGCTTCTTAGTAGCTCATCTAAGCTTTTTTGCGCAAATTCGCTATTTTTATTTGCTCCGCTTGTCGAGTAGTAGCTCACGTTTGCGCCAAATGCACGTGCTGCTGCCGCCACGCCGCGTCCTATCTCGCCAAGTCCGATGATGCCAAATTCTTTGCCGGCGATCTCGCTGATGTCTGCACCAAGATAGGTGAAAATTTCGCTCTTCACCCACTCGCCACTTTTTACGTAGTGATCATAAAATTTGATGCGATTTGTTAGCTCAAAAAGCAAGGCAAAAGTGTGCTGCACGACGCTTGGGGTTGAGTAGCCAGCGACGTTTTTCACAGCTATGTTTTTAGCTTTTGCATGCTCAAGACCTACGTTATTCATACCAGTTGCGCTTATGCAGATGAGCTTTAAATTTAGCGCGTCCATCACGGCTTTGTCGATGATGACCTTGTTTGTGATGACGATATCAACGCCTTTTAGACGTGGCACGACCTCTTCGCTCTTGGTTTTTTGGTAGCTGATAAACTCGCCAAATTTCTTAAAAACACTAAGATCAACGTTTTCTCCAAGCGTTGCCGCGTCTAAACAAACGATCTTCATCTTTAATCCTTAATGAAATGTCCTACAAATTTAGAGTAGTTATCTAAAATTTTGCCGCCTTTTCTATATCCAAGCGCGCACGCTTCATAAGCGTAAAATACCCCTGCTTGGTAGCTCTTGCCCCTCTCATCTTGGTTAAACTCGTAAAATTCTTGATAGATGGCTTTGTTTGAGTCGTATTCGCCATCACTGCTTGCTATTTGTGTGCCGTTTTCATCGTATATCGAGATGTTTGCTCCTTCTCTGCCAAATACCGGCTTTTTCACATATTTTTTGCCTTTTAGCGGCTCATTTGAGGTTTCAAGCAAGAGCGGGTGATTAGGATATAGATCCCAAAGGATTTTTAAGATCCCTTTGCTTTGGAAAAGCAGCGTGTAGGCTGGATTTATGATGATAGCTTTTTGGTTTTTGACGATGTTTGAGAGTATCAGAGCTAGCTCGCCCTCATCGATAGCTATACTCTCCCAAGGCACTAACTTGAACCAATACTCGAAATTTTCATCATTTTTAAAAATGCCCTCATTATCGTCAAAAACGACCTCATCAACGTAGGCAAAGTCTGTTTTAAAGCCAGCCTCTTTTGCGATGTATTGCAGTAGTTTTACGGTCTGCTCGTCCTCGATACTGCCAGCGATGCTGCTAAAAAGTATCCCCCAGCCCTCGTAAAGCTCGTCAAAGTCCGCATCCTCATCGCCAAGCGTAATGAGGCGTTTGAAATTTTGCTTTAGCGACTCGTAAAGGTCGTTAAACTGGGCTGCCTCGTCCATGTGATTTAGCTTTAGCATCGCCCACTGGATGATCGCCGTCTCAAAAACTGCCGTTGGCGTATCGGCGTTAAACTCAATGAGCTTTATAGGCTTGCCATCAAGCCCTCCGGCTAGATCAAATCTGCCGTAAAGATGCCAATGAACGTCATTTTCCCAGCTATTTTTTATGATATCAACAAGGTTAAATGGTATGCCTATCTCGTGAAAAAGGTTGTTGTCGATCACGTGCTGAGCAGCATTTACATACATATCATATAGCTCGTTTGCCGCCTCATAGTAGGCATTTGCCTCTTTTTCGCTTACCTGCACGATCTCATCTGCGATATACGAGCTGTTGTCGTTATCTGTATGCCATGCAAAACCGATCTTCTCCATAAATTCATTGTTTAATGGTTCTATCTTTTTTAAATTTATCATTTTTAGCCTCCAAAGCTTGATGAGCTAGAGCCTGACTTTGAGCCACCACCGAAAAATCCACTCTTACCGCCGCTGCTTCTGGCAGCAGAATTTGCCGCTTTTTGCTTGTTAAAGCTATCCACACTTCTTGTGTAGGCACTTGGATTTTTATATGTGCTTTGGCGATTTGCTTGGAAATTTTGGTTGCCAAAGAGCTTACTGCCTATCCAGCTACCAAGTATCGCGCCAGCTGCTGAGGCAAGTATGGTCTCGCCAAGGCTTAGCCCGCCGCTACTTAGCTGTGCATCGCTAGTTCTTGTCAAATTTGAAGTGTTGTTGTCGATCTTTGCGTTTGCTTGCGCTAGAAGCTTATCGATCTCGTCTTTACTTAGCACGCGCTCAGTGCCGTTTATATCTTTTAGCACGACCCTAGTTTCGGTGCTTGGGTACTCTTCTAAAATTTTATAAACGCCAGGCGCGCTCTCCTCGATGATGACGAAGGCGCCATTTTTTTGCGCAACTTCGTTTAGTGCGTTTTCATTACCGCCATCGTCGCTTCCACAACCAGCAAGTCCAGCCATGATAATGGCACCAAATCCTCCAACCGCAGCATAAGTTGCTATCTTTTTAATGTGTTTCATATCTCTCCTATCAACTCTTTTAAATTTTTATGTCTTCTAACAAGTATCACGCCGCGTTTAAATTTGATAAATTTGGAGTGATGTATCGCTTTTATTATCTTTTCACTGATCTTTTTTGTCGCTTTTGGCTTTAAATTTAACTCCTTTAGATATTCGCTTAAATTTATCCATTTTGACTCGTCCTCTATCTGCGCATCTATCGCCACTTCACTTGCGGCACTTTCGTTTTTAGGCGCTAAAAGTGGCCTTTGCATAGCATTTAGAAACTGCATGAGCTTCTCGTCTCTGTCCTTGTAAATTTGCAAAATTTCATTTTTGCGCTCGATGAGCATCTGCTCTTTTTCTTTAAAAAGCCTATCTTTATCGGCTTGCAAATTTAAATTTAAGCTCTTTAGCTCATTTAGCTCATTTAACAAATAGCTTACAAACTCGTCGTTTTGGGATTTAGTTTTTGTGCTTTTTGGGGCGGTTTTTGTGGATTTTTCGCTACTTGGCTCCTCATCAAGGATGACAAATTTTGTGCCATTTTCAATGACTGTTTTTAACGAGCCTCGGCGAATTCTATTATAGACTGCTTCTTTTGTTATGCCTAAAATTTCTGCAGCTTCATTTACAGCTAGCTTTTGCATCGGATTTCCGTTTAAAATAAAATAAAAAAATTGCTTTGATTATAAAAAAATAAGGCTAAAAGAAGAGTTAAACAAAGAGAGCAAAGCCCTCTTTGTCTTGGTTTTAGAGTCTTGACTCGTAGCGTCTAAGCATATAAAGACGTTTAAGCATTTTCTTGCGAGCTGCAATTTTTTGTTTCTTGCGGATCTCAGTCTTTGGCTCAAAGAAGCGTCTAGCTCTTGCTTCAGTAACGACTAAATTACGGTCAGTTTGTTTTTTAAACTTTCTGTAACCCTCGTCAAATGACTCGTTAGGATGTACCTTAATACCAGGCAACGTCCTCACCACCTTTCAGATTAAAATAAGCCGTGAGTATAGTTTAACTTTCATAAATTTAAGCTTTTAGGCAAAATTATTTAATGCACTTTTAATGCCCCAAAGCCTATAATCAACAAAATTTTAAAAAAGGTTTATTATGTCTAAAAATTTAAATTTTACCTATGCCAAGAGGCGTTACATTTTTTTTGCCTGTATCACGTTATTTGTATTTATTTTGCCATTTATCAGGATAAATGATGCGCAGCTATTTTTGCTGAGCTTTGATAAGAGCAGGGTTGATCTATTTTTTACAAAATTTGATATGCAAGAGCTATATTTGATGCCGTTTTTGTTTATCACTTTGTTTTTGACTATATTTTTCCTAACGACGCTTGCAGGGCGCGTATGGTGCGGCTGGAGCTGTCCGCAGACCATTTTTAGAGCGGTCTTTCGTGACCTTTTACAGACTAAAATTTTAAAGATCAGAAAAAATATCCAAAACAAACAAAATGAGCCACAAGGTCAAATTTTAAAAAGTGCATTAGCAGTTGGAATTTGGTGCGTTTTAGCCCTTATCATAGCTGCAAATTTCATGTGGTTTTTTGTGCCGCCATTTGATTTTTTTGCCTATATAAGCGAGCCAAGCGAACATAAAATTTTACTTGCATTTTGGCTTGGTATCGCTGCTTGGCTAGTCTATGACGTGGTCATTTTAAAAGAGAATTTCTGCGTCTATGTCTGCCCGTATGCGAGGGTGCAGTCAGTTATGTTTGATAGCGACACGATACAAGTTATCTACAATCAAAAACGAGGCGGCGTCATATATGAGGGCCGGGAGAAATTTAAAAAGCCAAAAGAAGATGGCGCGCTTTGTACTGGTTGCGAGGCCTGCGTGAGGATATGTCCGACGCACATAGATATAAGAAAAGGTATGCAGCTTGAGTGCATAAACTGCCTTGAATGTAGCGATGCGTGCGCTAAAGTGATGGGGCACTTTAACGAGAGCTCGCTCATCGAGTGGAGAAGTATAAATTCTCAAAATGAAAATAAAAAGGTGAAAATTTTTAGATTTAGAACGGTTGCCTATCTTGTCATTTTATGCGTTGTCTTAGTAGCTGCTGTGCTGATGAGTGGTAAAAAAGAGAGCATGCTTTTAAATATAAATAGAACTAGTGAGCTTTACAAGGTTTTAGATCAAGGTGAAGTTGAAAATTCTTATGTATTTTTAGTGCAAAATACCCAAAATAAAGAGCATACATTTTTCTTTGAGATAGATGATAAAAGTATAGAAATTTCGCGTCCAAATAGGCCTTTTACGCTAAAAGCTGGTGCAAAACAAAAGGTCATCGTCACACTAAAATCAAAAAATGAAAACACGAGCGAAAAAGATCTTTTAAAACATATAAATATAAGAGCTTACGCCACTGACGAGCCAACTATCAGCGTGCAAAGAGCCAGCACCTTTATCTATCCTAAAAGATGATAAAATGGCAAAAATTTAGTGGGAAGTAAAATGGCGATCTCAGAAAAAGGAAAAAAACGATACGAACTCATCGTAAAAACAGCGCTTGATCTATTTTTAAAAAATGGCTACGAAAAGACAAGCCTTAGCGATATCGTCGCAATTAGCGGCGGCTCGCTTGCTAGCATTTACACATTTTTTGAGAATAAAGAGGGGCTTTTTAAGGCGATCATCGAGCAAGAGATAGATAGCTTTATAAGCGAGATCGATGAGAGGATAGATCTTAAAATTTCTCATAGCTTGGAGGAGTTTTTAACCAAATTTGCAACTATCATCTTTTCTATCGTCTGCACCAAAAAAAGTGTCTTGCTTAGCAGGACTATGATAAGCGAGAGCTCTAAAAATGGTGGCAAGCTTGCTAGGGTATTTTTGGATCAAATTTTAAATAGGATCGACCTTGTGCTTATAAATTTCTTTGAAAGAGATGAGATAAAATCCCAGCTTAATCCAAAATTTCCAGCCAAATTTGCAGCAAAATGCTTTATAGAAAATGTAAAGGGGTCACATTACTACAATGCCCTCATATTAGACGAGGAGCCAAAACTAAGTAAAAAAGAACGCGAAGAGCACGTTGCTTTGTGTGTTGAGCTATTTTTAAATGGGATTGTTAAAAGATAAAATTGACTTTTAATTTATTTTTGGTTATATTCATGGCATTTAAAATTTGTAATTAAGATTACAAAACTAAACTTGGGATTAAAATTTAAAATTAAGAGAGGTTTTTATGTTGAAATTTAAGAGTTTTCTTGTGCTCTCAGCTGCCGTTTTTTTATTTTCTGGCTGCTTTGAAAGTGGCGACAAAAAGGCTGCTGCAGGCCGTCAAATGCCACCATCTCACGTTGATATTTTCGTTGCACAAAAAGCAGATGTGCCTATTAGCTTTGACTACACGGCCACAGTTACTAGTAACCAAGATGTCATCATCTATCCAAAAGTTAGTGGCACGATCATAAAGCAGTTTTTTAAGCCAGGTGATAAGGTAAAGGCTGGAGATAAGCTATTTCTCATAGATCCAGAAAAATATCAAGCCAGCTTTGACTCGCTTGATGCAGCTGTTGGCGTTGCAAATGCAAATTTAAAAAATGCCGAAACTGAGTTTAAAAGAATTTCTACCCTTTATAAGAAAAACGCAGTCTCTCAAAAAGACTACGACGCAGCCGTTGCAGCTTATGACATCGCAAATGCAACTTTAGTAAGCGCAAAAGCAAATTTAAAAAATGCCAAGATCGATCTTGGCTATACAACTATCACAGCTCCATTTGGCGGCGTTGTTGGCGATAATAAAGTAGATGTTGGCTCACTTGTAACAGCAAGCCAAACCCAGCTTGTAAGACTAACAAAGATAAACCCGATCGAGGCTGACTTTTACATCGCAGACGTGGATAATCTAAGTAGAAAAGCAAATTTAGATAGTGGCGCTTGGCAGCAACTAAATAGCGAGGCTATCTTAAATTTAAACAATGAAAATTTCACTGGCAAAGTGACATTTATAGATAACGTCGTAAATACCGCAACTGGCAGCGTTTTGGCAAAGGCTAGCTTTGATAACAGCGATGGCAAAATTTTGCCAGGTGCGTTTGGTCATATAAAGATGAGCGGATTTGTGCAAAAAAGTGCCTTTAATATCCCGCAAGTTGCCCTTCAACAAAGCGCTACAAACACTTATGTTTTAGTAGTAAAAGATGGCAAAGTAAGCCAAAAAAATGTAAAAACTAGCTACCAAACAAAAGATATGGTCGTAGTGACTGATGGCCTTGAAGAGGGCGATAAGATAATAGTTAATAACTTCCTTAAAATCGGAGTTGGCGCACCAGTTGAAACTGATAAAGACTTAAGCGCAAATTTCTTAAACAAAGACGCAAACGCTACAAAAAGCAAGTAAAGGCAGATAGATGTTTTCAAAATTTTTCATAAATCGCCCGATATTTGCGACTGTTATATCTATCATCATAGTTATAGCAGGTCTTATGGGTATCAAAGGGCTTCCAATAGAGGAGTATCCAAGTCTTACTCCGCCTGAAGTATCAGTAAGTGCGTCATATAGCGGTGCTGATGCGCAGACTATCGCTGACTCAGTCGCAAGTGCGATCGAAGATCAGATAAATGGTGTCGAAAATATGCTTTATATGAAAAGTACATCAAGCTCTGCTGGTACAATGAATATAAGCGTATATTTTAAGATCGGCTCATCGTCAAAACAAGCTACGATAGATGTAAATAACCGCGTCCAAGCTGCCCTTTCAAGGCTACCTCAAGAGGTGCAAAATATGGGTGTAACGGTGCGCGAAAGAAGTGGCTCGATCCTTCAAGTAGTTGGCTTTTCAAACCCAAATATGAACCTAGTTGAGCTATATAACTATGTAAATTTAAACATCGCCGACGAGATCAAAAGAGTAAATGGTATCGGCGATACAGCGCTCATTGGCAGCAAAGAGTACTCAATGAGAATTTGGCTAAAGCCAGATAGACTATCTCAGTTTAAACTAACTCCAAGCGACGTCATCTCTCAAGTAAAAATTCAAAACTCACAATACGCCGCTGGTAAGATCGGCGAGCAACCATCAAAGGGTGAAAATCCTTATGTTTACTCGGTCGTTTCTGAAGGTCGTTTTAAAGATCCAAAGCAGTTTGGTGAAATTTTGATAAAAAGCGAAGATGGCACAGTTGTTAAGCTAAAAGAGGTCGCCACAGTCGAGCTTGGAGCTGCTAGCTACGCATCAGATGCTATGCTAAATGGCAAGCCAGCAGTGCCACTTTTGCTATTTTTGCAAAACGACGCAAACGCTCTAGCAACGGCTGAAGCGGTCAAAGCAAAGCTTGAAGAGCTAAAGAAAACCTACCCAGTTGGCCTAGAGCACACGATAGCTTACAATCCAACTGAATTTATCACCGTCTCAATAGACGAAGTCATAAAAACTTTTATCGAGGCGATGGTGCTAGTTCTTATCGTAATGTACTTCTTCTTAAAGAGCTTTAGAGCTACCATCATACCAATGCTCGCCGTGCCAGTCTCTATCATAGGCACATTTGGCGGGCTTTATGTGATGGGCTTTAGTATAAATTTGATCACACTTTTTGCCCTGATCCTAGCCATCGGTATCGTCGTGGATGACGCGATCATCGTTATAGAAAACGTCGAGAGAATTTTGCACGAAGATAAAGAGATAAGCGTAAAAGACGCGACATTTAAGGCGATGGAGGAGGTGCAAACTCCGGTTATCTCTATCGTGCTCGTGCTTTGCGCGGTTTTCGTGCCAGTTTCATTTATGGAGGGCTTTGTCGGCGTTATACAAAAGCAGTTTGCACTAACGCTTGTCGTTGCTGTTTGTATCTCAGGCTTTGTCGCTCTTACGCTTACGCCGGCACTTTGTGCGGTTATGCTTAAAAAGCAAGAGAACAAACCATTTTGGATAGTTCAGAAATTTAACGACTTCTTTGACTTTAGCACTAGGCTCTTTACAGCTGGCGTGGCAAAAATTTTAAAACACGTCATTATCAGCTTTATAGTCATTGGCATAATGGGATTTGCTACGTATGGCCTATTTCAAAAGGTGCCAAAAGGACTTGTGCCTTCAGAGGATAAGGGCGCTTTGATGGTTATCACCTCACTTCCACCTTCAACAAATATGCTAAAGACTAAAGAAGAGGTAAAATCTATTAGTAACGCCATTTTAAGCAATCCAAATGTCGAATTTACCATGGGTTTTGCAGGATATGATATGCTCGCTAGCTCACTTAGAGAAAACTCAGCCATTAGCTTTATCAAGCTAAAAGACTGGAGCGAGAGAAAAGGTGCAACGGACGGCGCAGATGCTTTGGTAGGTCAGTTTAATGGCATGCTTTGGGGCTCTAAAAACTCAATGACCTTCGTCGTAAATGTGCCACCTATCATGGGTCTATCAATGACTGGCGGCTTTGAGATGTATCTACAAAACAAAAGTGGCAAAAGCTACAACGAGATAGAAGCAGACGCTAGAAAGGTAACTGCAGCAGCAAACGCAAGACCCGAGCTAACTGGTGTAAGAACGACTCTTGAGACAAACTACCGTCAGTTTAAAATAACTGTTGATAAAGAGAAAGCAAAGCTATTTGGCGTAAGCGAGAGTGAAATTTTTAGCACGATAGCGGCTACTTTTGGCTCTTACTACATAAATGACTTCAACCTTGCTGGTAAATCTTACCGCGTATATGCAAGGGCGAGCGATAACTTTAGAAACAACCCTGAGGATCTAAGAAAGATTTTCGTCCGCTCAAATGAGGGTGGCATGGTGCCATTAAATTCAGTAGCGACGCTTACAAGATCGATCGGACCTGATATCGTTGATAGATTTAACCTCTTTCCAGCGGCTAAAATCATGGGCGATCCAAAACCTGGCTACACATCAGGTGATGCGATAAGGGCGATCCAAGAGGTCGTAAATGACACACTAAACAGCGAGGACTACGCTATAAGTTGGGCTGGAACTGCGTATCAAGAGGTAAATTCTCAAGGAACAGGCACGGTTGCCTTTATCTTTGGTATGGTCTTTGTCTTTTTGATCCTTGCTGCTCAGTACGAAAGATGGCTTATCCCACTTGCAGTCATCACTGCTGTGCCGTTTGCGGTATTTGGCTCGTTGCTAGCTGTTTGGATAAGAGGGCTAACAAACGACATCTACTTTGAGATAGGGCTCTTACTACTCATCGGTCTAGCGGCGAAAAACGCCATCTTGATCGTAGAATTTGCTATGCAAGAGCGCGAGAGCGGAAAGAGCATATTTGAATCAGCTGTAAATGCGGCAAAACTTCGCTTTAGACCTATCGTTATGACATCTATCGCATTTACCTTAGGTGTTTTTCCAATGGTTATAAGCACAGGCGCTGGCGCTGCATCTCGCCACTCACTAGGAACTGGCGTGGTTGGCGGCATGATCGCTTCTACTACGATAGCGATATTTTTCGTGCCTATGTTTTACTATTTGCTTGAAACTTTAAATGAAAAATACTGGAAAAAGGGGGCAAAAAAAGATGAGAAATAAGGCGTTTATACTTATAACAGCGGCGTTTTTGGCTGGTTGCTCGTTTCGCCCAGATATGCCAAGCGTGGATACAAATTTCACCTCAACATACACTTTCGAGACAAGCGATATAAGAGATCTTTGGTGGAAAGAATTTCGCGATGAATATTTAAATTCTCTAGTCGAAAGCGCGCTTGAGAAAAATACAAATTTACGCATTGCATATTTAAATTTACAAAAAGCAAAGGCAAGTCTTGGCATTGCTGAAGCTGATTTGCTACCGGGGGTAAATTTAAACGCAGGTGCCACAAGAACTAGAAATAGTGCCGAGACTGCCACACACATGCCTCAAACTACTTCAAAAAGCTATGAGATAAATTTAGGTCTTAACTACGAGATAGATCTCTGGGGCAGAGTAAGAAATAGCGTGCTTGCAGCTAATGAAAATTTAAATGCGAGCAAATTTGACTACGATAGCGCTAGACTAAGCCTTAGCTCAAGTGTGGCAAAAAGCTACTTTGCTCTAGTATCGCTAAATATGCAAGAAGCGGTGCTAAAAGAGACTCTAAAAACCTACGAAGATACGTTAGCACTTCGCAAAACGCAGCTTGATCTTGGTGGCATAAATGAGATGACCTATCTGCAAAGTAAGGCTGAAGTAGAAAGGGCAAAAACAAGCCTAACTTCAGTGCTAAACTCAAAGTCGCAAGCGCTTACTTCGCTAGCCATCCTAACTGGCAAGAGCAATGATGAAATTTTAAAAGGAGCCGTTGCTAGTGCGCAAAATTTACCAAGCTCACCTGAGATAAAGGCTGGCATCAGCTCAGATGTTTTGCTTAGAAGAAGTGACGTGGCAAAGGCGCTAGCAGATCTAAAAGCTACAAATGCCCTTGTTGGCGTAGCGCGCGCTCAATATTTCCCAACGCTATCCCTTACAGGTCTTTTTGGCTTTGCAAGCGACGAGTTTGATAGAATTTTTATGGGTAGCGCAAGCGTTTGGAGCTTAGGAGCAAATTTAACACAGAAAATTTTTGATTTTGGCAGGACAAAAAACAATGTCCGTGTTGCTGAGACAAACGAGCAAATCGCAGCTATCACTTACGAAGCGACTGTTAGATCGGCCCTTGGCGAGGTCAGAGATGCCCTTATCTCAAGGCAAAATGCAAAACTCTCTTTGGATCAGGTAAAAAATTTGCTACAATCGCAGCAAAAAATTTATTCACTTGCTAAAGATCAGTATAATGCTGGCTATATCGGTCACTTAGAGCTTCTTGATGCGGAGAGAAATTTGCTTCAAGCAAAGCTTCAAGATGTCTCTGCAAAGCTTGATGAGGTAGATAGCGCGGTCGAAGTTTATAGAGCACTTGGCGGCGGATTTAAGGTAGATAAATAAACTCAAAAAGGAGAAAAGTTGATGACTAAGATTTTAAATTTCTTATTTTCTTGGGGATTTTTTGTTTTTGCTATCGCTCTTGGCGTGGCATTATGGTTTGCGATAAATTACGTGGATACTATTAGGCTTGAGTCAAGCTTTTATGATATCGGCGAGATATTTATGATGGCAGCTGTCTTTGGTATCGTTTTTTACCTTATCGCAGCGATATTTGTTATACCTATTAGGGCTATGACAAAAAAGGCCTAAAACCTCTTTTCATCTAAGAATTAAATTTCTTAGATGACCCCTCAAAAATATCTTATAAATTTCTTTTTACTTATTTAAATTTTTAGAAGTAGAAAGGGCGAAGATCGCCCCTTGAAGTATAAAATTTGATTATTTTGCGCTTTTGCAGCCGCATGTGCAGCCTAAAATCCTATAAATGATAGCTCCTATGATCGCTCCAACGATAGGCGCAACCCAGAAAAGCCAAAGCTGCTCTAGTGCCCAAGTACCTTGAAATATCGCAACGCCAGTTGAGCGAGCTGGATTAACCGATGTGTTTGTGATAGGTATCGAGATAAGGTGGATCAGCGTCAAACCAAGGCCAATAGCGATCGGTGCAAAGCCTTTTGGAGCACGCTCATCAGTCGCACCAAGGATGATGATAAGGAAAAACGCAGTTAGAACTATCTCTGCAACAAGTGCTGAGACTAGACTGTAGCCATTTGGTGAGTGCTCTCCGTATCCATTACTAGCAAAACCGCTTGCAGTAGCGTCAAATCCAGCTTTGCCTGAAGCGATAAGATATAACACAGCAGCAGATGCGATCGCTCCGATAACTTGTGCGATGACGTAAGGCACGAAGTCTTTTTTATCAAATCTTCCGCCAACTAATAGGCCAACTGAGACAGCAGGGTTGAAGTGTCCGCCACTGATGTGACCAACTGCGTAAGCCATCGTAAGAACTGTAAGACCAAAAGCAAATGCAACACCTACAAATCCAATGCCAAGCTCTGGAAAAGCTGCTGCAAATATCGCACTACCGCAACCTCCAAAAACTAACCAAAATGTGCCAAAAAACTCGGCTAAATATCTCTTCATTTTCTCCCTTTTAGGTAAATTAAAAGGGGCGATTTTAGCAAAAACGTGTGACATTACAAAAATATTCTAAAAATAAATTTTAAAATATATATCTTTTTATAAAAGCAATCAAAGTTTGTTTTTATGTTTTTATTTTATGTCCAGCATATTAATAATTTTACTTTATAATAATCAATCCTTAAGAAAAAGAATTAATATTAAGAGTAAAATAGGCTTTTTTAAGCGAAATTTCGCAAATGGCGTATCTGACAAATATTGATAAAGAATTTCAATATTTTTTACTATCAAAATGAGCCAAATATTGAAAAACTAAAGCATTTTTTTAAACTTGCTTTTAACTTTTTTGTTATAATATCCCATCAAAAATAAAAGGGATATTTTTTATCCGAATTAAGGTTTTAAATTTGAGAGTATATTTAGACAATAACGCCACAACGATGGTTGATCCAGAGGCTTTTGAGCTTATGAAGCCATTTTTTTGTGAAAAGTACGGCAACCCAAACTCACTTCACAAATTTGGCTCAGAGACCCACCCAGCACTAAGAACAGCACTTGATCAGCTCTACGCCGGACTAAATGCAAAAGATAGTGATGACATCGTCGTTACATCATGCGCGACCGAGAGCAACAACTGGGTCATAAAAGGCATCTACTTTGACAAAATAGCAACTGGCGAGAAAAAGCGTATCGTAACAACCGCAGTCGAGCATCCAGCCATTTTGGCAACTTGTAAATTCCTAGAAAAATATGGCGTGGATCTTACGGTCTTAGACGTAAATAGCGATGGCATCGTCACTCCAGACCAGCTAAGAGCCGTCATGGACGAAAATGTCGCGCTTGTTGCCATAATGAGCGCAAACAACGAAACTGGCATGATCTTTCCTATAAAAGAGCTTGCCAAAGTTGCTCACGAATACGGCGCTTTATTTCACACTGACGCCGTGCAAGCAGTCGGCAAGATAAAGATAGATGTTCAAGACTTAGACGTTGATTTTCTAAGCTTTTCAGCACATAAATTTCACGGACCAAAGGGCGTTGGAGCATTATTTATAAAAAATAGCATGCCACTAAGCAGCTTGCTTCACGGCGGCGAGCACATGGGCGGACGCAGAAGTGGAACACTTGATGTACCGGGCATCGTTGGCATGGGTAAGGCTCTTGAACTGGCAAATAAATTTATGGATTACGAGCATTCGCACGTTCGTCGTTTGCGTGACAAACTTGAAGACGCGCTACTACAAATTCCTGACGTTAGCGTAGTTGGCAAAAAAGATCAGCGCGTGCCAAACACCATCCTAGCTTCTATCAAAGGTGTCGAGGGCGAGGCGATGCTTTGGGATCTAAATAGAGCTGGCATAGCGGCCTCTACTGGCTCTGCCTGTGCGAGCGAAACGCTTGAGAGCAACCCTATCATGGAGGCGATCGGAGCTGACAAAGAGCTAGCCCACACCGCGCTTAGACTCTCTCTTTCAAGGTTTAACACAGAAGAAGAGATCGACTATGCGATCGAGCAGATAACAAAGGCCGTAAATAGACTAAGAGGCATATCAAGCACATTTGCATACGCCCCAGAGTGGCATAAGAGTGGATTATAAAATTTAAAGGAAAAACATGGCAAAAAATAACTTAATCGGCGGCTCTATCTGGGATGAATACTCAAAGGTAGTGCAAGATAGGATGAACAATCCTAAATTCATGGGCGAATTAACCGAAGAGGACGCCAAAAAAGCAAACGCAAAACTTATCATCGCTGACTTTGGCGCAGAGAGCTGCGGTGATGCGGTCAGGCTCTACTGGCTCGTTGATGAGAAAACTGACAAGATAATAGACGCTAAATTTAAAAGCTTTGGCTGTGGAACGGCGATAGCTAGCTCCGATACAATGGCTGAGCTTTGCATCGGCAAAACAGTCGATGAGGCGGTCAAGATAACAAATTTAGATGTTGAAAGAGCTATGCGTGACAACCCAGACACACCAGCTGTGCCACCTCAAAAGATGCACTGCTCGGTTATGGCGTATGACGTTATCAAGGCAGCTGCTGCAAGCTACAAGGGCATAGACCCAGAGCACTTTGAAGATGAGATCATCGTTTGCGAGTGCGCTAGAGTGAGCCTTGGCACGATCAAAGAGGTGATAAGGCTAAACGACCTTCACACAGTTGAGGAGATCACGCAATACACCAAAGCAGGCGCATTTTGCAAATCATGCGTTAGACCTGGCGGACACGAGAAAAAAGACTACTACCTTGTTGATATCTTGCGCGATACTAGGGCTGAGATGGAGCAAGAGAGGCTTGAAGCTCAGGCCAACGCTCAAGCAAACAACACCCTAAGCGACGTTAGCTTTGAGAGCATGACGATGGTTGGTCAGCTAAAAGCGATCGAATCGATCATCGATAAAGAGATCCGCCCTATGCTTATGATGGACGGCGGAAATTTAGAGATCATAGACATCAGAAACGATAACGGCGAAAATATCGACGTTTATATCCGCTATCTTGGCGCTTGCTCAGGCTGTTCAAGCGGCTCGACTGGCACGCTTTATGCGATAGAAAATGTCTTACAAGAGAGCCTAAGCCCAAAAATCAGGGTTATGCCTATATAAATTTATCGAACGGCTTCTTTTGGAGCTGTTCGCCCCCCCCTGCTAAATTAAATTTACCGCCTAGACAATTTAAATTTACTCTTTTAAAAATTTCAAAATTTCGCTTCTAGTCTGCGTCAAATCGCCCACAAATTTCTTCTCAAACTGCGATCGGTTAAAGGTTCGCTGACGTTTAGCAAGCTGGGCTGTGTGCGTGGCGATGAGCGTTTCAAGCTCACTTTTTGAAATTTCACCCTCCAAAAACTGCTTGCACTCTTTTAGACCTATCGATTTTAGGGGTTTTGGCTCACTTTTATACTTGTTAAATAAAAACTTCGCCTCATCTATCAAGCCCTCATCTAGCATATTTTTCGTTCGCTTTGCGATGCGAGCTCTAAGCTCCTCTTTATCCCACAAAATTTCAAATATCGCAAGCTCTTTTATGACGCTCTCTTTGGTATTTTGCTTTAGCCAGATGCTTGGGATTTGGCCGCTAAATTTATAAATTTGATACCATTTTTCGAGGCGATAAGAGTCGTTTTGGCTAAATTTACTTGCAAACTCAGGGTCATTTTGTAAAGCTAGCTCGTAAATTTCTTCGTTGCTTAAATTTAGCTCGCATTTTGGCACGTCTGGCGCAAGACCGCTAAGCATCGCCTTTAGATAAAAGCCGCTTCCCCCCGTGATGATGAGCAGGCAGCCTTGTGAGCGCGCAAATTCCTTTGCATTTTTATAAATTTCAAAAAACGCCCCAACGCTAAATTCCTCATCAGGGTAAATTTCATCCACCCCAAAGTGCCTCACAGCCCCCAGCTGCCAGGGCTTTGGCTTTGCGCTGGCGATATCTATCTCTTTATAAAGTGCTAGCGAGTCAAGGCTTAAAATGACGCCACCAAATTCCTTTGCTAGCTCAAAGGCTAGATCGCTCTTGCCGCTTGCCGTGGTGCCAATTAGTGCTAGCTCGCCAAACAAGCTTAGCCCTCGTAAAATGAGCTAAATAGCAAAATTTCATCGCTTTGCTCGTTACTTTTGCCCTCTTTTATAAGATCAGCCAAAACGCCCGCAAAGTGCGGTGCAAAGCTTAGTTCGTTTAGCCCGTATGCTTGGTTGTAGAGTAAATTTTGATATGTCTCGTCGCGTCCGATCGCTGGCTTGTCGTTTGAGCTAAGAAGGACGAAATTTGCCCTAAAGCTAGGCTCTTTTAGCTCGCTTATGCCAAGGTGTCTTTTTAGCTCGTTTAAAAATGCGTTGATCTTCTCTGTTTTAACGAGCGTATCGATCGCGCCCACTTGTAAATTTGTGATGATCGTGACGCCATTTTTCGTTGGATAAATTTTGGCAAACATATCATTTAAAATGATCGGTTTTTTAGGGATCTGACCCTCGCTTAGCACAAGATCGATCGTGTAAAATTTAGCCAAAATGGCGCTTAAATTTGACCCAAGCTTGCTTGAAAGCTCCAAATTTCTACTAGCCACGACAAAGCTATCGGCCTCGTATTCGCCAGCACTGCCAACAGCCTTTTGAACGGTTTGCCCCTGCGTTTTTAGCTCATAAATTTCATCGTTTATAAACTGCACTCCAAGCTCATTTAGTTCGCTAACAAGCGCCTTTTTTAGCTCTCCAGCGTCGATGCTAGCGTTTTTGCTTAAATTTAGCGCCCCTTTTATATTTTTATTTATCAGACCAAAATTTGCAAGCTCACTATCCACGCTTAAAATTTCTTGCTCGCTATCAGCGACCCTTGTCTCATCAAGCCTTTTTTTAAAGCTCTCGTCATCGCTAAAAACGAGATAAACGCCACTCTCATCAAATTTTATCTGCGGATATTTTTCGCTTAGCTCTCTTAAAATTTCAAAGCTCTTTTGTCCAAATTTTTTAAACAAAATTCTCATCTTTTTGTCGTGAGCCTTTGTTGATTTAAGCGTGAAATTCGCCATCCAAGCTCTAAAGTTTTCATTTAAGCAAAGCGCTATATCAAGCTCGCTTTTTTTACTAACCAGCCCCAAAAACGAGCTAGATATCGCTCCATCTCTTGCAAGTGCTGGGGTGTTAAATGGGGTTAAAATTCCGCTCTCAAACTCATCTTTTTGGCTACTAATAACTAAAATTTCTTCACCCTTTTTAGCTAGCTCAAGCGCCGTAAATAACGCACTAAAACCATCTCCGATAATCGCTATTTTACTCATCATAACCCTTCATTTTAAATTACTCTCGCAATGATAATATAAATTTAGATTTAAAGCAAAATGGTGTAAAATCAGACACTTTTTAAAAAGATGGAAATTTATATGATCAAAAAGCTAAAAGATATCGCAGAACTCATCGTTTTTAAGCACTCGGTTTTTGCCCTGCCATTTATCTTTGTGGCGATGATAGTTGCGAGCAAGATAGAAAATGGCTCAGCTTGGTTTGGCTTTAAACTGCTTATCTTAGGCACTCTTTGCGCGGTTAGCGCTAGAAATTTCGCTATGGCGTTTAACAGATACCAAGACGAGGACATCGACAAGCTAAACCCACGAACCGCAAGCCGTCCAAGCGTAGATGGGCGCATCGGCAAGGGCAATATGCAGCTTTTTATCGTAGCAAACGCGTTTATCTTTATCATCTGCGCTTATTTTGTAAATTCGCTCGCCTTTTGGCTAAGCTTCCCCATACTTGCCGTGCTTGGCGGATACTCGCTATTTAAGCGATTTAGCGAGCTAGCGCACTTGGTGCTAGGCCTTAGTCTTGGACTTGCTCCGATCGCTGGAGTAGTCGCGGTAAGCGCTGCTATACCGCTTTGGAGCGTGCTACTTTGCCTTGGTGTGACATTTTGGGTGGCTGGATTTGACCTGCTTTACTCGCTTCAGGATATTAAATTTGACCAAGAAAACAAGCTCTTTAGCATACCAGCCATTTATGGCGACAAGGCGACACTGTTTTTATCAGCCATTTTTCACGCCTTAGCTTTTATACTTTGGCTACTTTTTGCTTGGGCGGCTGGGCTTGGGGCGATGGCATTTTTTGGCATTGTGGTAAGTGGCGTGATATTATTTTTCGAGCATAGGATCGTAAGGCGCGACTTTAGCAAGATAGATCGGGCGTTTTTCACGCTAAATGGCTACTTGGGAATTTTATTTTTCATCTTTGTTTGGATAAGTGTATTATGAGCGAAGTAAGGCTTTTTAAAGCGCCTCTTAGCATGGTTTATGAATGCGACAGAAGTGGAGATGAGAAATTTTTAAGAGAATTTAACTCTATCTTACCAGGCGACGAAGATGCGCTTGGAGCGTGGCTAAAACGAGCCAAATCACGCGGCGAGACAAAAGAGAGCGACCAAGTCTTGCTAACGCTTGTCATCGAGCTTCATAGAAAGATCGACGCGCTTAGTGATTATATAAAAAATGAGCATAAGCAATACTTGCCACTAAAAGAGAGCGCAGATATCGATGAGATCGGCTTTACGCATATAAAAATAAGCGAAGATAAATTTAAAAAAGATGAAATTTACTACGCAAGGATCGCGATGCCTATCTTTCCAAAGAGAAATTTGAGCCTTTATCTAAGGGCGCAGGACGAGAGGCTAGCAAAGATAGAGAACATGCACGAAGAGGACGAGGCCGACTGGAACGCTTACGTGACGGCTAGAGAACGTGTGATGATAAGAGAGCTTAGAGCGAATTCGTAAAGGAAAAATATGGAAATTTACATTTTTTTAGGTTTTGGCATCGTTTTAGCGATAATAATAGCTTTGATATTTATAAAAGATAGCGAGACAAATAAGAAATTTACAAGATATGAGCGTGCCATAGAGAGCGCCATACAAGAAAACTATAATCTCAAAAAACAGCTAGCCGCACTGGCAAGCTTTAAGCCTGATGATGACGAGCAACTAAAAGATGTAAAAGATGAGTTAAAAGAGCAGATAAACGAGCAGATAAATGAAAAAATCGTGCCGATAATCCGCGCTATAAAGAGCATCGAGCGAGTGATAGATGACTTTGCAAACGAGCAAAAAGATAGGATGTTTAACCTTGAGGAGCGAACAAGAGATATCAATAAAATCGCCCCAAGCGTCATCAACGAAGAAGAGCAGATATTAAAGATGTTTAAAGATGGCAAAAGCGCAGCCATGATCGCTAAAGATCTTCACGTGGGTATGGGGCGAGTTGAGTTTGTGCTTAAATTTCATAAATTAGCCTAAATTTGGGCTAATTTTAAAAGACAAAACTACTCTTAAACTACAAAAATTAGCTTAAATTTTTATTTAAATTTAAATCTTTTAACATATAATTGAAAATTAAAAAAGCTCTAACCAAGCTTAAAAAAGGTGCTTTATGCTAGTTGATAAATATGGTCGGGTTGTTGATTATTTAAGAATTTCTGTGACGCAGCGTTGCAATTTTAGATGTAGATATTGCATGCCTACGACGCCATTTAGTTGGACACCAAAAGAGAATTTACTGACATTTGAAGAGCTGTTTTTATTTGTAAAAGTAGCTATCGATGAGGGTGTGAAAAAGATCAGGATCACAGGTGGCGAACCACTCGTGCGCAAGGATCTGGACGTCTTTATAAAGATGATAAGCGATTACAAGCCAGACATCGATCTAGCGCTTACGACAAATGGCTTTATGTTGCCACACTTTGCCAAAAGGCTAAAAGACGCTGGTCTAAAGCGCATAAATATGTCGCTTGATACGCTAAATGAGCAAAAGGCTAAATTTATCGCTCAAAAGAGCGTCTTACACGAGGTTTTAGCTGGCTTTGAAGCAGCACTTGATGCTGGGCTAAAGGTCAAGATAAACACGGTCGCGCTAAAAGGTTTTAACGACGATGAGCTCGTAAATTTGCTTGAGTTTGCTAAATTTAGAAACTCTCAGATCAGATTTATCGAATATATGGAAAATTCGCACGCCAAAGAGGATCTAAAAGGGCTAAAAAGCGATGAAATTTTAAAGATCATCTCGCAAAAATATAATGTCACAAAAGATGAAAAGTTACCAAACGCACCTGCGTCTATTTACAGGCTCGATGACGGCTATAAATTTGGCATCATTGACCCTCACAAACACGACTTTTGCGAGAGTTGCAACCGCATCAGACTAAGCGCTGAGGGGCTTTTGATACCTTGCCTTTACTTTGAAGATGCACTAAGTATCAAAAAAGCAGTTGCAAATGGCGACATCGTCGCAGCAAGCGAGATCTTAAGGCAAGTGCTAGCTAACAAGCCAAAAGAGAACAAATGGGCTCTAGGAGCTGAAAACGAAACCTCTTCAAGGGCATTTTACCAAACTGGTGGTTGATGAGCAAAGAGCTAGAATTAGTTGAGGCATTTTTAAGCATCCAAGGCGAGGGCGCTTATCAGGGCAGGCTCGCTGTGTTTTTACGCTTTTTGGGCTGCAACCTAAACTGCTCTGGCTTTGGCGTAAAGACAAGGTCTTTAAAAACAGGCGAAGAGCTTTTGGGATGCGATAGCATAAGAGCCGTTTTTAAGGGACATTTTCACCACAAAAGATATAGCACAGATGAAATTTTAAGCCTAGTTGATGGGCTTTGTAAAGGCTTAGGGCAAAAGCCGATCATCGTCTTAACAGGTGGCGAACCACTCATCTGGCATCAAAATGAAAATTTCATAAATTTGGTAAGAAATTTGCTTATAAATTACGAGGTGCATTTTGAGACAAATGGCACAATCTTGGTTGATTTTACTAAATTTGAAATTTATAAAAATTGCCATTTTGCACTTGGCGTAAAACTAGCAAATAGCGGAGTTAGCGAGCAAAAACGCATAAATTTAGATGCCATTTTAGCTATCAAAAATAACGCGAAAAGCAGCTTTTTAAAATTTGTCCTCTCGCGCTTTGACAAAAGCGAGCTGGAGGAAATTTTATATATAAAAGATAGAGCAAATTTGCCAGTTTGGTGCATGGCGATGGGCGCAAATAAGGACGAGCTAAGCAAAAATGCTCTAAAAACAGCGCAATTTGCCATAAAGCATGGATTTAACTACTCAGAGCGTATCCACATCAGGCTTTGGGGCGACAAAGAGGGTGTTTGATGATTATTAGAAAACTTTTTAGATTTGAAAATGCGCATATCGTGAGATTTTGTAGCTCAAAGCGCTGCAGGACGAGCATCCACGGTCACAGCTACGTGGCAGAAATTTTACTTAGCTCAAATTTTCTTGATAACGCTGGCATGGTCTATGACTTTGGGTTGATGAAGCAAAACATAAAAACGATCATTGATAGCTTTGACCACGCTACGACCATATATTCAGGCGATAGCGACGAATACAAAAACGACCTTAAAAAGCACTCTGCAAGGTGGATCGAGATTCCGCTAAATCCCAGCGCAGAGCAGTTTTGCCGCATATTTTTTGTAATGATCGAGCGACTGCTTGAACTTAGCGTGATGAACAACGGCGAGCGCGAAGTGAAACTTCATAGCGTCATCGTCCATGAGACCGACACTGGCTATGCGCAGTGCTTCAAAGAGGACGCCGTAAATGCGCAAATGGGCGAGATAAAGCTTAGTGATATAAAATTTTCAGAGGCGGTTATGGACGAATGGGAAGATAAAAATTTACTTGAAAAGATGATAAATAAGATAAAAATAGAAAATCCAAAGGACGTTTAATGAAAAAATTTATAACCTCTTTTTTGCTTATAGCTGGCGTATTTTTGGGATGTGGAGATAAAGAAGAGGCCAAAAGTGACGTTAGTGAGCCAGTCCCTAGTGATGTTACGATAGCTCAGCCTGATGCAAATGTAACTATCGACGAGCAGCTGCCACCTGAGCCAGTCGTCGAAGAAAACGAGCCTCCTAAAGATAAAAAATGAACGAACACTTAAGCTCGCTTTATGCTTATACTTTGCCATTTCACGTGACATTTTTTTATGCGCTACTTGCTTTAGCGGTGCTTTATCTAGCGCTTACTCAGTTTGGAGTGAGGAGTAAAAACTACGTGCTTCGTATAAGGTATTTCTTGCCTATTTATCATATGCTGCTTAGCTTTTTGGTGCTAACTGGGCTTATTTTGTGGGCATATTATAGTTACGAGCCAAAATTTAACGCTATAAAAATGCTTCTTATCTTGATAGCCTTAATCGCACTTAGCGCCGTTGGATACAAAAGACTAAAGAGATATGCCGTTGCTGGCGAGCTAGAGAAATTTAAAAAATTTGCCCTTATTAAAGGCATTTGCGACATTATTTTGATCATCATAGCAGGGATTTAGATGAAATTTTTATATGATAAAAACGCTGGCGAAGAGCGCTTAAAGATAGTAAATGAGGCCTTTTTGCACCTAAAAGCTAGAAGGGTTGAAGCAGGTGAGCGCATAAGTGTTAGAAATTTACGTGATGGCAAAGAGTACATCTACGAGATCGATGAGATAGAGCGCAGAAGCGTAAATTTAAGTCTTGTTTTTGCCAGCCTAAACTGCGAGCATAAATTTGACTTTACCATCGCTTGGGCGGTCGTTGATCCAAAGACTATCGAAAAGGCGCTGCCATTTTTAAATGAGCTTGGCGTTGGCAAGATCGCCTTTGTCTATACTAAATTTTCTCAGGCAAATTTCAAGATCGACCTTGAAAAACTAAACTACATAAACGCACTTTCATGCGAGCAGTGCGGGAGAACGTCGCTAATGGAGTTTGAAATTTACAAAAATTTAGACGAGCTAATGAGCGTTTATAAAAATGTCTCGGCGATAAATTTTGGTGGCAAAAATTTAAATGAAAAAAGAGATGATGAAATTTTGATAATTGGTCCAGAGGGCGGATTTAGCGAGGATGAGACGGCTAAATTTAAAAATATCTACGGCCTAAATACAAAAAATATCCTAAGATCACAGACCGCAGTCATATCTGTGGCGGCAAAATTTCTTGCTTGATTTATTTGATTTTTAGATTAGTTTTTATATAATCAGCAACTTTTAAGGTAACAAATAGCCCAAAATAATAAAGGAAAGATGATGAAAAAAGAGATCCATCCAGAGTATGTAGATTGCACCGTAACTTGCGCGTGTGGCAACACTTTTAAGACAAAGTCAAACAAAAGCGAAATCAGAATTGACATTTGCGATAAGTGCCACCCATTTTTCACAGGCAGCGAAAAGATAGTTGATAGCGCTGGCCGTGTTGAGAAATTTAAGAAAAAATACGCTCAAAAATAAGCCTTGCTCTACTTTGTTCCTACTCCAATAGGAAATTTAGAAGATATCTCGCTTCGTGCGATCAAAATTTTGCGTGAATGCGAGATAGCTATCTGCGAAGATACAAGAGTTTGCAAAAGCCTTGTAAATCTACTAAACGAACGCTTTGACGCAAATATAAATATCTCAAATTTTATCCCGCTTCACACCCACAACGAAGATGAATTTTTCGCAAATTTAAGTGATGAAATTTTAAGCAAAAATATAGCTTATATGAGCGATGCTGGCATGCCAGGCATAAGCGATCCAGGCGTTAGCCTAGTAAGATACGCTCAAAATAATGATATCAAATACGAAATTTTAAGTGGGGCAAACGCCGCACTTTTAAGCGTGGTCGCAAGCGGACTTTGTGATAAAGAGTTTGTTTTTTTAGGCTTTTTACCAAATACTGGCAGAGACAGGGCTTTAGCTATACAAAATGCTCTAAGCTTAGCCTATCCAGCTGTGATCTATGAAAGCCCAAAACGCATATTAAGCTTAGTGCAAAGCGTTGCAAATTTAGAGCCAGAAAGAGAAATTTTTGCTATAAAAGAGGCCACTAAAAAATTTGAGACCAAATTTAAGGATAGAGCCAAAAATTTAGCCCAAATTTTAGAAAAGGCAAATTTAAACGGCGAGTGGGCGGTGGTCATCTCAAAAAGTGCGAATATAGCCACTCAAAACATCACAAAAGATGAGATCATCTCGCTTGACATCGCCCCAAAAGCAAAGGCAAAACTACTTAGCAAAATAACTGGCAAGGACGTCAAAAAGATCTACGACGAGCTCATAAAAGCATAAATTTAAAAGCTCAAATTCCCTCAAAAAGTTTCAAAAATTCACTCAAATTTAGAAGCAAAATAAGTTAAATTTTACTTGACTTTAGCTACCATAAGCAACCATGATAATATACGGAAAACAGCTATTTTTACATATTTTGAACAAGCACCCACAGATCCTAGAAGAGATCTATCTCTCAAAAGAGTGTGATAAAAAACTCTTCTCTAAAATTTGTGGTACTGGCAAGAAGATCATCCGCGTGGATAATCAAAAAGCTCAGTCGATGGCGCATGGTGGCAACCATCAAGGCTTTTTAGCAAGCGTTAGCGAATTTGAGTTTTCAGACTTTAGCGAGCTAAAAAAGCTAAATTTCATCGCCGTGCTTTATGGCATAAGTGATGTCGGAAATATCGGCGCCATCGCTAGAAGCGCCTATGCTCTAGGCTGCGAAGGACTTGTCATCGTTACAAAAAGTGTAAATATGCAAGGTGTTTTAAGGTCAAGTAGCGGTGCTGCTTACGAGATACCAATAGCGATCTTTGAAGACGGACTTAGCCTGCTAAACGAGCTAAAACAGTGTGGTTTTAGGCTCTACGCGACGGCAAGCAACGGCAAAAATATAAAAGAGATGAAATTTGCTGGAAAAAGGGCTTTGGTGATGGGCTCAGAGGGCGAAGGCATACCGCAAAAAGCTCTAGCAAAGTGCGATGAGTGCGTCGGTATCAAGCTAAAAGACGGCTGGGACTCCCTAAATGTAAGTGCAGCTTTTGCGATAATTTGTGATAGGATGATAGATGAATGAACTAGAAAATTTAAAAGAGATAGGCATAAAGGAAATTTCGCGTAAAACGCACATTGAACCCACATTTTTACAATACATTTTTGACAAAAATTTTGAGAAATTATCACGCTTAAACATCAAAGGCTACGCCAAAATTTTACAGCGTGAGTATGGCGTAGATCTTAGCGAACTTCTCGCCGAATACGACGCATTTATGCAAGAAAACACCCCTGATGATAGCCATAAAACCAAGGTCAGTCCAAAGATCGCCTCATATACGCCTGATGATATAACAAACCAAAGGCAAGGCGGTGGATCTGGCTTTTTCTTCTGGATCATCATCCTAGCTATCATCGGCGGTGGGGCTTATTATTTTGACGCCTACAAATACGTCCAAAATTTCATCGCAACCTTAAACGAAGATAACACAAGCGTGAGCTACTCGCAGTCAAGCATCGTAAATGAAGTGAAGAAAAACATCATCGACACAAACGTAACGATCTCTCAAAACACTCCAAAGATCGATGCAAATGCTTCAAGCGTGAAAATTTCAGCTCCAGCCGAGCAAAACGTGACTGTAAGTCCTGCTAGCGTTGATCAAAACGCCCTAAAACCTAGCATGGCAGCCCAACCAGCTCCAAAAGTAGAACAAAACGTGACAAAACCGCTAAATGAGGCGGTCATCACACCAAAACAACGCGTTTGGATAGGTATCATCAACCTTGAAAATGGCCAAAAAACATCAAGCGATACAAGCAAAAGTGTCAATATAAATTTAGACCAAAGGCAGCTAGTCGTTTGCGGAAATGGCAACATCGAGCTTAAGATCGGCGACAAAGTAACAAAGTATAACCCAAGCCGTCCAGCTAGATTTTTAGTAGAAAATGGCGATATGAAATTTTTAACTTATGACGAGTTTGTCGAGATGAATAAGGGCAAATCTTGGTAAAAAAACTAGCCATATTTCTTCTTTTTAGCGTTTTTTCATACGCTTTTGATCTAAATAGCAGTGCAAATGCACTAAGCAGCGGAAAAGATCTGCAAATTTCTTTAGAAAATTTAGACACTAACAGCTCGCTAAACGTTGGCGAGCTGGTCTCAAGACTAAAACAAAGCTCAAACTACGATGCTCTCTCATTTAGCTCAAATAGTTTAAATTTAAAATTTATAAGCACGCAAAAAGTCCCCTCAGCACTATTTGTAAAATCGATAAATTTAGCTCTTGAAGATGCAAATATAAGCGTAGCAAGGGTAAATTCTCTAAAAAATGGCAATGAAATTTCTTATGGGATTTTAGCCCTAAAAAGTGGCGGCATAGATCCAAATTTACTAAATTTCACGCTTAGTAAAAGCGGCTTTAAGATCATGGGATTTGATAGGCTTGATGGAAATTTAGCGCTTTATTTGGATGCTAACAATATGAGCCTTGATGCGTCAAAAGTAAATTTTAACGAAGAGACCCCGCTTGTAAAGAGTGGCGGCGTCTATATCGTAGATGTAGCAGGTGCAAGTAGCCTAAATATCATCTCAAACGAGCCAAACAAATGGGTGCCACTTGTTAGAATTTATGATAAAAATTTAAACCAAATCGATCTAAAAAGAGAAAACGAGATAAAAACTAACTACACCATAAATTTAGCTAACGACGCAAAATACGCGTTAATTAGTGACAACAACGACATAACTAACATTAAAAACGAGATAATTATCAAGCTTATAAAATAGGAGCAAACAGTGTTTGATGAGATAAGATTTAATACAATTGAGCGTTTGCCAAACTACGTTTTTGCCGAAGTAAATGCTATAAAAATGGCAGCACGCAGAGCTGGCGAGGACATCATCGACTTTTCTATGGGTAACCCAGAGGGCAGAACACCACAACATATCGTCGATAAACTATGCGAAAGCGCGCAAAAAGATAAAACCCACGGCTACTCAGCCAGTGCTGGAATTTATAAGCTCCGCCTTGCCATTTGCAACTGGTATAAGAGAAAATATGGCGTAAATTTAGACCCAGAAACCGAAGCAGTCGCCACCATGGGTAGCAAAGAGGGCTTTGTCCACCTAGCCCAAGCCGTGATAAACCCAGGCGACGTGGCTATCGTGCCTGACCCTGCATATCCGATACACACGCAGGCCTTTTTATTTGCTGGCGGAAGTGTCGCAAAGATGCCGCTTCACTACAACGATAAATTTGAGCTAGATGAGAATAAATTTTTTGAAAATTTGATCCAGACGATACACGCAAGCTCGCCAAAGCCAAAATATGTGGTTGTAAATTTCCCTCACAATCCAACGACCGTGACCGTGCAAAAGAGCTTTTACGAGCGCCTTGTAAGCATCGCAAAGCAAGAGAGATTTTACATCATCTCAGACATCGCCTACGCTGATCTTACCTTTGATGGCTACAAAACTCCAAGCATCTTTGAAGTAGAAGGCGCAAAAGACGTTGCAGTCGAGTGCTACACTCTCTCAAAAAGCTACAACATGGCTGGCTGGAGGGTTGGTTTCATGTGCGGAAACAAAAGGCTTTGCGCCGCTCTTAAAAAGATAAAATCATGGGTTGATTACGGCATGTTTACGCCGATACAAGTCTCTGCCACAGTCGCGCTTGACGGCGATCAAAGCTGCGTTGAAGAGATACGCCAAATTTATGAAAAAAGAAGAGACGTGATGATAGAGGCCTTTGCTCAGGCTGGTTGGGAGCTTAAAAAGCCAAATGCCAGCATGTTTATCTGGGCAAAACTTCCACCAAAGGTTAGCCACTTAGGCAGCCTTGAGTTTTCAAAGCAGCTTCTTACAAAAGCCTCTGTCGCCGTTAGTCCGGGTATTGGTTTTGGCGAGGGCGGAAACGACTATGTTCGCCTAGCTCTTATCGAAAATGAAAATAGGATAAGGCAAGCGGCCAGAAATATAAAAAAATATTTGAAAGAATTTGAATGAATGTAGCGATATTAGGCGTTGGAACCGTTGGTGAGTCGGTTGCAAAAATTTTACTAAAAAACAAAAAGCTAATCGCAGCAAGATGTGGCGAGGAGATAGTGCCAGTCGTTGGAGTGGTCAGAAATTTAAATAAAAAAAGAGACGCTGGCATCCCTTTGACTGATGATATAAATAGCGTCATAAACCGCGATGATATCGACGTTTTTGTCGAGCTTATGGGCGGCGTTGAAGAGCCTTTTAGAGTGGTGAGCGAAATTTTAAAGCGCAAAAAAGCGGTCGTCACTGCAAACAAGGCACTTTTGGCCTACCACAGATATGCTTTGCAAAGTTTGGCCAAAAACACGCCATTTGGCTTTGAAGCAAGCGTGGCTGGTGGCATACCAATCATCAGAGCCTTAAGAGAAGGGCTTAGTGCCAACCACATCTTAAGCATAAATGGCATACTAAACGGCACTAGTAACTATATCCTAACCTCAATGATGAACGAGGGCTCAAATTTCAAAGATGCACTTAAAAAGGCACAAGAGCTTGGATATGCTGAGGCTGATCCTACCTTTGACGTGGGTGGCTTTGACACAGCTCACAAGCTTCTCATCCTTGCAAGCATCGCTTATGGCGTGCATGGCGATCCAGAGGATATCTTGATCGAAGGAATACAAGGCATCACGCCAGAAGATATATTTTTCGCAAAAGATTTTGAATACTCTATCAAGCTTCTAGCCATCGCCAAAAAAAGCGAGGGCAAGGTCGAACTACGCGTGCATCCAGCGCTTGTACCACAAAATAAAATGATAGCAAAGGCAAGTGGTGTAACAAATGCGATAAGCGTCGTTGGCGAGGTTGTTGGCGAGACTATGTACTATGGGCCTGGAGCTGGCGGCGACGCAACAGCAAGCGCGGTAATTAGCGATCTCATCGACATCGCAAGAGATAGCAAGTCGCCGATGCTTGGATATAAAGCGCCATTTGAACTAAATACCTTAGAGCTTCTTGACCGCGACAGGATAAAGACGAAATATTACTTTAGGCTAAAAGTCGAAGACAAAATGGGCGTGCTAGCAAAGATAACAAATTTAATGAGCGAAAACAACCTTTCAATCGACAGCTTGCTGCAAAAGCCAAAAGATGAGAGCGAGTATGCCGTGCTATTTTTCACGACGCACACAAGCTTAGAGGCTGATGCGAAGCGAACGATCGAGCTTTTAAAAGAGCAAGAGTATATAAAAGAAGAGCCATTTATGATGAGGATCGAGGAGTAGTTTGGGACTAAAAGAGTATCTCTTTGGTAAGAGCTCCGAGGATAAGGCTTGCGAGTTTTTGCGTAAGCTTGGTTTTGTCATTTTAGAGAGAAATTTTCACTCTAAATTTGGTGAGATCGATATCATCGCGCTAAGTAGCGATAAAATTTTACATTTTATAGAGGTAAAAGCAACCAGCGGAGGATACGAAGCGGAGTATAGGCTAAACAAGGCAAAATATATGAAAATTTTAAAAACTATAAATTTTTATATGATGAAAAATGAGCCAAACAGAGACTTTCAGCTTGATCTGTTTGTTGTTAAAGATGAAAATTTTGAGCTGATAGAAAATATTAGTTTATAATAAAATTTATTATTTAGCTAAAATTTAAATTTGATTTTGTATAATTGCCACATCTTGAAAATAAGGAGAACAAATGGGAAAATACATCGAACTCACAAAAGAAAATTTTGATGTAACAAAAGAAGGCGTTGCTCTAGTAGATTTCTGGGCTCCATGGTGCGGACCTTGCCGTATGCTAGCTCCAGTGATCGAAGAGCTTGCTGAAGACTTTGAGGGCAAAGCGAAAATTTGCAAGGTAAATACTGATGAAGTGCAAGATCTTGCGGTTGAGTTTGGCATCAGATCGATACCAACATTGCTATTTTTCAAAAATGGCGAGCTAGTTGAGCAAATGGTCGGTGCGCAGTCAAAACAAGCCCTAACTGACAAACTAAATTCGCTTCTTTAATGAGCGAAAAAAGAAGAGGAAGTCTGCTTCCTCTTACCTATATATTTGGTTCATTTTTTGGTGCAGCTATGATAGCGGCTGCATTTGCGTATAGCAACTATCGTTTTTCACAATATAAATTTGTTGATTTTGCGAAGCTAGTTTTTTACGAAAAAAGCGAGATTTTCACTCCAAAAGAGCCAAAATACACGCTTTTAATCTTTAGTTCAAATCAATCAAAATTAGACGAAATTTTACCAACCAAAAATGAAACAGTTGTGGCGATCGATATCTTTCAAAAAAGATATGAGTCAAACTCAACACTAAAATATATAAGCTCAGATATAAATACGGTTTTGGAGCTTATGCGAAATTTAAGTATCACAAAGCTACCTAGCAGTGTTGAGATAGTTCATCAAAGGGGCGAAATTTACAAACAAAATTCGTCCATAAATGTTTTAGAATAAAGGAAATTTATGCTTGATTTAGCGATCATCGGAGGCGGTCCAGCAGGACTAAGCGCCGGACTTTACGCCACTAGAGGCGGATTAAAAAATGTTGTAATGTTTGAAAAAGGCGAGCCTGGCGGTCAGATCACCTCTAGCTCAGAGATAGAAAACTACCCAGGCCAAAAAGCCCCTGGCGAGAGCGGCTTTGACTTTATGAGCACTTGGTGGAAGCAGTGTAGTGCATTTGGACTAGTTCACAAGTGGGCAAACGTCGTTGGCGTTAGAAAAAATAGCGATGGAAGCTTTGAAATTTTGCTTGAAGGCGGTAAGAGCGAGCAGGCAAAGGCTGTCATCGTAGCGACTGGCTCAACTCCAAGACGTGCTGGCTTTAAAGGCGAGGACGAGTTCTTTGGCAAAGGCGTTAGCACATGCGCAACATGCGATGGCTTCTTTTACAAAAACAAAGAGGTAGCCGTTCTTGGCGGTGGCGACACAGCTGTTGAAGAGGCACTTTATCTAGCAAATATCTGCTCAAAAGTTTATCTTGTACATAGACGTGACGAGTTTAGAGCAGCGCCAACAACCGTTGAAAAAGCTAGAAAAAATGAGAAGATCGAGTTTATAACAAGTGCGACTGTAAAAGAGGCGCTTGGCGATAATATGGGTCTAACAAAGATCGTGCTTGATACCAAAAATGGCGAGCGCGTGCTTGATGTGCCGGGCATTTTTACCTTCGTCGGACTAAATGTAAATAACGAAATTTTAAAAGATGAAAACGGCAAATTTATCTGCGAAATGGCTGATGGCGGACAGGTCAAGACTAACCTTAAGATGCAAACTAGCCTAAAAGGGCTATTTGTAGCAGGCGATATCAGAGAGGACGCTCCAAAACAAGTCATCGTAGCAGCAGGTGATGGCGCAGTGGCTGCACTTAGCGCTATGAGCTACATAGAAAGCTTGCATTAATACTCAAAATTTAGCCAAATTTTTTGGCTAAATTTCTCTTTTAAAATAAACCATTTTTAACAAAATTTATATTTTTAAAATGCTTAATTTTTAGGCTAATCAGAACACCTCTTTTAAAGAAAATAACTCTAAGACAGAGCTTAGTCGCCTTTTGGCACAAAACAGGCAAAAGTGGGCGCGTCTAATAATTACCAAAATGCTAATTTTTAATTAAATTCTAGCCTCAAGTAGCTCTTTGCAAAAGCCATTTCGTAATCTCTCTATAATAAATTTTATGTTAAATTTCAACCAAAAATCAAAGGATAAATTTTGGTAAAAATAGGACTTTACGGCGCTAGCGGCAAGATGGCTCAAAGTATCATCTCTTGTTTAAAAGATGAAAAAGACGCCACTTTAAGCGTCGCTTTTAGCCAAAAAAATGAGGTTGAAAATTTAAGCAGTGAGCTTTTGACAAACGACTTTGCTAAATTTTTTGAAGCGTGCGACGTCATCATCGACTTTAGCCAAAAAGAGGCGACCGTAGCACTGCTAAACTACGCTAGAACCAACCCAAAACCACTAGTTATCGGCACGACTGGACTAAATGACGACGAGAAAAACTTGCTTCACCTAGCATCAGGCACTATGCCAATACTCTACGCAACAAACATGAGTCTAGGCGTAGCAGTGTTAAACCGCATAGCAAGGATAGCTTCAAAAGTTTTAAGAGAATTTGATATAGAGATAGTCGAGCAGCACCATAGACACAAAAAGGACGCTCCAAGCGGCACTGCGATGACTTTGGCAGGCTGCGTGGCAGAGGCAAGGGATCTAAATTTAAAAGATGTCTTAGTGACTGGCAGAGCTGGCATGGTGGGCGCAAGAAGCAAAGACGAGATCGCAGTTATGGCGCTTCGTGGTGGCGACGTGGTCGGTCGTCACACGGTTGGCTTTTACAATGACGGCGAATTTATCGAGTTAAACCACACCGCAACTAGCAGAGCGACCTTTTCAAAAGGTGCGATAAAGGCTGCTATCTGGCTAAAAGATCAGAGTAGTGGCCTATACTCAATAGACGATAGTTTGGGGCTTGATGATTAAATTTAGTCTTGATGACGCGCAGAGCTACAAGCTAGAATTTGGCGATAAATTCTACCTGCCAGAGTGTGAAAAATGTCAAAATTTAAGAGCTGACGAGTTTGATTTAAGATGATGAAATTTAGTTTTAGCACATGTGGACTATTATAAATGGTGCAAATAACGGCAAATGTGCCAGAATTTTGGATAACAAGCCACTTACAAAAAGTGCTTAGCGTTGGCTATGAAATTTAACTGCAAAGATGAAATTTAAAAAGATGAAAAGAGGATAAAAGATGTGTGCGATAGTAGGTATCATAAATTCTAAGGATGCGGCGAAAACGGCGTATTATGCGCTATTTTCTATGCAACACCGCGGTCAAGAAGCAAGTGGCATCAGCGTTTGCGACGATGGCGAGATCTCTACCCACAAGGGCAGCGGCCTAGTCACAGAGGTCTTTAACGAAGAGATCTTAAGCTCACTAAAAGGCGACATGGCGATCGGTCACAACCGCTACGCAACAGCTGGCAAAAACTCAGGTCGTGACGCCCAGCCAATAGCCGCCAACTACGCCCTAGGTCAAATCTCGATCGTTCACAACGGAAATTTGGTCAATAAAGACGAGGTTAGAGACGAGCTCATCAAAGATGGCGCGATATTTCAGACAAATATGGACACAGAAAACATCATCCACCTCATCGCAAGAAACCACGACGAATACCTACAAGATCGCATCATCGCAGCACTTGATAAGATAAAAGGCGCTTACTGCTTGCTCGTGCAGTCACGCCACAAGACCTTTGCCATAAGAGACCGCTGGGGCGTTAGGCCACTAAGCCTTGGTAGGCTAAAGGATGGCGGATATATCGTAGCTAGCGAGACTTGCGCGTTTGACCTTGTGGGAGCGACATTTATAAGAGATGTTAGACCTGGTGAGATGATAGTTTTTGAGCATGGCAAGAGCGAGTTTCAAAGCTTGCAGATCTTCGAGCCAGAGCCTAGAATTTGCGCCTTTGAGTACATCTACTTTGCGCGCCCAGATAGCGTCATAGAGGGTAAAAGCGTCTATGAAGTGAGAAAAAAGATGGGCGAAGTGCTAGCTAGAAAGAGCAAGGTAAAGGCTGACTTTGTAGTGCCTGTGCCAGATAGCGGCGTGCCAGCAGCGCTTGGATACGCAAACGAGAGCAAAATTCCATTTGAGCTAGCCATCACCAGAAACCACTATGTGGGCAGAACTTTTATCGAGCCAAGCCAAGAGATGAGAAATTTAAAGGTCAAACTAAAGCTAAACCCAATGTCAAGCGTGCTAGCTGGCAAAAGCATCGTCGTGATCGATGATAGCATCGTTCGTGGCACCACTTCTAAAAAGGTGGTCGATCTCTTAAGACACGCAGGGGCGAAAGAAATTCACTTCAGAGTTGCGTGCCCTGAGCTCAAGTATCCTGAGCGATACGGCATCGATACACCAAGCTTTGAGGAGCTAATAAGTGCCAAAAAAAGCGTCGAAGAGGTCAGAGAGTACATAGGAGCTGATAGCTTGGAGTTTTTGAGCATCGATGAGCTTAAAGAGAGCATCGGCAACGAGAGAAAATACTCACTTGTAAGCTTTGATGGTGATTATTTCATAAAATGAGAAATTTAGTAGTTTTACTGCTTGCAGCACTTTTTTTTGTGGGCTGTTCGCAAAAGACACCTAGCAAAAAGGATGAAATTTCCATCATGGTGAGCTACTTTGAGCTAAATGGCAAAAAGCAGCAACTACTCATAAAAAGCATGCCAAGCTTGGCTGATAAAAATGCCAGCGTGCCATTTTTTGGCATGGTAAATTTCCTTGATCAAAATAAAACGACAAGTGCTTATTCTCTCGCAAAAGGCGTTATAAACGTTGTTGAAGCAGACAATGCCTCTATAAATTTAAACAAAACTAGTGACGTTTTGACCCTTAAAAAATCTAGTGAAATAAGGTTTTATGAGATAAGGCCTGATGTGGTTGAGAGTGTTAATTTTAGATCAACAAATGGCGTTTGTGGTGAGTTTTTGGCTCAAAAGCCAGTTTTTGTAAATGCGAGCACCAACTACTACTTAAGAGATGATAGCTTTTTTGCAAGCTTTATTGAGGCAAAATTTGTTTATAAAAAGGGCGCAAAGATCCTAAAAAAGGAGTTTGCTTATAGCATTGCTGAGCATAAAATCCTAGAAGAAGCCAAAGAATTTACACAAAAATCAAACCAGCTTTTCTTAAACGATATGCAAAAGCTTGGCAGACTACTTGACATACTCTGCACCTTTTAGCAGACACTTATACACTAAATTTATACTTTTTCATGGGCTTGCACCCTTTTAAAATTTATTTTTAGTACGGGGGGGGTAGAATGCCTTTTTAAATCAAAAAGGAGATATCAAGATGAAAAAGCAAATTTTAGCTTCAGTCTTAGCTAGCGTGTTGGCCACAAGTAGCGTATATGCTTGGGGCTTTGGAGGAAGTAGTAAAGAAAAGCCTAATTATGATTATAGTGGCGAAAAAGAATTTATTCAGAAAAATACTCAAAAGCTTGGGACTAATGACGCAAAAAGATGGTGCTTTGATAAAGGTAACGATCTAGGTTGTCTTTGGCTAGAAAAATTAGAGGCTATGGAAAGCAAAGATCTTAAAAAAGTTGTAAATTTTTATGAGAAGACTATTCCAGAGTATTGTTATGATAAAAAATTTGCCCCAGCTTGCAATATACCAGCTCTTGATTTGATAAAATGGAAAATAGTTTATTTTGCAAAAAAAGATAAAAATACCAAATCTATTTATTCTGACTATGCAAAAGCACTTTCTGAGTCAAAAGCAGATGTAAAAATGCTTGAATATGGTTGTAATGAACTAAAAAGTTCCTATATATGTAGAGATCTGCGTGATATGTATAAAAACTTAGGCGATAGAGAAAAGACTAAAGAATATAACGACAAAATGAAAAGTGGTGATGAAAAGTGGAATTCGGTCCTTTATGATTATCAGCACATGAGATATATAAATAGTAATAACTCTGCATGGTGGCTTTTAGAAGATTAGTTATTTAAATATGCAGGAGAAATTCCTGCATATTTTTAAAAAATATCTATTTTTAAGTTGGGATTTTCGCTTTAGCTGACTTGTAAATTTAGTAAATTTCTCCATTTTCAAGTCAGCCACTTTAAATTTAAAGCTAAATTTAGCTCCCCTGCTCTTTTAAATTTAGCGCTCGCCTCAAGAAAGACAAACGCCAAATTTATCCTAAAGCATCTCTATAAATGCCTCCAGCCTTGTCTTGATCTGCCCAGCGTCGCTCGTCGAAAAGTCCGTCTCAAGCGCCATATAAGGCGTATCCACATCGTTGCACGCTCTTTTTATATTGGTAGTTTCTACGTTATAGGTGTGACAGGCTTGCAGCACAACGTCGATCACGCCGTCTGCCTTATACTCTTTTATCATCTCTTGTAGCACCTTTTCTCTCTCTTTATTTGGCGACATGATCGAGCAAGGTATCGCCATGTAGCGTTTTGCTATGGCGCTCACTGGATCGTCATTTTCATCGACAAGGTTGCCAAAGTTTTTAGTGCCAGTGCAGTTTTCGTAAGCTACCACGACGCCGCCTGCCTCTTCTATGGCTGGCACGATCTTATCATAGACCCCACCACTTGGACAGCCTGTGATGATGATGCGTTTGGTATCCTTATGCACGGGTGAGATTTTATCTCTCACACACTCTTTTAGCTTCTCAACGATGATCTCAAGGTCGCTTATCTGCTCGGCTTTATCAAAAATAAAGCCATTTCCATATAGCAGTGCGTGCAGCTCTTTGCCGTTCATTGGTGGTGGCGTTAGTTTCATGAAATTTTGAATTTCCCCCATTAGCTCTCGCTCTTTGTTAAATAGCCTGATAGAGTTTCTAAGCTCCTCGTCGCTCACGCTCACGCCAAATTTAGCCTCCAGACGCTTTTTTAGCTCCCTGACCTCATCTTGCCAAAGCTCCAGGCTCTTTTGGCTCTTGAAGTGTGGCAAATGCATAACATGCACATCTTTAAATTCTCCCATTAGCTCATACATCTTCTTCTTGCCGTCGCACGTCGTCTCACCGATAACGATATCAGAGTTTCGCACAAATGGGCACTTGTTCGCTTTTGCAAAGCCGTAGCTTGCCTTTATGAGCGGGCAGAGGTTTTTAGGCAAGTACTTTTCGCCCTCGACCACGGCATTATCGCCAGTTGCGCAGACACTCACACTATAAGCGTTTGCCGCGTGGATGACCTCCCTTGGCGTGTAGGTGCAAAAGATAGCAGCGATCTTTTGGCCGCTATTTTTGACCGCTTCGACGTTTTGGGCTAAATTTTTCTTAGCGCCATCATAGGTAGCGAAAATTTCACTCAAACTCATATTCTCATTTATCGCCATTTTCTCTCCTTAAATTTCTTATCCCTGCAAGGCTAGCGCCTATCGCACCGCAGTAGATCGCATCTTTGTGCGTGCTGACTTTAGCTTGCAAGCACGCTTCTAAATTTTCTCTCACATACTCGCTCTTACTAAAGCCACCGCTTAGAAAATAGCTCGTATTTGCCTGTTTTTTGACCAAATTTGAAATTTTATTTATAGCTGAAATGATCACCGCTTTTGCGATATTTTCTCGTGAGACGTTTTGAGCGATGAGACTTATGATCTCAGACTCTGCAAAGACCGTGCACATCGAGCTTATGGATATATCTTTGTCGCTATTTTTAGCAAGGCGTGTCAGCTCATCAAACCTAACTCCAAGGCGGTTTGACATCACTTCAAGAAATTTACCAGTGCCGGCTGAACATTTATCATTCATCGTAAAGTCCGTCACCGCGCCATTTTCAAGCTTTATAGCCTTCGTATCTTGTCCGCCCACGTCTATAACCGTGCAGTCGCTTTTGCAAAAGTAGTGCGCCCCAAGAGCGTGACAGGTGATCTCTGTAAGGGTTTTATTGGCGTATGGCACCGAGACTCTGCCATAGCCTGTCGCTGTAAAATATAGCTCGCCAAGGCTTAAAGCTAAAACTCGCTCTTTTATAAGCATGGCCGTATCTGCGCTGCTCCAGCCAGTCGGGAGTAAAAATAACTCCTTTATCTCGCCGCTACTTGCCTCCATGATCGCAACTTTTGCAGATGTTGAGCCTATATCGATTCCGATTGAGTGCATTTTGTATCCAAAAAAGGTTTTTCTAAAACTTAGAACTGGCGTGATTTTACTCACTTTAAGACAAATTTGTCAATAAATAAGACTAGATTTACGGCTAGATTAATTTTAAAGCTATTTAAAAGGAATTTTAGTAATATATGAAGATTTTTATCATAAAGGATATATATGAAAAATGTTTTAAAATTTAGTGTAGCTCTAGTGATCGCAGCGCTTTTTACTGGATGTGCAAGTGAGAGCTCAAGAGTGGTTGAAACTCCAAAAGTAGCAAGCTACGGCTCAGTCTATAACGGCAAAAAGGTCTCAGTTTCTATTGGCCGCTTTAATAACCAATCAAACTACAATAGTGGCGTTTTTAGTGATAACGAAGATAGACTTGGCAACCAAGCTCAAAGCATCTTGATCACAAATTTACAGCAAAGCGGTAGATTTTCGGTGCTTGAAAGATCAAATATGTCAGTCCTCAAACAAGAGAGCGAGCTAAGCAAAGAGGCTCAAAATTTAAAAGGCTCAAGATATGTGATAACTGGCGATGTGACCGAATTTGGCCGCAAAACAACAGGCGATCACCAGCTATTTGGCATACTTGGCAGAGGCAAAAAGCAAACCGCCTATTCAAAGGTAAATTTAAACGTTGTTGATACCAAAACCGCTGAGGTCGTCTACTCAGTTAGCGGCGCTGGCGAATACACCCTTTCAAACAGAGAGATCATAGGCTTTGGTGGCACCGCAGGATACGACTCTACACTAAATGGCAAGGTGCTAAGCCTGGCTATCATAGAGGCCGTAAACAACTTAGTAAACGGCATAGAGAGTGGAGCATGGCAAGTAAAATAAAACTTGCCTGCCTTGCGCTTTTTGCGCTATTACTTGCAGGCTGCAATCAACCAGATACACCAAGGTCGCTTTACTACTGGGATGGCACGTATAATAATGCTTTATACACTTATCTAAATGAGGGCGGCGATACAAACGAGCAAATTTCACACTTAGAAAATTTGGTCCAGACATCTATACAAAAAGGATACAAGGTTGCGCCAGGGCTTTATGCGCACCTTGGACTTTTATACCTAAATAATGGGAATTTAGGCGTTGCAAATGCAAATTTTGACAAAGAGGTGCAAAATTTCCCAGAGTCAAGGGAGTATATAAATTTCATCAAGGGCTCAAAAAATTTAGTTCAAACGCCTAAAGTAGAGGAGGCTAAAGATGAAAAATAGCCTTAAATTTATAGCTGTGGCAATTTTGGCGATATTTTTTACTGGATGTTCCGTAAAAGAGCCTGAGCCATACGACTACTCAGCCTTTTTACAAAAAAAGCCACGCTCCATCCTAGTGCTCATGCCAACAAACGATAGCACTGATGTGACAGGTTCAGCAGCAGTTTTGGCTAATGCAGTAGCTCCACTTAGTGAGGTTGGATACTATGTATTCCCAGTGGCTCTTGTAAATGATACATTTAAACAAAATGGCATAACCGAGCCAAGCGAGATCGCAGCCGTGCCACTAAATAAGCTTGATAAAATTTTTCATGCCGATAGCGTGCTTTACATAAACATCAAAGACTACGGCACAAGCTACGTCGTGGTCTCAAGCTCAACAAAGGTAGTGCTTGAAGCAAAGTTAATCGATATAAAAAGCGGTGCTAAACTCTGGGAAGGAACCGCAACGGCCATAGAAGATAGCAGTAGCGGTCAAAGTAGCCTGCTTGGCATGCTAGTCTCAGCTGTCATCACACAGGTGGCAAACACCATCTCAGATAGATCATACGACCTAGCAGTAAGGGCCGATGCCTACCTCTTTTCTAGAAACTGCCACGACTGCATACTTTATGGGCCATACTCGCCTCACTACGGCAAAGATGCCCAGCTACATAAAGATAGATAAATTTAATGTCCAGCCATCAACTTGGAGTGCTTCTTACGCTAGTTGGTGGCGTTCTTTGGGGATTTAGCGGAGTTTGCGGGCAGTATCTCTTCTCGCAGGGCATTAGCGCTGATTTTCTAGTGCCTTATAGGCTCTTGCTAGCTGGCGCTTTTATCGTGCTCTACTACGCTTTTAAGGCACCAAAGGCCGTTTTTGCGCCAGTTACTGACGTAAAACTGATGGCTGAGCTTCTCACATACTCCCTACTTGGGCTAATGATGACGCAGTATGCCTACTTTTACTCTATCGAGCTCTCAAACGCCGCAGTTGCAACGGTCATTCAATACACAGCTCCAGTTCTTATCCTAGCTATCGTCTGCCTAAAAGAGAGGCGAGCGCCAAGACCGCTTGAAATTTTAGCTTTGCTTTGCGCGATGCTTGGCGTCTTTTTTCTTGCTACGCACGCGCAAATTTCAGCCCTTGTCATCTCGCCAGAAGCGCTATTTTGGTGCTTAGTAAGCGCTGTTTGCGTCTGCGTTTATAACCTAGCTCCCACAAGACTAAACGCCAAATACTCAGTCACGCTCACGCTTGGCTGGGGCATGGTGATAGGTGGCGTGGTGCTTTGCCTTTATATGAGAGTGTGGGAGTTTGCGGGGCTTAGTGGCACGGCGCAGTGGCTAGCATTTTTCGCCGTCATCACGCTTGGCACGATATTTGCATTTAGCTTTTATATGACTGGAGTTAAGCTCATAGGCGCCTCAAAGGCCAGCATGATAGCCTGCATAGAGCCATTAAGTGCCGCATTTTTTGGCTACTTTTGGCTTGGGACGAAGTTCGTCTTTTGGGACTTTTTAGGCTTTGCTCTCATCATATCATGCATATTTTTACTTTCAAAGAAGAGAGATGATATACCTAGCGCAAACTGACACGACAGCTGGCTTTTTAAGCAAGGACTACAAGGAGATAAACCACGCCAAAATGCGAAATGAAGGCAAACCTTGCCTCATCACGACGGCTAAATTTAGCGTTTTACATGAGCTTGCTAGAGCGCCAAAAAAGTATAAAAATTTTATCCGCCGCTCAAGAAAGACGACATTTTTATATCCAAATTTAAAGGCGATCAGGGTCGTAAAAGAGTGCGAACATGAGAGATTCTTAAGCAAATTTGACTGGCTTTACTCAAGTAGCGCAAACAAAAATGGCATGAAATTTGATGAAGCTTGGGCTAGAAGCGTGGCTGATGAAATTATTGATGAACGATTTTTTGAAGATACGCCATCAAAAATTTATAAAATTTCAAAGAGCAAACTAAAAAAGATCCGCTAGTTAAATTTATGCCCTGCACTTTTTAAATTTAGGTAGCTTTGTTGTGGTTTGAGATGATAAATTTGCTAAATTTCATCACTAACAAGAGCGGTTTTAGAAAAGTATTTTTTGTTAGAATGTAAATTTAAACCAACAAAGCTCTGCTAACTAGATAAATTTACAAATAGCTGGGCTAAATTTAGCCTATCTCTTACAATAAACCTCGACCTTCCCACTTTTTGAAATTTAAGGTCAGCAACTTTAGCCAAACACTGGCTGATATAAATTTGCGCCAATATCTAAAGTTGCCCACTAAAACCAAAAATTTATATCGCTCAAATCCTATCAACTCGCATAAATTTACAAATTTAGAGCGAGAAAGGACTAGATTTCATTAAATTTAGCTCATTTGTGCGGATAAAGTAGCTATTCTACGCTACCGCCACTACAACCATGCAAGTAAAATCAGTCACGCCACAAATTTAAAATTTTAGCCACTACAAAAAATTTGGGTGCAGAGATAGTCAAATAAGCAAATTTAATAGCTCTCAAAACCTAAATTTAACCCTTTTGCAAATTCAAAAAAGCAAATTCAATCACCACAGCTACTTGCTTTTTCACGGGCAAAAATAATCTTTGTAAAACGCAAACTACTCTATAAATTTCTCGTGACGGCATCAGATCAGACAAATTTACTTACCAAGCATAAATTTATAAATTTAAAACATCAAAAGCCCATCATTCTAAAAACTAAAATTTGACTAAATTTAGCCAGCTCCATTTGGCACAAACAGATAAATTTACAAACTAGATTATTAAATTTGCTTTTGGGATTAAATTTCACTTGCTAGCCCTTTGGCTGGCACCAAAGGGATTTTGCTAGCAAATTTGGATTATAGTTTTGCTTTTCTTTTGCGCTCTGTTGGGTCTAGATAGCGCTTACGAACGCGGATATTTATAGGCGTAACCTCGACTAGCTCGTCATCCTCTATCCACTCTAGCGCGCGCTCTAGGCTTAGTTTTCTAGGTGGGACTAGCTTGATCGCATCGTCGCTACCGCTTGCACGCACGTTTGTTAGGTTTTTGCCCTTGATAGGATTTACATCAAGGTCGTTTGGACGGCTGTGCTCGCCGATGATCATGCCCACATAGACCTTTGCCTGCGGATCAAGAAAGAGCACACCACGATCTTGCAAGTTAAATAGCGAATAAGCAAGCGTTACGCCGTTTTCCATAGAAACTAGCGCGCCGTTTGTCCTGTGCTCGACGGTGCCGCTAAGTGGTCTAAACTCCAAAAAGCTGTGGTTCATAACGCCCTCGCCTTTTGTATCAGTCAAAAACTGACTTCTAAAGCCGATAAGGCCACGCGCTGGGATCTCAAACTCGATCCTTGTTTGGCCGTCCCCTGTTGGGTTCATAGAGACCATTTCAGCTTTTCTTTTACCTAGTTTTTCTATGACTGTGCCTGTCGTATCATCAGGCGCATCGATCACTAAAAGCTCGTATGGCTCGCATTTTACGCCGTTTATCTCTTTTACGATGACCTCAGGTCTGCCAAGTAAAAACTCATAGCCCTCACGGCGCATATTTTCAGCCAAAATGGTGATCTGAAGCTCGCCACGGCCGCTTACTTTAAATTTGCCCTCGCCGATGTTTTCATACTTCATCGCGATATTTGTCTTCATCTCGTTTGCAAGGCGCTCATCGATCTTGTTTGATGTGACGTGTTTGCCCTCAGTGCCTGCTAGTGGGCCGTCATTTACAGAAAATACAACGCTAAGGGTTGGCTCTTCGATGTGAAGAGGATCAAGCGGATGTGGGTTGTTTGGATCAACGACGCTATCGCCAACGTCAAGTGCGTCAAAGCCAGCGATCGCTACGATGTCGCCAGTGCCAGCCTCGTTTATATCGATCCTATCAAGTCCCATAAAGCCGATGAGCTTTGAAATTCTACCAGTTGTCTTTGTGCCATCAGCTTTTGCAAGCATGACGTTTTGGTTTTTAGCTATCTTGCCGTTAAAGATCCTCGCGATGCCGATCTTGCCGACGTAGTTGTCATAATCAAGCGTGAAAACTTGAAGCTGAAGTGGGTTCTCGTCACTACCGCTTGGAGCTGGTACGTGAGCTAGGATAGTCTCGAAAAGTGGCTGCATATCTTTATTTTCATCGCTTAGTTTTAGCTTTGCGTAGCCATTTTTTGCAGCTGCGTAAACGACTGGAAATTCTAACTGCTCGTCGTTTGCATCAAGTGCGACAAAAAGGTCAAAAATTTCATTTATAACGCGGTCTGGGTCGCCTGCAGGTTTGTCTATCTTATTTACGACGACGATTGGGCGAAGTCCTAGTGAGAGCGCCTTTTTGACGACAAATTTAGTTTGTGGCATAACACCTTCTTGCGCATCAACAAGTAGTAAAACGCCATCAACCATCTTAAGAACACGCTCTACTTCGCCACCAAAGTCGGCGTGGCCTGGGGTGTCGATGATGTTGATCTTTGTATCTTTGTAGCGAATGGCGGTGTTTTTAGAAAGGATCGTGATGCCACGCTCTCTTTCGATGTCGTTGCTATCCATTACACGCTCGCCAAGGTTTTGATGCTCGTTAAATGTTCCTGACTGCTTCAAAAGCTCATCAACCATTGTTGTCTTACCGTGGTCGACGTGCGCGATAACGGCTATATTTCGTATCTTTTCCAAATGTTTCTCCGTTTATTAGTTTGATATTTTTCGCTTTATCAGTTTTAAAATAGGGGCAGATTATAGCCAAATTTTTATAAATTTTAAGCTGATATCAAGAAATTAATTTTTGGAATAGATTTTGCATGTAAGCGTTAAGTTTTTAAATTTAAAGGGATTAAATGCAAGCTTACACAGCGAAAAACAACGTAGATTTGCTAGCTCCTGCGGCTACTAAAAAGCCTACGGCTGCGAAGAAGTCTCAAAACAACGGCGAGTTTTTGTCGATGGTTTTGGATGCGGCTGCGAGCAAGGCAAATAGCGGTCAAAAGATCACCGAAAAGGATGTCAAAGAGATAGTAAAAACTGTTGATATCCAAAAAGAGACGATAGAAAAGGCGCAAAACGAAAGCGTGGCAAAAATTTCAGCCGCACTTGAAGAAAATTTGGACGAAGATACAAAAAATGAGCTCTATGAAAATGCAAATTTCATGCAGCTTTTGCAAGTTTTAGAGATACTAAACGGCAATGAAAAGGTAAGTAAATTTCCAAATTTCAGCGACAAAATAGCAAATTTCTTAAGTGTGCCCCAAAACGTCGAAGAGCTTAGCAACGTTAAAAGCGTTAGCGATCTTATCGATCTTGCTAAGAAATTTGACCTTGGCCTTGAAAATATAGAAATTTCAAATGAAGATGTGCCAAAACTAAACGAGATGTTTAAAAATTTGGGCAAGCAGGAATTTTTCACGCCGATAAAGACTGAGGACAAGCCTTTTTACTTAAAAGAGCTAAAAAACGAGGTCGAGCAAACTATCATCAAAAACGAGCCAAAAGAGGTCGTAAAGCTTGATACTTTGCTAAAAGAGGTGGTGGCAAATCCAGTCAGCGAAGTTAAAAATTTAGTCAAAGAAGAGCCTAAAAAACTAGATGATAGTGAAGTAAAGCTTGATGATGAGATAGTGGATATTGAGCCAGATGAGCAGCCAAAAGAGCCAAAAGTAAAGGCAAATTTACACGAGCAAAAGGCGCAAAAAGCCCCAACTCTTGAGTCGCTACTCTTTCCTGAAAGAGAGCAGATGAGCGAGGCTGAGCCAAGCGAGGAGACATTTAGTAGTGATAATAAATCAGAGCTAAATCAAATGGTAAAAGATATCGCAAATAGCGCTAAACACCAGCTTCAGACAAAGGCGGAGATAAAAGAGACGCTTAGTAATTTCTCTTCTACGCTAAAAGAGCAGGTGCAAAACTACAAAGCACCGATCACTCGCTTTAACATCACGCTTAACCCGCTAAATTTAGGCGAGGTCGAGATCACGATGGTTAATCGCGGCAATAATTTGCATGTAAATTTTAACTCTACAACGGCTACGATGAACCTCTTTTTACAAAACCAAGCTGAGTTTAAAAACAGCCTTGTAAATATGGGATTTACCGAGCTTGAGATGAATTTCTCAGACCAAAACCAAAGACAAGAAAAAAGAGAACAAGCAAAGAACAAATATAGCTCAAATCAAAGCGACGAGAGCGAAAACGCCCAAGCGGAACAAAGCTTGCTTGAGCTAGTAATACCAAGATATATTTAGGAGAGATTATGGCTTCAGTTTCAGATATAACCACACAAACAACGCAGCAAAAAAACGCCGAGAAAAAGGCAAAAGCAAGACAAGACGCTGCAGCTAGCACAGGAACTAATCCAAATGGACAGCTAGACAAAGATGCATTTATGAAGCTACTTTTAACAGAGCTTCAGCACCAAGACCCAACAAGCCCTATGGATACTGAAAAGATGCTCACTCAAACTAGCCAGCTAGCGTCAGTAGAGATGCAAGAGAACACAAACAAAGCGATGAAAGAGCTAGTAAGTCAGCTAAAGTCAAACGCAAATGCCTACGCTATCTCAGCCCTTGGCAAGATGGTTTCAACTGGCTCAAATGCAGTCACGCTAACAGATGAGAAAAAAGATGCAAAATTTGCGCTTTATTTTAAAACAGATCTTGCAAATGGCAAAATCGAGGTCAAAAATGCAAATGGTCAAGTCGTAAGAACAACCGATCTAAACGAGACAAATGCAGGCGTTCATAACCTAGCTTGGGACGGCAAAGACGCATCTGGCAACCAAGTGCCAAATGGCTCATACACTATCTCAGCGACCTACACTGGTAAAGATGGCAAAGAGTATAAAACACAAGTAGGCAACTACCCAGTCGAGGCGGTGAAATTTGTAGATGGCAAGGCTATGATGAAGGTAGCTGGCGAATACGTTTCAATGGATAAAGTATCTGAATATTACGAGGGCTAAAAGCCATGATGAGAGGTTTTTACAACGGGGTTAGCGGCATCAAGACGCAAAGCTTTGGCATGGATGTTTGGTCAAACAACATCTCAAACATAAATAATGTCGGTTTCAAAGCTTCAATCCCTGAGTTTAAAAATTTAATCAACCAAAACCTAGTCTCAGCAGGAAGTGGCCCAACTAGCGATCAAGTGGGACTTGGAGCTACTAAACAAACGACTGCGCTTGACATGTCAAATGGCAGCTTTCAAAGCACTGATAACAACTTTGACCTTGCTATAGGCGGAGATGGCTTCTTTGGCGTTGTCGATAAAACAGGCAAAAACTACTACACAAGAACAGGCACTTTTGACATAGATGCGGCTGGAAATTTAGTAGATACTAGGGGAAATTTACTCCTTGGCACGCTTGCAAATTTCACTCCGACCACGCCAAGTGCAACCGCTCTTAAAAAATATGGTCAAACCTCAAGCGCCCCACAAGCTTACACGGTCTCACAAGAGGAGCTAAGTCTTGGCGATCCTGGCTCACAAAAGGGCATAACACTGCCTCATTTTTTATTTATGCCAGCAGAAGCTACTAAAAATATCAGCCTAAAAGGCAACCTAAACTCAACCCGCATAACAGATAAAAAAACGACAGCGCTTGATGCTAGCCAATACGCCTACACGCTTGATAATACAAACAAGACGATCTCGCTAAACGGGCAGATCCCGCTAAGCACCACATCTCTTGGCGCAAAAGCTGGCGACAGCGTGGTCGTAAAAGTAAAAGATGGCGATGGTAAATTTAGCGAGTTTTCTACCACGCTTGAGGGTGACGGCACTTGGCAGATAAACGACAAGAGCCTTAAATTTATGGATTTTGCAAATTTAGAGGTAAATGCTGAAGTCACCTCGCTCGTTGAAGTGCCAAACAAAGAAAAGCTAACCTCTGATATCTACAACGCAGACGGCACAAAGAGTTTGGTCACTATAAATTTAACCAAGCAGATCCCTCAAGCTGGCGACCAGACTATCTGGGACGCGGTGGCAACGATAACTGATGCTAGCGGAGCCGTGCAAAATACCGCGATGGGCTCGCTTACATTTAATGGCAGCGGCAGGCTTGTCGCAAATACGCTAACGAGCGTTGGCGGCGTAAATTTAAACTTCGAGGGCGACGGCGATGCGGACGTTTATAACGGCATGACAAGCTCAGCAAACGCTAGAAAAGATTTCAACATAAAAAGAGATGGCTACGCTGAGGGGCTTTTATCAAAATATAGCGTCGATGACCGTGGCAACATCATGGCAAATTTCGACAACACTAGGGCATTCCCCGTGGCAAAAGTGGCGCTTTATCACTTTATAAATGACCAAGGCGTGGCAAAGGTTGGCGACAATCTCTATGAAGCCACAGCCAACTCTGGCGAGCCATTTTTTTACAAAAACAAAGCTGGCGAGACCGTTTATGGGGCGCAAATTTTGGCAAATAAGCTCGAGATGAGTAACGTCGATCTTGGTCAAGCACTAAGTGAGGTGATCGTCACACAAAAGGCCTACGAAGCGAGCGCAAAAAGCATCACAACAAGTGATGAAATGATACAAACTGCGATCCAGATGAAGAAATAATCCTTAAATTAAATTTGGGCGAGCAATCGCCCTATTTTTATAACTTTAAATTTACTTTAGACCTTTCAAATCCCCTAAAATACTTACTTTTCTCTAAATATAGCAATATAATTTTAAGCATGCTGGTTATAAAATTCATTTAATTTCTTTTTTTAAGGATTGTCAAATGAAAATGCTATTTTTAGCCCCAGTGCTAGCTTGTAGTCTTTCCTTTGGTGCTGATGTGATCGCAAAAGATGCAAACATAACACTTGATGGCAAGATGATCGGTAAGATCGAGGTTTTAACGCCAGTTGAAGTCATAGAAAAAGGTGATAAAACGAGTAAGATCAAGGTTAGTGGCGTAGTGTCGGCAAACTACTTGGCTCAGCTTCAAAGAAGCGTAGAAGATCCTGAAGTTTTTGTAGCTTTTGATGACGAGAGCGAGGCAAATTTCAAAAAAGTAAAAGACCTTGAAGATGACTATGGCGAGGTTTGGTACCAAGCTGATGGCGTTTATGAAGTGCCAAATGACGCGCTTGGTGGCAACCAAAAAGAGCTTTACGCAAAGGCAAAGAAAATTTATGAAGAGACCTGCTCAGCATGTCACAGACTGCACGAGCCAAACAGCTTTACAGCCGCTCAGTGGCCAGCAAATTTATCTGGTATGGTCGATGCGAAATTTGTTGCACTTGATGAAACTGATCTAAATTTAGTGCTTAAATACCTACAACACAATGCCAAAAAAGTAAAATAAATTTTCATAAGGGAGAAAATATGAAAAGACGAGATTTTATAAAATTTTCTGCACTTGCTGCCACAGCAGCGCAGGCAAACAAGATAGAGGGCGTGACTAAGACCATCTTTGACCAAAACAAAACCTTTGGCGCAAATAGATTTGGTCTATTTTGGGCAAATACCAACTCAAACCAAATCGTCTCCGTCGATCCATTTGAGGGCGATAAATTCCCAAATACCATGAACAACAGCTTGCCAGACCTCATCCAAAACGAGAGCCGCGTACTCTATCCATACGTAAGAAAGAGCTATCTAAAAGCAAAAGGCGCAGCAAAGAGCGAGCTTCGTGGCAAAGAGGAATTTGTGCGCGTTAGCTGGGAGACTGCCCTTGATCTAGCAGCAAAAGCTTTAAAAGAAAATTTTGATAAGTATGGCCCTGAGAGCATCTACGGCGAGTGCTACTGGTGGGGCGGTAGCGGCAAGATCAGCTGGGGTAGGACTGTTGGTCACAGGATGCTAAAAGTGCTTGGCGGATACGTAGAAGAGAGCGGCGACTACTCAACGGGTGCTGGCCTTGTTATCATGCTTCACGTCCTAGGCAACAGCGCCGTTTATGATGCTCCGACAAAGTGGGAGGCTATCGCTAAAAACGCTAAAAATGTTGTATTTTGGGGCACTGACCCACTTGTAACTGATCAAATTTCATGGCAGCCACCAACACATGATGGCTATCTTGGCATCAAAAAGATAAAAGAGGCAGGCATAAAAACTTATAGCGTTTGCGTCTTTAAAAACGACACCACAAGATACCTTGACTCTGAAGCTATCATCGTTCGTCCAAATACCGACGTAGCAATGATGCTTGGCATGTGCCACTATCTATATGAAAACAAGCTTTATGACGAGGAATTTATCAAAAAATACACAGTTGGCTTTAATAAATTTAAAGACTACCTACTTGGCACAACCGACAAGGTGGTAAAAGATATCAACTGGGCGAGCAAAATTTGTGGCGTAAAAGCTGATGATATCGCTAAATTTGCAACAGCACTTGCAAAAGAGCCAAGTGTCATCATCGCAGGCAGATCACTTCAAAGACAAGATCACGGCGAGATGAGCTTTTGGGGTATAGTAACGCTTAGTGCGATGCTAGGTCAGATAGGCAAAGAGGGTCTTGGCTTTGAGTTTAACCTCTACTACTCAAATGGCGCTACAGACAAGATCGCTCCGTCACTAAAAGGCATCAGCACTAGCATAAGCGAGAAATACGACAACGTAGATGGCGCTCCTTGGAAGAAATTTAAAAACGTCACCATCCCATCTTCAAGATCGATCGAGGCTTTGCAAAACCCTGGCAAAGAGATAGACTATGACGGCTCAAAGATCAAGCTACCACACATGAGAGTGGCTTACATGGCGTCTGGATCGATGTTTACAAGGCATCAAGACGTAAATAACGCCGTAAAAGCGTGGCGTAAATTTGACACCGTAATAACAGCTGAGCCATTTTGGACAAGCACAGCAAAACTAAGCGACATCGTCTTGCCAGTAGCCCTTGAAGTCGAGAGAAATGACATCAACCAAAGCGTGCCTACAAACGAGTACATCGTGGCTTACAAGCCTGTCGTAGAGCCTATGGGCGAGAGTAGGAGCGATTACTGGATCTGCTCACAAATCTGCAAACGCTGGGGCAGAGAAGAGGTCTTTACAGAGGGCAAAGATGAGCTTGGCTGGGCGAAAGAATTTTACGCAGACGCAGCCGAGCAAGCCAAGGGCATAAATGTCAAGATGCCAAGCTTTGATGAGTTTTGGAAAGAGGGATATGTTAGATTTGAGCAAGATGACGAAGTGAACAGATACTACACAAGACTTAGCGCTTTTAGAGAAAATCCTCACAAAAACCGCCTAGGCACGCCATCTGGTAAGATAGAGCTCTACTCTCCAACTATCGCTAAATTTGGCTACAAAGACTTTGCGCCACACGTTGCTTGGATCGAGCCATTTGAGTGGCTTGGCAGCGAAAAAGCCAAAAAGTATCCATTTAGCGTCACAACCCCACACTCAAGATACCGCCTCCACTCACAGCTAAATAACTCAATAATCAGAAACTACGCTGAAGTATGCGCTAGAGAGCCAATGCTAATAAACATAAATGACGCCAAAGCAAAGGGCATCGCAACTGGCGACGTGGTGAGAGTATTTAACGACAGGGGCGAGATTTTGGTTGGGGCGCTAGTCACCGACATCATCCCAGAGCACGTCATCGCCATCTGCGAGGGTGCGTGGTACGATCCTGAAGTGCTAGGCGAAAAGAGCCTTTGCAAGCATGGCTGCATCAATGTCCTAACTCGTGACAAAGGCACATCTAGCATCGCTCAAAGCAACTGCGGACACACGATCCTTGTAAATTTAGAAAAATACAAAGGCGAGATCAAACCGATCACTGCGTTTTCTAAACCAAAAATTTTGCAATCTTTGTAGAATTTATATAAATTTAGCCCTCGCTTGGGGGCTAAATTTGATCATTTGCTGTTTTAATCAAAATCATCTTGTGGCTTAAATTTATAATCAACCTGCTCTAAGGCACTAAATATCACTTATTGAAAACAACTGGCGTCAGAACTTATCTAAAAAATCAAAATGATCGTTACTAAATTTATATTTTCGTAAATTTAGGCACGCTTTATCGCCCAACCAAAAGCTACAAAGCAAACGAATTTTAATATCTTTAAAAAGGCAAACTGCTACCTAGATGTGCTTTTAGATCAAGATGATTGCAGAGCAAATTTCAAAGTCAGTGTAAATTTGACTAAAAATTTGTTAGTAAAATTTTAGATTCAAGTCTGAAGCGACTAAATTTAGTCGTAAATTTTCATGCTGCTAAGTTTTCTCGTTAAATTTAATAAGAGCAGAGCTATCATGGCTAACTCCATTGTCGCTAGTTCTTAAAACACTGCAAGCGACACAAGGCAACTATTTTTAATAGCCCAAATTCACAATCCACCTTGTTTTTACTATTTAAATTTAGCTCAGGATGTAAATTTACGAGTAGAATTTGGCTCCAGAAATGTTTAAATTTAGGCGTAAATTCTATGTTATTAAAAATTTTGATGAGAATACATCAACTATAACCAACTTCGTTGTAGATAGCCACAAGCAATGCCCTCGCACATAATATCAGCATTTTCTAGTAGTTTAAATTTATTACTTCTTTTTGTAAATTTACCCTGTTTTATCTTTTTGAATTTAGCTCCCAAAATGGTTAAATTTAGACGTAAATTTCTATATTATGATGTTTTGTAGTCAAATTTAGTAAGTGCATATCAAACGTAACTATCCACCATTATCACGAGCCATTAGGACATCGCAGAAATAAACCATAAAAAAAATATCTTTTTCTGGTAGCTCAAATTTAGCGTTTTCGTTGTAAATTTGGTCTCTTTTTAAGTATCGTAGCTTCAAAAATTAAGCCACAGCAAACAAATTTAGCCATAAATTTCTATCTCATTTGGTTTTGTAGTTAAATTTAGTGGGCATATCAACCGCAACCAATTCGCTACATTGATAAACCTTGCCTTCATACAACCTACAAAAGCCGTCTTTACCAGATAAATTTAAAGCCCACATTTCAAATTTGGCTTATTTTATTATTTGAAATCACAGCGTCCAAATTTTTAAATTTAAACCCAAAAAAACTAGATTTAGCCCTAAAATTTTATGTTTTTAGCCTTTAGGACTAATTGCCACAAACCGTACAAGAATATGCTTATCCAATAGTTCAAATTGACTGCCTCTATTGTTTTTAAGTATCACAGCCTTAACGTTTTAAATTTACGCCCAAAATGACTAAAATTAGCCCCTAGATTTTTAAAATTTACGCTCAAATTTAGCAATAGCGCCTCATCTGCAACCAGCCGATCTTTCTATCCCGCACTGATCGATCTTGTTTAAGTCAAAAGTATGCTATCAAACTCATCAAAAATGGCTCAAAATGTTTACTAAACCCGATCAACGCGCGTCTTTAAGCATTGCTAAAAGCGGCAACCTCGACACTAACGCACTTGCTCTAGGTTTTTTATTATCTATTTATTTCTAATGGCGTAAGAATTTGATCTATAAATTTTATAAATTTAATGCAGATCATTTGATAAATGAAAATTTCTACTAAATTTTAAATAAGCAAATTTGATAAATTCAAATGAAAATTGAGTTTTTTGGGGATTTTAAAAAGATTTAAAAAGATGGTGCGGATGAGAGGACTTGAACCTCCACGCCGTGGGGCACCAGATCCTAAGTCTGGCGTGTCTGCCAATTTCACCACATCCGCACAACAATAATAAGTGGTACGCCCATCAGGATTCGAACCTGAGGCCTACGGCTTAGAAGGCCGTTGCTCTATCCAGCTGAGCTATGAGCGCATAAAGTCTTTTAAGTGGCGCGCCCGATAGGAGTCGAACCCATAACCTACAGATCCGAAGTCTGTCGCTCTATCCAATTGAGCTACGAGCGCCCAAAATGGGGTGAGTGATGGGAATCGAACCCACGACCCTCAGGACCACAATCTGATGCTCTAACCGACTGAGCTACACTCACCATTTAACATGGTCGGGGTGAAAGGATTCGAACCTTCGGCCCTCTGGTCCCAAACCAGATGCGCTAACCAGACTGCGCTACACCCCGCCTGAGTCGTGTTTGTAAGTTTATGCCACTACCTCATTAAAAAGTCGCATTGTATCTAAAAATGTTATTGTTGTCAAGAAAAAATTAGTTTTGGACTTTATTTTTATAAAATTTCAAAAAAAGAGATATAAATTTTCAAGGGTTAAAAGTTTTAGTAAATTTATATGCTCAAAATTAGCACAAATTAATTTGGCTTTCTTTTTAAATTTAATTCGTAATTTTGTTAAATTTCTTTGCTAGTAGTTTTAATGTCTATTGTTAGTTTTTCGTAGCTTTGTAACATTTACGCTTAAAAATTGGGATTGTAAATTTTATATAGTTTTGTATAAATAATAGAAGTGGCAAGGATTTTCCTTGCCAAAAAAGTGGAACTATTTATTCCAATCAATACCTATGCCACCAAATTTCAAATACTTTTTGTTATCCTTTTCAGTTAGCCCATCTTTAACGCTTTTTAAACCAGGTAGTCCCCATACTTTACTACACAAACCAGTTGTTCCAACCACTACTTCGATAGCACCTGCTAGATCAGTTACTGTTGCTGGTGCTGGCTCTTTTACCTCTAAGCAATTGTCAGTTTTTGCCTTAACCGGATTTGCAACGTTTGTCATAGCTGATAAATTAAGTGGATCACTAGCATTATCACCAGCTTTAGTAGTAAATTTACCTTGTGAAGTATAGTAAGAACCTAGGTCAGAAATGAGTGTTTGTATATTTGAAGCAACTTTAGCAACTTCTGCATCGTCCCTTGTTGCAGCTAGTTTTGGTATAGCGACTGTGGCTAATATGCCTAAAATCACGATCACGAAGATCAACTCGATCATTGTAAAACCTTTTTTCATGGTTCCTCCTTGAAATTTGTGTAATTTTTCGCGGATTATACAACATTTTTTTCAAAAGGCAAATAAAAACTAAATTTTTTACAATTTAGCCGATTTGGTAGTTATGAAAAAGAATTCCGCTATAATGACGCTCAAGAATATGGAGATTTTATGAAAAAAGTTTTATTTTGGATGGTAGTATCTTTTTGTATTTTGAGCGCAAATTCATCATTTGAGCCAGTGCTTTCATCAAAATATGACGAAAAACAAGCCTACATCGGTAAAAAGCTCTTTTTTGACAAAAGACTAAGCACCACTGAAAACTACTCATGCGAAACTTGCCACAACTTATACTGGAATTTAAGTGGCACAAACTCATCTTACACCAGCCAAAAGGGCGTCATAAACCCGCCTAGCGTGCTAAATTCGGCTTTAAATTTTCTATTTTTTACTGATGGCAGAGTAAGAAGCTTAAAAGATCAAGTAAAAGAGTCGATAAATTCTAGAAATGAGCTAAATTCAAACAAAGATGAGATAGTAAAAAAGGTAAAAAGCATAGGCGAGTATGGGATTTTGTTTAATGACGCATATGGTGATGGCATAAACTACGAGAATATAGTAGATGCTTTGGTGGAATTTGAAAAGGCGGTTTTGAGCATTGATTCGCCATTTGATGAGTATCTAGCTGGCAATGATGACTCCATAAATGCTGAGGCAAAAAAGGGCTTTGAGCTCTTTAATAAAATAGGCTGTGTGGCATGCCACAATGGTAGAAATTTAGGTGGAAATTTGATGCAAAACGTGGGCTTAAAAGATGCAGGTGAGAGCAGACGCCTTATGCGTGTGCCTTCACTTAGAAATGTAGCAAGAACGGCTCCATATCTAAGTAGTGGCGAAATGAGCGATCTAAAAGAGGTCATAGGCTTTGTGAGCTATCATCAGCTGATCCACACACTAAGTAGCGAAGAGCTGGAGCAAATTTATAAATTTTTGCTAACACTAAATGGACGCAGACCTAGGATACTAAATGAATAAAAGACAAGCAAATATCATCTTAATCGTCCTAGCGATCGTCTTTTTCTTTAGCTCAGCTTACATCTATATGGCAAATAGAGCAGTTACTGCTGTTAGTAAATTTAACGATACGATCTTAAGCCTTATCTTGCTAGATAACGAGCTAAGCTTTAGCTTAGAAAATAACGTACTTCGTCTAAACTACGACGATGTAAATAAAAATTTAAAAAGTTTTGATCAAAATTTAACCAGACTTGATGAGCTAAACGAGATCATACATGTCTTTTACCAAGAGAAAAATGCCAAAACTTTAAAGGTCATAAACGACGACTTTTTAAAAAAACAAAGGCTTGTAGATAGGTCAAACTACGCTAGCTCGTCAATGGCTGCTTACATCTTATCAGGTGAGTTTGAAATAGCATCAGAGAAGAAGCTAGATGCACTTAATGTGATATTTCACGCGATAAAAAGCTCAGCCCTAATCAGCCCTGAGACGCTAAATCAAACAAAAGAGCAGATAGAAAAGTATAAAGATACTTACAAAAACGACACAAAAGCGATCTTGGTGCTAAATAAGGCAACTTACGCGCTTGAATTTGCAAAAAACCTAAGTGCCGTAGCTCAAGACTCTGTTGATCTAAAACTTGGAGAAACACTAAGAAAATTTAGAGATGACACCCTAGCCTCTTACAGCATAATGATACGAAATATAGTGATAATGCAAGTGCTTTGTTTTATCAGCTTTGTGCTATTTTGCGCACTGGCCTTTTACCAAGCAAGAGTGCTAACTAAACAGCTAAAGCAGATAAAACTACTAAAAACGACAGTGGATGCAGGACACAGCTCGATAGTCTTTTGCGACAATAACAATAAAATTTTATATGTAAATAAAACCTTTGAGGCAAAAAGTGGATATAAACTAAAAGATGTTGTCGGCAAAAGTCCTAAAATTTTAAAATCAAATATGCACCCAGAGAGCTTTTACGCTGAGATAAGAAATGCTATAAATAAGCACATCTCATGGGAGAGCGAAGAGCTCATAAGCAGGACAAAAAACGGCAAGCTGCTCTATGAGAAGGTGCGTTTTGCGCCATTTTTCTTTGAGGGTAAGCTAGAGGGCTACATGGCTATAAAGCTTGATAGGACAAAAGAGCTTAGCATGCTTAAAGAGCTAACTCAAAAAAATGAGCAGATAAAAATTCAATCCTCAATCGACAAGCTAACTGGCTTTGGCAACTACTTTGCCCTAACTGAGATGATAGAGGCGAAAAAAGATGGAATTTTGATCAGCATAAGCATCAAAAACTATAAGATGCTAAGATTTTTCTACCAAAACAAGGTCATCGAAGCCATGCTAAAAGCGGTGGCAAATACGCTAAAACTCTGCGTTGATACATACTCTATAAATGCTGAGCTATTTAGGTTTCAAGATGATGCGTTTTACATCTGGTATCAAGGCGATGACATCGTTAGAGATATCGGCTTTATAAAAGAGTATTTTAACTTTAGCAGGATGAATATCGAGATAGACGGTAAATTTGAAAACCTACCTGGTATCAAGATAACTCTTGGCGTCTCTTTGTCAAATGACACACCGCAAACAAACCGCCTAATGCAGTCAATCCTAGCTAATCAACAAGCAAGCGATAGCGGCAACGAGATCTACTACTACCTAGAAAACGATGCGATCGAGATGAGATACTATAAAAACCAACTCATAACCGAACTCATCGAGTACGCCCTAGAAAACGACAAGGTGATAGTCGAGTGTCAGGGAATTTTTAACGTGCATGAAAATGAGACAGAGGCAAAATACTATGAAGTTTTGGTGCGCATAGTCGATCAAAACGGCAAGATCCGCTACCCAGGCGAGTTTTTAGAGATCGCGATGAAAACGCAACTTTATCTTCAGATAACAAAAAAAGTGATCGCTCTAGCCTTTGATCTAGTGAAAAAATATCCAGACTATACATTTTCTATCAACCTCTCAAGCTCAGATCTAACTGATCCTGGTGTGAGAGAAATTTTAGATGAAAAGCTAGAGAGCTGCCCAGATCCTAGTAGAGTTTGCTTTGAGATGCTAGAGAGCGAAGAGCTTAGCGACTACGGCATGGCAAATGAATTTATAAAAAGAGCTAAGAAATATGGATGTAAAATCTCGATCGACGACTTTGGCTCTGGCTACTCTAACTACTACCGAATTTTAGAGCTTGATATAGATAACATCAAGATAGATGGCTCGATCATCAAAAAGCTACCAACCGATGAAAACGCAAGGGTTTTGGTTGAGACTATCGTGAGCTTTGCTAGAAGACAAGGCTATAAGATAGTGGCTGAGTTTGTGAGCAACGAAGAAATTTTAGAGTATATAAAGAAATTTGGAATTTCATACGCACAGGGATTTTTACTAGGCAAGCCACATCAGATGTAAATTTTGCAGTTACTTTAAAGCCTATTAAAAGGCTAAATTTAACTGCTTTTTACTTTTATACTTGCGTGAAATCTACTTTTTAAATTTTGCTAGACGTGAAATTTGATCTCTTTTACAACAATTAAATTTAAGAATTTGTCTTTAAAAAAGCTGAAAATTTGGATTAACTAGATTTTAAAGCTTATGTGGATAAGATTTTGTCTTTTAGAAGTGGTGACCCATACGAGACTCGAACTCGTGTTACCGCCGTGAAAGGGCGATGTCCTAACCGCTAGACGAATGGGCCACGGTCGGTTATGAAGTTGGGATTATATTACTTTTTAACTTAAATTTACATAAAAGGACAAATCGTTGAAGAAATTTTCACTTGTTTTATTATTTGCTCTCATTTTTTCAGGCTGTGTTGCGACTAAAACGCCACAAAGCTCACAAGCTTTTCAGGTCACTTTATTTTCTCCGATGATAAAGATAAATGATGTTGGATTTTTTCACACATACAAAAATGAACTAAATTTGCAAATTTATAGCTCTGGCGTAAATACCGCAAATATAAATATAAAGGACAAAATTTGCGTAAATAGCGCTTGTTTTAAAAAGACTGAATTTAACGAGAAATTTTTTCTAGCGCCGCATTATGAGAGCCTTTTTGAAGAGATTTTGCAAAGGCAAAAAATTTATGACGGCAAAGATCTAAGCACCACAGAGTGCGGCTTTAGACAAGATCTAAGTTCTTATTTTATAAAATACGAAGTTTGCGATAACTACGTCAAATTTATCGATAGCAAAAATAAAATAAAAGTGATAATAAAAGAGTTAAAATGAGATACATAGGAGCTCACGTAAGTGCGGCTGGAGGCGTATCTAACGCACCGATAAACGCTGCAAAAATAGGAGCAAATGCCTTTGCACTTTTTACAAAAAATCAGCGCCAGTGGAGCGCAAAGGAGCTGAGCGAGGGCGAGATAGCGCAGTTTAAAGCAAATTTAAAAGCCTCTGGCATAAGCGCCGATCACGTCTTGCCACATGCAAGCTACCTCATAAATTTAGGCCATCCAGAAAAAGAGGCAAGAGCTAAGTCCCTTGAAGCCTTTATCGATGAGATAGAGCGAGCTAGCCAGCTTGGATTAAAACTTTTAAATTTCCACCCTGGCTCACACCTAAAGCAAATAAGCCAAAATGAGTGCCTAGATAACATCGCAAGATGCATAAACGAAGCGCTAAAACGAACAAGCGGCGTAAAACTAGTCATCGAAAACACGGCCGCACAAGGCTCAAATTTAGGCTTTGATTTTGCGCAGCTGGCGTATCTGATCGAGCGTGTGGATGATGAGAGCAGAGTTGGCGTTTGCATCGATACTTGCCACGCATTTGCCGCTGGATACGATCTAAGAAGCAAAGAGGCTTACGCTAAGACGATGGGCGAATTTGATGCGATCATCGGCTATAAATTTCTATCTGGCATGCACCTAAATGACGCTAAATTTGGGCTTGGCTCAAAAAAAGATAGGCATGAGAGCCTTGGCAAGGGCGAGCTTGGCCTTGGCGCTTTTGAAAATATAATAAATGATGATAAAATAGGCGAAATTCCCTTGATTTTAGAGACGATTGACGAGAGTATTTGGGAAGATGAGATCAAAATTTTAAGAAACCTAGAAAAGGAAAAGCTATGAAAAGAGTGCTTTTAAGCATTGTTGCGACATGTTCTTTATTAAATGCTGGGGGTTACAAGGTCCCTGAGCAAAGTGCTGACTCTTTGGGGCTTGCTGCTAGTAACGTAGCCTTTAGTTTTGGGGCTGATGCGGCTTATTTTAACCCTGCAAATATGATGTTTTTAGACGGGCTTCACCATTTTGAAAGCACGCTTGGTTGGTTTCATATAAATTCCATCGATTTTAAAAGCGATGGTGGCAAGAGCTACAGCTCAGAGAAATTTGACTCACTAGCTGGCACATTTAGCTTTGTAACGCCAGAAATTTATGAAAACTGGAGATTTGGACTAGCCCTTGCTGTGCCCGCTGCTGTTGGCATCTCGTGGGAGGATCCAGAGACGGCATTTACTGGAAAGAGATTTAAACTACAAGTTGTCGAGCTAAATCCAACCGTGGCTTACCGCATAAATGACAAACTTGCCATTGCTCTTGGCGCTAGAGGCGTTTATAGCAAGGGTAAGATAGCAAGCGACTTTGGACGTTTTGGTTACAGAGAGATACAAGGTGATGGCATAAACTACGGCTACAACGTCGCTCTTACATATAGACCTATCGAGGAGCTAAGCTTTGCGGTGACTTACCGCTCGAAGGTAAATTTAGAGCTTAAAGGTAACACTGATGCTGATTTTAACGGAGCTCTAGCACCTATAAGCTATCATGGCAAAACAAGAGTTGAGATCCCACTGCCTGCTCAGCTAGTGCTTGCGACTGGATATAAATTTAGTGATTTTACTCTTTTGCTAGCTTTTGAGAGGACTTACTGGTCTAAATTTAAAGATTATGACTTTGAATATGACGACAAGACGGCTATTCATTCACACCACCCTGCTTTTAAAATGTTTATGGACGATCCAGTCGTTAAAAACGCAAAGGATACAAACACATATAGGATAGGTCTTGCCTACGATGTAAATGAGAAGCTTAGACTAATGGCTGGCTTTTCATACGATGAGGATATAACTAGCAGCGAACACACTGGCTTGGAGCTTCCAAATACCACCTCTCAGGCATATTCGTTTGGGGCAAACTATAAATTTACGCCGAATTTAGAGCTAGGACTAGGCTATCTCTATCAGCACCGAGACAAAAAGCGTGCGACAGATATAAAAACTGGCGCTGGCTCAATGTCTGGCGAATTTGACGCAAGTAGCGTTCAGATAGCTGCAATGACATTTAAATACTCTTTCTAGGGCTAAAAATGCAATACTCTTATAATAATTTTTATGAAATTTTGACCAAAGTAGCAAAGCAGAGTCCAAACCAGATAGCGATCTTTGACGAAAAAGAGAAGCTAAAATACCATGAAATAAAGCAAAACGTCGATAAAGTGGCAGCTTACTTGCAGCTTTGCGGAGTAAATTTTGGCGACAAAGTGGCTATGGCTGTGGCAAATTCGAAAGAATTTATCATCTCATACCTTGCTATCACGGCTATCGGTGCGGTTGCGGTGCCGATGAATACCTTTTTAAAAACAAATGAGTTTGAGTATATCTTAAACGACTGTGGCGCAAGGGTGCTTTTCGCCTCTAGCTCACTTGCAAAGGAGCTAATCGCACTTAGCGAGCTTGAGATTTTAAGAAAGATCATCTGGATCGGTCAAACGCCTAAAAAGCTTCAAAGCGCCTCAAAAGACGACTATGTAAGCGTTGATGAGGAGTATGGCGAGAGTGCTTATCTATCTTCTACACCACAAATTTCAAAAGAGGATATGAGCAAGGGCTATGAAAATAGCGGCGTTGTAAAAAATGTAAATTTCAGCGAAGCACTAAATCACAAATACACCCTAAGCATCACAAAATACCCTAAAATAGACGATCTCATGCACATCATCTATACCTCAGGCACTACAGGCAAGCCAAAAGGCGCGATGATAAGCTATAAAAATATCTTCTCAAACGTCATCGGCGCTCATGAGCGTTTTAAGGTTAAAAAAAGCGATAGATTTATCGTATTTTTACCGATGTTTCATAGCTTTACGCTCACAGCGATGGTGCTTTTACCGATATATGCGGGCGCTTCGATGGTGCTTGTAAGATCGGTCTTTCCATTTTCAAATGTGCTAAAGCAGACGCTGCTTAAAAGAGTTACTGTATTTTTGGGTATCCCAGCCATCTATACAGCCATCGGCAAGGCAAAAATTCCTTGGTATTTTAGATGGTTTAACCGCATAAGGCTATTTGTAAGTGGCGCTGCTCCGCTTGCTAAGCAAACGATCGATGATTTTAGAGTGAAATTCCCACGTGCAACGCTCGTTGAAGGATACGGCCTTAGCGAATGCTCGCCAGTCGTAGCGGCAAATTTATTTGACAAGCAAAAGCTTTTAAGCGTCGGCCCTGCGCTAAATGGCTATGAGGTCAAGATCGTAGATGATGAGATGATGGAGCTACCAGTCGGTCAGATCGGCGAGATCATTGTAAAAGGCGACTGCGTCATGCAAGGCTACTACGGCATGCCAGGTGTGACTGATGAGACCATTATAAATGGCTGGCTAAAGACTGGCGATCTTGGCAAGATCGATGAAGAGGGCTTTATCTACATCGTTGATCGCAAAAAAGACCTCATCATATCAAAGGGCATAAACATCTATCCGCGCGAGATCGAAGAGGTCATTTATAAGCTTGAAGCAGTCGAAGCTGCAGCAGTCATCGGCGTAAAAGACGTGCATGCAGACGAAGAGGTCGTCGCTTTCATACAGGTAAAAGATGGCATGGATCTTGATGAAAAGACGGTTAGAGAGCATCTAAAGAAAAATTTAGCAAATTTCAAAATTCCAAAAAGTATTTATTTTGCCGAGGAGCTACCTAGAAACGCGACTGGCAAGGTGCTAAAACGTGTGCTAAAAGAGCAGATAAAGGATAAAATTTAGTGAAGTATTTGCTTGATTTTCTAAACCAAGACCTCAAAAAAAGTAAAATTTACGAGCTTATAAAATGTGGCGATGAAGAGGGAGAAATTTTAAAATACCTAAGCAAAGCCTACGTGCAAGGCACGGCTAGCATGAGCGTTTTTGAGCTACTTGGAGCTGTCTTTGGCACGCAAAATGACAAGCAGCTTTTATACCTTAAATTTATAAAAAATTTGCTGGGTAGCGGCTGGATAGTGCAAAACTACAGCCTCTTTAAAATGCCAGAGAACTCGCAAAAAAGCTCTAACCAAGGGCTACTCTCGCTACTTCACTCTGAAATTTCACTCTCAAGCACATTTTTAAAGATCCTTGAAGATGGCAACGCTGATATAAATTTACCAGAGCTTGCACCTTATGAAGATCATTTGGAGTATTTAAAAGATCAGTTTTTAAAGATAGAGCTTTACTCAAAGGCTGCGATCTTTGAAGGTGGCTCAAATGACGCTAAAAAGCGCATAAACGAGCAAATTTCTGAGCTTACAAAGCGCATAAACGAGCGTGTAAAACTAAGCAAGATCAGCCTAAAAATAGAACAAATTTTTAAAGAAAACTCACTTGATGAAAAAGAGCAGATCATATTTTTAGCCCTTTTAAAAGAGGAGTATGCGGGTGATTTTGAAAATGGTCGCGACCTAAACACGCTAGTTGGGCTAATAAGCAAAGACGAGCTTGAACGCATCAAAAATCGCACTCTTTTAGAGGATGGCTCAAGGCTCATCGAGGGTGCCCTCATTGACTACGACGAGGTTTTAAACGCTTATGGCAACGTTAGCAAGAGCTTTTTTATAAACGAAGAAATTTTGCAAAGCATAATGCACCCAAAAAATGACAAAAACAGCAAGAAAATCAAGATCGAAAGCCTAGTAAAAGAGCAAGAAATTTTTGAGCTCATTGAGCCAGCAACTAGCCTAGAAGACGTCGTGCTAAACGAAAAGACAAAGCAGCTTTTAAGCACGATACTAAAGCAAGTCGATAAAAAAGTGCTCGCTAGACTTAGCAGCTGGGGCATAAAAACTAGGAAAAATATAGACGCAAAGATCATCTTTTACGGCGAACCTGGCACTGGCAAGACGATGAGCGCTGTTGGGCTTGCAAAGAGCCTAAAGAAGCAAATTTTAAGCTTTGACTGCTCAAAAATTTTAAGCAAATATGTCGGCGAAAGCGAGCAAAATGTAAGGAAAATTTTTGATACTTACAAAGAAATTTGCAAAAAAAGCGGCAGCGAGCCAGTGCTTTTGCTAAACGAGGCCGATCAGTTTTTAAGCACAAGAGTGGAGAGCTCGAGTGGGGCTGAGAAGATGCACAATCAAATGCAAAATATCTTCTTAGAGCAGATCGAGCGCTTTGAGGGCGTGCTCATAGCTACGACAAATTTCTTGCAAAGCCTTGATGTGGCATTTTCTAGAAGATTTGACTATAAGATCGAGTTTAAAAAGCCTGATTATAACGGCAGGCTTGCCATTTGGCGTAAAATTTTGCCTGAAAATGCGAGCTTTGAAGATGGCTTTAGCGTAGAAAGGCTGGCTGAGTTTAACCTAAGTGGCGCGCAGATCGTCCTTGCGCTAAAAAATACCGCTTTAAAAGTAGCGATAAAAGATGATGGGATTTTTACCTTTGAGGACTTCAAAATCATGATAGAGCGCGAACTAAACTCAAGCTTTGGCGAGGATAAAAAGATGGGATTTGGCTCTTAGACCTTATCTTATTTTATAAATTTGATTTTGTGCTGTAAAAAAACCACTGATATTTATAAGAAATTTGCTTCACTCAATAAAATTTAGATGAGTTTTGCCGCTAAAATCACGGAAAACACGAGTTAAATTTAGGCTTTGGCGATAAGAAATAGGTTTTGTTCTTGTGCTTTTTAAAGCTTTTTTGCAAGGTTTGCTCTGTAACAAAGACAAAGTGCGGATATCAAATTTGCTTTTATCTATTAAATTTACAAGAAGCCTACCACTAAAAATTTATAGAAAAGGCGAAACAAATTTGATCTTTGGCGTAATTCTCTTGCGCTTTTTTTAAATATACGCTTTGCGTCACAAGACAAAGTCTAAAATATCGATGCTTGCCAAACTAAACGTGGAATTTTTTACAATTAAATTTTAGCAAAAGCTACGATAGGATAGACACTCGCCCATAGGCTTTTTGTATAAATTTAACTCGATCACTTGCCTCAAATTTATAACCTCAGCCTTTGCAAAATGGTAGCTTTTATCCATTTGAAATTTATCTGCTCTGCGACTCACGTTTAGGCAGATAAATTTTTACATAAGCTGTTTTATCGCTTTTTTGCTTATTGCGGGCTTTTTCATTAAAGCAGATGACTGCGGGTCAAAGTGTGAAATTTTGCTTTTTTATTAAATTTGAGCGAAAAACTACAGCTTGGCAGATGCCAACTTATAGGCACTAGCATAAATTTACTACCCTAGTCTTTTCAAAATGGTAGCTTTTATCCAAAAACCGCAAAATTTTGAAATTTATCTACTCTGCCTTAAACATCAAGCGCACAAAGTGCATATCTCTAGTTGCGTATGTTTTTGCATTAAATTTTTGTTTTTATCTGTGCAAATTTGCAAAAACCACAAGTAAGACAAATCCCACTTACAACTTCAAATTTACTACCGCATTTTTTATTAAAAAGCCAAAAATTTTAAATTTATCTGCCGTGTGAAGCGTGGGCGTGACTATTTTTTATAACGTTTTATCATTTTTACTAACACAAAAGCCGCCCACTCCATGAAATTTAACCCAAAAAACACAGTAAATTTAAAACACGCTTCCGCGACTTTTATAGCATCACTTTTCGCACCAAAAAAGCAAAATTTACCGATCTTTTTTAATAAAAGGCTATGAAATTTTAGTAGTCAAATTTATAGAGAAATTTACTGATTGATCTTATCAAGCAGCTCTTCAACCTCTTCAAGCGCAAAGGCCTCTTCTGAGCTTTGTTTTAAAAAGCTCTCCATAAATTCTTTCTTAGATATCGCAAGGTCAAGCTCCTTGTCGCTGCCCTTTTGATATGCGCCGATGCGAAGCAAAACCTCATTTTCTTTTAAAAGCGAGTAGAGGCGCTTAAATTTCATCGCATTTAGCTTGTGCTCTTTGCCGATCACGTCGCCCATGACACGCGAGGCCGAGTTTTGGATATTGATAGGTGGGTAGATGCCAAAGTCCGTTAGCTCGCGACTTAGAACGATGTGGCCGTCTAGGATAGAGCGGCTTTGGTCAGCTATCGGGTCGCTCATATCATCGCCCTCGACTAGCACGGTGAAAAACGCCGTGATACTGCCTTTGCCCTCCTCTTTGCCGGCGCGCTCCATTAGCTGTGGCAAGAGTGTGAGCGAGCTTGGCGGATAGCCCTTTGAGGTCGGTGGCTCGCCAAGTGCAAGGCCGATCTCACGCTGCGCCATCGCAAAACGTGTGACGCTATCCATGATGAAAAGCACGTCGTTGCCCTGCTGTTTGAAGTATTCAGCCACGCTCATCGCACAAAATGCGCCATACTTTCGCATGAGCGAGCTATCGTCACTGGTCGCTACGATGATGACCGTGCCCTCTAGGTCGCCGCCTAGGTTTTTTTCGATAAATTCAGGCACCTCACGGCCACGCTCGCCTATTAGCGCGACTACTTTTATGGGAGCTAACGTATTTTTTACGATCATGCCCATGAGGGTTGATTTGCCCACGCCTGAACCTGCAAAAATTCCTAGCTTTTGCCCTTTGCCGCAGGTAAGCAGCCCATCTATCGTCTTTATGCCAACACTAAAAGGCTCGTTTATAAGCCCCCTTTTCATCGCATCTATGGGCGCTCTCATGATCGGCATATATTCAGTCGTATCGATCGCCCCTTTGCCGTCAATTGGCTTCATAAATGGATCGACCACGCGACCAAGTAAATTTGGCCCCACCGGTATGCTCATGCCCTGATCGCTCTCATAGACAAAGTCGCCTATCCTAAAGCCCTCGACAAAGCCAAATGGACTGATATAAGCGCCATCTGTCTTTATCTGCGTGACCATGCCAAGGCCGTTTTTACTCTTGTCTTTTGCCACTATGCGCACGATGTCGCCGATACTTGGGCGAAGTCCGGTGATCTCTATCGTAGTAGCTGTGATCTTTGTGATGACGCCGAAGGTATTTGAGAGCTTCACGCCCTCTTTAAGCCTTGAATTTATGCGCTCTAAACTCAAAAATGCGTTTCCCTAGGCGAATTTATAAGCGAGAAAAACTCCCGCCTTGTGTCTGCGTTTTTGATAAAGCAGCCCCTAAGCGCAGAGGTCGTAGTAGTCGAGTTTATCTTCTCCACACCTCTCATCTCAACGCACATGTGCCTTGCCTCGACAACAACTCCAACGCCTTTTGGAGCGATAACGTCCTCAAGCGCCTTTGCGATCTGCTCGGTCATCTGCTCTTGAATTTGTAGGCGTCTGGCGTAGATATTTACCATGCGTGGAATTTTACTAAGGCCAACGACCTTACCATTTGGGATGTATGCCACATGCACACGGCCGATAATAGGCAGCAAATGGTGCTCACAAAGGCTGTAAAACTCGATATTCCGCATTAAAACCATCTCGTTATTTGAGCTGGTAAATAGAGCGTCACCAAGGACCTCTTTTGGGTCTTGAACGTATCCGCTAGTTAGAAATTTAAAAGCTTTATAAACGCGCTCTGGGGTTTTGATAAGCCCCTCTCTGTTTGGATCTTCGCCGATGATAGTTAGCATATTTTTAACTGAATTTTCAAAACTCTCTTGCATAAATTTTCTCCATAATTTTATCGCCAAATTCTACGTTAAAACGCCTTTTATATCTATAAAAATTTACAAATTTACAATGAAATAAGGAAAATTCTGCTATATTTTGGGCTAAAAATTTGTATTCATAAAGGAATTCGATGGAAATCAAAATCAAAGCTCTAGATAGCGTAAATACCCTAGCAAGCACAACTATAAGTGCAGGTGCTATAAAGTCTAGCGTGGAAAAACTAGCAAAAAAAGCAGCAAAAACTATGAAAGTAGATGGCTTTAGACAAGGCCATGTGCCAGTCGCTGTCGTGCTAAAACGCTACGAGAAAGAGCTGACAAACGACGCTGAGCAAGATGTCTTAAGAGATGTAGTCGAAGAGGCTATCAAACAAGCAGGCAAGAAAAATGACGACCTTATCGGCGAGCCTATCGTTTCAAAATTTGATAGAAAAGATGACAAGATCGATGTTGAGCTAACAGTTTCATTTAAGCCAAGTGTAGATGTGAGCGGCTATGAGAGCTTGATACCAGAGTTTTCAAACCCACGCGTTTTGAAAAAAGATATCGATGAGAAAAAAGCTGAACTTTTAAAAATGATAGCTCCACTTGAAAAAGTAGAGAGCAAAAGAGGCCTAAAAGTGGGCGATTTTGCTAAATTTGACTTTGAGGGCTTTGTTGATGGTGTTGCATTTGAAGGTGGCAAGGCTGAAAACTACGTGCTTGAGATCGGCTCAAACCAATTTATCCCAGGCTTTGAAGATGGCATGGTAGGCATAAAAGCTGGCGGCGAAAAAGATATCGAGGTTAAATTCCCAGAAAACTATGGCGCTGCACATTTAGCTGGTAAAGATGCTGTTTTTAAAGTCAAACTTCATGAAATTCAAGAGAGAAAGATCCCTGAAAAACTAGACGAAGAGATGCTAAAAACTATCCTTCCAAACGAAGAAAAACCAACTGAAGAGCTACTTGAAGAGCGCATAAAAGAGCAAATCCGCCAAGAGAAAATTTATAAACTTATAAACGAAGAGCTAAAACCAAAATTTGCTGAAGCTGCGGTTGAAAAATTTAAATTTGACGTGCCAAAAAATATCGTCGAGCAAGAGATCGATATGCAGTTTAGAAACGCATGGAGCTCATTTACTCCAGACGATATGAAGAAATTTAGAGAAGACAAAGATGCTCTAGCTAAAAAACGTGACGAGTATAGAAAAGACGCTGAAAATAGCGTTCGCCTAACTTTCATCATCGATGAGCTAGCTCGCGTAAGAGGCGTGAAAGTGAGCGATCAAGAGGTCGTTCAAGCGATCTATTTTGAGGCGTATAGAAGCGGACAAGACCCAAAAGCACACCTTGATATGTACCGCAACCAAGGCATGCTTCCAGCTATAAAGATGTCTATGATCGAAGAGAAGCTATTTAGCGAGCTTTTTAGCAAAGAAAAAGAAGAGAAAAAAGCAAGCAAAAAAGAGAAGGCTGAGTAATGAGCTATTACGTTCCTGTCGTAGTTGAAAGAACTAGCAGAGGTGAGCGAAGCTATGATATATACTCCCGTCTTTTAAAAGACAGGATCGTTATGCTAAGTGGTGAGATAGAGGACGGCATGGCTGCTTCTATCGTCGCTCAACTGCTATTTTTAGAGGCTGAGGATCCAGATAAAGATATCTACCTTTACATAAACTCACCAGGCGGCGTGATAACAAGTGGCTTTAGCATCTATGACACGATGAACTACATAAAGCCAGATGTTTGCACTATCTGCATCGGTCAGGCCGCTAGTATGGGTGCATTTTTACTAAGCTGTGGCGCACCTGGCAAGAGATATGCACTGCCAAATTCTCGTATCATGATACACCAACCACTCGGCGGTGCTAGAGGACAAGCGACTGATATCGAGATACAAGCTCGTGAAATTTTACGTTTGAAAGAAATTTTAAATGGAATTTTGGCAAAAAATACAGGCCAAAAGCTAAGCAAGATCGTAAAAGATACTGAGCGTGACTTCTTTATGAGCTCAGCAGAGGCTAAAGATTACGGACTTGTCGATAAAATTTTGGAGAAAAGTTTTAAATAAGGCCTAAAGTGATAAAGATAGATAACGCCCCAGAACCAAAGAGAAAAGCGCTTGAACCAAAACATTCCATTAAAAAAGAAAAGGCAAATATCTATAAATTTTCAGAGGGTGTTTTAAACGAACTAAGTGGCGACAACGTCCCATCTACGCCAAACAACTACTCTATCTATTTTGAAAAGATGCTTGATAATCAACCTGAAGAATTTAGAAAAGAGATCGGCGATATCATCGTGGCAAATTCCGAAAGTTCAGTGCCAACAAATGGCAACATCTCTATCGAAAAAGAGATCAAACAAGGCTTTATCCAGATAAAAGGCATGCTTCAAGCGGTTGTGCTAATCTATAAAAATTTAAATATTATGAGAGGCCTAGTGCAAAAGCGTATGGATGGGCTTAAAAACAACACAAATGTCCTTGCGCTCCAAAACGTTTTAAGCGCCTTTAACCAAGACCTCATCAAGCTAAACGACCTCATGGATAAGCACCTTGACGTCATCAAGATGAGCTATGAAGAGGTTGGCAAGATGTTTAAGGCGATTGAAGAGCAGTCGATCTACGATACGACTTATGAGGTCTATAACAAGAAATTTCTAGTAGTGACCATAAGCAGCGAGATCGAGTCTGTTAGACGTTATGGCTACAATGCCTCATTTTTGCTAGTTAAGATAAAAGACAAATTTGCTAACCGCGTTAAAAATTTAAAAGAGCGAAACAATATGTTTAAAAGCATGTCGCAGCTTCTTTTAAGAACTTCGCGTAGGAGCGATATAGTCGCACACTACGGCGATGGCTGCTTTGCTATGGTGATGAAATACACCGATGAAAACGGCACAAAGCAAGCGTGCGCGAGAATTTTAAACATGCTCTCATCTATGCCTTGGAAGATCGACAACGAAGAGTGCAAGCTCGAAGTGCAGATAGTCTCAAGCATGATCTCAAAGACAAAGAGCACCGAAGAGTTGCTCTCTCACGCACTTGACAAGCTAGAGACCAACCAAGAGCTAAACGAGCCACTATTTTTAGACGAGAAAGCAGAGAATTAGTTTGATCCTAGAAGTTTTATCCTATCCAAATAAAAAACTTTATGAAATTTCAAAAGAGGTTGAGGTTTTCGATGAGAATCTTCACAAACTTCTTGATGATATGTATGAGACGATGATCGCAAAAGAAGGCATCGGTCTTGCGGCCATACAAATAGGCGTTGCAAAGAGAATTTTCATCATAAATTTAGCCAACGAAGAGGGCGTGCAAGATAGAGAAAATTTAATCGAGATCATAAACCCAAAATTTGAGCTACGTGAGGGCGAGTGCGTCTATCAAGAGGGCTGCCTTAGCGTGCCTGGCTACTACGAGGACGTTAAGCGAAGTGAGGTAGTTGCTATCAAATTTCAAGACCGCTTTGGCAAAGAGCAGACCTTAAAAACTGATGGGCTACTAGCGATCGCTATCCAGCATGAAAATGACCACCTAGACGGGCATCTTTTTATAGAAAAAATAGGCTTTAACAAACGCAAGAAATTCGATAAGGAATACAAAAAGCAGAAAAAAGAAAAGACATCATGAAGTCCTTAAAATGTGCTACTTACGGCGACGGACTAAAGATCATTGATGTTGAGTCGATCTTTTCTCGTGGGCTTCCTGGCTTTAGTATCGTGGGTCTTGCAAGCACCAGCATCAAAGAGAGCACAGAGCGTGTAAAAGCGGCACTTTTAGCGCTTGACTTTGCCTTTCCAGCTCAGAAAATAACCATAAATTTATCCCCCTCAGACCTGCCAAAAAGTGGCTCACATTTTGATTTAAGTATCGCACTTCTCATCGCCCTTCAAAAGGCAAAAAGCTTAGAGAAAATTTTTGTTTTTGGAGAGCTTGGGCTTGATGGCAGTGTAAAAAGCACGGCAAATTTGTTTTCGATCCTACTTTTTTTAAGCACGCAGGTTCAAAATGCAAAAATTTTAGTGCCTAGTGAGATAGCCGCCAAAGCTTCGATGATCCCAAATTTAGAGGTTTATGGCGTTAGCACACTAGAAGAGGCGATCAAGTTTTTTAGTGACGCAGAATTTGCTAAAAGCACGCATTTTAGCGCCACACACGAGCTATTTTCAAATGTGATAGAAATTTCTGGCAAAAGATACGTTCCAAATTTAAACTTCGAGCTTGATTTTAAGGATGTTTTGGGTCAAGAAAGAGCCAAAAGGGCCTGCGTCATCGCAGCCGTTGGTATGCACAATATCCTATTTGAAGGCAGCCCAGGTAGCGGCAAGAGCATGTGCGCAAAACGCCTAGTTTATATCATGGCGCCACAAAGCCTAGAAGAGGTGCTAAAGTCCGCCGCCTACCGCTCGCTAAACCTGCAAGATAGCGAATTTACAAGCACTAGAGCCTTTCGCTCGCCGCACCACACCTCGACAAAAAGCTCGATCTTTGGCGGTGGCTCAAACGTCGCAAAGATCGGCGAAATCGCACTTGCAAATGGCGGAGTGCTATTTTTTGACGAGTTCCCACACTTTCCTAAACAGGTGATCGAAAGCCTTAGAGAGCCACTTGAGGACAATCAAATCCACATCGCAAGGGTAAATTCAAAAGTGACTTATGAGACTAAATTTATCTTCGTAGCCGCGCAAAATCCCTGCCCATGTGGAAATTTATTCTCCCGCAATCTAAACTGCAAATGCAGTGAAAATGAGATCAAAAACTACAAAGCCAAAATTTCAGCCCCAGTGCTTGACCGCATAGACTTAAAAGTCGCGATGGACGAGAGCTCGCCAAATGATAAGGCAAGCTTAAGCTCGCAGCAGATGAGCGAGATGGTCTTAAAAGCCTTTATATTTCAAAAAAAGCGCGCTCAAGACGAGCTAAACGGCAAGCTAAATGACGCGCAGGTGGCTAAATTTTGCACGTTAAACGCCGAGGCGAGTGAGATTTTACAAAAGGCCGCCACGAAGTACAACCTCTCTCAAAGGGGCATAAAAAGGACGCTTAGAGTAGCTAGAAGCATCGCCGATCTTGATGAGAGCGAGCAAATTTTAAAACCTCACATCCTAGAGGCGCTTAGTTTTAGGGCATAGAATGAAAAATTTATATTTAGACACGAGAGTTTTGGACGAGCGAGCGAGCGAGAAATTTGGCCTTAGCGAAGAGATTTTAATGGAAAATGCAGCCACAGCCATAGCAAATTTTATCCGTAAGAAATTTAAAAAAGGCGAGAGAGTGCTTGGCGTTTGCGGTGGCGGAAACAACGGCGCTGACGTGCTTTGCGCTTTAAGGATGCTAGAGGGCGAGTATGAGTGTGAATTTATCCTAGCTAGTAAAAATTTAAAGCCACTTGCCATTAAACAGCTTGAAAGGGCTAAATTTGCTGGTGTGCGTGAGAACAAAGAGATAGGGAATAGCTTAAATAGCGCAAAATGCCTCATAGACGGGCTTTTTGGCTCAGGGCTAAATAGAAATTTAGACGAAACGCACATAGAGTTAATCTCAAAAATAAACGCCAGCCCCGCTTACATCATCGCTTGCGATGTGCCAAGTGGGCTAAGTAGTGAGGGCAAGGTGCTTGGCGCTTGCGTAAAAGCAGACGCTACTATCACGATGGGAGCTAGAAAGCTAGCTCTTTATAGTGACGTGGCAAAGGACTACGTTGGCAAGATAAAGGTTGCCACACTTGGCATAAGCGCTCAAAACTACGAGTGCGAAAGCGACTATCATCTGCTTGAAAAATGCGATCTCATGCTTCCAAATAGAAAAAATCAGTGCGTAAATAAGGGCGACTTTGGCCACGCATTTATCATATCTGGCGAGCACATAGGAGCTAGCAAGCTTTGTGCAAAGGCGGCATTTGCCTTTGGGGCTGGGCTAGTTAGCGTAATAGGCGAGCAAGGTTTAAATTTACCAACGCATATCATGCAAGCTAGCAAGATAAGCGAGAAAATGAACGCTGGAGCCCTTGGCATGGGGCTTGGCAAAAGGGGCGTAGAAGAGCTTGAGGTGCAAATTTTAAAAGGCAAAAGGCTTGTGCTTGACGCTGATATCTTTTACAACCCAAAAGTGCTTGACTTGCTAAGCGAGAACTGCGTCTTGACGCCTCATCCAAAGGAGTTTTGCTCGCTTTTAAAAATTTGCAAAATAGCCGATATAGATGTGCAAACTTTGCAAGAAAACAGATACGCTTATGCGAGGGCTTGGAGCGAGAAATTTAATGCCGTTCTTGTGCTAAAAGGGGCAAACACCATAATCGCCAAAGATGGGCAAATTTACGTCATGTCTTATGGTAAAAGCGCGCTTGCAAAAGGCGGTAGCGGCGACGTGCTAAGCGGCCTTGTGCTAGCACTTTTGGCTCAAGGCTACGAGCCACTAAATGCTGCCATCTCAGCCACTTTAGCTCATGCGCTTAGTCTTAGAAATTTTAACAAAAACAGCTACGCGCTTGAGCCAACAGACATCATCAAAGGAGTAAAATGCTTACGAAAAAGATAGCCGTGCTTTTTAGCGGCAGTGGCTCAAATTTAGAAGCGATACTTAAAAAAGTTCATAATCAAATTTTTAACGGCGTAAAGATCGAAGTTTGCCTTTGTATCTGCAACAAGCCTGGTGCATTTGGCATCGAGCGAGCTAAGAAATTTGGACTTGAAACGCTCGTCATAGAGAGCGCTAAATTTAAAAACCGTGAGGAATTTGACGCTGTTTTGGTGGAGCAAATTTTAAAAAGTGGGGCAGGTCTTACGGTGCTTGCAGGCTTCATGAGGATACTAACGCCAGTTTTTACGGCGCAGATAAAAGCCATAAACCTTCATCCATCTATCCTGCCGCTTTTTAAGGGCGCGCATGCGATAAAGGAGAGCTTTGAGAGCGACATGATGATAGGCGGTGTGAGCGTGCATTATGTGAGTGAGGAGCTTGACGGGGGCAAACTGATCGCGCAAAGGGCGTTTGAGCGCGAGGATGGCATGAGTTTAGATGAGTGGGAGGCTAAAATTCACGACATAGAGCATGAAATTTTGCCTGAGAGCATAATAAAAATTTTAACAAAGGAAGTAAATGTTTGAATGGTTGAGTTCGCCAGAGGCGTGGATATCGCTACTTACGCTAACTGGCTTGGAGATAGTTTTAGGCATAGATAACATCATATTTATCGCTATTTTAGTAGGCAAGCTGCCACCAGAGCAAAGGGGCAAAGGCCGCATTTTAGGGCTTGGCTTTGCGATGATCACTAGGATCATCCTGCTACTTTCGCTATTTTGGATCATGAAGCTTACAAAGCCGCTCTTTAGCATAGGCGAGCTTAGCATCACTGGGCGCGATCTGGTGCTCATAATAGGCGGTCTATTTTTGATAGTAAAATCATCAATGGAGATCCACGCAAACGTCACTGGCAAGCATGAAGAGGCTCACGAGAGCAAGTCTCATCCGGGATTTTTTGCAACTATCCTTGAGATAGGCATTTTAGACATAGTCTTTTCACTCGATAGCGTTATCACCGCAGTTGGCATGGCTCAGCACATCGATATCATGATACTTGCCGTCATCATCGCGGTTGGCGTGATGATGTTTGCCTCAAAGGCGATCTCAGAATTTGTCGATAACAACCCAACCATAAAAATGCTCGCACTAGCATTCTTGGTGCTAGTTGGCTTTGCGCTCATACTTGATGGCTTTGGCGTGCATGTGCCAAAAGGCTACATCTACTTTGCGATGGGCTTCTCGCTAGCGGTTGAGTGCCTAAATATCTACGCTAGAAAAAGGGCATCAAGAGATCAAAAATAAAAATGTGAGCTAAAATTTAGTTTCAAATTTGGCTCACAATAGATAAATTTAGATAGGTTTGAAGGCAAGCTTTGCTAGCGACATATAAAGCTCTCGCCTTCGCCTAATATAAAGATGCACTTTAAATCAAGCTTAGTAAAGTGGAGCGAAACGGAGCACTTAAAGCAATGAAAATTTATACATTTGTGGCAGAAATTTGATAGAACTTAGCCCAGATGAAATTTAACAAGAAGACAGCTTGGACCTACTAAAAGACCCACTAAATAAACTAATCATCTCACTATCGCTGCCAGCTGGCGTGGGCATGATGTTTAACACGCTTTACAACGTCACTGGCACATTTTTCGCCGCTAAAATTTCAACCCTTGCAGTTGCTGGCATGGCGATGAGCTTTTTACTCTACCTAAGTGTCGTTGGTATCGGGCTTGGCTTTGGCTCGGCACTCACCGCGCTAATAGGCAACAGCCTAGGCGCAAACAAACCAAAAATGGCTAAACTTTATGCGGCAAATGGCATCATCTTTGTGCTTCTTTTTGCCCTATTTATGGGACTTTGTGGCTACTTGCTAGCGCCAAATTTACTAGTCATTTTAGGAGCTGATCATCACTACATCAATGAAGCACTTGACTACGCTGGCGTCATCTTTCTTGCAGCTCCATTTTTCTTGCTTATAAAATCGCTTAATGGCATACTTGTCGCACTTGGCGATACTAAAAGCTACCGCAACTGGCTATTTTGTGGCCTTTTTATCAACGCATTTTTTTGCTATCTTTTTGCTTTTATCTTTGCTCTTGGAGTAAAAGGTCTTGCTCTAGCAACGGCTAGCGTGCAGTTTTTAGGCATGATCTATCTCTTTCTTAAAGTAAGAAAGAGCAAGATGATAGAGCCTAGAAATTTAGGCTACTTCGTGCCAAATTTAGCCATCTGGGCAAAGATACTAAAGCAAGCTTTGCCAGCTTGTCTAAACTACCTCTCAATGTCACTTGGCTCGCTCGTGCTTTTAAAATTTGTAAGCTTTTACGGCGTCAATGCAGTGGCAGGTTATGGCATAGCCTTAAGGATCGAGCAAATTTTAGTGCTTCCGACCATCGGCATGGCAGCAGGAGTGCTTAGCATCATCTCAAGAAATTACGGCGCTAAGAGCTTTCAAAGAGCGATGCAGTGCTACAAACTATCGCTTCTTTTTTTGCTCATCTACTGCGCCTTTGCCTACATCTTTATCAGGCTTTTTGGCGAGAGCGCGATCAAGCTCTTTGACAGCACGCCAGCCGTGCTAGAAGTGGCAAAGCTCTACCTTGGCATCAACTCACTTGCCTACATGGCTTACGGCACTATAAACATCTCAGGCAGCACGCTACAAGCGATAAAACGCCCAGTGGCGATCTTTTTGCTAAATGGCTTTAGACAGCTCGTGCTTCAATGCTTGCTCTTTTACGTGGTGGTCTTTTGGCTGGGGCTTGAGATCAAATTTATTTGGCTAGCGCTCTTTTTTAGCGTCTATTTTACGGCGATTTGCTTTTTAGTTTGGACGCTTTTTAGGTTAAAAAGAGCTACGAGCGCAAGCTTTTAAATTTAAAACTAAACGCGAAAAAGCAAAGCGAGGCGACTAAGATGATGCTAGCTCCGCCTGTGAGATTAAAATAAAAGCTGATCACAAGGCCGATAAAGCAAAAGATGATAGAAAAAATAGTTGAGATTAACATCATTAGCCCCAGCCTTTTGGCAAAAATTTGCGCTATATAAGGCGGTATGGTAAGTAACGCGATGACAAGTATTAGCCCCACAACGCGTATCGTAGCCACCACGCAAAGCGCCATCATACAAACTAGCAGATAGTGAAAAAATGTCGTATTTACCCCGCGAAGTTTTGCAAACTCCGCATCAAAGCTGATCGCCACAAACTGGCGGTAAAAAAGCGCGATGAGCGCCAAAAACAAGAGGTCTAAAACGCTCATAAAGATAATATCTGTGCCGCTAACTGCAAGGATCGAGCCAAAAAGATAGCTCATAAGATCGGCGTTATAGCCAGGTGTGAGATCGATGAAAATGATGCCAATAGCCATGCCAATCGCCCAAATAGCGCCTATAACAGAGTCGATGTTTGTCTTGTCTTTTAGCGTGATCGTGGCGATGATGAGCGCTAAAAATAGTGAAAATATACTCGCACCAAAAAGTGGCTCTAGTGAGAAGAAAAATGCAAGCCCTATGCCGCCATAGGCGCCGTGTGCGATGCCTCCAGCGATGAAAGTCATCTTGTTTATCACCACAAGCGAGCCTATCATGCCGCATATTATGCTTACTAAAATGCCAGCAATAAAGGCATTTTGCATAAAATTTAACTCTAAAATTTCACTCATTTTCTCTCTTTAAAATTTAAAAACATTGCTCTTTGTTTTTTCACAACCGCACTCGCCAAGCGCGATCTCGACATCACAAAAATGGCTGTGTGTTCTAGCTAGATGCTCGATAAATTCCCTCTTTGCAAGATTTTCATGCGTTTTATGAATGTGTAAATTTTTACTCACGTAAGCGATCTTTGTAGCATAATTTAGCACGATATTTAGGTCGTGACTTACTAGAACCACGCCCACGCCATTTGCGTTTATGCCCTTTAAAATTTCATAAATTTCAGCCTGCCCTTTCGTGTCGATGCTGGCTGTTGGTTCGTCTAAGATGAGCACTTTTGCATTTGCGCAAAGCGCTCTAGCGATATATACGCGCTGCCTTTGACCGCTACTTAGCTCGCCGATCCTTGCGTTTGCAAACTCCCTCATGCCGACCTTCTCAAGGGCACTTAGCGCTAGAGCTTTTTCATCTTTTGAGTAAAAGCCAAAGATTTTTTTATCGATTAGCCCCATTAAAACGACTTCTAAAACCATCATTGGAAAGCTTTGATTTGAGAGGAAATTTTGCGGCACATAGCCTATAAATTTACTAACCTCGCTTGGCTCTTTACCAAAGAGCTTTATCTCGCCACTTTGAGGCTTAAGCAGACCCAAAATGAGCTTTAAAAGCGTGCTTTTGCCCCCGCCATTTGGACCGATTATCGCTAAAAACTCGTCACTACTATAGTCTAAGTTAATATCCTCTAAAACGACTTGTTTATCGTAGCTAAAGTTTAAATTTCTAATTTTTATAATATCTTTCAAAACAGACTCTTTTGCGTAAATGTCGTGACAAAAATGAAAAGTCCAAGCCAAAGCATGATGCAAAGGGCTGCAAATTCTGCGTAGATTTTAAACTTTTTTAGCTTAATGTTCGTGCTGATCTTTGAGCCAAAAACTGCCGCTACAAATATCACCACGCTCATGCCAAGCGCCATAAACAGGCCACTTATCACGCCTGCAAAGTAGCTACCTATCTCATTTGCCAGCACAAAGACTAGTATCGTGCCAGGACAAGGCACAAGAGCCGCAGCAGCCGCTACTAGCCACTCCTCTTTGCTCTTTGGCTTTTTAGTAGAGCAAATTTGACAGCCACATTCGCTTTTAAATTTTGTATTTTTACTCAAATTTTGGTTCAAATTTGAGCTAAAAATATAAAATTTAGTCTCTTTTTTGTTTGAGAGATAAAATTTGATCTTTTTAACGAGCATAAAAATCGCCACAAAAAAGATCACAACTCCAGAAAACGCGGTCGTTATGCTAGCTGTGTCCTTTGTAAGGTCGTTACTCACCTCTCGTAGCAACAAAAAGCTGGCAAATACAAAGACAAATGCGCCCACAACATGCAAAAAGCCGATCTTTAACGCAAATAAAAACGCCCTTTTGTAGCTACCACCAGTTGCGGCAAAATATGAGCTTGTTAGCACCTTGCCATGACCTGCGCCAGCAGCGTGCAAGAAGCCATAGCCAAATGAGATAAACGCTAAAAATAGCAGCGCAAGCGGACTTTTGTAATCCACGCTTCGCAAAATTTGCTTTAGTCTATCAAGTAAGCTTAGGCTAGTTTTTGAGACGATGTCAAATTTAGCCTCATCGATCTTATCTATCTGGCTTAAATTTTCATCGCTCGTGCCTACTGCTGGCTCTTTTAGCAGCTCTTTAAGCGCTGGCTTTTCGTTGTGAGCTTTGGCCGCTTCTTTGCTTGAAAATGTAAAAAATATCAAATTTGAGTTTGAATTTGGTATCGCCCAGAAGCTTTCACCCACCAAAAATGCGTTATTTTGCGTAAATTTGAAGTTAAAATAGCCCTCTTTATCCTCCATATCAACCGACACGACAAGTCCGTCAGCGACCACTAAATTTGTTTTAAAACTCACGTCAAATTTAAGCCTGCCCTCGTCAAAGTAGAGCTTGTATTCGTTTAAATTTGGCTCTATTTTAGTGGCATTTTCGTCCTTGTAATAATACTCAATGTCCGTCAAATAGTGCCTTGGCACGAGGTAGTCTAGCAAATTTAAGCGGATCTTTCTAAGCTCTTTTTCATCTATCTTTTCATCTTGATTGAGATCAAAATTTTGCTTCATAAGATCTGAGAAATTTTGCGAAAAGGTCCAAGTAAAGGCTATTTGCGTGATGTTATTTTCGTGTGCGACAAATTTCGCGCTAACGTGAGCTGTTGGGCTGTAAAGCGAGCATAGAGCACACCCGAAGGCATTTATGGCTAGTAGGCAAATGACGATCAGGCGTGCTAACATTTCTATAGACTTTTTGCGAAAATTTCAGCCGTTTTTTTCATCTCGGCTAGCCAGTTTTCAGGCAACTGATCTATCATGACGACCTTTGCACCAGTCTCTTTTGCGATCAAATTTGCAGCCTTTGTTGGAAACTGTGGAGCTACGAAAATGACCTTTACACCGTGCTCTTTAGCCTCTTCTATAAGCTCTTTTAGCTCAGCTGGCTTTGGCTCTTTGCCCTCTATTTCAATGGCTATTTGCTCTAAGTTATAGCGCTTTGCAAAGTAGCCCCAAGATGGGTGATATACGATAAATTCGCGAGTTTTGACATCTTTTAGCTCGTTTTTGATAAAGCTATCAAGCTCGTCAAGGCTAGCCTTAAATTTAGCCAAATTCTCCTCATAAAGCTTTGCATTTTGCGGGAATTTCTCTATTAGCGCCTTTGCGATGTTATCAGCTTGAGTTTTTACCAAGATAGGATCAAGCCAGATGTGCGGGTCAAGGCCGTCATGGTGGTGATGATGGTGCTCGCCCTCGTGGTCATGGTGCTCATGCTTATGCTCACCCTCATGTTTATGCTCGTGGTGCTCTTCATGTTCATGCTCCTCGCTCATAGCGATCTTTTCGATGCCCTCTTGCGTCTTTACGATGCGTAAATTTTTAAACGTCTTTGAGAAGCGATCCAGCCACGCGTCCTCAAACTCGATGCCGATAGCAAAGTAAAGCTCGCTCTTTTCAAGCTCCTTCATCTGCTTTGGCTTTGGCTCGTAGGTATGCGGATCAGCGCCTTTGCCAACCATAGCATTTACATCTAGCGTATCTCCAGCGATCTGCTCGACAAAAAATTTCGTTGGCAGTATGCTAGTAGTCACAACCGGCTTTGCAAAAAGAGACAAAGCACAAACAGCTAAAAAAACGATAATTTTTCTCATTATCTCTCCTTTAAAAAATAATTGCGAAGTTTAGCAAAATGCAACTTGGTTGCAACTTAAAAAGCAAATGCCTAAATTTAGCCTTTTCTTTTAAATATAGTTTAAATCTTTTAGCGTTAATATACGAAAAATCAAAAGGGCAAAGATGAACGCGAGAAATTTCTTAGAAGAGCACAATATCAAGGCTACGACGCTTCGCATAAAGCTTGTTGAAATTTTACAAAACGCCAAAGCGCCGCTAAGCTACGACGAAATTTTAGAGAGCCTTGACGCAAACAAGACGACCTTTTATAGAAGTATGGAAATTTTCGAAAAAGAAAATCTCGTTATAAAAACCGAAAACAACCACAAGAGCTACTACGAGCTGGCAAATGAAGCCAAAGCCTACTTCATCTGCGACGTCTGCCACAAAGTAACAAACATCGACATGCCCCACCTAAGTGTCGCTAAAAATATAAAAAGCGCCGTGATAAAGGGCGTTTGCGACGAATGCGGTCACGAGTAAAGCGCGATGATCTCAGCCGGGATAGCTTTTGGGCGGTTTGTCTTTAGATCGATATAGACAAACTCCGTCTTGCCAGTTGCTATTAGCTCGCCATCTTTTTTAAACTCGAAATATCTGCAAGATGTCGCCTTGCCCTCAGTTTGCGTGTAGGTGTAAATTTCTATCTTGTCCATCAGCTTTGCGCTTTTTATATATTTTGCTTCATTTTTTCTAATGAGCCAAATTTCTCCCCTTTTATACTGCGCCTCGACCGTGTCGCCAACAGCGGCGGAGTGGGCAAATGCAGCCTCTTGCATAAGGGTAAAATAATAGACATTATTCATGTGACCATGCATGTCGATGGCTTGTGGCGGGATGATGACGTGATATATAAAATCTCTCATTTTTGACCTTTTTTGCTAAAATTATAACCAAAAATAAGGAGCTAAAATGCAAAATTTATGGGATAAAAAGGCGTCAAACTACCAAAGATTTGACGGCAAGATCAGCGCTATCCAGCAGCAAATTTTTGGTAAAGCCTTGGCTTGGGGAGTTGATTTTAGTGGCAAAGATATCCTTGATATCGGCTGTGGCACGGGCGTTTGGAGCATATTTTTATCAAAAACGGCAAAGCATATAACTGGCATCGATAGCTCAGAAAAGATGATAGAAATTTTAAACGAGGACGCAAAGAGATTTGGCGTGACAAATTTAACCAGCGAGGTTTGCTCGTGGAGAGAATTTAAGCCCCTTAAACACTTTGATATCGCCATTTGCACGATGAGTCCGGCCATTGCGAGCGATGAAGACTTTGCTAAATTTCAAAACTGCGCCAAGCAAAAGCTCTATCTTGGCTGGGACAAGCCTAGAAGCTCTGATCTGCTTGAGCCATTTTTTGAAAAATTTGGCCGAGTGCTCTCCCAAAAAAACGTAGTAGATAGGCTCGAAGCGTGGCTAAATGAGCAAGGCATCGCTTTTAAGAGTCAAATTTTAAATGAGACAAGGATCGCTAGACGAAGCGTGCAAGAAGCAGCTGAAAATATCTGCTGGCACCTTGAGATAAACGGAGCTAAAAACTACGATGAAAAGACGGTTTTAGCGATGTTAAAAGAGAGATTTGAGGGCGAGTTTATAGATGAGAAAATAGACTCGCAAATGAAGCTTTTTGTCTTTTAGAGCTTAAATTTAGAGCAAATTTGCTTGCCAAATTCGCTAAAAATGACGCCAAAGATGATGAGCATAGCTCCAAAAATTTGCCAGATACTAAGTAGTTCGCTAGCAAAAAAATAGCCGATAAATCCTGCTGAGACTGGCTCTAAGCAGAAAAACAAGGCCGCCTTGCTAGCGGTCGTGTATCTTTGAGCGATCGTTTGCACAAAGTAGCAAAATATCGTGCCAATCACCGTCGTGATAAATATCGCTATAAAAAATTCCCTATCAAATTTTGGCACGATACTGCCCTGAAAAAGCGCGAAAACAAGCGAAAGCAGGGCATTTGTAAGAAAGACCACAAAGACAAGCAAATAAAGCTCGCTCTTTCTTACAAAGTGGCCATTTAGCGTAGTATAAAGTGCATAAAATATCGCACAAGCAAGCGCTAGTGCCTCGCCAGCCCCAAGTGCGAGCGTGGCGCCACTTAGTAGCCAAAGCCCAAAAATAGCGATCATAGCGCCAAAAATGGCAAAAATGCTTATCTTATTTTTAAAAATAAAAGCCGCCATAAAAGGCACTATCACGCACTCAAGCCCCGTGATAAAGGCGACGCTAGAGCTAAAAGTAAGCTTTAGAGCGTAAGTTTGCATGGCAAATGATAAAAAGAGCACCGCTCCAAGGATAACGCCGTAGATGACGCTCTTTTTGTCAAATTTCTTAGCAAATTTAAGCGCGACAAAACCCATAAAGATAGCCGAGAGAAAAAACCGGCAAAATAGCATGACAAAGACGCCATTTGTCTTTAGCGCGTTTGCCATGGGTAAAAACGTAGCGCCCCAAACTATGGCAACTACTATAAGAGCGATGTCGGCTCTGTTTTGAGCGCTTAAATTTCTCATTTAAAGATCGAGTCAAGCACCTTTTTACCGCTATCTAGGCTAAAGCCGCTTCTTAGCCCCTTTTCTTTCTCGCTCATCACGTTAAATAGCCCATCTAGCGTCTTTCTCGTGATATATGCGTTTAGATCCTCGCCCTCATCTGGCACATATTCACTTGCGCCTAAATTTTTAGCTAGGCTTTTGACTGATTTTATCGTTTCGTTGTTTTTTACTGAGCCACCGATGAAAGAATTTAGCCCATTATAGGCAGTCGCAAAGCTATTATCACTCATCATTTTTTCAATTATCGGTGTAAATGCCGCCTTTAGCTTTTGGCTGGAGCTTTGCTGCAAATACTTCGTAACGCTGTCGCTGCCGTCATTAAAGAGCTTTTTGACATCGGCCTCGCTCATATTTTTTATGCTCTCACTAAAAATTTCAGCAGCCTTTGGCACAGCCGTGGTCGCAGCGTTGTTTATCGACTTGCTAAGGTCCTGCGCCCACTTCTCGCCGCCCACTTTTTTGGCTAAATTTGACGCCATCTCAAGGCTTTTTGGGAGTGGGATTTTAGCTGTGGCGTTGTTTATAAAGCCCTCTTTTGAAAGCTCACTAACAGCGGCATTTAGCGCCTCGCTAACTAAGCTTTTATAGTCGCCGCTTGATGCGTGAGTGGCGATTTTGACGCCTTTGTTTATCATATCATCCATGCTTGCGGCTTGCAAATTTAAAGCAAGCGCGCCACAAAGAATAACAAGATATCTTTTCATCTTCTCTCCTTTTTTAAATTTAAAGCAAAATCATACAAAAAATATCTAAACGCTTAAAATAAATTTAATATTTTTGCACTAAAATTTGCTCTTTTTTAAAGGGAATTTATGCAGCTTTTACTTCTTAGCTTCGCTCTTAGCATGGATAGCGCAGCTCTAAATATGGCAAACGGCGCAAGGTATAAAAGCCTTGGCTTTAGCAAAATTTTATTTATTGCTTTTATGCTCGGCTTTTTTCAGTTTCTCATGCCGCTTTTTGGCTATTTTCTAGGCATTAGCTTTGCTAAATTTATAAGCTCTATCGATCACTTCATAGCATTTTTTATACTTTGTTTTCTTGGCTTTAAAATGCTAAAAGAGGCCTGTAGCAGCGAGGCGGGCGACTCTTTGGGCATGGATATTAAGACCATTTTTGTAGGTGCATTTGCCACGAGCATCGACGCACTCGCCGTTGGTGTCACGCTTAGCTTTGAAGCGGTTAGTATATTCAAAAGTGCGCTCATCATCGGCGTAGTCTGCTTTGCGCTAAGCCTAGCTGCCTTTTATATCGGTAAATTTATGGGTGAAATTTTAGAGAAAAAGGCGCTTTTTTTAGGCGGAGCGATACTTATATTTTTAGGCTTTAAAATCCTAATCACCCACCTGCTAGAAGAGGGAGTGCTCTAAATTTCTATCTCTATGCCAACTGGGCAGTGGTCGCTACCGGTGATCTCTGGCAGGATAAATGCGTCTTTTAGCCTATTTTTTAGCCCTTGTGAAATAAAGAAATAATCAATCCTCCAGCCAACATTTTTTGCCCTTGCGTTAAAGCGGTAGCTCCACCACGAGTAGGCGTCTGCAACGTCGCCATTTACGGCTCTAAAGGTATCTATAAAGCCACTTTTTAGCACCTCATCTATCCACGCGCGCTCGATAGGCAAAAAGCCAGAAGTTTTGGCATTTGCCTTTGGGTTTTTCAGGTCGATCTCGCGGTGAGCAGTATTTACGTCGCCACAAAATATCACCTCTTTGCCGCTTTTTACTAGCTCTTTGCAGTAAGCTAGAAATTTCTCGTAAAAGTCCATCTTGTAAGCTAGCCTCTCATCGTCCTTTTGGCCGTTTGGAAAGTAGATGTTAAAAAGCACGATATCATCAAATCTATGCTCCAAAACTCGCCCCTCCGTGTCGTCAAAAAAGGCTGCTTTTTGCGTTTGCACGTCAAATTTAGCAAGGCTCATCACGCCAGAGTAGCCAGCTCTCGCGCCTGAATTTACACTTATATCTTTAAAGCCAAGGTTATAAATTTCTTTTGGCACATCATCTTCTTTGACCTTGATCTCTTGCAGTCCCAAAAAATCAGGCTTAACCTCATCAAGCCAGCCAAAGCCATCTTTTGCCACCACTGCGCGCAGCCCATTTACGTTCCAGCTAATAAGTTTCAAATTTCATCCTTTTTTTAATTATAATTATGCCAAAAATCGCAAAAAGGAAAGTTATGAGAAACCAGCCAACGTATAAATTTTTTAAAAATTTTGGCTACGCAAGAGAGGGTTTGGCTGAAATTTTTAAAAACGAAAAGAGCTTTCGGATAGAAATTTGCATATTTTTGATAGCTACGATCTCGCTATTTTTTTGGAAATTTGACCTTATTTTTAACCTATTTTTGATCTTTAGCATGGCATTTGTGCTAGTTTGCGAGTGTTTAAATTCAGCCATTGAACGCGTAACTGATCTTGCAAGCCCAGACTATCACGCCCTAGCAAAGGCGGCAAAGGATGCTGGAAGTGCGGCCGTGATGATCGCAAATTTCTTATGTGGCGCGCTTTGGTGCGTGGCGATAGGATATAAAATTTGGAGCTAGAAAAAGAAATTTACAAAGCGCTTCTTGGCGAGAAAAAGGCAGAGATCATAAATTTACTTTGCGAGCTAAGCGATGAAAATGGCTTTATCATGCTTAAAATTTCAGAAATTTGTGAAAAGCTAAATGTGAGCAAACCAACCGTGATAAGCACGTTTAAGTTACTTGAAGAGAAGAAAATTTTTGAACGAGTAAAAAACGGAGTTTATAGATTTAAAAATTTGTAGTGGCAAGCAAATGCCTGCCACCTTTTTTAGCCGATAGTCTCAGCAGCGATCATACCAAATGTCAAGCAATCAGTTATAGCCACTGATCCTAGACGGCTGGCTCCGTGAACGCCACCAGTGATCTCGCCAGCTGCATATAAATTTGGTATAGGCATAGCTGTTTGAGAGTTCATGACTTGAGCTTTTGTGTTGATATTTAGGCCGCCCATTGTGTGGTGAACTTTTGGCGTGCCACGCTCTGCGTAAAACGGCGGAACTGAGATATCAATGCCCTTTGTCGTAGTCGCAACAACTGGCTTGCCAAAATCCTCATCGACGCCTTTTTTAACAAATTCGTTGTATCTTGCGACTGTTTTTTTGAGCTCATCAACTGGGATCTTATACTCAGCTGCCAAAGCATCAAGTGTGTCAAATTTCTTGCAAATTCCAGCTGCGATAGCCTTTTCATAGTGGGCTGGAAGCATGTGAGGAAGGGCTCTTGAGTCGCAGAAGTTGATAGGGAAGTTTTTATCGTCTTCGCCTTTTTCGTGGATGACTTTAAACATCGCTTCTGTTCTTGTCCTGCGGTCAGCTAGCTCGTTCATGTAGCGTTTGCCAGTTCTTGGATTGACTGAAATTCCAAACGGAAAAGCACCATTTACGTTAAACATCGATCCCACGCCAAAGCCTGTCTCATCGGCACATCCCCAAGGGCCGTATTGGATCCAGCTTGGCTGAACTGGATAAGCACCAGCTCTAAATGCTGCTAGAAGCGCGCCTGCTGTTGAGCCTGGTTGGTTTGTCGAGTCTGTCTCAGGTGTAATCCTTGGATCTTGAAGGCGTCTAAAAATTTTATCCCTACAAAAGCCACCAGCTGCTAGCACAACGCCTTTTTTGGCTTTTATATATTTTGTATCGCCGCCTTTGTTTTCGACATCGTCACTCATCAAATTGCCATCAAATTTGTAGTTTTCTCTGACGATGACGCCCACAACTGCGCCCTTGTCGTCAAAGACGAAATCATCAAATTTTGTCCTTTTTTTGATCGATGCGCCTTCTAATTTTTCAAATGTCGCAGTCATAGGGAGCACGATGCCAGCGCCGCTGCCGACCTCTGTTTGAAGGCTTCTTGGCACTGAGTGACCGCCCGCGTGAGTGATCTGGTCGATATATTTTGCACCACAATCAAGTGTGAGTTTGTAAGCATCTTGCGCTCTCTCGCCGATCTTTGCCAAAAGATCAACGTGGTTGATGCCTCGTCCTGCTTTCAAGCAGTCTTTGATAAATAGCTCGGTGCTATCTTTGATGCCAGCTTTCTTTTGCATGTCGCTGTTTGGAACGGCAAAAATTCCGCCATTGATGACAGAGTTGCCACCTGTGCGACCCATCTTTTCGATCATGACGACTTTATTGCCTTTTTTGGCTGATGTCACGCCAGCTGCAAGAGCTGCAAAGCCTGAGCCGATGATGACTACGTCATACTCCTCGTCCCATTTGACATCTTTTTCGTTCATTGCGCTAGCCATTAAATTTGTAGCGCCCATGCCAAGTGCTGTGGCTCCTATAGCGCTAAATTTCACAAAATCTCTTCTAGATAAACCTGAATTTTTCATGCTCTCTCCTTTGAAGTAAGATAATTGCTATTAAGCATTATAGGGTAATTTATTAAAATTTGCAATTTAATTTTTATAATTAAATTTTATTAAAGTTTTTCTCGAGCAGGACGTAGTTTGATAATATTTAACGGGGTTATATTCATTTAAATTTGACTTTAGATTTACGCTAAATTGGCTTTTAAAGTAAATTTGGCATAAAGTTTGGAATTTTTATTTTTAAATTTACAAAAAATAAGTATTAATTAAATTTTGTATTTTGAAAAATTTATGAGAAATTTTAGGATTTGATTTTAGATATTTACTTAAGTTTAGAAATTAATTTAACAAGAGGATCGGAGCAAATTTGCCCCGAGAAATTATTTAACGCCAACTATGATTTGAGTTGCTTTGATGATAGCAGTTACTTTGTCGCCTGCTTTTAAAGCTAAGTTATGAACTGACTCTCTTGTGATGATAGCTGAAATTTTGCTGCCATTTGCATCAATGATAACCTCAGCATTTACAGCACCGTCTTTTATCTCGCTAACAACGCCTTTGATTTGATTTGTTGCGCTAAGCTTGATGCTGTCGTCTTTTGAAACGATAACGCTTGAAGCTTTGAATAAAAATATAGCTTGCTTGCCAACTTTAAGATCAAGGCTCTTCTCGCTATCAACTGTTACAGTTGCTTTTAGCACCTCGCCACCTGCGATTTTGCCAGCGATTAGCGAATTTACCGCACCTGTTCTTACTTCTGAAATTTCAACGTTTAATTGATTTCTAGCGCTTATGCACATGTTTTTCCTTTTTTGTGATTTAAATTGAACTGGTATTTTAAAGTAATATTATTAATAAAAACTTAAATTTGATATATGAAATTTCGTAATATCAAAAATAAAATTTTATAACTTTATAAATGCCTAAATATCGCTATTTATGAGCTAAAATTTATAAATTTAATTTTGATAATTTATCAAAAAAATATTACTAGATATTGTTTTAGTCTTATTTTATATAAAATTTCAGCACAAATTTAGACTAGATGAAATGTTAAAATTTGATTGTATAAAATAAATAAAACTAGTAGTGTTTTAAATGCCAGCTTCAAGCATAGCTTCTGCTTGATAGTGAGTGATAAGCGGTTCGATGATCTCATCAAATAATCCTGCAGCCATGATCGCATCAAGACGGTAAAGTGTTAAATTTATGCGGTGATCGCTTATGCGGTTTTGCGGGTAGTTGTAAGTTCTTATCCTGCCTGAGCGGTCTCCAGTGCCGACCTGACTCTTGCGCTCGCTAGTCTCTTTAGCAAGCCTCTCTTGCTCTTGCATCTCGTAAAGTCTAGCTTTTAGCACCTTCATCGCAGCTTCTTTGTTTTTGTGCTGGCTCTTGCCGTCTTGGTTTGTCACAACAAGTCCTGTTGGTATGTGCGTGATCCTAACGGCACTATCAGTTGTATTTACTGACTGGCCGCCGTGACCCGAGCTTCTCATAACATCAACTCTTATATCATTTGGATTGATCTCGATCTCGCTATCTTCAACCTCTGGCATGATAGCCACAGTCACAGCCGAGGTGTGCACCCTGCCCTGGCTCTCAGTCTCTGGCACACGCTGAACCCTATGTGTGCCACCTTCAAATTTTAGCCTAGAATAAGCGCCTTTGCCCTTTATAAGCACGATGATCTCTTTAAAGCCGCCAGTGTTGCCCTCACTTTGGCTAACGATCTCAAATTTATATCCACGAAGCTCTGCATATCTGATGTAAGCGTTAAAAAGATCTCCAACAAATAGTGCAGCCTCGTCACCACCAGTGCCTGCGCGAATTTCTAAAAATATATTTTTGTCATCGTTTGGATCTTTTGGAAGAAGTAAAATTTTGATCTCTTCTTCAAGCTTCTCTCTTGAAATTTCTAAATTTTTAAGCTCATCTTTTGCAAGCTCGCCAAGCTCAGAGTCCTCAAGTAAGGCTTTATTCTCTTCGATGTCGTTTAGAATTTGTAGATATTTTTTTGCGGCAGTTGCGACTGGTTCGATAGATGATTGCTCTTTTGAGAGCTTTGTCATCTTTTCGATATCGTTTGCTATATTTGGATCGCTTAGAAGCGTAGAAATTTCATCATAGCGATCCAAAAATGGATGAAGTTTATCAGCAAACATTAAAATTTAATAGATTAAGCAGCTTTTAGAGTGTTTACTAATTGAGCAAGGCGACTAACGCGGCGAGCAGCAGTTTGTTTCTTCAAAAAGCCTCTACTTACGAAGCTATGGATGCTTTTGTTAGCAACTTTTAAAGCTTCATTTGCAGCATTTAGATCTTTAGCTTCTACAGCTACACGCACTGCTTTTGTGATGTTTTTAAGTCTAGTGCGGTAAAATCTGTTTCTTTCTGTTCTTTTTATAGTTTGTCTAGCTCTTTTTTCAGCAGATTTATGGTTTGCCATAATATACCTTTTTTGATAATTTTAGTCCGTGATTATATGAAAAATATATTTAATTGTAACTGAATTTAAGTCTGCTTTAAAACAAATAAAATTTTAGATTTTAAATTTGATAATTTCTGATAAAATAGCACCATTTTATAATAAAAAGGATAAATTGATGAAACTTTTTGGAACAGACGGAGTTCGTGGTAAGGCTGGCGAAAAGCTTTCAGCTCAAACATCTATGCGCCTTGCAATGGCTGCTGGAATTTACTTTAGAAAGACCTCAGCGACAAATGTGATTTTGGTTGGAAAAGATACTAGAAAAAGCGGCTATATGATCGAAACCGCCATCGTTGCAGGGCTAACTGCAGTTGGCTACAACGTCCTTCAAATAGGCCCTATGCCAACACCTGCGATCGCATTTTTAACAGAAAATATGCGCTGTGACGCTGGCATAATGATAAGCGCCTCACACAACCCATACTACGATAACGGCATCAAATTTTTTGATAGCTTTGGCAACAAGCTTGATGAGACGATAGAGGCCGAGATAGAAAAAATCTTCTACAACGACGAGCTCATCGCAAACGCCCAAAAAACGATGACAGAAATCGGCGCAAACAAGAGGATTGACGATGTTATCGGCAGATATATCGTCCAGATCAAAAATTCATTCCCAAAAGAGCTAAATTTAAAGAATTTACGAGTAGTTTTAGATGTTGCAAACGGAGCTGCTTACAAGGTCGCACCAACTGTATTTAGCGAGCTTGGAGCTGATGTCATCGTCATAAACGACGAGCCAAATGGTAGCAACATCAACCAAAACTGCGGCGCGCTTCACCCAGAAGATCTAGCAAGCGAGGTAAAAAGGCTTCGTGCTGACATCGGCTTTGCATTTGACGGCGATGCTGATAGACTTGTCGTTGTCGATGAAAACGGCGAAGTTGTGCATGGAGATGCGATACTTGGCTCACTTGCAGCATTTTTACACGAGCAAAAGGCGCTAAAAGGTGGAGCTATCGTGGCTACGGTGATGAGTAATGCCGCACTTGATGACTACCTAAAAGCTCACAAGATCAAGCTACTTCGCTCAAACGTAGGCGATAAATACGTGCTTGAGATGATGAAAGAAAATGGCATAAATTTTGGCGGCGAGCAAAGCGGCCACGTCATATTTAACGACTACGCTAAGACTGGCGATGGCCTTGTTACTTCGATGCAAGTAGTTGCTATGATGCTTAAAAAAGGCAAAAAAGCTAGTGAAATTTTTGGCGAGCTAAAGCCGTATCCACAAATTTTGCTAAATTTAAAGATCACAGAGAAAAAGCCGCTTGATAAGATAGAGGGGCTAAAAGAGCTTGAGGCTAGCCTCGCAAAAGAGGGCATAAGATCGCTCTTTAGATACTCTGGCACTGAAAATTTGATCAGACTTTTACTTGAAGGCAAAAATCAAACTTTAGTTGAAAAACGCATGGATGAAGTTGAGAAATTTTTTGTAAAAGCCCTAAATGCGTAAAAGCTTAATTAAATTTTTCATTGCGTTTTTTCTCATTTTTATCGTTGATCAAGCGATAAAGATGATATTTATAGATGGTTTTTCGTGGGAGGGCGAGTTTTTCTCGCTAGTTCTTACATATAATAAGGGTGTTGCATTTTCGATGTTTGCCTTTTTAGATGAGTGGCTTAAATTTATCCAGATAGCTCTCATTTTAGGCGTTTTTGTCTATCTGGTCGTTGAAAAAAAACTGCTTTGCTCGCATGCCATTTGGCTTGGAGCTTTGCTAGGAGCTGGCAGTTCAAACATCACAGATAGATTTATCCATGGCGGCGTCGTGGATTATGTCTTTTGGCATAAATGGTTTAACTTTGCGGTCTTTAACTTCGCTGATGTGATGATCGATCTTTGCGTTGTGATGATACTTTGGCAAAGTTTTAGAAAAAGGAGAGAGAGTGGGAAATAATATCTACGTCGCATACGCGCTTTGGCTACTTACTGGCTGGCTTGGGGCGCATAGAATTTACCTTGGTAAATTTATCACTGGCTTTTTGATGATGGGACTATTTTTCGTTGGCTACCCTACGTTTTATTTCATTATAGGCATACCGTTTTTAATAATTTGGGGCATTTGGTGGCTTATAGATGCATTTTTAGTTGGTGCTTATGTCGAGAAAAATTTACAAAAAGTCGAGCTAAAAGAGAGACTAAAACTAAAAGATAAAGAAGATGACTTAAAAAGGCTTTACGAGCTTTTTGAGAGTGGTGCGATCAGCAAGGCTGAATTTGAAGCTAGAAAAGAGATACTTTTTAGATAAGGAGACGTTATGGCAGAATATTATCTTTACTTAAAATACCTCCACTATTTGTTTTTCATCTCGTGGATGGCAGTGCTGTTTTATCAGCCAAGGCTCTACGTTTATCACGTAGAAAACATGGACAAACCTGACTTTGTCAAAGTGGTTGAGGTGATGGAGTATAAGATGTATCACTACATCGGCTGGGTCGCACTCATCGGCTCATTTGTCACTGGCATATTGATACTTATCGCGATGCCTGATCTTATAAAAACTGGTCACATCCACGTTAAAATTTTAGTCGTCATCTTAATGGCTATCTATCACCTAGACCTTGGACGCTACATGAAGCAGCTTAAAGAGAAACGCTGTAACAAAAGTGGCATCTTCTTTAGAGCTTACAACGAAGTGCCAACTATCGCGATGCTCATCATCATCTGGGTAATGATAGTAAATCCATTTTAAAGGAATTTGATGAAGAAATTTTTAGCATTTATCGCTTTGCCAGCGCTCTTGCTCGCAGCAACTCAGTATTTTGAGCCGATGCAGATAAAATTTGACAACAGACTCTACTCGCTAGCAGGCTCAGCCAAACCTGTGCCAAATTTATTCACGCAGGAGTACTTGCTCCCTGGCGAGAAGCTAGATAGTTTTAGCTACATGCTCTCGCTAAATACCCTTAAATTTGACGCTACGCCAGAGCAAGCGGTCGAGCAAAAGATAAATGATCTAAAAGAGCTAAAAGCAAAAGGGCTAAAAGTGGCTTATAAAAAGGGCTCGCTCGCAAATGAAATTTATCTTGATATCACGATATTTTCAAACCTAAATGGCGTGCCAACAGCCGAGCACTCGATATATCGCTACACCAAACAAGGCGGAAATTTAGTCCTTTTTACCATCCAAAGGCGTGCTTATAAAAAAGAGGGCATTCAAAGATTTGCTACAAATTTCACGATCGAGTCGCAAGACTTTAGCAAAAAAGCCCTAGCCACACCTTTCCCCCAAATCATCAGCAAATAAAGAAATTTGAGTGTAAATTTAACCTTTGCACTCAAATTTTAAAACCAGACTTAACAAATTTATCTAAAAATAAAACGAATAGTTATATGATAAGAAAAACTCAAAAAGGATAGCCTATGATACATAAAATTCTTATCGCAAATCGTGGTGAGATCGCAGTTAGGATAGTCAGAGCTTGTAGGGATTTACACATCCAAAGCGTAGGAATTTACACAGCACCAGACAGCGAGTGCTTGCATGTCAGGATCGCTGACGAGGCCTATCAAGTGGGTGAAGATCCGATCAAGGGCTATCTTGACGCCAAAGCTATCGTAAAGCTTGCAAAAGAGTGCGGAGCTGACGCGATACACCCAGGATACGGCTTTTTAAGCGAAAACTACGAATTTGCAAAGGCAGTTGAGGATGCTGGGCTTATCTTCATCGGTCCAAAGGCTGAAGTCATCAAAAAAATGGGCGATAAAAACATCGCTAGATATCTGATGAAGAAAAACGGCATACCGATAGTTCCAGGCACTGAAAAGCTAAATGATGAGAGTATGGACGCCATAAAAGAGCACGCTAGACGCATCGGCTACCCAGTCATCTTAAAAGCAAGCGGTGGTGGTGGTGGCCGTGGCATCAGGGAAGTCTGGCAAGAAGAAGATATGCAAGATGCCTTTGAGTCGTGCACCAGAGAGGCAAAAGCATACTTTAACAACGACGAAGTTTTTATGGAGAAGCTTGTCGTCAATCCTCGCCACATCGAGTTTCAAATTTTAGGCGATAACTACGGCAACATCATCCACCTTTGCGAGCGTGACTGCTCTATCCAAAGGCGCCACCAAAAGATCATCGAGATCGCACCTTGCCCATCAATTAGCGAAAATTTAAGAAAGATCATGGGTGTGACTGCGGTGGCTGCTGCAAAGGCTGTGGGCTACTCAAACGTAGGAACTATCGAGTTTTTGCTAGATGACTACAATAACTTTTACTTCATGGAGATGAACACCCGTATCCAAGTGGAGCACGGCATCACTGAAGAGATCACAGGCCATGATCTAGTAGTTAGACAGATAAGGATCGCAGCGGGTGAAATTTTAGAGATCGAGCAAAGCGACATCAAGCCACGAGGCTACGCGATAGAAGCAAGGATCACAGCTGAGAACGTCTGGGAGAATTTCATCCCAGCACCAGGCACTATCGAGGGCTATTACCCAGCCCTTGGCCCATCTGTGCGCGTCGATAGCCATGTCTATAAGGACTACACCATACCGCCATTTTACGACTCACTCATCGCAAAGCTGATCGTAAAAGCGACCGACTACGATCTTGCGGTAAATAAGCTTGAAAGAGCACTTGAAGAATTTACTATCGAGGGCGTGCGAACGATCATCCCATTTTTGCTAACGATCAGCAAAAGTAAGGAGTTTAGAAGGGGATTTTTCGATACTAGCTACGTCGAGAAAAACTTAAAAACTATCCTTGAAAACACCTATGATGATATGAACAAAGAACCAAATGACGACCTAGAAGAGGTCATCGTAGAGGCGATAAAAAGATATAAAAAGAAGAGATAAATTTATCTCATTATGGCTTTGGCGATAAATTTCGCCAAGGCTAAATTTCCGCACAAACTGCGTAAATTTTAGCTCCGTCATTTGCCACAGCGTAGAGCCTACCACCGCTTACTAGCATGATCTGATCTGCGCTAAGGCTAAATTTCTCAAACTCTATCTCTTTTAATAGCAAGCCATCTTTGGCGCTTATCAAAACTGGCTTATTTTTGCGGTTTGCAAGCAAAATTTGACCCTTGATCCAAACAAAATGCTCCGTGCCACTGGTTTTAAACTTAAACACCACTTCGCCACTTTTTGCATCCACGGCGTATAGATCTCCGCCCTTGCCAGCGGTGCCAAAGTAAAGCACCCCATCATTCAGGCAAACTGGCGTATAGAGATATGCGCCAAGCTTTAGCCGCCAGATGGTTTTGCCTATCCTTGCGCCCTGCTCTTTGGGCGGCAAATTAGCGTTTAAATTTTCATCTTTTGCCGCACTTTTGAACTCTGCGCCGTCTAAAATTTCTTTGCACTCCATCATAAATGGCGAGCTCATGCGCACGCAAAAGCCATCAAATTCATACGTTTTAGCGTCGTTATATATCTCTTTTACAGGCTCCTTAGCAACGCCAAGCTCGCTCATCAGCCCGTCACTTATCTTTATAAGCTTTGCTGGGGAGTTTATGTAGCCCTTGTAGTATCTAGTATTTAGCACGAAGTAGCCATTTTCTAGGTAACAACGCGCATTGCTAGCTATAAAAATTTCTCTCTCTTTATAGGCAAGCGTTGATCTTTTATGCTCGCTAAAGTCGCGTGAAAATGTATCTAGTAGCACGTAGTTTGGCGTTAGTTTTTGAGCTATCTCTAGCTCGCTAGGCACCCCAAAAGCAAAATGCACAAATGCAATGCGCTCACCCATCTCATAAATGCCGGTTACGCCGTGTCCGCGAAACTCCACGCCAGGCATATCAAGAGGATATGATCTAACCACGCTAGCTCCTTAAATTTATGGCGATTATAACCCAAATTTAAAAGCGCACTTGGTTAAATTTGATAAAATTTGCCAAATTTAGCAAATTTAAGGACTGGTATGTTTTTAAAACTAGATGAGATCGCTAGAAAACTAGATCAAATTTTCTTGCCGCTAGAGCAAGAGGGCATAACTGGTATGAGACTTTTGCCGCAAAAGGACGCTTTGGCGTTTATGCAAGCACAAAAGAGCCTTGGCGTAAATTTACCAGCTAAATTTACAAAGCTTTTAAGCAAATTTGACCTTGGCAATTTTGAAATTTGCAATGTCAGCTTTGGCTCCAGAGGCGACTACGAAAGCGAGCTAGTGCGGCTAAACAGCGTAGATGAGTTTGGTGGCAAATGGTGGCAGGGTGAAGCTCGCCCAGTAAATTTGATAGTTTTTGCCGTGGGCGATCCGTGGATATTTTTGCTTGATTGCACGAGTGGTGCGGTCTATGCGTGGCTACTTGGAGATAAAAAACTTTGCAGCAGACGCGTTGCGAGTGACTTTGAAAAATTTTTCGTAGCGCTTGCTAGCACCTATATAGCAAGGCTAAATGACGAAACCCTGCCATCAGCCAAGCAAATCCTAAATTTTGTCCAAGCAGACGACGTGGCACTTGATTTTTGGCAAGAGATGGCGCAAATTTAGTAAATTTAGGCTCACTCTAGCCAAATCCTCTTTTATAAAATTATCCTAGCAACCAAAGCAAAAACCACTTTTTATAAATTTAGTTTCGATATGTAACACTCATTGCCCAAAATAAAAATATTAAAATATCTTTAAATAAAAATTTTTTCTAGTCGAGCTAATATTTAACTACAAAAAAAAGGAAAAAGGAGCAAAAATGAGCGAGTACATCGAACAAACGATGGAGTGGATAAAGAAGACCAACCCAGGTCAAGGCGTCTTTGTCCAAGCTGCGACTGAGGTTTTAAACAGCCTAGAGCCGCTTATCAAAAGAGAGAGCAAGTACCAAAAACACGCGATCCTAGAGCGTATCGTCATCCCTGAGCGTACGGTGATCTTTCGCGTGACATACACAGGCGACGATGGCAGACCAAAGGTAAATAACGGCTACCGCGTGCAATTTAACTCAGCTGTTGGCCCATACAAAGGCGGTCTAAGGCTCCACCCAAGCGTCGATCTTGGCGTGCTAAAATTTCTTGGATTTGAGCAAATTTTCAAAAACTCGCTCACTGGTGTAAATATCGGCGGCGCAAAAGGCGGCAGCACCTTTGATCCAAAGGGTAAGAGCGAGGGCGAGATAATGCGCTTTTGCCAAGCATTTATGAGCGAGCTATATCGCCATATCGGCAACACCGTGGATGTGCCAGCAGGCGACATCGGCGTGGGCGCTAGAGAGATCGGCTATATGTTTGGCCAGTATAAAAAGCTAACTGGCAGATTTGATGGCATCCTAACTGGCAAAGGGCTAAACTGGGGCGGCAGCCTAGCGCGCACAGAGGCTACTGGATACGGACTAGTATATTTCACTCAAAACATGCTAAAAAAAGCTGGACTTGATCTAGAGGGCAAAAAATGCAGCGTCAGCGGTAGCGGAAACGTCGCTATCTACACAGTCGAAAAGCTCTATCAAGCAGGCGCACTGCCTATCACCGTCTCTGACTCAAACGGATATGTCTATGACGCTGAGGGCATCGATCTAGCGGTGCTTAAAGAGCTAAAAGAGGTTAAACGCGCTCGCCTTAGCGAATACACCAAATTTAGACCAAACGCAAAATACGTAAGCGTGAGCGAATACAAAGAGGGCAGAAACGGCGTCTGGGACGTGCCATGCGACGGAGCCTTCCCGTGTGCGACACAAAATGAGCTTCACCTAGCTGACATAAAAGTGCTTTACGCAAATGGCTGCCGTTTCGTGGCTGAGGGCGCGAACATGCCAAGCACGCTTGATGCGATAAATTTCATGCTTGCGCAAAAAGACTTTCACTTTGCTCCGGCAAAAGCAGCAAACGCTGGCGGCGTGGGCACGAGCGGACTTGAGATGATGCAAAATGCCGGCATGACTTCGTGGAGCTTTGAAGAGGTCGATCGCAGACTTCATGGCATCATGAACCACATCTTTGAGCTAAGCTACGAAACGAGTAAAGAGTTTGGAGATGAGGGTAACTTGGTGCTTGGCTCAAATATCGCTGGCTTTAGAAAAGTGGCTGATGCGATGATAGATCAAGGATATGTGTAGGACAATTTGGCTTTGTAAATTTACGTCCAAGCTAAATTTGGACGTAAATCAATATGGGGTTGGCTTGGGATTTTTAGTTAAAAATAGCTTGCTCTTTGAGTGGCAAATTTTACTGGTAAGCTAGCAAATTTACGCTAGCTTGAAGCATTTTATGCCGTGTATATAGAGCGTTTGTTTTGACAAATTTTCACTGGCGTGGCAGATGTGAATTTGAAGCTTGGTTGAATTTCACTAGGGTGGCGAGCATACCACTTTTTTTAGAGCTTTTAGTGTAAATTTTGCTAAAAGAGCTGATACGGCGGCAAATGGTGGAACAGCGAGGTTTGTGCAGTAAAATTGAAAGTTTTTGCTGTGGGTGATCCGTGGATATTTTGCTTCATTGCACGAGTGGTGCGGTCTATGCGTGGCTGCTTGGCGATAAGAAGCTTTGTAGCAGGTGTGTCGCAAACGAGAAATTTTCATAGCGCTTGCAACTTCGACATAGTAAAGCTAAATAACAAAATCCTGCCAGAAAGCGAGCAAGACCTAAAATTTCTCAAGCAGATAACAGAGCACATTTTTGGCAAGAGATAGTTAAATTTTATAAATTTAAGCCACACCTAAATTTCTCTTATCAAATTTTGCTACCACATAAAACAAAAGCAGTCAAATCCTTCGCAAAAAAGCATTTTAAAGCGATAAAAACTACTCGCATTTTTACAAGAAAAACCAAATTTCACTTATTAAATTTAACCAGCTATTAGGCAAAATTTAGCTCAAAGCACTCGCATAAACACTACAAATATCGAATTTACTCAAAAGAAGCTTTCATTTTTACTCTAGTATGTGGCTCTCACCCAGTCAAATTTCTGTAAAGCATCCATGCGAGCGATAAAAAATAGAAAAATTCCAGCAAGCAAAAATTAAAATTTTATAAATTTAAGCTATAAACAAAGAAATTTCTTGCTAAATTTAGCTCCAAATAAAATAAAAGCAGTCAAAAGATTTGCAAAGGGCACTTATTAAAGCTATATTCCTCTCGTCAAGTTTAGCAGCCTATTAAATGAAATTTGGCTCACGACACTCGCACACGCACCATAAATCTACAAACTCACAAGAAGTTCAAATTTACTCTAATAGGCTGCGTTTGCTTGGCTAAATTTCAATAAAGTAACCCACGCTAGCGACAACAAGACAATCAAATTTGGATAAGGGAATTTAAAATTTACTAAATTTAAGCTATAAATAATCAAGTTTCTTACCAAATTTAGCTTGCAATTAGACAAAATTTGGTTTCAAACACCCACGCAAACACTTAAATTTACAAACTCACAAGAAAGTCAATTTGTCTAGATTATTTTCAGCACAAAGTCTATGCAAGTGATGTCAAAGTATTAAATCCCAGCAAGTAAAAATCAAAATTTACTAAATTTAAACACGACTAAATTAATCCTGCAAAATTTAACCGCAAGCCACATCAATAAAGCAAACGCCATCGCGTAAATTTAGCAAATATAAAAATGATAGAATTTTTGAAAATAGTTATTTGTGAGTTTTTGTATTAAAAATTTAATGAAAAAGAGCAAGCCTTAGCCTGCTCTTTGTAAGAATTTAACCCTTTTTTGGAGTTACAAGCATATTTACATAACGACCTTCTATTATAGGCTCTTTGTCGCGGTCAGCTTCATCTTTGATCATCTCCCAGACCTTCTCAAGCATGGCTACGCCAGCCTCTGGGGTGCTCATCTCGCGACCCTTTAAAAATACACGAAATTTAACGTGTTTGCCATCTTGCAAAAACTCGCTTGCGTGTTTAACCTTGTAGTTTATATCGTTTTGGGCGATCTTGACAGAGAGTTTTATCTCTTTTATCTCGATGGTTTTTTGCTTTTTCTTGGCCTCTTTTTGCTTTTTCTCTTGCTGATAGCGGAATTTGCCGTAGTCCATTATCTTGCAAACTGGCGGCTTCGCATCTGGCGCTATAAGCACTAGATCAAGCCCAAGCTTATTTGAGATCTCTAAAGCCTCATCTCTTGAGATGACACCGTATGCCGTGCCATCATCCCCTACACATCTTACCTCTCTCGCCCTTATGTCCTCATTGAGCAATACTTCATTTTCCTTACTCAAAAATGTACCTCACTAAGTTTCTCCTTCGTTAAATTTATAAATTCCGCCAAGCTCATATCGCTCTGCGTCCTAGCCTGTCTGTCACGCAACGCAACGCTCTTGTTCGCTACTTCGTTGTCTCCTAGCACGACTATCATAGGCACCCTTTGTTTTTCTGCCGTTCTTATTCTCTTATTTAAACTCTCATTTTTACTTGCGATCTCGCTATCGACGTTGATCTTTCTTAGCTCGCGTGAAATTTCTTTTGCGTAGTCTAAATGCGCGTCGCTAATAGGCACGATGACAACCTGCGTTGGAGCTATGAAAAATGGTAGCTCGCCAGCAGTGTGCTCAAGTAAAATTCCTATAAATCTCTCAAAACTGCCAAGCAAGGCTCTGTGAAGCATTACAGGGCGCTGTCTTTCGTTATTTGCGTCGATGTAGCCTAGATCAAAGCGCTCTGGCAAGTTAAAATCGACTTGTATCGTGCCGCACTGCCACTTTCTCTTAAGCGCGTCAGTTATCTTGATGTCGATCTTTGGTCCATAAAATGCGCCGCCACCCTCGTCGATGCCGTACTTAAAGCCATTTTCATCAAGAGCTTCTTTTAGCGCTTTTGTAGCTGTATCCCAAATTTCATCGCCACCGATCGCTTTGGCTGGCTTGGTTGATATCTCCATCTCATAGTGGAAGCCAAAATTTTCCATTATCGTGCCAGCAAATTTTAAAATTTCTAAGATATTTTCTTTGATCTGGCTTGGCATACAAAAGATATGTGAGTCATCTTGAGCAAATTCGCGAACCCTGAAAAGTCCGTGAAGCACGCCGCTTTTCTCATGGCGATGCACGACGCCGTATTCAAAAAATTTAAGCGGCAAGTCGCGGTAAGAGCGGATGTCACTTTGATAGACTTTGATGTGACCAACGCAGTTCATCGGTTTGATGCCATACTCTGTCTCATCGATCGTTGTAAAGTACATATTTTCTTTATAGTTTGCGTAGTGGCCGCTTCTTCTCCACACATCAGCCTTTAAAAGCTCAGGACCTCGCACTGGCTCGTAGCCGCGGTCGCGGTGAGCTTTGTATAAGAGCTGCTCTAGTTTTGATCTCAAGCGTCCGCCATTTGGTAGCCAGATAGGCAAACCGCCACCCACTTCTTCATCAAATGTAAATAGCTTCATCTCGACGCCAAGCTTTCTGTGATCGCGCTTTTTAGCCTCTTCGATGATGCGGATGTGCTCTTTTAGGCTCTCTTTGTCTGCGTAAGCTGTGCCGTAAATTCTAGTTAGCATCTCACGGCTCTCATCGCCGCCAAGATATGCGCCAGCCACGCGTGTAAGCTTGAAAAATTTTAAAAATTTAGTATTTGGCACATGTGGTCCGCGGCAAAGGTCCTCAAAATCGCCTTGTGCGTAGCTGCTCACTTCGCCATCTGGAATTCTTTTTAAGACCTCTTGTTTTAGATCGTCGTTTTTAAATTTCTCACTCATATTAGCTTTAGTTGAGCAGGTTTTAACGATGTCAAATTTCTTCTCAGCAAGCTCTTTCATCTTATCTTCGATCGCTACTAGATCGCTCTCGCCTAGCTTCGTGCCCTCATCATCAACTCTAAAATCATAATAAAATCCATCTTCTACGTTTGGTCCGACAAAGAATTTCGCCTTTGGATAGAGTGATTTGATAGCTTGTGCCATGAGGTGTGCACAGGAGTGTCTGATAACGTGTAGTGCCTCTTTTGAGTTGTCGAAATAGATAGGCTCAGCACTACTTTCACGCCCTGCGATACTTTGAGTATCGACTATTTCGCCATTTAGTTTGTATGCGATGATATCGCTCATTGTTTTTCCTTATATCAAATTGTCTTTTTTACGATAAAAGAACGATTAAGGATTTTATCGAAATGGGCTTTAAGCTAAACTTAATAATTGCTAAGCAAATTTTTATAAATTCTTTTTAAATTTAGTAAAATTTGAGCCAAAATTTTTGGATTTTAAAATATATTTTTTTATATATAAAGATAAATATCCCTAAAATATGCATATTTTATCAATATAATTTATTATATTTTAAGATTATCCCTGATAATATTTGCTCCTGAAATGAATTTAGCAATTTCTCGTCTTTGCATTACTTAAATTCATTTTTCTCCCGACTAATTTAGTGCTAGGAAGTGGTTAACCTAGCACTTTTCTTTTGCAAATTTAACAAACACTGGCTTTACTATCCTGGCGTAGTCTTTGGCATTTAAGATGAGCGATCTATCAAGAAGCCCCGCATTAAAGGCGATCTCCTCGTTTCGCTCTAGCAAACTCTCATCCACAACAAGGTGTAAATTTTTATGAAAGCTAAATGGCGGAACCGAGCCAAATACGCAATCAGCAAGCGCCGTAACCTCCTCTGGGCTAGCAAGGCTCGCTCTTTTACCATCAAATTTTTGCGTAAGCGCATCGAGATCAGCCTGCTCGTCCGCTGGTAAGACCGCTAGCAAGTAAATTTTACCAGCCTTCATCGCTGGCTTTTCGTCATCTAGCAAGTAACCATCTAGCACATTTTCATCTTTAAAAATTTGCCTAAATTTCTCCTCATCTACGCCCTTTATAGAGCAGACCAGCGCCTTTGCGCCCTGACTCATCTTAGTGCCTCTTATCTTAGCGACCTCCTCTGAAGTCCTAGCGCTCTCATGCTCTATCACTCTAAATTTAGCCCCATTTTTGCTAAGTAGATCGTGGATTTTATTAAAAATTTGCTCTGACACAGCTCTTTCCTTTGGATAAATTTAGTTAAAATTATAGCGCTAAAACTAAAAAAGGGCAGGAAAATGCAGATAAATTTAGATGACGTAAAGATCGAGCCAAGCTGGAAAGAGGTGCTAAAAGATGAGTTTTTGAGTGAAAATTTCGCTCGCATCAAAGAGAATTTCTTAAAAGCAAAGAGCGTTGGCGTCGTCTATCCACCAAGCGGGCTTATATTTAACGCATTTAACCTAACGCCGTTTCATGCCGTAAAGGTCGTCATCCTAGGCCAAGACCCATATCACGGCGCAAATCAAGCCATGGGGCTAAGCTTTTCAGTGCCAAGTGGCGTGAGAGTGCCGCCAAGCCTTGTGAATATCTATAAAGAAATTTACGCCGATCTTGGCATAAAAGAGCCAAATAGCGGCGATCTTACAAAGTGGGCAAAACAAGGCGTGCTGCTTCTAAACTCTACCCTTAGCGTAAGTGCGGGGGCGGCAAATTCTCACGCTAGCTTTGGCTGGCAGGGCTTTACAGACGCTGTCATAAGAAAGATAAGTGAAAATTTACAAAATGTAGTCTTTATGCTCTGGGGCAACCCAGCCAAGGCAAAAGCACCGCTTATAGACGCCAGCAAGCACCTTATCTTAGAAGCAGCCCACCCAAGTCCGCTAGCGCGCGGGGCATTTTTTGGCTGCAGGCACTTTTCTAAGGCAAATATCTACCTAGCAAACCACGGCAAAACGCCCATCGAATGGGACTTAAACGCTAAAATTTGAGCTATTTTTTAAGCTCAGTAAGAAGCTTATTTACCTTTTCAAGCTCGCTTTTGCAAAATTTCTCATCGTTATTTTGCATTATCATCGCTTCTTGGCCGATTTGCCTTTGCTTAAACTCGTCAAATTTAAGCTCAAAAAGCCTTAGCGCTTTCTCATCACCTGCAAGCTTCTTGCTCTCTTTGGCGTAAAGCTCATCAAGATAGAGCCTGCTTTGCTTTACATACTCCTTGCAAACCTCGCTTGCACCAAATAAATTTACGCCCAGCAAAAGGGCAAAAATGACAATTTTTTTCATATTTTTCCTTGAAATTTTTGCGTTATACTAGCCTTTAAGCACTTAAATTTTAAAATATTTTGCAAAAAAAGGATGAAAATGAGACGAAAAGACAGAGAACTAAGCCATGACGAGGCGCTTGAGATCATCGATAGTTGCGAATACGGCGTGATCTCATGCGTAGATGATGAGGGAGAAATTTTTAGCGTGCCTATCTCGCCTGTTAGGGTTGGTGAGAGCATTTTTGTGCACGGAGCGACCGCTGGTAGCAAGGCAAAACTGCTACAAAATGGGCGAAAAGTGGAGTTTGTCTGCGTTAGCTTTAATAAAGTCCCGCACCTAAATGATAGCGAGCTAGAAATGATAAAAGACGACGGCAAGGCGCTTGGCGGCAAGGTCTTTACGACTGAATACAAAAGCGCCATCGCAAAAACAAGAGCCTACGAAGTGATAGATGAGGCCAAAAGATATGAAATTTTAAAAATTCTAAGCCTTAAATACACCGCCTACGCGATGAGCACCTTTGACGTGGCGGCAGAGTATGGGCTAAAAAATATGAAAATTTACGAGCTAAAGATAGAGAGCCTTAGCGCAAAGGCCAAAATTTTGCCAAAAGCGGTAAAGGAGTAAATTTGAGCTCACTTGCACTGATGTTTAGACCAAAAAACTTGGATGAAATTTGCGGTCAAAAGGCGGTTAAAGCGGCTTTTTTAAAATTTATAGCTACGCAAAAGATTCCGCACTCCATATTTTATGGTCCAGCAGGCTGTGGCAAGACTAGCTTTGCAAGAGCCGTGGCGAGTGGGGCAAACTACGACTTTTACGAGTTTGACGGCGGAAATTTAAAGATAGATGACTTTCGTAAAATTTTAAAAAACTACGAAAACGCCCTAAATAAACCGCTCTTTTTCATAGACGAGATCCACCGCCTTAGCAAAACCCAACAAGAAGCGCTTTTGATCCCTATGGAAAACTACAAAGCCCTAGTTATCGGTGCAAGTACCGAAAATCCCTTTTTCACGCTAAGCTCAGGCATCAGAAGCCGCTCGATGCTCTTTGAGTTTAGACCGCTTAGTAGTAGCGATTTTGAAGAGCTTTTAGCCAAGATAAGGGAGCAAATTTCATTTAGCATAGATGAAGATGCCAAAGAGTATCTTTTTAAAAGTAGCGGCGGCGACGCAAGAGCTATGCTAAATTTACTCGAATTTGCCGTCACGCTTGATGAAAATGTGAGCTTAGAAAATTTAAAAACACTTCGCCAAAACGCCCTAAAAGAAGGGGCAAAAGAGGATGACACGCACTACGAGCTAGCAAGTGCCTTTATAAAAAGCCTGCGTGGAAGCGACGAAAACGCCGTCATATACTACCTTGCAAGGCTCATAGACTCTGGTGAGAGCGCTGACTTCATCGCAAGACGCATGGCGATATTTGCCAGTGAAGACATCGGCAATGCAAACCCAAATGCGCTAAATTTAGCCGCCAGTACGCTAAGCGCGGTAAAAGAGATAGGCTTTCCAGAGGCTAGGATCATACTGGCTCAATGCGCCGTCTATTTAGCTAGCTCGCCAAAGTCAAACTCCAGCTACAACGCGATAAATGCCGCCCTACGATACGTGCAAAGCGAAGAAATTTTAAAGATCCCGCCATATCTTAAAAATCACACAAAAGAGAGCAAAGACTACCTTTATCCGCATGATTTTGGCGGCTGGGTCGAGCAAAAATACCTAGAAAAACCGCTCGTTTTTTACAAAAGCAAGGGCATAGGCTTTGAAAAAACGCTAAATGAGTGGTTAGAAAAGATAAGGTCAAAGGGCTAAATTTTAGGCTTTACTCTTTCAAAATTTAAAAAGGTGCGCAAATGGTCGAGCAAAATTTAGAATATATCGCAAATTTAAAACTAAAAGACGTGCCATGGGATAGACTAAGCTGCAGTTACGGCACGGCGGAGCTTTTTGCGCAAATTTTAAACACACTTACAAAGGCTGTGAAAAAGACCAAATTTGATGAAAATGAGCTTGCCGACCTGCTTGATGAGATAGTGGCTCAGTGCGAGTATCAAGAGACTTTTTGGCACGCCACGCCCTTTGCACTCGTTTTTCTAGTGCGAATTTATAAAAGTGCGCTAGACGAAAAAGGCGAGGCAGCTAAATTTATCTCACGTAAGCTCGAAGTCTTTTTTAAGCTTATGCTTGAAATTTGCGAAAAAGTAGAACAAATGGATCATGCAAAGCCGCTTACTAAAATGGAGCAAATGCTAGAGCCAAAGTATCTTGATATCGTGGATCAAGACGAGCTAAGCTATGACGATAGGCTATTTTACAGCTTTTACTACTATTCAAGCGTGGTTTTGCAGGGCGCATTTGTAAAAATTTAGCTTGGGCATGATTTTTTAGCTATTAATTTAAATTTTATATTTTTTCAAATATACTTCTCAAATCCAAATCAATCACGAAAGTTAAAAAATGCCTACAAATTTTGCTGAAATTTTAAATAACTGCGTTGAAAGTATAAATTCATTTCTTTGGGGTCCATACTTCCTCATCGCCCTACTTTGCGGCACTGGACTATTTTTTACCATTAGACTTGGCTTTGTTCAAATTTTTAAATTTAAGATGGGTTTAGGCAAGCTTTTTGGAAATTTCTCACTTCACGGCGAGGCTGCTGGCAAGGCTGGTATGAGCTCGTTTCAGGCAGTCGCAACCGCTATCGCAGCGCAAGTTGGCACGGGTAACCTAGTGGGTGCGACGACAGCTCTTATCATGGGCGGTCCTGGAGCCATATTTTGGATGTGGTGCGCAGCCTTTTTGGGCATGGCTACAAATTTTGCTGAAATTTGCCTCGCTCAAATTTACCGCACCAAAGATGACAGCGGTCACACGATAGGCGGTCCAGCCTTTTACATAAGCCGCGGCTTAAAGGGCAAATGGGCGAAATTTCTAGCTGGATTTTTCGCTATCGCTATCATCATCGCACTTGGCTTTATCGGCAACATGGTTCAGGCAAACTCCATATCAGACGGCTTTAGTGGCGCTTTTGGCATACCACAGTGGCTAACAGGGGCGTTTTTAGCCGTAGTCTGCGCAGTCATCTTTATAGGCGGCGTAAAAGCGATCGCAAGGGTCGCTGAAAAGATCGTGCCACTAATGGCGCTACTTTACATCGTTGTTGGCGTGGTTATCATCGCTTTAAATTTTCACCAAATCCCAGAGGCGATCTCACTAATCTTTAGAGCTGCATTTGATCCTTCTGCTGCTTGGGGCGGCGCAACTGGCGCTAGCATCGCAGCTGCTATGAGATACGGCATCGCAAGGGGACTTTTTAGCAACGAAGCTGGCATGGGCTCTACTCCGCACGCACACGCTGCTGCAAACGTCAAACACCCGGTCGATCAAGCCGTCCTTGGCATAATGAGCGTCTTTATAGACACCTTTGTCATCTTAAATATAACCGTTTTTGTGGTGCTAACCGCAAACGTCATCAGCTTTGAAAACGGCAAGGCAGTCTTTACTGGCATCACCTTGGTGCAAGAGGCGTTTTCGTCACATATCTTTGGCAAAACTGGCGGTTATAGCTTCGTGGCGATCTGCCTATTTTTCTTTGCATTTACGACGATCATTGGCTGGTACTACTTCGCTGAGATCAATGTACGCTACCTTTTTGGCGCAAAGGCGGTTAAAATTTTTAAAATTTTAGTTGTTGTTTTTGTCTTTTTAGGCAGCTTGCAAAAGGTTGATTTTGTCTGGAGCTTAGCCGATATGTTTAACGGACTTATGGTCGTGCCAAATTTAATCGCCATAATACTTCTAAGCCCAGTCGTGGCTAAACTTTTAAAAGATCACGACACTGGCAAAGAGTACGACGTAAAAGAGTATTTGAAGTAAATTTAAGAGTCGTGGAGAGAGCTCTCTCCACATTAAATTTGTGATTATAGGTGGTCTGTTGGGGCAAGTTCTATAGGCTCAAGTGGCATATAGAATGTAGTTGCTTGAGGCTCTGAATATTGGTTACCAGCTTCATCTACTGATGAGGCTTGAACTGTATATTTGTTAGTACCACTATTATCCAACACACTACTCTCAGCTCTCCAGTTACCATCAGCATCAGCCCTAGCACTTAGTCTTTCAACTACATGAGCTTCGTTGCCTTGCTCTACCCAAGAGCTACCTAAGCCATCATTGTAAACAACTTCAGCTTTTGTGATGACTAAATTTATATCAGCAAATGGCTCTGCCTTACCCTCGATACTTGGTGATAAGTCATATTCTCTATTTTTTTCTTTTTCTATACCATCGTATGTTATATCAGGAAAGTCATCAGTAGATATTTTTGTGATAGACAAGGTGTTATTGTTTGTATCAACAGTTATCTCTTGTGTGCTAGTAGCTTTTAGCTCTTCGCCGTTTGCAGCTACTTTGCTAGCTTCAATCGTAAATTTATGATCTCCATCAGCTAAAGGCGAAGTTGGAGTATATGACCAGTTGCCATCATTATCAGCAGTTGTCGTACCAAGTAGTGGTGCATTTTCACCTTCACCATCAAATATGCTTATAGTAGCGTTTGAAGTAGCCTTGCCTACCAAAGTTGGAGTATTATCGTTTGTGATATGCAGACCTGTTCTTTGTGAATTTTCATGCTCTAAGATATTGCCCTCGATGTCAAGGTTGCTGCTTACTGCCTGATCTGTATTACCAGTTACTACGTTATCATCAACTGCTGTGACAGATACTTCTAGTGGCTGTGGCAATATATTGTTATATGCATTGTCTATCGCAGCTGCAAGTGTATCAAGACTAAAGCCCTCCTCGCTTGCGCCACCGCTTACATTTGTAAAAGCCTCTGCACTTGCATTTGCTTGAGAGCTTAGGTTTTCAAAATTTGCATTGATGTTTGAGTAGTGACCGCCTTGCGCAAAGCTAGCAGCACCAAGGCTAACACCATCTCCACTATTGCTACCACCTGCTGAGGCATTACCACCAGCTGCAGTCTCTTCAAGATCAGAGATATTTTTACCATTTAATAATTGCTCTTGTAGTGATGCTATCTCTTTGCCAGTCTCATCGCTAGCTTTTTCATTTTGAGTTTGCGCAGCTTGCACCTCGACCTTTACGCCGTCTTGCTCTTTTATGACCTCATTGTCATAGATCACGTCGCCTGCTTTTAGAGTTCTTTGATTTCCATTAGCATCAACTGCGACGATGGCATCCGTGCCGATTATTGATTTGATTAGTCCTTTAACTTTACTCATAGTATTTCCCCTTTGCGTATTTTTATGTTGTCAATTATAAGTAAAAATTTTATTTTATAGCTATTGTACTTTGGTACAGTTGTGACATTTTAGAAATGTGAAGTTGTAAATTTTTGAGTTAAATTTAGTAAAAATTTGCTGTATTTTAGGGATTTAGTTGAAAATTTAAAAATGGTAGAGTTACAAAAAATATTTTTTAAATTTATTTTTTGGATTTTGTATTTTGGAGAATTTGATATAAAAATGGTGGCCCCGAATGGACTCGAACCATCGACCACTACCATGTCAAGGTAGTGCTCTACCAACTGAGCTACGGGACCAAAGATTTGGGATTATATTTTATTTTCCTTTTTATTTAGCTTAATTATCCTTTTCTTTAAAATGCAAATGCTTTATTTCTCTTACCTTATATAAATTTTATTACTAAAAGATAAATTTATATATTCAAGGTAATATTAATTTTTACTAACAAATTTTCTTTTCTTACCGAAATAATGGCAATATATTTTTTATTATTTCTCATATTGTTCTCATACTATCCTTGTATAATTCTCATGGAGAAACAAAATTTTATCCAAAAGGAGATCTTATGAAGCAAATTTCAAGACGTGAAATGCTTAAGATGAGTGTTGCAGGTGCTGGTGCTTTGGCTTTAGGTGCTGTAAATGCACAAGCTTCTGCTATAGATGCAAAAGATGTCAAATTTGACGAAGAATATGATGTTGTCATCATCGGTTCTGGATTTGCTGGGCTTGCAGCTGGCCTTAGCGCAGCTAAAAAAGGAAACAAGGTCTTGATCATAGAAAAAATGGGCAGGATCGGCGGTAACTCTGTCATAAATGGCGGCGGTATGGCTGTTCCAGTAAATCCAGTCCAGGAAAAAACTGGCATAAAAGATAGCAAAGAGCTATTTATCGAAGACTGCCTAAAAGCAGGCCTTGGGCTAAACCACCCAGAGCTACTTGAGACCATAGCTAATCGCGCGATGGAGTCATTTAACTTCCTAGTAGATTGTGGCGTTCAGTTTAAGATGGATCACTGCGCTCACTTTGGCGGTCACAGCGTGGCTAGATCAATGCTTACGACAAACGACAGCGGCTCAGGCTACATCCAGCCTATGCTTGAGAAATTTGAAAAAACAGATGGCTGCAAGCTAGTAAGAAGAACAAAATTTGACGACTTTATTGTCGATGAGAACGGCAAAGTAGTGGGTGTTGCGGTAAGAGAAGAGTATAAATTTGATGATAAACTTTATAACGACGACTTAGAGAACACAAGTGGCACCAAAAAAACGATAAAAGCAAACAAAGGCGTCATCCTTGCAGCTGGTGGCTTTTGCAGGGATAAGGCGTTTAGAAAGCTTCAAGACCCACGTATCCCAGACAACGTCGATAGCACAAACCACGCAGGTGCGACAGCTGGCGTGCTTTTAAAGGCATTTGAGCTTGGCGCATACCCTGTGCAAGTAGATTGGATCCAGTTTGGTCCATGGGCGAGCCCAGATGAGAAAGGCTTTGGCACAGCTCCTATCCTAACTCAACAAGGTACATTTAAATACGGCATCGCAGTAGACGTAAGAACTGGCAAGCGCTTCATGAACGAGCTGGCTGATCGCAAGACAAGAGCGGACGCTGAGTTTAAAATTTTAAGAGCTGCACCTGATAAATTCCCTATCACATTTGCCGATACAAAGATGGCTTTTAAAGACCTTAGCGAAGAGATCATAAGCAAAGGCATGAGTAGCGGCAAGCTAGTTGGCGAGTGCAAGAGCCTAGATGAGATCGCCAGCAAATACGGCGTCCCAGCTGATGCGCTAAAAGAGACGGTCAAAAAATATAATGAGGGCGTAAAAGCCAAAAAAGATGAATTTGGCAAGCAAGAGAGTGCGCTTTCTGAGATCAACGAAGCTGGTCCATTTTACGTCATCCGCCTATCTCCAAAACCTCACCACACAATGGGCGGCCTAAAGATCAACGAAAAAGCGCAAGTATTATCAAGCAAGACTGGCAAGCCAATACCAGGCCTTTACGCAGCTGGCGAGATCACTGGTGGTACGCACGGGGCAAGCCGCTTAGGCACTGTTGCGATCACTGATTGTATAGTATTTGGCATGATCGCTGGAGAAAATATCTAAATTTAGTGTGCCTCTTTTGGCACACTAAATTATTATTAATGCAGATTTAATCAAGCGAAGACTATAATTTTATAAAAATAAGTTTAAGTAAAAATATTAGTTTTCCATTGAAATTTGATGTTTATAAAATCTTAATAGAAAGGAAAAGGGTATGAATAAGCTTAAATTCATCGCTATTTTTGCCTGTTTATTTTCGCTTCATCTCTTTGGTGCCGATATGCCAAAGGGCGATCTAAACGTCACAAAAGTAGCAGTCTCTGATGAGCTACGAGCCAAATATAAGATCAAACCTCATCACGAACATCTAAGCTTTGACTGCGTTGATTGTCACCAAAACCAGGGCGATGATCCTAGCAAATTTAAAGCGATCGGCGACGCTGGCTGCCTATCCTGTCACAAGAGTAAAAAGCTCTTAGCCCAGAGGCTAAAATTTATGGATACTCTAAAGGCAAATCCTCACAACTCTGTTCACGATGGTCCGACTTTGTACTGCGACGAGTGCCACAACGAGCACAAACCATCTACAAACATGTGCTCTGAGTGCCATGAACACGAGGTGCCACAATGGATGAACGGAGTAACACCATGAAAATTTCAAAAAAATTACTAGCACTTATAATTTTCATAAGCGGAATTGTTGGATTTTTAGTCGTTCTGCCAGTTCATTATGCGCTTGATGAGACGAGTGGGGATAAATTCTGCGTAGTTTGCCACGAGATGGATCCTATGGTGATCGCCTACAACGACGACATCCACAGCGGCAATGGCAAAACCGGCATCAAAGCAAGATGCGTGGATTGTCACATACCACATGACAACATCGCAAAATACGCCCTAACAAAGGCGAAAAACGGCATTTTAGAGGGCTGGGTGCATTTCTTTGGCGATCCTAATGCGATTGATTGGCACAAAAACCTCAAAAACCGCGAGCATTTCGTCTTTGACAACGGCTGCACAAGCTGCCACACAAACGTGATAGATAGTAACAACACTTCAGCGCAAGCTCAAAAGATGCACGCGCACTACAAAAAGCTTCTTGGCAGCGATAAAGAGCTAAAATGTGTAAGCTGCCACTATGACGCAGGTCACAGCGCTGGCTTTAGAAACTATCTTGAGTATTGGAAGCCGTCATATAAAATTTATGATAAAAAGATGCTTGAAAAGAGGATCGAAACTAAACAAAAATTCTTTAAAGATGAGTACAAACCTACAAAAGACGAAGAGGAATTTTTAAAACAAAAGGCTGAAAAAGACGCCAAAAAACCAGCCGGTGGCGGTCTAGCTGGCTGATGAAGAAGATCTTGCTGCTCTCAAGCAACTTTGAGCAAAATGTCATCCTAAATGCATCGCTTTACCGCTTTGGGTTTAGGATGATGCAGCTAAAAAGCACTAGCGAAGTCATCAAGGACTTTGAGCGCGGCAACAGATATGACCTGTACGTTTTTGACGTAAAGGCTAGAAATTTAAACCTTGATCTGGTTAAATTTATAAGAGATAGCCAAAATATCACTCCCATTATGCTTTTGCGGGGCATTAGCGTCCCTAGCGTTTTTAAGAGGATTTACTACGCTAGGGTTAATGATTTTATCATTAAGCCATTTTGCCCTGAATAGTTTTTATTTCACGTTTTTAGGCTTTGCAAGGTGCTTTTAGGCTCTAAATTTGAGCTAAATCTTTGACAAAAACTCCCAGTGTATAAGAAAAGAGGACGAGGTCATCTACCTTGGCAAAAAAAAGAGAGACAGCTACTTGAAATTTTATGCAAAAACTCGCCCCACGTCGTTACCTACGACGAGATAGATCATCACCTATATAAAAACGAAACCTTATCGCAAGACCGCACAAGATCGCTCGTGCGAGAGATAAGAGCAAAAATCCCCGCCATCTGCTTAAAAACCGTGCGAGGCACTGGATATAAAGTGGAGTGAGGGGTTTAGTCAAATTTAGATCTTATTTGAGGGGCAAATTTCTATACTTTTGGATCAAATTTTCTTAAATTTGCAAAAACTCTTGCCTTGTTTGGCTATTTTGACTTCAACGATTTTTCGGGCAGCTTTGATAAATTTGCCTTGCCAAAGCAGCGCCTTTTTTCTCTTAGCAGTTTGCCGTATTCGTATATCTCGTCAAATTTCTTACATAAAGCCATATCATTTTTGCTATAGCAGTTTTTTGAAATTTGCCAAGTGTCAGCCAATAGACCTTTAAAATGGTCTGCATGCCACGTTATCGCTTTTTAGCCTATACCAAAATCAATAATTATAACGACTTTTTTGTGTGGATTTGTGACGGCATTGCACCATCAAGAAAGAATTTGTAGAAATTTATAGCAAGAGCTGGCTTTACACCAACTCTCTTATACTTTTTGTTAGCTCAAGGCTCGCTTCGATCTCGGCGCGTTTTGCCATGACACTTTCAACATTGACGCCGACGTTTATACCAAGCTTTTTGGCAAATTCATAAAGCTCTGCGAAATTTTCAAGGCAAATTTGCGATGCCATAGCTAAAAAATCATCACATTCAAGCATCCTTTTTTCGCTCTTTTTATCAACGCTTATGCCTAGCCACTTGATAAATTCTAGCGTTTTTGGCGTGCCGCAAGTAGTAAATGTCAAAATAATAGGCAAATTTAACCCGCTTTTTGCCACGCTTGTTAGTAAATTTTTAGCCAAATTTATATCAAAAACCGCCTGCGAGATGAAAAATTTCGCCCCCATTTTGGCCTTTTGGCTCATCCTTTGCTCTTCATCGCCCTTTTTAGCGTGCCTCTCAGCTATACAAACACCGCCTACTACAAGCTCTTTAAACTCATCTCTAGCGATCTCATAAGCACGCTCTAAGCTCATTTTAGGCTCTACTTTACCAGAAGCAACGCCAACAAAGACATTTATATCGCTACTACTTTTGGCTAAATTTGCTCTAAATTCACTCTCATTATATTTGTTCGCGACCCTATAAAAGATGCTTGGCGTCTTTAAATTTAGATATTTTGAATAGTAAATTTCAGGGCTTAATGTATCGCTAAATTCAAAAGTTCGCTCGCTTTTTATGCGGCTACTTTCGTCTTGGATCTCGTAAAGTACCAAGCCGTCAGCCTGCACGTCTGTGATCCTCTTATCCCATTTTGCAGCGATCTCTTTAAGCTTTGCCTCGTCAAATTCAGCCTTTGGCGGCGTTAGGCCGTAAAGCACTATGCCACTTTCATTGTTTATGATCTTATCTTTTAACATTTTCTAACTTTTTTGAAATTTAAATGGAGTTTAGCGCCTAGGCTTGCTAGACGCTAAAAATTTGTATTATAGACCTCTTACGATCTTGACAGCTTCTACCATGTTTTTAAGGCTTGGCTCGACCTCTTCCCATTTACGCGTTTTTAGGCCGCAGTCTGGGTTGATCCAGAGTTGCTCTTTTGGCAAGACTTCAAGCAGAGCTTTGATCTGAGCGACGATCTCCTCGACACTTGGCACGCGCGGGCTGTGGATGTCGTATACGCCAGGTCCGACCTCTTGTTTGTAGCCAACGGCTTTGAAAATTTTAAGTAGCTCGTTGCCACTTCTTGCAGTCTCGATACTGATAACATCAGCGTCCATTGCCTCAATAGTCTTAATAATATCGTTAAATTCAGAGTAGCACATATGCGTGTGGATCTGAGTTTTTGCCTCAGCCGAGCTTACTGAAAGCTTGAAGCAATCAACCGCAAATTTCTCATAAGCTGGGATATTTTCAGCTCTTAGCGGATAGCCCTCTTTAAACGCTGCCTCATCGACTTGGATCACTCTGATGCCCGCATTTTGAAGGTCTGCAATCTCGTCATAGATACAAAGTGCAAGCTGTTTTGCAACCTCACTTCTTGGAAGATCATCACGCACAAAGCTCCAGTTTAGCATAGTCACAGGTCCAGTTAGCATGCCCTTCATTACGTGTTTTGTGATACTTTGAGCATATTTCATCCACTTAACAGTCATCGGCTCTGGGCGGCTTACGTCACCAAAGAGAAGTGGTGGCTTGACGCAGCGGCTGCCGTAGCTTTGTACCCAGCCATTTTGGCTAAATGCGTATCCGCTGATCTGCTCGCCAAAGTACTCGACCATGTCGTTTCTCTCTGGCTCGCCGTGTACTAGCACGTCTAGGCCGATATCTTCTTGGAATTTCACGCAGTGATCGATATATTTTTTGATGCCTGCTTCATAAGCGGCCGCGTCGATCTCGCCTTTTTTGAAATTTTGGCGAAGTACGCGAAGATCAACCGTTTGAGGGAAGCTACCTATCGTTGTTGTTGGCAAGATGCCGTAGTTTAGCGTTTCGCGTTGAATTTTGATGCGGTCTTCAAATTTCTCATCACGCTCAAATTTGCTTAAATTTTTAACGCGGTTTTGAACGCTTTCAGAGTGGATGAGCTTTGAAGTGGCGCGAGTTTTAACAGCATTTTTGTTCTCTTCGTAAATTTTTGTTTCGCTCTCATCAAGCTTCTCGCCATTTGCTAGTTTTGTGATTATCTTGATCTCATCAAGCTTATCGACCGCAAAGCTTAGCCAGCTTTTGATCTCAGGATTTAAATTTTCTTCATATTTTAGCGTGTATGGCACGTGAAGAAGCGAGCATGAAGTGCCGATGTAAAAGTCTTTGCCACCTATTTTTTCTGAAATTTCACCTACAAGTTTTACCTTATCATCGATGTTGCTTTTCCAGATATTTCTGCCGTCGATCACGCCAGCAAATAGTGTCAAGTGGCTATTTTTGATAGTCTCAAGTGCTTCGAAATTTCTCTTGCCGTGGATGAAGTCAAGTGCGATGCCATAAATTTTAGTTTTAGCCACTTCGCTAACTGCCTTGATCGCATGCTCAAAATATGTCGCAAACACGATCTTGATGTTGCTAGCAACGCCTGTTAGCTCGTTATAAACCTTTGTGATAAGTGGCAAAAGGTCGCTTTCATTTTTGTCTGTTACAAAGATCGGCTCGTCAAACTGCACTAAAATTTCATCATCAAGCTTAGAAATTTGCTCAAGTAGCTTTTTGTACTCGCCTACAAGCGCGTCAAGATGCTTAAATGGGCAGCTGCCGTCAGTCGTCTTTGAAAGAGCCAAAAATGTGATAGGGCCGATCAAATTTACCTTGCCTTTTACGCCGTTAGCCTTCGCCTCTTTGTATTCATTTAAAATTTTGTCCGCTTTTAGGCTAAATTTACTCTCGCTACTAAGCTCTGGCACGATGTAGTGGTAGTTTGTGTTAAACCACTTTGTCATCTCCATCGCAACGCCACTTTTGTTGCCTCTTGAGCAAGCAAAATATTGCTCCAAGCCGCTTAAATTTGCAAATCTTGGAGGCGTAGCGCCAAAAGCAATGATGTTATCAAGCATTAGGTCGTAAAATGAAAAATCATTAACGCTAATAGCCGAAATGCCAGCGTCTTGTTGATATTTCCAGTGTCTTTGGCGAAGCGTCTTTGCAGTCTCTTGCAAATTCTCTTCGCTAAAGCCCTCTTTACCAGCCCAAAAGCCCTCTAATGCGCGCTTTAACTCTCTTTTCTCTCCGATTCTTGGAAAACCTAAAACATAACTTTTTATCATTTTTATCCTTTATAAATTTCTATTTTTAATTAAAACTGCGCAAGGCGCAGCAACCTTGAATATTTTTATGCGGGTATATCCCTTCGACCCAAACCACCAGCACGTTCAATGTTGTTGCGCTGCGCACAAGTCTGGGTCACCCAAAATACGGTGGATGACACCCACTTCTTCTTAAACTAAAGTAAAATTTATAAAAAGCCCTGCTAAAAAGATCCTTGCCAAATTTCAAGCATTGTTTAGCTTTGCTATTAAAAATGCAGTTACAATGCAGCGGACCTGCTAGCAAAAATGGATTTATCTCAATGTGAAAAAATGTAAAATTGTTTAAAAATTTGCGTGTTTTTTGAAAATCGCTGATATGTTTTTTGCCGAGATTAACGAGCTTTATGCATGGGACAAGGCATCAGCGTTTTTCCTTTGTAGTGAATTTTTGTCGCATTATAAACGCTCTTTGCCAAATTTTTGTTTAAAGTTTGGGCGCTACTAAATTTCACGCCCAGAGTTTTTAGTCTTTTTTACCTTTATTTAGGGATTTTAGCTTAGCGTCCATATCAGCTGTAAGCATAGTAAAGACCTTGTTTGTAAGCTCCTGGGTTAAATCCTTAGCCTCTTGCATAGTCTTTTGGCTAAATTCATTTAAGAGTTTGTCAGCTTTTTTCTTATCTTTTTTATAAAGTTTGACGTACTCATCTTCAAATTTAGCCTGTTTTACCGCCAACTCTTTTTCAAATTTAGCGTAGGCCTCTTTAACCACTGGCGAATACTTCTCATAATCAGTCATCACAAGGGTTTGAAGCTTTCTATAAACCCAGTATATCGAAGTGTCATCAGCGTCGTATGAGCCATCAGAGTAGCCTTTTATAAAGCCATCAAGCCCCTCGTAATACGGCAAATAAACGCTAAGATCAGCCATACCAAGAGCGACGTAGGTCACGCGGCCGATCTCTTTTGGTAGCCACGGGCGCACCTGCATGACGTGAGACTCATACGTTCTAAAGACGCTTATAGCGCGGTAGATGTTTTTCTTATCTTCATCTTTGCTAGCGTAGTTATCAAACGCAGTGCCGTCGTAGTGGGCTCTCATCGCAGCTTTTAGATCTTCTACACTTAGTTTTTTCTCTGGTTTTAAAAATACTGGAAATTTCTGACCGTCAGCGAAGTCTTGTTTTAGACTTGGGTTAAACATGCTTTGCACCCAGCAAACACGTGGATAGTTGTAAGTCACATCTCTCTCATCATCCCTTGTATAGGCCTTTGTGAAGTTAAATTCGCCATCTTTTGCAGGGTCATAAGTCTTGTTATCGATCGCAAATTTGATGACATCTTTTGCGCCCATGAAATTTGGATCATTCTCTTTATAAGCGTGAAGGCGGCCTTGGTTTGCAGTGACGAAGTACTCATCTTGTGGGATCTTTGAAGCGATCCACTTATGGCCTGTGCCAGTTTCAAAGTACCAAAGCTCATTTGCATCGACAAATACCACGCCAAAGCCCTCGCCAGCACCTTTTGTCTCAACTATCTCGCCAAGAAGCTTAACGCCCTCTTTTGCACTTTTGATGCGCGGCAAAAGCACGTCTGGGATGTCATCTTCTGTGATGCCAGTCTCTTCGTTGTATGGATCAACTTTTAAAAGCTCATCTTTTGCGTAGATGGTCTCAGTGCCACTAAGTCCAACGCCAGCCTCGTTGTAGCCGACTGCACCGTGAAGTTTTGTGTGTGAGTTTGCGATAGTTGTGTATCTCATGCCATCTTTTGGGAGCGGATATGTAAAGTCATTTGCGCCGTCATGTGCCTTTGAGCTGTGCATGCCAGTTTGGTTTTTCGTAGCTGGGTGTATCAAAAAGACTTGAGCCTTTATAGCCTTGCTATCAGCGCTTCTAGCCACTAGCATAGAGCCGTCGTTTGAAGCTTTATCTCCTACTAAAATGGTAGTGCATGCCAAGCTACTTGTGCCTAAAATCGCACTCATAGCGACGATTGATGCGAGAATTTTCCCTTTCATTTTTACTCCTTTAGTAAAATAAATTTCTTATATGTGATTATATGCCAAATTTAATAATTTAATTATAAATTTTAAAATTCTTTTAAGTTTAATGTAAATTTATTGCAAATTTGTCTAAGTGAAATTTAAATTTTCTAAAGGATTTTTCGCTATAATCCAAACCTTACGCACTTGCGTATAAAATTTCAAAAAGGATTAGCATGCCAAAGATGAAAACCGTTCGCGGTGCTGCTAAGCGCTTTAAAGTAGGTAAAAATAAGATAAAAAGAGGCTCTGCTTTTAGAAGCCACATCTTAACAAAAAAACCTACTAAGCGTATGAGAGATTTGCGTGGCCCAAAATACGTGGACAGCACAAATGTCCCAGCCGTTCGCAAAATGCTCGGCGTATAAGCAGCTGTAGATTTAAGTTTTTGACAAAAAGTCATTCAAACTCCCCCAAATTTAGGGGCAAGACTCACTTCGTGAGCGCCAATTTGTAAAAGGATAAATATGGCAAGAGTAAAAACAGGCGTAGTTAGAAGAAGACGCCATAAGAAAGTTTTAAAGCTAGCACGTGGCTTTTTCAGTGCTAGACATAAACACTTTAGAAAAGCTAAAGAGCAACTAGAGAGAAGTTTAGTTTATGCATACCGCGACAGACGCCAGAAAAAACGTGATTTCAGACGTTTATGGATCGTTCGTATCAACGCAGCTTGCAGACTAAACGACATTAGCTATTCAAGATTTATCAACGGCTTAAATAAAGCTAAGATCGAACTTGATAGAAAAATTTTAGCTGATCTAGCTATGAATGACGCGAAGGCATTTGCGGCACTTGCAAAACAAGCAAAAGATGCTTTGAAATAACACCTTTTCTCCGCTTCGGCGGAGATCTTCTTTTTTATACACTTTAAATTTTAATAACAAAATCTCTATAGAACTCTTTGTTTTAATTTACTACCCGCGACTTTTACAAACTACTAGCCAAATTTAACTACCAGCAGCCAAAATAGCTAAATTTAGAACTCGTATCAAAGCAGTATTTCAAAGCTTCAGTAAATAAAATTTCGGCGGAGATTTTTTCACCCCACTAAATTTCATAAATTAATTCTTGAGATATTTAAGTAGCTAAACTCTTAAATGGTTTGTATTTAAATTTTAATCAGTACCGCTGCAAATTTAGTTCGGTTGTTGAGCGCAAATTTAGTGATATAAATTTGAAAATTTACTTGCTCTGACTAACCACAAAGCAAGCGTTAGAAGCTCGCTCTAAAAGCTAAATTTCGATACTCGTATCAAAGCAGTGTTTCACCGCTCCGCTAAATAAGATTTTGCCGTTTTCTAGCCTAAGTCCAAGCTCCGCTCCGCTTTTTGGATAGACTTTTAGGCTTTGCGCTGCGTTTAAATTTAAAGTAGCGCCGTAAAAGCAAGCCGCCATGCCAGTGCCACAAGCTAGCGTCTCGTCCTCCACGCCCCTTTCGTAGGTTCTTACTTTTAAAACTCCGCCATCAAATTTGGCTAAATTTACATTTGCATTGTATTTTTGACGAAGCGCCCTGTACTCTTTGACGTCAAATTCATCTAAATTTTGCGTGAAATTTACAAGATGCGGCACACCAGTATCGTAAAAGTACCAAGTTTTGACACCTTCATTTAGTGGTTTGCTTAAAATTTTTGGACTTGTTAGCACGACCTCGACGCACTCACCTTTCACGCTTGCCATCACCTCGCCGCTACCAGTCAGCAAGGCAAATTCGCTTGAACTCACAAGCCCGTTTAGATAGGCATATCTAGCAGCCGCGCGCGAGCCGTTGCCACACATCGCAGCGTAGCTTCCGTCGCTGTTGTAAAACTCCCATTTCACGCCCTTTTCGTAAGGCAAAAGTACGATGAGCCCGTCAGCTCCCACGCCGTTTGTTCGGCTGCAAATTTGTCTTGCAAGCTCGCTTCTATCTTTGCTCAAAAATGTGTGAAATATGACAAAATCGTTGCCGCTAGCGTTATATTTTGAGACTTGCATGAGCCATCCTTTTATTTTTTGCGTGATTTTACTAAAATTTAGATAAGAGTTATTAATAAATTTAAAGGAGCCACTTTGAAAAACTACATCTTAAATTTAGAAAAAGAGTTTTCTTTGATAGAAAATGGCTTTAAAGAGCAAGAAAAAAGGGCCTTGACTGACTATAAAGCAAAGGGAGCTGCGCACTGCAAAAAGCTTGCATACCTAGCATACGGCTCGAATGTCTATCAAGTGCGGATGTATGCGGTTTTTCTCTTTGGGCACTTATCAGATAGCGAAGAAATTTTGTCGTTTATGAGAGATCAGATTTCAAAGGATAAAAACTGGAGGGTTCAAGAGGTGCTGGCAAAGGCGTTTGACGAGTTTTGCAAGAAAATTGGCTACGAGCAGGCACTTTTAACGATCGATGAATGGCTAAAAAATGGCAATGCAAATGCAAAAAGAGCCGTAACAGAGGGCCTTAGGATATGGACAAACAGGCCCTATTTTAAAGATAACCCAGATGAGGCCATTAGGCGGCTAGCCAGCCTAAAAGAAGACGATAGCGAGTATCTTAGAAAGTCGGTTGGCAATGCTCTAAAAGATATAAGCAAGAAATTTCCAAATTTAGTAAAAACCGAGCTTGATAGCTGGAATTTGGGTAATAAAGAGAGCTTGCAAACATATAAATTTGCTAGTAAATTTATCAAGAAATAGCGCAAATTTGCTTTAGAAATTTCTCTAGCTCGAGCTTTAAATTCTCCATGTCGCTGCTATTATCGATAATAAATTTTGCCATTTTTTTCTTTTGCTCAATGTCCATCTGAAACTCTACTCTAGCTTTTGCAGCTTCTAAATTTAGAGCATTTCGGTTCATTAGACGGCTTAGCAAAAGCTCTTTTGGCGCGTAGATAACGGCTACATTTTTAAACTCAGCGTAACGCTCCTTTTTTTCAAAAAACAAAGGGATATCGACAAAATAAATCTCCCCCAAGCGCTCAAATTGCGAAGCTTTGAAAAAAATTTCAGCCTTTATCTTTGGATGTAAAATTTGCTCTAAATTTTTAAGCTTTTTTGGCTCGTTAAAGACGGTATCACCCAGTTTCTTACGATCTATCCTGCCAGTCTCATCTAAAATTTGCTCGCCAAAAACTTCTACTATCTCACGTTTGCAAATTTCAAGCTGCTCGTGCGCGATGAGGTCCGCATCTATCACGCTAAAACCTCGCTCTTTTAGTAAATTTACAACCGTGCTTTTGCCGCTAGCGATCGAGCCTGTGATAACGTAGGCGTTTGGAAATTTCTGCAAACTCGCTCCATTTTTGAAAATTGATAACAATTTTAGCAACTTTTGGCTAAAGTTTTAAAAAATAACCAAAAGGGTGAAAATGATAAGTTATAAAGATGCCGGAGTCGATATAGATGCTGGAAACAGCTTTGTTGAGGCGATCAAGCCTTTCGTAAAATCTACGCAAACACCAAACGTCATAGGCGGCATCGGATCATTTTCAGGTGCGGTCAGACTGCCAAGCGGATATAAAAATCCAGCCATTTTAGGCGCGACAGACGGCGTTGGCACGAAGCTTCGCCTAGCTATCGACGCTAAGAAATTTGACGGCGTTGGCGAGGATCTAGTCGCTATGTGCGTAAATGACCTCATCTGCAACTTCGCCACACCACTCTTTTTCCTCGACTACTACGCGACTGCAAAGCTTGAGATAGAAAGCGCCAAAGAGGTAGTAAAAAGCATCGCAAATGGCTGCAAAAAGGCTCAGTGCGCGCTGATAGGCGGTGAGACAGCCGAGATGCCGTCGATGTATGAAAAGGGCGACTTTGACCTTGCTGGATTTGCCGTGGGTATCGCTGAGGCTGACGAGATCGACAGGAGCAAATTTGTAAAATCTGGTGACGTTTTAGTCGCACTTCCTAGCAGCGGCCTGCACTCAAACGGCTTTTCGCTTGCAAGAAAGGTTGTAAGCGAGCTTGGGCTAAAATTTGATGAAAAAGTGGGTGATAAAAAACTTATAGACGTGCTTCTTGAGCCAACTAGAATTTACGTGAGCGACTTTTTAAGATTAAAAGACAAGATCACAGCGATGGCGCATATAACTGGTGGTGGCATAGTTGAAAACTTGCCTCGCGTTTTCCCTGCCGGACTTGGCGCGAAGGTGCAAAAAAGCGCTATAAAAACGCCTGAAATTTTTAAAATCCTCGCGCAAAAAGTAGAAGATAGCGAGATGATGAGGACATTTAACATGGGCGTTGGCATGATCCTTGTTGTGCCTAAAGAAAACGTAGATGCTGTGCTAGCAAATAGCGATGGCTACGTGATCGGCGAAGTGGCAAGTGGCAAAGGCGTTGAGCTAGTTTGATGCAAGAATTTAGCAAAAAACGCCTGCTAAGGACCGAAAATAAGAGCTATTTTTTCTTAGTGTTTATGCGTGTATAGGCTGTTTTGGCGTGCTAAAAAGCGAGATAAAAAAGCTTGATCTTTATAACGTCTATACTGTGCTTTGCGCCACGCATGATAACGGCTAGAAATTTAGCCAAATTTTTATAAATACAGGAAAGTAACTTGGCAAAACAAAAGGCGAAAATCGCACCGATCTGGGCTAGAGTAAAGGCTTCTATCATCGATCTTTTCATCATCGGCATGCCAGTATTTTACATCAGCACATATCTTGTTCTTGGCGGCAAAGAGGACTTTTTAAACAACCAGCTTGCAATCTTTGTGGTAAATAGCATCATATCATTTATAATGTGCCTCTTTTTTAGCATAAAGGCGCAAACTCCAGGCTACAAGGCGCAAGAAATTTATCTCATAAATTTACAAACCGGCAAAAAACTAAGCCTTTTTCACGCGATCTTGCGCCAAATTTGCTTTGCATTTGCTGGCTTTAGCATCATCGGACTTTGCCTTTGCTTTTTTAGAAAAGACAAACTAAATTTACACGACATCATAACCCACTCAGCCGCCGTGCAAAAAGCAGCTTAAATTTACTTTGCTCCGTGCCAAAGTAGGCGGTTTTTGCCTAGCTTTGTGTCGATACTCTCTTTTATAATGGAGCAGATATACTCTCTAAAAAGCCATATATCTTGTCCTTTGCAGGGTAGCAAGCAAGTGCCACTAAGAAGTTACAAAACGGGCTAATCTATGCTCTTAATTTTTTATCTTAGCAACAGGTTTATCACAAAATAATGCACATTTATCAATGTAAATTTAGCTGATGAATTGTTGTTTCAAATTTTTGGTCACGAATCGCCCAAACTAGCTAGATAAATAGAGAAAATCAAGGTAAAAAACGAGAAAATTTAACTACAAGCCACGAAAAATTTTTGATTAAATTTAGGATGAAATTTAAGCGCTTTGCGAGTAGAGTTTGACCTCGTTTATCAAAAACTCATATACCCTTTGCTGCACTAAAATTTCCTCCTCGCAGCCACTCATCAAGCGACGAAGGTGCGAAAAGTCTATCTTTTTAGCATATCTTTTATGATCTTTCATATCTTTATCTATGCTTAAAAGAAGCGTGTCAAGCGTGATCCTATCGCTTCTTTTAACCCTTGCCACGTACTCTCTAACGGTTTGGATTAAGAAGTCTTTTCTAGTCTGATCGTTTTCATAAATTTCACTTACGATGTCATTTAAGATGGAAAAATCATCCTCATCTGGGTCAAATTTAGCCGAGATAATCGCAGCAAAAATTTTGGCACGAAACTCTAAAGACTTGTGATGATAGACAAAAAAATCTCTAAAGGCCGATAAAAAACGAAGTTTGATCTTTCCTGACATTGCCCTACTTTTGGTGAAATTTATGTGAGATTATATACTCTTAAAGCTAAATTTTTAAAAATGTAACTATAAAACTAAATTTAAGTATAGTTTTTGTATGATTGCGAAGCTCCTTCTTAGACCTGTGCAATGCTTTTTATGAGCACCGCTTCAGGGTGGGAACACAGCAGAGCACTTGTATTAAGTGTGTGCCGCAGTCATCTGAGAGGGGGTCTTTCTAAACCAAAATGCTCATTAAAATCATCGCAAATTTCTAAAAAATCCACTCCATCGATCTTAGGTTTTTCGCTAAAAAATTTATACATATTATTAAAGCCATCGGTTAGCTCTTTTGACTTGACGCCGTAGCTTATAGAAATTCCAGCTTCGATGTAGGCTGAGAGCTTGTCGCAGTATTTTAGCGCTTTGCCATCGATCGGGTTAAATTTATCCTCATTTACGTTCTCCATAGTCCCTTCGTGACAGATGATCTTGCGCTCGAATGTCCTATTTTCAAACTCATCTTTGATAAATTTCTCGCCATCTTTTCTGATGCCAAGGATGTAGCTAAACTCATCTTTTATCTTTTCAGGCACAAATGGCAAAATCCTCTCATCAATAAGCCTCATCTCATACTCGCTAATGATCTCATTTAGCCCCTTTACGCCGTATTTTACAGGGCTTATGATATCTCTTGTGAGGCTCTCTGGTAGGTCGTGAAATAGTGCGCAAAAGAAATTATTTTCTAAGCGTTTTTTGCAAGCTTTTGCTTTTAGTGAGTAAAAGTAGCTAAGTATCGCAACAACTAACATGTGTCCTAAGACCGCAGTTTCAGGGATGCGTGGCGTTTGTGCCCAGCGCTTTTGAAACCTTAACCTGCCACTTAGATCTACAAGGCGGGCTAATTTTTGATTCATAGCGATCTTTCTAACGCCAATTAACTCGTAATAATCCTCCATCTCCTCCTCAACCTTCGCCTTAAGCTCGTCGATGTCGCTTAAAAACTGGCTCGTTTGATAGACGATAGAAAATTCCCACCTCGTGGCAAGATAGCTTGCTGCTTTTAGTATAAGGCGCTCTTTTTCGTGAGTTTTGTCGTTTTTATAGTGGTTTTTAAACCTCTCCAAAAACTCGCCGTCCTCGATATCTGAGATGAGCGTCTCAAGGTTGCTTAAAACCCAGCTATTTATCTGCTCTTTTTTTGTCTTTTGGATGTGGTGAAAGACGTCAGGGCGTATGTCTGTGACTACGACCCTGCTTAAAAACTCAAAAATTCCAGCCTCGATAATGTAGTTCATGTCGGCATTTTGCTCTTGTTTTGCTATGAAATAAGCGATGATAAATTTATGAGCCTGCTTGTCAAGCTCGACTAAATTTGTCATCTTTGGATAGTCGTTCCAACGTGATATAGATGCTGCTTTAAAGATATGTTCTATAAGCTTAGCACTTATCATTATTTATCCTTTTTGACTACTTTTGGCTTCTTATCATCGGCGTAGCTTATCTTTCTAAAGCCCTCTTTGTTTGAGCTTCTTCTTGGTTTGTCATCTTTTTTAAATTTATCATCTCTGCTGCCTCTACTGCTAGCGCGATCGCTTGTGCTACGTCTCTCGCGTGGCTTATCACTAAAGCTTCTCTCCCTACTTCTTGGAGCGTATTCTTTCTCTTCAGCTGGCTTTTTTACCACTAGATCAGAGCTGATCTCGATAACTGTATGGACATTTCCACGTGGGTTAAAGTCGCCAACTATCTTCATAAATTTAGGCTCAAGTTTTTTCTCTAAAACAGAGTAAATTTCATTTATACTATCTTCGTGGCTGATGTTGCGGTTCATAAAGCTATTTATATAAAGCTTTATCGCTTTTAGCTCGACAACTAGCTTGTTAGGGATGTACTCAAGGTATATAGTCGCAAAGTCAGGATAACCAGAGCGAGGGCAAAGACAGCAAAACTCAGGCAGAGTGATCTTTATGACATAGTCCCTTGTTTGCTTATTTTCCCAGACCTCAAGGTCACTCTCTACGTCAAATTCTTTTAAAATTTTCTCGCCATACTTCATCTCTTCGCTCATTTTTTATCCTTTTTCTTTTATATATCCAAGTGTTTAACGTCTTTTGCGTGATCTTGGATGTAGTTTCTTCTTGGCTCGACCTCATCGCCCATGAAGAGATTAAACGTATCAGAAGCGCTTATAGCATCGTTTATATCGATCTTTAAAAGTCTTCTGTTCTCAGGGTTCATCGTAGTCTCCCAAAGCTGCTCAGGGTTCATCTCACCAAGACCTTTGTAACGCTGGATATATGCACCTTTTTTCGCATTTTTCTCTACTTCATCAAGCACGTCTATAACGTCACTATGCAAGTCTAGGCCGCGCTCTTTTATCTTTTGGCTGATGTAAAGCGCCTCTTCATAGAGTGGATTTGTAAATAAATTTTCATTTACCACAAGCTCTTCTAGGCCGCTTTCAGTTTGGACATAAATTCTAACCTCATCTTCGCTAACGTAGTGGTTTAGGATGTTGTGACCCTCAGCTTTTAAGAAGTCTCTTAAAATTTCAAAAATTTCATTGTAGCTTTTTGAGACGATGTCTGGATTTTCTATCATATAGCGGATCGCTGAAAGGACATTAAAGCGTTTTTCAAGCTCTTTTAAGACGCTTCTATAAGCTGCAACGATCTTTAAAAAATCAATCAAATCCGCACTGCCAATGCCCTCTATATCAACGCCCTCGATGCCAGTTTCAATAAGAAATTCGTTTAACGCCTTTTCATCTTTTAGATAAATTTCTTTCTTACCTTTTTTATAGCGGTAAAGTGGCGGCTGAGCTAGATAGATGTGACCGTTTTCTACAACTTTATTTAAAAATCTAAAGAAGAATGTTAAAAGTAGCGTCTGGATGTGGCTACCATCGACGTCAGCATCGGTCATGATGATGATCTTATGATATCTAAGCTTTTCAGCGTCAAATTCATCTCCGATACCGCAGCCTAGCGCTGTTATCATATTTTTTATCTCATCAGATTTTAAAATTTTATCTAGTCTTGACTTTTCAACGTTTAGAATTTTACCCTTAAGCGGTAATATCGCTTGAAAAACTCTATCACGTCCTTGCTTTGCTGAACCGCCAGCAGAGTCGCCCTCCACTAGATATAGTTCGCTAATGACTGGATCTTTGCTCTGGCAGTCAGCTAGTTTGCCAGGGAGCGTGCCTACGCTCATGCTCTCTTTTTTGCGAGTTAAATCTCTAGCTTTTTTAGCGGCCTCGCGACCACGAGCTGCCATTAGAGCTTTATCCATTATCGCTCTTGCTTCGATAGGATTTTCTTCAAAATACTTTGTAAGCACGTCAAAAACCATCTTTTGAACGATAGGTTTTACGTAGCTTGAGCCTAGTTTGCCCTTTGTTTGTCCCTCAAACTGTGGCTCTGGCACCTTTACACTAACAACTGCGATAAGTCCCTCGCGGATATCTTCACCAGTTATCTTTGTATCTTTTTCACGTGCAGCAGCATTTGCTGAAACGTAGTTTGTGATAACTCTTGTAAGACCCGCTCTAAAGCCTGCCTCGTGAGTACCGCCATCTGGAGTTTTGATATTATTTACAAAGCTTAGTAAATTTTCACTATAAGTGTCGTTATAAAGTAGGGCAAAATCAACAAGCACATCATCTTCGCCGCCGCTAAATGAGACTGCTTTGCTGACAGCGTTTGCCTTGTTCATATCAGTTACAAAGCTCTCTAAACCGCCCTCATAGTGAAAGCTCTCGCTTCTGCCATTTCTTTGATCTTTAAAATTTATAGTTATCTTTGGGTTTAGATATGCTAGCTCGCGAAATCTTTTTACTAAAATTTCATCATCAAATTCAGTCACTTCAAATATGCTATCATCTGGCCAAAACTCGACTTGCGTGCCTGTGCGGTTTGTAGTTTTTATCACTTCAAGATCGCTTTGAGGGATACCTTTTGCAAATTCTTGTCTGTGAAGCTTGCCATCGCGTTTGATATTTACGACTAGTTTTTTAGAAAGGGCATTTACGACAGATACACCAACGCCGTGAAGACCGCCTGAGACCTTATATGTGTCCTTGTCAAATTTACCACCAGCGTGAAGCACAGTTAGAACAACAGTTGCAGCTGAAATTTTCTCAGTCGGGTGCATATCTACCGGGATACCACGGCCATTATCGCTAATGATCGCTGAGCCCTCACGTGTAAGCTCAACATCTATCGTATCGCAGTATCCTGCCATTGCTTCGTCGATAGAGTTATCAACGACTTCGTAGATCATGTGGTGAAGACCGCTTATGTTAGTATCGCCTATATACATGCCTGGGCGCTTCCTAACCGCCTCAAGTCCTTTTAGTACTTTAATATTTTCTGCGCCGTAATTATTTTCCATCATAAACCTTTTTTAACTTATATATTTAATGGACTTATAACCGTTAAAAGCTCTTTTGAGCTAACAACGAAAGGTAAATTTTTATCTTTAAATCCAAACTCAAATTTCTCATCTTCTATGCTTTGTAGGAAGTCTATTAAATTTCTATTTTTTACATTTATGCTGATATCTTCTTCAAGTCCTGTTTGAAACTCTATCATTGTTTTTGCTTCTGAGTTGTCCTCTATGATGCTCTCAAACGTGATGCTCTCTTTTGAAAAAGTTATCTTCATCTGATCGCTTAGCATAGAGATAGTCTTGATGCCTTCAACCATCTTATCTCTGCTTAGCTCAAATCTTATAGCGATATCTTTTGGTATAACACGCTCATAGTCAGGGAATTTGCCGTTTATCAGTTTTGTGAAAAACTCAAAATTTTGGCTTTGAGCTATGAGGACGTTTTCATCATAGTAAATTTCTATCTTGTCGAAAAATAGCTTTTGAATTTCATTTATTGCTTTTTTAGGGATGATCAGTGAAAACTCATTGCTCGCTTCATTTGCAAATTTAAATACAGCTAGTCTTTTTGTATCGGTGCCTACTATATTTATATAGTTTTGTTTTATGTCTAGTAAAGCGCCGTTTAGTTCAAATTTAGGGTTATTGCTATCAATGCACGGCAAAATTTTCTTTAAGCTTCTGCCTAGCATTATGGCGTCTATGTCAAATTTAGCCTTGCCTTCTATCGTTGGAAACTCTGGGAAGTCTTCAAATTTATACATAGGAAGTTTGTATTTTGAGTTTTTTTGCTTGATGTAAAGATAGTTATTAACAGTTTCAAGCGTTACCTCTTCATCTTTTAGGCTTTTGATGATGTCAAGTAGTTTTTTACCATTTGCAGTTGCATAGCCCTCATCAACGATCTTTGCGTTGCTTAGTTTATATGCTAGTCCTATCTCATGATCAGTTGCTTTTATGTTTAAAACTCCATCTTTTGCAGAGATATAGATGTGAGAAGTTATAGCACTAAGATCTCTTTTTTCGAGATATGGATTAGTGTTTGTTACTATGCTCTCAAGCATGTTTTTGTTTATTAAAACCTTCATTAAATACTCCCTCTTATTTTTAATTTTCTTTTTGTTGTATTAGTTGGTAGCGTGAAAGTGTGAAAACAATCTTTTCTCACGCCAGCATCGTTATTTAAAATGTGAAAAGAATTTTTCATTTCTTCACATTTATTCACGAATTTCATTCTGTTTTTATCCTTTTGTTAAAATTTTATTTTTTATCTCAGTCACTCTGAGGTTGAAAATTTCGTTGCTCTCCATGAGTTCGTTTATCTTTTTTATGTTGTGACTAACGGCGCTATGGTCTTTCATACCAAAATAGTTTGCGATCTGCGGCATCGAATTTGTAGTGAGCATCTTCGCAAGGTAGATGATGATGCGTCTAGCCTCGACGATGTTTTGCACTCTTGACTTGCTTTTTATGTCGCTTGGCTTGATATTTAGCTCTTTGCTAACGATCTCTATAATGGTTTCAAGATTTATATTTTCATGTTTCTCTTTGATGAGATCTTTTAGTGTATTTTTAGCAAATTCAAGCGTTATCTCAACTCTCATCAAGCTTGCATAGGCGTTTAAATTTATGATAGCGCCTTCGATCTCACGGATATTATCGCCCATGTTTGTAGCGATATAGTCGATGACCTCTTTGTTTAGGTAAATTTTGTCAAATTCACATTTTTTGATGATGATGGCTATCTTTGTATCAAGCTCAGGCGGGGTGATATCAGCCATTATGCTTTGTTCAAACCTAGACTTTAACCTCTCATCAAAGCCTTTTAGTATCTTTGCTGGGCGGTCTGAGGTCATGACGATCTGACCTTTTTTGGCGATGAGCTCGTTAAAGGTGTTGAAAAACTCCTCTTGAATTTTATCCGTTTTGCCGAGAAACTGCACGTCGTCAATTAGCAAAACATCGCAGTTTCGGTATTTCTCACGAAATTTAGTCATCGAGTGGCTATTTAGATGCGTGGTAAAATCAATCATAAACTGATCGCTCGTCACGCAGATAACGACCTTACCTTGATCTAGGCAGTAGTTGCCAACTGACTGAAGCAGGTGCGTCTTGCCAAGACCGGTTGTGCCATATATAAAAAGTGGGTTGTAAAGCACGCCAGGCTTGTCTGCAACTGCCTTTGCGTTTAAAAATGCAAACTGATTTGAGTCGCCGCAGACAAAATTTTCAAATGTATATCCAGGGTTTAAGATGCTGCTTTGTGCCTTGATCTGCTTTACATTTACTTGGCTTTGTTTTATATTTTTTAGCTTTGTTTGGCTTGTTATCTCGACCTCTGGCTTTTTGCCGGTTTTTACTTCGTAAAGGTAGGCGATCTTTTCTGCGTATCTAGTTTTTATAAATTTAGCCATCAATTCACTCGTGGCGTTAAAAACTATAAAATCTTCGTTTGAAGCCTTTTCATTAAATTTTAATTGTTTGATGTAGCAGTCAAATTCATTAGCTGATATTTTTGTCTGTAAAAGCTCTAAAATCTCGTCTGCTAGCAAATTTCAACCCTTTTTATTTAATGAATTTTATTAGCGATTTTATCTTAAATTTAATAAAACCTTTGTTAAACTCTGACAAACTTTTTCACGGCGTGAAAAAGTCGTGAAAAAGTATTGAAAAGATTGTGATGAAAATTTTAGGAATCGATCCAGGCACGAAAAATTGCGGTTACGCGATACTTGAAAAGAGTAAATTTAAAATTACTCTTCTTGAAGCTGGGCTTATAAAGATAAAGCCAAACACGCTTCAATACCAAATAACAGAGCTTTGCGAGGGGCTTGACCTCATCTTTAAAAACCATAAATTTGACGAGGTCGCGATAGAGGACATCTTCTTTGCCTACAACCCAAAAACGGTCTTAAAGCTAGCTCAGTTTCGCGGGGCACTTAGTCTTAAAATTTTGCAGCTTCATGGGGACTTTGCCGAATACACGCCGCTTCAGGTGAAAAAGACGGTCACTGGCAAGGCAAAGGCTGACAAAGAGCAGGTGGCATTTATGGTGAAGAAAATTTTAGGCATAAACAAAGAGATAAAACCGCTTGACATCACCGATGCGATCGCAATCGCACTAACTCACGCGAATAATTTAAGAATAAACTAAATTTGATAGGAAAAATATGGCAACACTAAAAGCTTTACTAATTGGAGATGTGAAAAACTATGGCTCGCAAAATGCAACTGATAAGCTAAATTTACCTTGGAGCTCAGCTATTTTTAAAGTAGCTAAAAATGGCGAAATTTTTGCAAATGAGCTTGGCTTTGAGGGCGATAGCGTCGCTGATACGAAGCACCACGGCGGCCCTGAAAAGGCAGTCTTTGCAAATTCATTTGCAAACTACGCCGAGTGGGAGAAATTTTTAGGATTAAAAAATATGGCTTATGGGGCGATGGGGGAGAATTTATGCGTTGATGGGCTTGATGAGAGCTGCGTCTGCGTGGGCGATATCCATAAGGTAGGCTCGCTTGTGCTTCAAGTCTCGCAGCCTAGAAAGCCATGCTTTAAGCTCTCAAAAAGATGGGGCAATGAAAATATGGCTACTCACATCTTTGAAACAGGACTTACTGGCTGGTACTACCGCGTTCTTACGCCAGGCTCGTGCAAAGCAGGCGACATGATAGAGGTTGTAGAAAGTGACCCCGTTCATATGAGCATTTTAGAGATAAATAGGCTATTTTACGCACCAAGTGAAAATTTAAATTTACTAGAGAAATTTAACGCCCTCACCACTCTTACAAATGGCTGGCATGATGATATGAAAAGACGCATCGAGGGAATTTATAGCACCGAATTTATGAGAACACTATAAACATTTATACTTTTGCTCCGATTTTGTTTTGCAAATAGATTTCAAACAAAATTTAAAGGAGCAGAGGTGTTTCGTTCTATCACAAATAAGATAGCACTAGCCTTGATGATCTTACTCATCATCTCGTTTTGTGCTATCTCGGCGGTTAGTTATTTTACTTCAAAGGACAAGATCGTTGAGCTTGTCAGTGGCAAAGAGGATCAAGTCCTTAAAGATATAAAGAGTGTTGCAAACACTTTTTTTGATGAAAATTTAGAGCATATCAAGAAAATTTCATCAGTCGTTGAGAGCGCTCAAAGTGGTGATGAGATAATGAACTTTGTCTTATCAGAAAAAAAGGTCGCAAACTCTGCAGTGAGCTATATTTATTACGGCGATGAGGATGGACACTTCTTCCAATCAGATGGTAAAAGAACAACCGTAGCTGATAACTACGATCCAAGAACTAGAGGCTGGTATAAGAGCACAAAAGAGAAAAATAAAGAAATTTATACCGAGCCAAGGGTCACTTCTACAAATGATCTTGTTATGAGTTTTACTGCTCCTGTTAATAAAAATGGTAAATTTGTTGGCGTTGTTGGTATAGATATAGATGTAAAAAAAGTTAGTGACAAGATCATCGAGATAGGCAACACTGGCGATGGTGGATATGCTTATGTGATGAGAAAAGATGGCACTATGCTCTTTTCTGACGTAGCTTCAGAGGTTGGCACTATCTTGCCTGTTACAAAGGTCGTATCAGAAAAATATGCCAATAAAGAATTTGACGAAAATGGCCTAATAGCTTACAAAAACTCTAAAGACCAAGATGTAACGGCTAAAATTTTACCTATCAACGAAGAGGGCTGGCTAGCAACCGTTGCTATAGGTGCAGATACTTTTTCAAAGCATACTATGCCTATCTTAAAAGCGCAACTAACCCTTGCAGTGCTCTTTATAGTCATACTTTCAGCTATTGTTTTCGTGCTACTAAAACGTTCACTTAAACCTATCGGAGTTATACAAGAGAAGCTTTCTGATACCTTTAAATTTATCACTTATGAGAGCAGCACCGCTCCAAGCAAGCTTGACATCCACACAACTGATGAATTTGGCGTGATGAGTGAAGAGATAAATAAAAATATCGACAAAGTCATAGCTGGCATCAAAAAAGACAACACCATGCTTGAAGAGCTAAATGTAGCTGCAAATAACATGATAAGAGGAAATTTAGGCGTCAAACTAAGTGAGAATCCAAACAACCCATCACTTATCAAGCTAAAAGATCTACTAAACACCTTCTTTAGCTCTATCAGTCAAAATTTAGGCAGCGTCATAAATATCCTAAAAGCCTACTCAAATAATGACTACACCGCTAAGATCGAGCTAAGAGATGACATAGAGGCTGATTTGAAAGCTATGATGGTTGGCATAAATAACGCAGGTGATGCTATAAGCGCTATGCTAAATAGCAACCTAAATCAAGCTCAAATTTTAGAAGAAAAGGCAACTATGCTTGCTGGCTCTATGAGAAATTTAACTGATGGTGCTAGCAAACAAGCTGACTCTATCCAAGAGAGCGCGGCTGCGGTTGAGCAGATGAGTAGCTCTATGAATGCCATCTCACAAAAGACAGGGGACGTCATAAGACAAAGCGATGAGATCAAAAATATCATCGTCATCATCCGTGACATCGCTGATCAGACAAATTTACTAGCCCTAAATGCCGCCATAGAAGCAGCCCGTGCAGGTGAGCATGGACGTGGCTTTGCGGTTGTGGCTGATGAGGTTAGAAAGCTAGCTGAGCGCACTCAAAAGAGCCTTGGCGAGATCGAGGCAAATACAAATGTATTGGCTCAGTCAATAAACGAGATGAGTGAGAGCATAAAAGAGCAGGCTGAGGGCATAAATATGATAAATAGAAGTGTCGCTCAAATAGATAACGTCACAAAAGAAAATAGAAGCGTCGTTAGTAACACAAACGACGTAACTAGCGAGATAGATAGCATGGCGAAGGTCATACTAACAGACGTTAGAAAAAATAAATTTTAATACCCAAAATCTCTCAAATATTACCAGGCTCATGTAAATTTACGTGGGCCTTTAAATTTTAAATCTTTTTTACGCTAAAATTACCAAAAATTTAAAGGAGAATATATGCCACTACTTGATAGTTTTTGCGTAGATCATGTGAAGATGAAAGCCCCAGGAGTAAGACTAGCAAAGAGTATGAAGACCCCAAAGGGCGATGATATCAGCGTTTTTGACTTGAGATTTTGCAAGCCAAATGAGGAAATTTTGCCAGAAAAGGGCACTCACACTTTAGAGCACCTATTTGCTGGATTTATGAGAAATCACCTAAATGGCAACGGTGTAGAGATCATAGACATTTCGCCGATGGGTTGCAGGACTGGCTTTTATATGAGTGTGATCGGCACACCTAGCGAAGATGCGGTCAAAAACGCATGGCTTGCTTCGATGAAAGATATCTTAGAGGTCAAAGATCAAGATAAGATCCCAGAGCTAAATAAATTTCAATGCGGCACTTATAAGATGCACTCACTTGATGAAGCGCACGCCATAGCAAGCAAAATTTTAGATCAAGGTCTAGTCATCATAAACAACGACGAGATCAAGCTCGATCTTGACGCTATGGGACTAAAAAAGCACTGATTTGAAACCAGTAAAACAAGAAAATCAAGCCTATCTAAAAGAGCAAATTTTAACCTATCTTGGTAACAAACGCTCTCTTTTAGGCTTTATCGAGCGAGGCGTAAAATACGCAAAAGACGAGCTTAAAAAAGAGAAGCTTAGTTGCTGCGACCTCTTTAGTGGAAGCGGCGTTGTGGCTAGGTTTTTAAAACAAAATAGCGAATTTCTAGTCGCAAACGACTTGGAGCTTTATAGCTTCATCACAAACTCATGCTACCTGCAAAACGCCACAAATGAGCTAAGAGATGAGATAAATTTCTGGCAAAAAAAGCTTGAAAAAGAGATAGAAGACAAGCTTTCTGAGGGCTTTATAACAAGGCTTTATGCCCCGCAAGATGATGAAAATATAGCTTTTGGCGAGCGGGTCTTTTACACGAAAAAAAATGCCATATTCATCGACACTGCAAGAAGGCTCATAGATGAGATATTGCCAGAGGAGATGAGAAAATTTTTCATAGCTCCACTACTTTATAATGCAAGCGTTCATGCAAATACGAGTGGAATTTTTAAAGGTTTTCATAAAAATAAAGAGGGTATCGGTCAGTTTGGTGGCAGGGGGCAAAATGCCATCTCAAGGATCACTTCTGATATAAATTTGACTAAGCCAATTTTCTCAAATTTCAGCGTGCCATTTGAGGTCTATCAAAAGGACGCAAATTTACTGGCAAAAGAGCTTGATGGCCTTGATCTAGTCTATCTTGATCCACCTTATAACCAGCATCCATACGGCTCAAACTACTTCATGCTAAATCTCATCGCAAGCTATGAGGAGCCAAGTAAAATTTCAAAAGTTTCAGGCATCGCAAAGGACTGGAACAGATCAGTTTTTAATAAAAAGTCATCAGCAAGCGAGGCATTTTTCGAGCTCATAGCAAATTTAAAGGCGAAATTTGTGCTTATCTCGTTTAACTCAGAGGGCTTTATCAATCAAGATGAATTTGATAAAAATCTAAATAAAATGGGCAAAGTTCAACTACTGCGCCAAAAGTATAACGCCTACCGCGGCAGCAGAAATTTAAAAGCTAGAAACATCCACGTAGACGAGCTTCTTTACGTTTTGAAAAAGTAAATTTAGACAAAAACACAATAAAACAAAAAATGATATAATCCCTAAAAAAACAAAAAGGCATACTATGCAAACAATAACAATAATAGGCGATAATATCAGTCAAAAGGCTATTGAGGCATTTAAAGCGATGGCACAAGCTATGGATCCAAAATATAAAATCAAGTATGTCAATAGTTCAAAAGAGCAAGAGATACCGACAGAGCAGACATTGCTTGATTTAAAAAACGCAAAAAGTGTTGGGTTTTACAAAAATCATGATGACTTGATCAATGAAATAAAACAAGAAAATCATTGATGAGAGTTTTAGAAATTTTTAGCACTTACAAAAAGGATTTGAAGTTAGTTTTAAAGCAAGGATGGGATGAAAAAGCGATTTCAAAGGTGGTTTTTCAACTACAAAATGATGAAAAATTAGCTGATGATTTAAAAGATCATCAGCTTACTGGAAGTTTGAAAGAATTTAGAGAGTGCCACGTTTTTGGAGATTTGGTAATAATTTATCAAAGAGATGATGAAATTTTAAAGCTTTTTAAAATAGGCAGGCACCAAGATATTTTTAAAAGATACTAGAATACTTTTTTACATATCTAAATTTATACTTTGGTGCTGTTTTGCACTTAATTTTAACCCTCATCCTCTGGCAAGCACTTCTCAAAGATAAATTTATGCTCATTTGGCAAGGCGTCGTAGATAGCATTTGCTAAATTTCTTATCTCCCAAAGGGCTGACTTTGAGCTTCTTAGAGAGATGAAATTTTGCAAGCTTCTAGCGTTTATGCTCCACGTAAGCTCGGTTTTATAGCACTCTGGCAAGCAGTATTTAACTATATCAAGGCTTTTTGTGGTTGAGGCTAAAATTTCACGTAAGTTTTCAAGCGCTTTTATACTTGCGTTATCGACCATTTCGTCATTTGTTAGCACGATAAATTTAGCTGCACGCTCAAACTGCCCTACTTCAAATTTCTCTTCTTTTTTTAGCTCTTTTAGCGTGTAGCGGGTTGATTTGACGCTTAGGCTCGCTATGCGGTGGCGGGCTAGCTCTTGAAGTAGTGCGCGCGAGATGCCTTGGATGTAGAAGTTGTAGTAAAGATGCTCTAGCGTTGAAGCGTGTTTAAATTTATTACCCACCCTATCTATCAGCTCGACATCTTTTTCGCCGCCATTGTCGCCTTTTTCAAAGCTTTGCCAGCATGTGCGGATCGCGTGAGAGCAGATATTTAACGGAGTGTGGTTTAGAAGTGTTACTTGCATATTTTCTCTTTTTGTGAAATTTTTTAGCATTTTACAAAAAGAAGGCTGATTTTATTTGTAAATTTAAAAGGGAGCGAGCGCCCCCTTTATTATTGTTTTAGTTGAAGAAGTGTGTTTAGCATCTCATCGCTTGTTGTGATCGTTTTTGAGTTTGCTTGAAAGCCTCTTTGGATGACGATAAGATCTGTTAGCGCACGACTTAGATCGACGTTACTAGCTTCTAGTTTTGAAGCTGCGATCGTTCCTTTATCGCCAGTGCCTGCTGCGCCGATGACTGCTTCGCCTGAGTTTGCAGTTTGTGAAAAGACGTTTCCGCCCTCACTTTGAAGACCCTCGTTGTTTGTAAAGCTAGCAAGTGCCACTTGAGCTAGACCAAAGCTTTGTCCGTTTGTAAATGCACCGATGATAGTGCCAGTCTCATCGATCTTTAGGTCATTTAGTGTGCCGCCTGTATAGCCATCTTGTGAGATAGAGTCAGTTGATGAGTCTTTATCAAAGCTTGTTAGCCCATTAAAGTCTGTTCCCAATCCAAAATTTAGATTGACACTTTGTCCGCCTTGTGAGCCGTTGTTAGCTGAAAAAGTTATAGTTGATGGGTGAAAACTTGCAAGCGAGCCATTTGAGTTAAATCTAACTGAACCAGTCACAACGTTGTCTGGACCCTCGCCTGAATAGTTTATCTTAGCAGGCTCTGGCACTTGGATGATCATATTCCACTCAGTTCCACCATCTTTTGTAGTGCCTGTCTTTGCCCATTTTATACTAACAGTGTGTTTTGAGCCAAGCGAGTCAAAAATTTCAGCTGTTGAGCCGTGGCTAGACATCATCATCTTACCACTTGCTCTTTGAGCTTGACCTGGGCTTAGTGCGCCATCAAGTGCTTTCATCATTGTTGTAAGTCTAACGTTTTCATTTACAGCAGCAGTGCTAGCATCCTTTGCTGGCTCTGTTAGTCCAGTGACTGTCATATAAAGAGCTTGATCAGCTACATCATCTGCTGGATTTTCTAGTTGAAATTGACCAGATTTATTTACTGTTATCTTAACACCATCATTTAGGTTTCCAGCTGCTGCTTTAAGGCCAGCTTTTATTTTATCGTCTTCACTTGTAGTAGTAGGGAGAGCTGCTACAGCTGCGTCATATTTGGCTTTATAAGGTGGGTTGATCACACCAGAAACAGCAGCACTTGTAGTTAATCCAAGTGCTTTTACCCTTTTTATCTCGGCTACAGCACCAGTATCGGCTGGTATTGTTCCATTGCCATCGCCATTATAATCAACATATTCTCTAGCGTCTTTTTGCATAGCAGCACGAAGATCTTCTGTGGTGGTTACTTGTCTTGGCATCGCATCAGTATTTTGATGAATAGCTGTTGTTTGAGAGCTTGTATATACATATTGGTAGGCTGTGATAATCTCTTGATTTCTTAAGCCACCATTTGGTTCTCCGAGTGCTGTCATAGCGGCTACTAACGTATCACCACCATTTACTGTTAAGTGTATGTTTTTTGTCTCTTTTGTAGTGCCAGAGTTATTTCTATTGATAAGTGTTAGTTTGTTGCCCTCTGAAATTTCAGCACTAACGCCAGTTTTGTTATACTGGGCATTTATAGCAGCTGCAATATCGCTGATACTATTTACAGTTTTTGGACCTATTTTTTCGCCGTTTAAAGTTATGTTCAAGGTTTGATCCCCACGAAGTGAACCAACATCGTGCGGATCACCGCTACCAATAATAAATTTATGTGTTTTAGCATTTGCATAGCTTACCCATATGCCTTGTTTGTCTCTTAGAGCAAGACCGTTTCCAAGCTCGTCAAATGTAACACCAAGATCGACACCACGCTCTGTTAAAATTTGCTCGTTCCTTGAGTTTGTATAAAATTTATCGTTATTTACATCGTTTTCATTATGCGCTTCATTTGGACCCACTTTGCCATCATTGTCATAGTCTATGCCGCCTGCAACTGAGTCAAGTGCATATATAGGCGTGCTTCTTTGACCGATGCTGTTACCTGAGTCAAGGTTGCCTTTTATCTTAACTTCTGTTGTCGCTCTTGCTGGAGTTGTAAGACCTTCTTTGATGACGATGTTGCTTATAGGGCCAGTTGAGTCGATAGTGCCAGTCTCGTCATCTCTAGTCCAGCCTTGAACGATGTAACCGCTATTATTTACAAAGTTACCAGCCTTATCACGAACAAAGTCGCCATTTCTTGTATAGTATCTTGTCGTTCCGCCATCTGGAGAGACGACAAAAAAACCATTTCCTTGAAGAGCAAGGTCAGTTTGCTTATCAGTAGCTGTTAGTGTGCCTTGTGAGAAAATTCTTGTAGTTGAGTTTATAGTCGTTCCTAGACCTATTTGCATAGCGTTTTGACCGCCTAGCTGACCTTGTGGAGCGGTAGCAACTCTTGGAGTTTGGCTTAGTATATCAGCAAAATTTGCGCGGTTGTATTTAAAACCATAGGTATTGACGTTTGCGATATTGTTGCCTTCTACGTCCATGGCTATCTGGTGGGCTTGTAGGCCTGAAACACCAGACCAAAGTGATCTCATCATGAGCTTATCCTTTTTCTCGTTTTAAAATTTTTATAATCTTTCAAAGCAAAAGATGTTCCAAAATTTATATCGGCAAAATTAGAAAAAGGTAAAAGAGAAATTTGGCGCTTTTAACGCCAAATTTTATCCAAGTATCAACGCACCTACGATGCCACCGATGATTAGTGGGATGTTAAAAAATACAAACGTAGGCACACAAGTATCATATATGTGGTTGTGCTCACCATCAGCGTTTAGACCGCTTGTCGGCCCAAGTGTGCTGTCGCTTGCCGGGCTTCCAGCGTCGCCTAGAGCTGCTGCTATACCAACTAGCAAGATGATAGCTGGCACGCCAAAGCCAAGGCTAAGGCAAAGTGGTACGTAGATAGAGGCTAAGATAGGGATAGTGCCAAAGCTAGTGCCTATGCCCATCGTGACTAAAAGTCCGATAAGTAGCATCAAAAATGCTCCGCCTATCTTGCCGCCAGATACCAAGCTAGCGTATTTTACAAGCTCGTCTATACCGCCACTCTCTCTTAAAATAGTGCCATATCCCGCAGCAACAAGCATGATAAATGCGATAAAGCCCATCATAGCAAGGCCATTATCCATGATCTTATCTACTTTTTTGTATTCGATGCCTCCAAAAACGACCATGACCAAAAGCCCAAGTAGTGCGCCAAGTGGCAAGAGCGAAGTATAAATTTGCACGACAAAGGCGACAACTGCACCAGCTAAGACCGCCCACTCTTTTTTAGTCATCTCAAGGCTTTTTGCGCGCTCGATCTCATCAAGCTCGGCTTTTTCAAATTTAGAAGTTTTATAAATCCTTTTTTTACTATAAAAAAGTATAGCTAAGATGAGCCCCACAAACATCGAAGCCCCACCTATCCACATGACTGATGAGATGTCTGAGATGGTTGTGTTTATGCCGTTGTTGGCTAGCTCTTTTTTAAGGATATTGTGAAAAAGCAGACCAAAGCCAACGCTAATGCTCACATAAGGCGCTTGCAGTCCAAATGTAAGAGCACAAGCCACCGCGCGTCTATCTATGCCCATTTTGTTCATAAGGGCAAGAAGTGGCGGGATCAAGATAGGTATAAAAGCTATATGAACTGGGATCAAGTTTTGAGACAAACAAGCGATAAATGCGATAGTTAGCGTAAAAATGACCTTGTTTGAGCTAAGAAATTTACTCATTGCATTTATCAAAATGGCTGTTAAATTTGTATTTGCGATGGCAGCTGCAAGAGCACCTAGCAAGATGTAGCTAAGCGAGGTTTCAAGGTTGCCTTGCATGCCATTTATGAGGCTTTGCGTGGTCTCTTTTAAGGCCGTAAAAAAGCTCTCAAAACCGCTTGCCAAACCACTTTCAAATCCACTAAAACCATGCTTATACATAACCCCAGCGACAAGGGCTGAGATGAGGATAGAAAGTAGGATGTTAAAGCGCAGCAAACATAGCACCGTCATCACCAAAATGCTAAAAACAACAGGGTTAAAGAGAAACATGTGTGTCCTTTTTGTATGAGTGCAAGAATTATACAAGGGCGGGGCTTATTAAATTTTAAAAAGAGTGGCTTAAGTGGGTATGTGTTAAGATTTTTGGCAAATTTTAAAAGGAAAAAGCGATGGATTTAGAGAAAATTTATAAGGACGCTGGGGCGTATTTAGAGGGGCACTTTTTGCTAAGTAGTGGCAACCACTCGCAGTTTTATCTGCAAAGTGCTAAGGTGCTTGAAGACCCTGCACTTGCTGCAAAGCTAGCAGATGAGCTAGCGCGTGTGATAGAGAAATTTGGCATTAAATTTGATAGTGTTTGTTCTCCAGCACTTGGTGGAATTTTAGCTGGATATGAGCTAGCTCGCGCGGCGAAAAAGCGTTTTATATTTACAGAGCGTGTTGATAGGGTGATGAGTTTAAGGCGCGGCTTTGAAGTGAAAAAGGGCGAGAAATTTATAGTTTGCGAAGACATCATCACGACTGGTGGCTCAGCACTTGAGGCAGCGCATGTGATAGAGAGCCTTGGTGGCGAGGTAGTTGGCTTTGCGGCACTTGCAAACCGCGGCTTTTGCAAGGTTGCAAATTTAGACAATGAAGCTAAGGCAAATGCAAAACTGCCAAGCGATAAGCCATTTTTCGCTTTAGGAAATTTTGAATTTGAAATTTATGAGCCAGAGTGCTGTCCGCTTTGCAAAGGCGGTAGCAAGGCTATTAAGCCTGGAAGCAGAGGTAACTAAAGGCTAGTTAGGAAATTTAGCCAAATCTTTGGCTAAATTTAACTTTCTCTTTTAAATTTATCACTTAAGTAGTGAGCCTATTTTTTACTTTAATCTTACGATCATGATGTAAATTTATGAAATAATTTTTATTTTGTGTTATTTAAGTCGGCATTTTGGCTTAAGAGATGAGATGACGTATGCAAGAGTATGATATTTTAGATGTTTTATCAAACAAAAAGGTCCTTTGCTTAGAGGATGAAGAGGCGATTTTGCGAAATATCTGCGCCTCGCTGGAGCTCTTTTTCGCAGAGGTTAAAGGCGTGACAGACGGCTTTGATGCGCTTGAGCTTGCAATGAGCGGGGCGTATGACGCGCTAGTGCTTGATATCAGCGTGCCAAATATCGACGGTCTTGAGATCGCTAAAAAAGTAAGAGCTATCAATCAAAAAATCCCTATCGTGATCCTTTCTAGCCACGTCGAGCAGGACTATTTGTGGCGAGCAGTTGAGCTAAAGATCACGAGATATCTTGCAAAGCCATACGATAAAAAATCTTTCATCAAAGCGCTTGAAGATGTGGCTTTTGAGCTAGTTGGGCGCACGCCAACTATCAGGCTAAATGACGAGCTTGAGTATGACTTTGGCAAAAAAGCGCTTTACGTAAATGGTCAAATTTCTCATCTAAGCAAGAGCGAGAGCCGCCTTTTTGAGTATTTTATAAACAATAAAAATAAAACCATCACTTATGAGCAGATATTTGACTACATCTGGGAGTACGAGCAGCCTACAAAAGAGGCGATAAAGACCATCGTAAAAGAGCTTAGAAGAAAGCTTGGCAAAGATGTGATCAAAAATTTATACGGCGTGGGCTATCTTTGTGAGATATAAATTTCAGCTAATAGTCGGTGCTTTTATCTTTGTCTATCTGCTAGTTTCGGCACTTGTTTTAAATTTTTACAACGATCTTGCGATGAAAGATGCCAAAAAAGAGGCATATTATGTTTTAGAGGGCATAAATTCTGTAAGAGAGTACATCGCTGGAGTTCAGCGCCCACTAATCGAGCAGTTAAAAGAGCAGGGCATCTTAAAAGAGGACTTTTTTGACGAGAGACTTTTGTCATCTTCATATATAAGCCGTGAAATTTACAACATCCAAAAGAAAAAATACAACCTTGAATTTGACTACAAGCTAGTTGCTATCGCTCCGCTAAACAAAGCCCACGAGCCAAATGAATTTGAAGCTGGCGTCTTGCATGGCTTTAAAGAGAATAAATTTAAAGAATTTGTAAAGATAATAAAAGATGAAAATGGCTCACAGCTCTTTGTGGGTCTGCCTATAAAAAACCAAAGTCCAAGCTGTCTAGCCTGTCATAGCAGTGCAAATGCCCCACAACAAATGCTAGAAAAATACGGCATGGAGGGCATAGAGATCCCAGACGTGAACGAAACAGTCGCGATGATCTCTTTTAAGATACCAATCCGCGCCATTTTTACCTACCACTTGCAAGAGGTCATCGTCATAATGAGCGCTATAACGCTTATCTTTGGGCTATTTTTGCTACTTGTTTATAAGATGCACAGGCGTGGTGAGGAGAGCAAAAAGCAGACTGAGCAGCTGATGATACATCAAAGCCGCCTAGCCTCTATGGGCGAGATGATAGGCAATATCTCGCACCAGTGGAAGCAGCCGCTTGCTCAGATAAGCTCAGCTTTGATAAATTTAGAGCTCTATCAGGAGCGAAAAAAGCTTGATGAGGCGAAAATTTATGAATTTATAGAAGAGACTAGCAAGCAGATAAATTTCATGTCAGAAACAGTTGATGACTTTAAAAATTTCTTTAGTCCAAATACCTTGAGAAAAGAATTTAAGGTGCTTGAAGTGATAAATCAAACGATAAAAATTTTAAACGCAACGCTTAAAAAGTATCAGATCGAAGTGCAGCTTGACGTGAGAGAAAATTTTGAGGTATTTGCAAATTTTAATGAGATAATCCAAATTTTAATAAACATCATAAACAACGCCAAAGATGCATTTAAGCAAAGCTATACAAAGCCAAGAGTGATAAAGATAAGCGCCTTTTTAAAAGATAATCGCAAGAATTTATGCGTGCAAAATAACGCAGGAGCGATAAAAAATTCATTTTTAAAGGTCATCTTTGAGCCACACTTTAGCACAAAAGAGAGCGGTAGCGGGCTTGGGCTATATATGAGCCGTCTTATCGCTCGCAAAAATAACGCCCTAATCTTTGCTAAAAATGTGGATGAAAACCACGTTGCATTTACAATTAGTTTCGAAAATTTATAATTTGTTAAATTTCCCCCTTTTCTGCCCTTTTTTGGTGTTAAGATTATCAGTATGAAATCATTTTGATTTTAGGATAAAAATTCAAAGGAGGAGACGTGAGAAACTTACACAAAGCCTTAGCAGGCTTACTCATGGGTGTTAGTATCTTTGCTTCACAAGCCTGTTGCGAAGAGCATAATATGCAGATGTCCGATAAAGCACGTGATGTTATCGCAAATCCTAAAGGCACACTGCAAAGTAGAGGTGTTGTCTCCTTGCAAGACTACGTCGTAGAAGAGCAAGAGATGTATAACTGGCTATTTAAAAACCACCCTATTTTTACAAAGTATGGTGGCAAAACCGTCGGCAAAATGGTCGTTCATGACCGCGGCTTAGAGTGGCTTGCCGAGGGACATGGCTTTGATATGTCAAAGCTTAGTAAAAGAGATGGCGGTAAGGGCTATAGCTCTATGATGTATAGAATTCCAGCTGCTTCATCACTTCAGTTCCCTAACAAATTTGTAGGTCCAGAAAAGTGCGGTGAGTGTCACCCAGCTCAGTATGAGGTCTGGAGCAGATCTCGCCACGCAACTACTATGCGCTTCCCTGGCGAGCACCCAGAGGTCAATAACAACCTAACTGAGCCAGTATTTGACAAAGATACCGCTTCTATCCTTCCAAAAGGTATCACTCCAGACGTCATCTACGCAACCGTTGGTCACTTAAGAACTAAGATGGGATACGTCGATGCATGGCTACTTCGTGGTACTTACTACGTTGAGGGCGGCTTGCTAAGAGATGGCACAGGTCAGATCGTGGCTGGCGGTAACCAATGGCAAAGAACATGGGCGTTAAATTTAGACGACGCAACTGTTAAAAAGATAAAAGAGCTTGTCCCAGAATTTCCTGGCACGCTTGAAGAGTATGGTGATAATGGCGGATATGTCAGAGGTCTAGCCTCATACGCCGCAAAACATAAAAAATCGATGTTTTTCCAAGCAAACTCATCATATTGTGAGGTTTGCCACCCAGTTAAATTTGACTTTAAGTCAAAAGCAGAATTTTACGCAGCACTTGGTAATGCCAAAGAGCTTCAAAAACACACTATCTCAAAAGGCGTAAGCTGTGAGGAGTGCCACGGAGCTGGCGGTCACCTTGATGGAGCTACAAATTTTAGAACATCAAACTGCGAACGCTGTCACCAAAGATTTAACTTTAGCCCAGATCTAATGCGAGCTAACCCACTTAATAACGGCAAGCTTGATCTCTCACTTAGCTCTAAATTTAAATCAATGGGACCAGGATGCGGCTCAGAAGGTTCTCAATCATACTTTACCGCTCACTATGATAAAGGTATGAGATGCGTCACTTGCCACGATCCACACGACAACACAGGTAACGTTGTAGGTGATAAGAGCGTAACTGGCATGAATTACAACCCAGATCAAGGCTATCTAAGTGCGTTCTACACTAAACCAAAGATCAAAAAAGATTGTAAAGATTGTCACGAGACTCAAGCATATATCGCAGCAAAAGCAGATACTCACAAAAACAACACTTGTGCATCTTGCCACATGCCATTTATGATGAGCTGCGAGAATTTCTACGCTGTTCAGTTCCAAGACAACGCTGGCTTTGATACTCAAAGACGTTCTCACATCTGGAAGATCATGGTCGATCCAAAAGAGAAATCTCTTGTCCCAGGCGACGCTGCTAAAGGTCCAAGAGATGCTAAAGATTGGCACTTTGAGAGAGATAAAAATGGCCACAACTATGTTGATTTGATGTGGGCATGCGCTAGAACATCTTGGGCTGATAAAGATATGAAAGATAATAAAGGCTGCCATAGCCCAGTGCTATCTGAGCTAAAACCAACACTTCACTTCAAAAACCAAAAACAAGTTTATGATGAGGTTATGGGATGGCAAACTCCAGTTAAAAATGAATTCTCAGAGGTCAAAATAGGCATCGAGGGAATTTACTCACTACTAGAGACTAAAAAGCTAGATCCAAGTGATAAAGCAAGAGTTTATGAGCTTGTCCAAAACGCTCAAGAGATCATCGATATGGTCGAAAAAGATGGTTCGTGGGGTATGCACGGATTTAAATTTACTAAACAAAGACTAGATGCATCTAAAGAGTATATAAAAGAAGCTCAGAGAATTCTAAACAAAAATTTATAGCATTTAGGGGCTAGTTTTAGCCCCTTTAATCTTAAGGGTTTGAAATGAAAAATGGGTTTTTAAAATGTTCGCTACTTCTTAGCCTAAGCGTGGCTAGCCTCTTAGCAAATGTCGATACAAACGACTCTTATGCCATAGGCGCAACAAGTGGCGGATATGTTTTAAAAGGACTGCTAGATCAAAAACAACTAGGTGTTGGCTATGACGCTGATGCAGTGATAAAAGGCTTTAGCGATGCGCTAAAGAGTGAGCTAAAACTAAGTGATGATGAGATAGCAAAGCTACTAAACAAAAGGGCTGAAAGCTTAGAGAAGATAGTAAAAGAAAAAGAGGCTGCCAAGCTAAAAGAAAATTTAGCCCAAGGCAAAGCCTACATGGAAAAAAATGCAAAAAACAAAAATGTAAAAACAACAAAATCAAATTTACAATATGAGATCATAAAAGGTGGCTCAAAAGGGGCTACACCAAAGCCTGAGAGCATCATCATAGTAAATTATAAAGCAAGCTTTGTCGATGGCAAGGTCTTTGACGAGACAAAAGAGGCTCCAGCTCATCTTTCGATGCTAAATTTGATCCCTGGACTTGAAGAGGGACTTATGCTTATGAAAGAGGGCGAGAAGTTTAAATTTGTCATCCCACCTGAGCTTGCATACGGCGATAGCGGCATGGAGGGGATACCTGGTGGCGAGACTATCGTTTTTGAGATAGAGCTTATTAAGGTCTTAAAGCCTGGCGAACTAGCTGAGGCGGCAAGAAAAATTCATGAAAAAGAGCAAAATGAGGGCATTAAAAAGCCTCATTAAGGCATAAATGGAGTTAAAAATGCAAAATCAAAATAGCAGAAGAGCCTTCTTTAAACGCATGGCAGTTGTGGCTGCTGGTGCTAGCGTGGCAAGTAGTGGTTTTGCTTTTAAGAGTGAAGAGAGTGCGAAAAAACCACATTTTGGCATGATATTTGACCAAAACAAATGCGTTGGCTGCACGGACTGTGAAGTGGCATGTAGAAAAGTAAATTTAGTCCCAAAAGGGCAGATGAGACTTTTTGTAGAGGATAAGACTGATCCAAAGAATTTGCTTGATAAAAGATATGTAAGAGTATCTTGTCAGCAGTGTGAGGATGCGCCTTGCGTGGCTGTTTGCCCAACAAAAGCCTGTCACAAGGACATAAAAACTGGCATCCAAACTACAAACATAGATGACTGCATCGCCTGTAAATACTGCATCGTAGCCTGTCCTTACGACGTGAGATATATCGATAAGTTTAGTCACTCAGCCCAAAGCTGTAACTTCTGCATAGATACAAATTTAAAGGATAAAAAAGATCCAGCCTGCGTTGAGGCGTGCAGATATGAGGCTTTGGTATTTGGCGATTTAAACGATGAGAGCTCGCACATTAGCCAGCTTTTAGCTGTCAAAGATAGCATAAGGCTAAGAGCAGAACTTGGCACAAAACCAAGCCTTAGATATATTCCTAAAGTAAAAGTGGGGGTGTAAGATGGATGGTGCATTAAATTTCACTGCGACATTTTCGCACGGAGTTGAGTGGGGCTGGCCGATCGCTGTTTATCTTCTGCTAGCTGGTATGAGTGGCGGAGCGCTAATAGCTGCCATACTTCTAAAGCGCTACAAAAGACAAGAGAGCTTTAGCCCATTTTTCAAGGCCGCTTCGCTTCTAGCCTTTGTTAGCATCATGCTTGGTATGGTTTGCTTGATAGCTGACCTTGAAAAACCACTTTTGTTTTGGAAAATTTTGATTAATTACAACTTCACGTCAGTTATGTCTATCGGTGTTGCTGGACTTTGTGTCTTTATACCGCTGAGCTTTTTGATGTGTCTATACGCCTTTGGCGCGGAGTTAAAGCCATTTTGTGGCTTTGTTGATAGCGTGATGAAAATTTTATCGCCACTTTATCCGCTCTTAAGTGCGCTTTGCTTGCTTTTTGCGGTTATCATTTGCGCATATACAGGCTTTTTGATCTCGGTGCTTATTAGATTTCCACTTTTAAACACCGCCGTTTTACCAGCGCTTTTCATAGCTTCAGGACTTAGTGCTGGCATAAGTGGCAGCAGCTTGATAGCGGCACTATTTTTCAAAGAAGATCCACGCTCAAGCGACCTTGGCTCGCTTCATGGCGTGGAGTTTTACGTCTTATGCGCCGAAATTTTACTCATTTTAATGCTTTTTGTCTCACTTTTGCTTGGTTCAAGCTATCAGCAAGGCGCGGCAGTTGCATTTTATAGTGGAGTTTGGGCAAATTTCTTCTGGCTTGGGGTTGTTTTAGTTGGCTTTGTCTTGCCTCTTGTTTTAAATTTCGCACTTGGCAAGATGAAATTTAGCTTCTACCTTGGCTCATTTGCAGCAGTCGTTGGCGTTTTATTGCTTAGGGTTTTTATACTTTATGCAGGACAGACTTATAGCATTTAAGGCTTAAGGGCAGGTGATGAAAATTTTAAATATTTATCGCTTGTCTTTAATATTATTATTTATCCTTGCTTTTGGTGCAGGGGTGGCGACCTTTTTGGAAAATTTTTATGACACACAGACGGCTAGAGTGCTTGTTTATGAGGCGCTCTGGTACGAGTGCGTCATGGCAGCTTGTGCTATTTGTTTAGCTATTAGCATCGTAAAAACCAAGATGTATAAGAAATTTGGCGCATTTTTGATACATCTTGCTTTTATTCTGATCTTCATCGGTGCTGCGCTTACAAGATACTTTGGCGAAGAGGGCGTTATGCACTTAAGAGTTGGCGAGAGCGGCAACTCTATGCAAAGCACAAAGCCCTATTTAAGGGTGCAAATTTCAAATGAAAGTTTTGAATATCCACTAAAACTTAGCCTGCTTGGCAAAAACGACTTTGGCTTCAAAAAAGATATAAACGGCAAAGAATTTGAGATAAAGATAGTTGGCTACAAAAAGGATGAGAAAAACGCTCCAGCCACGCTTAGCATAGAGGCTGGCTTTGCTGGGCAAAAGAGCAAAACCGCCAAGCTAAAAGGTGGCGCTGGATATGATCTTGAGCCAAGCATTTTAAGCTTTGACGGGCAAGAGGCAAAATTTTACTTTAGCTCACGAACGATAAATTTACCATTTTCACTAAGGCTTGATAAATTTATCCTAGAGCGCTACGCAGGGCTAAATAGCCCATCATCTTACACGAGCAGGGTAAATATCGCAGGCAGCGAGCATGAAATTTCACTAAATCACCCACTAAGCATCATGGGCTATAAAATTTTTCAGTCATCATACGATGCTGACGAGCTTGGAAGCGCCTTTGAGATCAGCTTTGATCCTGGCAAAGTGCCAACTTACATCGGATATTTTCTGCTTTGCCTTGGCTTTGTGGGAAATTTATTTAGCAAAAAGAGCCGATTTTTTAGACTTTGTAACTTCATAAAAGGCACGCAGTTTGCATTTTTAGCCATGATTTTGCTAAACGCCACGCCAAATTTCGCAAGCGATGAAGCTATAAATTTTAAAGCTCACGCAGATAAATTTGCCAAAATTTTAGTTCAAACTGATAGCAGGATCGCACCAGCTGGCTCTTATACAAGGGCAGTAATAAGCAAAATTTCAACCAAAACCACGCTCTTTGGACTTAGTAGCGATGAGCTGATGCTCTCTTTTGCCATCTCGCCACAAGAGTGGATGGATAAAAGGATAGTGAAGATCACGAGTGAGCGCGTGGGCGAGCTTCTTGGAGTTAGTGAGAAATTTGCTAGTTTTAATGACGTCTTTAACGAAAATGGCGAGTATAAGCTGGCTAAATTTGTAGAAGCTGCAAATGAAAAATCCGCTTCAAAAAGAGATAAATTTGATAGCGATGTCATTAAATTTGATGAGAGGCTAAATGTCTTATACCTTGCTCTAAAGGGCGAAATTTTAAAATTTATCCCCACTAAAAAAGGTGAAGCGATCAAGTGGCTAGGCGTAAATGAAGCCTTTAGCAAAGATGAAATTTCAAACGAGTTTAAAAGTGTTTTAGGCGCTTACATAGAAAATTTAAGCCTTTGCGTAAAAAGTGGCGAGTGTGCTGGGGCTGATAAGAGTTTGGAGCAAATTTCAAGCTATCAAAGAAGCGTTTTGGGTTCTCTTGCGCCAAGCGAGGTAAAGGTCGGCCTTGAAGTGCTTTACAACCAAATGGAGATATTTAAATTTCTTATCTATTTTTACATGATCCTAGCTCTTGCTTCGCTCGCTCTTGGCTTTTATAGGCTATTTTTTGGGAGGAAATTTAGATTTGAAAGAGCGCTTAGCCTTGCGTTTTTTACTGCGTTTATAGTGCATGCTCTAAATTTAGCCCTACGCGCTTACATCTCAGGTCACGCACCTTGGAGCGATGCTTATGAGAGTTTGGTCTATATCTCGCTTATAAGCGTGCTAGCTGGAGTGCTATTTTTCAAGCATCAAAGCTTCGCACTAGGCGCTGCTTCGCTCTTTGCAAGTGTTAGCTTGCTCGTTGCTCATCTAAATTTTATAAACCCACAGATAACAAATTTAGTCCCAGTTTTAAAGTCATTTTGGCTTAGCGTGCATGTAAGCGTCATCACATCAAGCTACGGCTTTTTGGGCTTTGGCTTTGTGCTAGGTCTTGTGGGACTTATCTTGATGGCTTTAAAAAATGACAAAAACGAACAAAAGCTTAGCGAGCAGATAAGATACCTAGCCGCCACCGACGAGCTAAGCCTCATCATAGGACTTAGCTTGCTAACTATCGGAAATTTCTTAGGCGGCGTCTGGGCAAATGAGAGCTGGGGCAGATACTGGGGCTGGGACAGCAAAGAGAGCTGGTCATACATCACGATCATTGTCTATGCTATCGTGCTTCACTTGAGATTTATACCAAAGCTAAGGGGTGTTTTTGCCTTTTTAACAGCTAGCGTGCTATCATTTGCTTCGGTGCTTTTTACATATTTTGGAGTAAATTTCTACCTTAGCGGGCTTCACTCATACGCAAATGGCGAGAGCTTTGGCATTTCTGGGCTGATATACTTGATCTTGGCAGCTCTTGCCTTGCTGATCGCCCTGGCTTATCGCGGCAGAGATATAAAAGTAGTTTAGGAGATATGATGAAGAGTTTGGTTTTACTGGCTGCTAGTTTGTGCGTTTTAAATGCTGGCTACATCAAAGAGGCTTTAAACGCAAAAGATGATCACAATAAGCTAGCGCAAATTTATGAAGATGCTTGTGATAAAGAGAAAAAGGCATCAGGCTGCTACAACCTAGCTGTACTTTACAGCAGGGGTGATGGCAACGTCAAAAAGGATGAGGCAAAGGCGGCAATGCTTTATGAAAAGGCTTGCGATCAAAATTTCTCTATGGCTTGCAGCAACCTTGGCTATGTCTATGAAAATGGCAAAGGCGTAGAAAAAGACCTAGCAAAAGCAGTTAAATTTTATGAAAAAGCATGCAGTGACAACGAGGGCTGCACCGAGCTTGGCTTGCTTTATGCAAACGGCACTGGTGTGAGAAAAGACCTAAAAAAAGCAAAAGAGCTTTACGAGAAGGCTTGCAAAGCAGGTGATGGTATGGGATGTAGCAACCTTGGCTACCTATACGCTCAGGGCGAAGGCGCCGAGAAAGACTACGCAAAAGCTAAAACATACTATGAAATGGCTTGCGCAAACGAAGCTGGCATAGGATGTGATAATCTTGGCTTTTTATATGTTTATGGGCAAGGGGTTGATCAAAACCTTACAAAAGCGACAAAACTTTACGAGCAAGCGTGCATATACGCCTATGAAAAGGGCTGTAACAACTACGCTATCATGCTAGCTGAGGGCAAAGGCGTGAAAGAAGACGTGGAAAAAGCACGTGAAATTTTCACTAAAAGCTGCAAAAATGGCTTAAAAGAGGCGTGTGAGAATTTAGAAATTTTAGGAAAGCATTGATGAGTTTTAAAAACTGGGGCAATAAAGAGGCAAGCCTAGAGGCGCTTTATCTACTTGATAGCGCTTTTTTGGAGCCAGATGAAGAGTATCTACGGCTCATTTCTAAAAAAGAGGATGAAAATAGCCTAAGATACGTGGTAGATAACGGGCAGGGCGATCTACTTGATGTGATATTTACGCGTGAGGCGGTGCTTGTTAGAGGGTTTGACCATGAAAATGAGCTAAATGCGCTTAGCATGGCAGGCAAAAGCGTGATAGAGCAAATTTATAGTGGCGAGGCTGCTAAATTTCGCTCTTACTTCTTGCCAGATGAGATAGAGCAGACGACCTTTTTTATCTGGTATGACGGGGCGGAGCATCAAAATTTAGTCAGTGGCAATAACGGCGGACGCTGGCTGCTTGGGTATGCCTTTGATAATTTTGATAAATTTAGCGAGTTTGTAAAGGGCTACTACGAGATAGACTTTGATGATGAGATGTTAAAAAAGCTCTACGAAAAGGGCGAGTTAGAAAAAGAGAAACTAAAGGAGATAAGATGAAATTTATAGCTTTGTTGTTTAGCGCAGTTTTTGCCTTATGGGCTGGAAATTTAACGAGTGAGGCAAACATAAACGCCTATAAAGGGGCAAAAGAGCGCATCGAGCTGCCAAAGGACGCAAGATGTGCAGTGTGTGGCATGCCTATAAAAAACAAGCAGTGGGCGACGCTTATAAAGGCTGGTGGCAAGGACTATTACTTTGATGGCGTAAAAGATATGGCGCACTTTTACTTTGCTGATGAGGTGGCGAAAGAGGCTTATGTGAGTGATTATTACACGCTTGAAAAGCTTGATGCAAAAGAGGCGTTTTATGTTCATGGCTCAAACGTTTTTGGACCGATGGGCGAGGAGTTTATCCCTTTTAAAGACGAAGCAAAGGCAAATAGCTTTATGAAAGATCACGCTGGCAAAGGTGTCATAAAATTTGACGAGATAAAGACATTTATCGGTAAATAAAGTGAAATTTCTAGCATTTTTGGCGTTATTTTTTGGGCTCTCTTACACGCTCTTAGCGGCGCACTACCTTAGCTTTGACCGCAAAGTAAAGCAAGATGAGCTAAGAGAAATTTCAAAGATAACAAGGGCAAATTTAGCTTCTAGCTTTAGCCTAAAAGAGCAAAAGGGCTTTGTCTATGATAAGTAGAAATTTCATAAACTACGCCGTGATACTGCTTTTTAAAGACAAAAAGGATTATCTTTTTAGCTTTTGCCTCTTTGCGCTCATTATCTTTGTGCTAAGCTCGGTGCTTTTCATCTCTGGCTCGATCCAGCATGATCTTATAAGCTTAGTAAAAGATAGATCAAGCATCGTTGTTAGCGCCTTTCGTGCTGGTAAAAACGACCTCATGCACCCTGGCTACATCTATGATATCTCAAAGATCGATGGCGTGGCTGAGGTTAGAGGCGTGGCGGAGGGAGAGTACTACTTCGTGCAAAAGCGCGTCTGGTTTCATCTATATGAGGATGATAGCCTAAAAGAAGATGAGATGATCGTAGGCGAGGGCGTAAAAGCTGCTATGAACGAGCTTTACTACGACGAGAGCTTTAACTTCTTAACAGAAGAGCGCATGATACCAGTAAAGATAGTAAAAACCATGCCAAAACAAAGCGCTCTTATCTCAAATAACGCCATATTTTTGCATCCAAAAACCTTGCGAGCTATCTTAAATTTAAAAGATGAAGAATACACAAAGCTCTATGTCGATGTGCCAAATAGCGAAGAGATCAGCCAAGTGGCTTTAAAGATAGAGAATTTATATCCAAACTCATTTGCTCTTAGCATAGAAGATGAGGTGGCAAACATTAGGCATCTTTACTACTATAAGGGCGGAATTTTTATGAGCATCTATGTTAGCGTTATGCTAATATTTTTTGTGCTACTTAAAAACCAAATTTCACTTGCTTATGGCAGTAAAAAGCGTGAGATAGCCATTTTGCGAAGTATCGGCTTTTGTATAAAAGATATCATATTTTTAAAATTTATACAAAATTTCATCGTTAGCGTTAGCGCCTTTTTGCTTGGCGTTATGTTAGCTTATATCTTTGTATTTGTTTTAAATGCTCCATTTTTAAAGGGGATATTTTTAGGCGACGAGCTTTTAAATTTTACAAATTTCACGCCTATTTTGGAGTTTGATAAGCTCTTTTTGATCTTTGTCTTTGGCGTCATACCATTTTTAGCATTTGTGCTTATCCCATCGTGGCGTGTGGCGTGTGGCGACATAAATGAGGGGCTAAAATGATAAACATTAGAGGCGTTAGCCTAGTCTATAACCAAGGCAAACAAAATGAGTTTTGCGCTCTAAAAAATATAAATTTAGATGTTAATAACGGCGAGTTAGTGATACTAAAAGGCGTTAGTGGAAGTGGTAAAAGCACCCTACTCTCGCTCATCGCCCTACTTCAAAAGCCAACTAGCGGAGAAATTTTGATAGATGGCACTAACATCGCAAAGCTACCTGACGCGTTTTGCTCTGAGTTTAGACACAAAAGGCTTGGACTTGTCTTTCAAAATTTTAACCTCATCGAGGGTTTAAGCGTCTATGAAAATTTGTTAGCTCCGTTTGCTCTAACAAATTTTAAAGCAAACGTGCGTGAAGAGATGATAAAAAAGGCTCTTGAGCTTGCAAACATCTCTCACAAAAGAGATGAAAATGTATCAAATTTAAGCGGTGGCGAGCGCCAAAGATGTGCGGTGGCTAGGGCTTTGTCAATGGACGCTGACATCATTTTGGCTGATGAGCCAACGGCAAATTTAGATAGGCAAAATGCCCGTGCGTTTTTGGGTTTGCTAGAGTCATTTAAGGCGCTTAAAAAAAGCGTTATAGTCGCCACTCACGATAGCATTTTTGACGAGCTAAGCGCCACAGATAGAGTTGTTAGCCTGCAAAATGGAGAGATAGTATGAGTGTATTTTTATCAAACGCCGTTATCGCCTTTTTGTTAGCGGAGTTTGTGCTGTTAGTTTTGATGAGTATTTCGCTATTTTATGTCGTCAGGATCGTGAAGTCGTGGGATTATAACGCACTAACATCGCTTCAATACTCACTTGAGAAGCAAAACTACCTTGTAAATACGATCTTGCTCTTTAGCGTCTGCACAAAGATCGTTTTGTTTATATTTTTCGCACTTTGTTTAAACGAACTCTCTGACATCGTGCCAGGGGCTATGTGCTCAGCTGGCGTGATCGGCTCAAATAAATTTGGCGGCATCTTGATGCTCACTAAAATTTTGCTGATATTTGGGCTTGGTATCTGGCTAGTTATAAACAAACTCGACTTGCAGGCTCTAAATTTCCCTTATCTAAAGAAAAAATATGCCATTTTCATCTGCCTTTTTGTGATGATACTAATAGAGCTTGGCATAGAAATTTCGTTTTTTTATAGCATCCCGCTAAAGGTGCCAGTCTTTTGCTGCTCGGTCACTTTTCAAGCTCCAAAGCTACCATTTGGCTATACAAATTTTGGCTTAGTAAGCGCCTTTTTTGTGCTATTTTTTGTCATTTTGGCGCTAAATTTCTTAAAGCAAAGCATGGCAAGCTTTGTGGCAAATTTGCTATTTTTGGTGCTTAGCTACTACGCTATCACCTACTTTTTTGGGCTTTATGTTTACGAGCAGCCAAATCACAAGTGCCCATACTGCATGCTAAGAAGCGACTATTTTTACGTTGGCTACCTCATCTGGGGCACTTTGTTTTTGGGCATTTTTTACGGCCTTATGCCATACCTTGTGGAGATCATCACAAAGACAAACTACTCGCACAAGCTTAAATTTTCATCGATCTGGCTAAGTATTTGCGTGCTGGTCTGCTCGCTTTACGTGCTCAAATACTATTTGTTAAGAGGATTTTTATTTTGATAAAGCAAATTTTTTCTCTTTGTTTGTTAGCTCTAGTCTTAGCCGTGCTCGCCTATAATGCCGACATAAGCGATGATAAAATTTTAGTACTAAATAACGGCAAATTTGAGCCCATAGAGCAGCTAACGCCAAATAAATTTATATGTTATGAGAGCAGAACGCTCATCGCTGATAACAACGACACAGCACAGGCCGTCATGCCAAATGGCGACATCTACTTTTTCAACGACATCACAAATTCTTTCATCTGGTATATGGCGCAAAAGAGCAAAGATAAGATCAAACTGTTTGTCTATTCAAGAGATACAAACCGCTACATCCCAGCGCAAGATGCCTGGTACTCGAGGGTCGATATCACACCGATGGGATACGGCATAGGGGCGTATGAGTTTCACACTTACGGCATAAACGACAACTACTTTAAAGAGGTCTTGCTCTACGCAGCACGCGGCGAAACGCTCATAAATCCATATATAAACATCCTACTTTCAGAAAATAGGATATAAATTTAGAGAAGCTCTAAATTTGTTAGAGCTTACTAGATTGTTTTTAGTATCAAGGTGCTATTCGTTTAATTTTTTGTAAAAATCGCATCCTGATTGAAACCCTAATTTGCAAGCCTTACCAAAATATTCTTTTGCTATGTGATAGTCTTGTTTTGCGCCTTTGCCTTTTAGATAAAAAGCTCCTAAATTAAAACAACCGCGATTGTATCCATTATTGCAAGCTTTTTCATACAATTCTGCTGATTTACTGTAGTCTTGTTTTACACCTTGACCGTTTTCATATAAAATTCCTAAACTAGAACAGCTATCACTAACTCCATCATCACAAGCTTGTTTGTATAGATCGGCTGCTTTATAATAGTCTTGTTTTACACCTTGACCAATATTGTATAAAATCCCTAAATTGTAACAGCTAGTGCTATATTTGTCACTGCAAGCTTTTTGCCATAATTGAGCTGCTTTATAATAGTCTTTCTCTACGCCATGACCGTTTATATATAAAACTCCCAAATTATGGTAGGCTTGGGCAACATTGCCATCACAAGCTTTTTTGTATAGTTTGGCAGCTTTGGTATAGTCTTGCTCTACTCCTTGTCCTCTTTCATAAAAACCACCTAGATTATAGCAACCAGTAGCATCTTTACTATCACAAGCGTGTTTATACAAGGCGGCTGCTTTATTATAGTCCTGTGCCACACCTTGACCGTTTTCATATAAAGTTCCTAAATTAGTGCAACTATCAATATTTCCATCATTACAACCTTTTTGCCATTGCTTGGCAGCTTTATCAAACTCGCCTTTATTATAAGCTTCAACCCCAAGCTCAAAAAGATCTTCGCAAAAGCCAGTGGTTAGTAATATCACAGATAAAAGAACAGCCTTTTTCATTTTTTCTCCATTTTACAAATTCGTAGTTATTGTGGTCTGGCCTACCTCTTTGTTAGAGAAGCAAGCCTAATGTTAGTATCTAACGTTATTAACTTTCAAAAAGTCTCTTAGGTCTTCGTATTCGCTATTTTCGAAGTAGCGCCATTTGCCAGGCTTTAGCATATCAAGGCTAATTCGCCCAAAGCTAACACGTTTTAGATCCATCACTTCAAGATCAAAGTAGCCAAAGAAGCGGCGAAGCTCCCTATTTTGACCCTCATTGATGATGACCTTTAGTTTTGTATAGCCGCCGCTTGAGCCAAAGACTTTGTAGGCTAGAAATGGCTTAAATTCCATTGATTTTATAGTGGTTTTTGCGTGCGCGCCTTTGGTGGCATCCTTGGCGAAAAAACCATTTGTCATCGCCTCTATCACCTCTTTTGTCACCTCACCTTTTACCTTTAGGTAGTATTCGCGCTCTAAGTCGCTATTCATGAGCGCTGTGGCGATCGCTGGAGCGTCAGTTAGTAAAAGTAGCCCCTCGCTTGCGTAGTCTAAGCGTCCCACACTAACAAATTTTGCAAATTTCTTATCTAACGTGTCGTAGATCGTCTTTCGTCCGCGGTCATCTTTTTTGCTAACTAGCTCGCCCTTTTGTTTGTGATAAACGATAACTGTAAATTCCTTCTTTAGCTTTATCAAACGGCCATTTATGCGCACTTTGTCATCTTCATCCACGCTTGTAGCAAGGTCGCTAACCACACGCCCTGCTATGCTAACCTTGCCAGCTTTTATCAGCTCATCTGCCTCACGGCGTGAGTAGTTTGTGTTATGTGAGATAAATTTATTTAGTCTTGTTTTTTCCATTTTATAGTCCTAAATTTGCAAGGTCGTGGATGTGTAAAACGCCCACAGGCACGCCATTTTCTACGACAGCTAGAAGCTGAATTTTATACTTTTCTATTAAAGCTAACGCATCTACGGCTAACATCTCTTTGTCATTTATCTCTTTTGGATGCAAGGTTGCAAATTTCATCGCTGGCTCTTCTAGGTCAAAGTCCTCTCTCATAAGCGCGCGCCTAAGATCGCCGTCACTTAAAAGAGCGTCTAGCACGCCATCTTTATCGACGATGAGAACAGTGCCAAGCTTGCCATGTGTCATCGTATCGATCGCGCTTTTTAGGCTTGCATTCCAGCGGACTATCGGTAAATTTTCGCTTCTCATCACGTCTTTGACCTTTAAAAATAGCCTCTTACCAAGGCTGCCACCTGGATGAAAATTTGCAAAGTCCTCTTTTTTAAAGCCCCTTTTTTGCATCAAACAAACAGCTAACGCATCGCCAAGAGCTAACGTTAGCGTGGTTGATGCCGTTGGGGCGGCATTTAGCGGGCACGCCTCTTTCTCTACCTTTATATCTATAAAAGCGTCGCTAAATTTACCAAGCGAGCTTGTCTTGCTTCTTGCCATAGCGACGATTTTCACGCCAAATCGCTTTACATGAGGCAAAATTTTGATAAGCTCATCGCTCTCGCCACTAAAACTAATGGCTAACAAAACATCGTCTTTTTCTATCATGCCAAGGTCGCCATGCATGGCCTCTGTCGGATGCAAGAAAAAGCTTGGCGTGCCAGTGCTTGCAAGCGTAGCAGCGATCTTTGCGCCCACGTGACCGCTCTTGCCCACGCCTGTTACTATGACTTTGCCTTTTGCGTTATATATCAAATTTACAGCATCTTCTATCTCTACGCTTTTAGCGTGTCTTAAAAGCTCGTTTGCTTCTATCTCTAAGACTTCAGCGGCGATTTGGTTCATTGTCTGCATAAATTTCCCTTACATTAGATAGATGATCGGCACGATAGTTGGGTACTTTTTGACCTTTCTAAATATGTGCTTTCTGATCACTTGGCGCACTTGTGACTCGAGTAGTCTGCTATCTTTCAAAAGCTCCTCTTTGACGTTGCTTAGATACTGCTCTAGCACGCCCTCCATCTCTTTTCTAAACTCGGCGTCTTGCTTGTCGCCCACAAGGCCGTAGCTGATGACGCGAGGTTTGTTGATGAGCTTTGCGCCGTGACGTGAAATTTGAGCGATTATCATGACGACACCTGCTTCGGCGAGGTTTTGTCTGTCGATGACGACGTCGTCTGCGATTTGTTTATTTATTTGATTGTCTATGAAGACTTTGCCAGTTTTTACCGTTTTTACACGTTTTAGGTACTTTTGACAAACCTCCATCTGATCGCCGTCGCTCATTAGATAGATATTTCGCTCATCCACACCACAGCTAATGGCTGTCTCTTTGTGCTTTGCGATGTGGTTGTACTCACCATGCACTGGCAAGAAAAATTTTGGTTTTATGAGGCGAAGCATCAGCTTTTGCTCTTCTTGCGCTGCGTGGCCGCTGACGTGGATCTCGCTAAAATCTTGGTAAGCGACGCTCGCACCTGATTTTAGTAAGAAATTTAGCACCGTTGAGACGCTGTTTTCGTTGCCTGGGATCGCTTTTGAGCTGATTATGATCTGATCGGTCGGCTTTATCTTTATATATTTGTGCTCGTCTGTCGCCATGCGGTAAAGCGCACTCATGGTCTCGCCCTGGCTGCCAGTAGTGACGATAAGCACCTCATCATCTTTAAATTTACCAACCTCGTTTGCATCGATAAAAATTTTCTTATCGAGCTTGATGTAGCCTAGCTCCATCGCAGTGTATAAATTTCTCTCCATTGATCTGCCGATGACACAGACTTTGCGGTTGTATTTTAAGCCCCATTCGATCGCTTGATAGACGCGGTGGATGTTTGAGCTAAATGTGCTCATTATGACGCGGCCTTTTGCTTTTGAAAATATCGCGTCAAAGGTCTTGCCAACGCTACTTTCGCTCTTCGTAAAGCCCTCTTTGTAGCTGTTTGTGCTATCGCTTAACAGACAAAGCACGCCACGCTCGCCATAATACGCTAGTCTACCAAGGTCTGTTGGGTAGCCATCTATCGGCGTGTGGTCTATCTTGAAGTCGCCTGTGTGGATGATCGTGCCAGCCTTTGTCGTGATCGCAAGTGCGGAGGCGTCGATGATAGAGTGCGTGATGTGTATCCACTCTACCTCAAAGTCACCTATGAGATATGGTTTTCTTTTTTCGACCGATCTAAAGAGTGAGCGCTCTTGTTTTAGTCCGTGCTCTTCAAATTTATTATTTATCATGCCAAGCGGAAGCGGTGTGGCGTAGATAGGAAATTTAAACTCTTTGTAAAAGTAAGGCACCGCGCCGATGTGATCCTCGTGTGCGTGAGTGATGATGACACCTTTTATCTTATCTTTTATCTTGCGAACATAGTCAAAGTCTGGGATGAGGATATCCACGCCGTGCATGCTCTCGCTTGGAAAGCTCATGCCGATATCAACGATGATAGCGCTAGTTTCGGTCTCAAAGACGGTCATATTGCCGCCGATCTCGCCAAGACCGCCAAGTGGAGTTATGCGAATTTTATGCTCGCTTGAGTTTAGATATTTTAGTGGCTCAAGTCTTAGCTCGTGAGTGGCTTTGTTTGCCTCCATCGCGCTTGCGATATCTTGTTGCCACTGCTCGTTGCCATTTAGCTTTGCGGGTAAATTTTTCTTTGGTTTTTTAGCCTTTTTTGGCTTCTCTTTTTGCTCTTTTGCCTCGTTTTTAGCTTCAGCTTTTGGCTCTTGCTTTGGCTTTTCTTTTTGCTGTTTTTGCTCTTTTGGCTTATTGTTTTCGCCAGTTTTGTTTTGATTTTTGTTATTTCTTTGCTTTTTTGGGCGAGGATTTTGACTCTTTGGCTCGGCGTGTGTTTCATTTTCAACCTGCTCTGCTGCAAAGAAGTTATCTATCACGCTTTTGCTTGCTAGTGATGTTTGCTCGGTAGTTTCGCCCTCTTGTTTTGGCTTATTTTTTGGTCTAAATCTTCGTCTTTTATTGTTTTTACTTTGATTAGTTACAACTTTCTCTTCGTTTTTGTCGTTCATTATCTTCCTTTAATATTTCAAATACTTTTAGATAAGAATCGACATCTAGTTCGTGTGGACGTAAATTTTGAGCTAAGCCTAGGTCTTCAAAAATTTCTTCTAACGCCTTTTTGTCAAAATTTGTGGATAAATTTTTAAAAAGCGTCTTTCTTGGCGAAGCAAACGCAGCTCTTAAAAATGCTTTAAAAGCCTCGTATTGTTTTGCATCTTTGAAAATCCCGTCTTTGCCAAAAATCTTTTTTGTTTTTTGTAGTTTGATGACTGAAGATGTGACCTTTGGAGGTGGATTAAAAAGCTTTGCATCCACATCAAACAAAAGCTCGCACCTGCCTTGAAGTGAAGCGAGGATCGATAAAGCGCTAAATTCTTTATCCTTGCTCTTTGCACTAAATTTAAGAGCAACCTCTTTTTGTATCATCACAATAAGCCCAAGGCATTTTTCGTCATCTATTGCATTTAGTATCATCTTCGTAGCAACGTAATAGGGCAAATTTGCGACTAAAAAGTAGTTCTGGCTACTTAGCCCGCCCTCTTGCTGCCACTGCTCTAAAGCATCTTTACAAAAAAGTTTTAATTGTCCATTTTGGATCTCATTTGCAAATTTGACCTTTAAAATTTGAAACAGCTCACAATCTATCTCAAAAGAGGTCGTCTTATAAATTTGCAAAAGTCTAAATGTCAAATCACCTAAGCCAGGCCCAATCTCAACGACGTTTTCTACGTCCTTGGGTATCGCTTGGATGATCTTATCTAGTGTCGCTTTGTCTTGTAAAAAATTCTGTCCAAAGTGCTTTTTTGCCTTTATCATAGCCGCGATATTAGCCAAAAATTACTTATACAATGATTACAAGTTTAGTTTAATCATATATAAAATGGATTATAATCACTAAATAACAACAAAATAAGGCGCAAATTTGAGTAGGGCAAACACCTTAAAATACTTTTTATTATCACAATATTTAGAGCCAAAAACCTTAGACGAGCCAAAAAAGACAAATAGCAAATTTAAAAAATCAATGGACCTTGAGATCGCAAATTTTGATGAGAAATTTATGCAAATTTTAAGAGCATTTGACAGATCACTTTTAAAAAATGGTGTAGAAATTTCTATTTATGGCGGCATTTTTGAGACGGACTTGCTCGCTCTTGCGGTATCAAAGCTAGCAAAGGTGAAATTTGAAAAAGAGCAAATTTTAGAGGAGCTACGTTCTGAACAAACGAGCTTTGAAAAGGCATTTTGTTATAAGCTTAAGCTCTCTGGTGATCTACTCTTTTGCAAAAATGAGCAAAGTTTTGCTCTAAAAGATGCAAATTTAGATGATGAGCTAAGCCCATTTTTAACGCCAAACTCCTCAAATGAGCTCTTTATACCAACGGCTCCTTGGGCGATGGTGCGCCTAAACCACCTAAAAGAGATCAGCCAAAATGACTTTAACAAAGAGTGCGAGCACATCAAGGATAAAATTTCTATCCACAAAGAGAAAATGAGGCTTAGCGACTATGTAAAAGCGGTGCATGAGGAGATAAAAAACTCGCTAAAGACGCCATTTTGTAAAGACGTGATCAGGCTTGAAGTAAGGATCGCTGATCCAAATTTTAAAGAGAACGACGCCCTTTTAAATAGCTTTTTTATAGATGATATAAATTTACTTATCAAATTTTATGAGTCAGGCAGGACGCACGAGCTGACGGATCAGTTTTTAGACGAGGGCAGTGAGAATAAATTTGAGAGGATTGATGTTAGAGATGAGCTAAATCAAAGGGCGGTGAGGGACTTTTTTAAGGCTGAGCGCTACCCAAGATCAGCCTTTGCGAGTGATTTTGCCTTAAATTTCTCGCAGCAAATGGCGCTAAATAATATCATAGAGAAATTTAAAGAAGGTAACGGCGGGATTTATAGCGTAAATGGCGCTCCAGGCACGGGTAAAACGACACTTTTAAAGGACGTGATGGCTGAAGTGGTGACGCTTAGGGCGATGAAGCTTGCGCAAATGAGTAGGCACGATATCTTTGAGCCAGTTTATGACAGTGACGAAAAGGCGCTTTATTTTAGGCTAAATGACGAGCTACAGGGTTTCGAGATGGTCGTTAGCTCTTGCAATAACGGCGCGGTTGAAATTTTGAGCAAGGAGCTAAGCCAGCTAAAAAGCATAGGGGGTTATGCGGGCGAGATTGATTATTTTAAATTTATAGCCACAAGGCTGCTCTCGGCTGATGAAAAGAGCAAATATGGCGAGAAGTCCTTTATCTCAAAGCCAGCTTGGGGGCTTTTTTGCGTGGCGCTTGGCTCAAAGCAAAACAAGTCAAATTTTGTTTTTAACGCAATTAACGGCGTAAAGATCGAGCCAACTCACAGCCAGTTTGACAAGATCGCAAGCGAATACGGCGAGTTTTTGGAGCAAGATGGCTTTTTGATGGGGCTTGGCAAGTACCTTGCGGTGGGCGAAGGTGTAGATGACTTTGACGTGGCAAAGGAGAAATTTAACCTTGCACTTCACGAGGTAAATCTGCTTTTTAGTGAGATCAGGATCAAGGAAGAGGAGCTAAAGAGCCTAAAAAGTGAGCTGGCTGACGTCGATAGAAGGCTAGAGAGCTATAACTCAGCCAAGCAGATAGAGGAGCTTTTATCTCCGCTTGAGAGTGAATTTACTAGCGTTAGTGGCGAGCTTGAAGATAAAAAGGCTGAATTTAGCGAGCTAACAAGAGTTGTTAGTCAAAATGAAGCGTTGCAGGAGTATCTAAGCACACCAGAAAAGCCACCATTTTTTCTCTTTCAGCAGATTTTTAAGACAGAGGCCTTTGAAAAGTATAACGACGAGGCACTAAAAGTTGGCGAGATAAACCGCCAGATAGCCGAGCAAAATTTAAAAGCTAGCAAACAAAATGGCGAGAGTAAAGAGAAAAACGAAGCAAGGCTAAATGAGCTAAAAGACGAGATAGCGGGTCTTGAGAGCAGGGCAGCGGAGCTAAATACTAAGATAAATCTCTACAAAAGGCTACAAAGCGACTTTTCTAGACGTCAAAAGATACTTGGCAGGAGCGAGGAGCTAGATATCTATCTAAACGGCAGCTTTAGCGAGAGCAACGAAGAGATGCAAAAGAGTATGCCATTTATGATGGAATTTGGCATAGACCAGAAATTTCACAAGACGAAGCTTTTTAAGGCTAGGATAGAGCTTTTTAAAGAGGCGCTAAATTTGCACAAAGCTGCCATTTTTGCCTGCAAAGAGGCTGTTAGGACAAATTTACGTGCCCTTAGCGTTATCTTTAACGATGAAAAGATGGCTGAGAAAAACGGCTTAGAGGCAAAGCATAGACGTGAGATCATCAAGGGGCTCTTCTTGCTAACGCCTGTTGTTAGCTCGACTTTTGCCTCGTTTAATAACACCTTTAAAGACCTTTTAAATGGCGATATAGGCATGCTTTTGATAGATGAAGCAGGGCAAGCAAATTTAACTAACGCGTTAGGCGCCTTGCTTCGTTCAAAGATGGCTGTGGTAGTAGGTGATCCACTCCAGCTTGAACCAGTAGTAACGCTACCAGTTAGTTTAAATAACGCGATACTTAGCTACTGCGAGGCAAAAGAGGAGTTTAACTTGCTTAAATCCTCTGTGCAACTAAGAGCCGACAAAGCACAAAACATCGGCACATATATAAAAGGTAGTGGCGATAGTATCTGGGTCGGCTCACCACTGATCGTGCATAGAAGGTGCGCTAACCCTATGTTTGAGATCTCAAATGAGACTACCTACGATGATATGATGATACTTGGCAGAAGCGCGGCTAGTAAATTTGCAAACACTAACGTGCAAACAAAGTGGATAGATGTTAGAAGTGAAGAGTGGATAGGCAACTACAATAAAGCCGAGGGCGAGGTGGTTAAAGAGCTCTTGGCAGGCGAGCTAGCTGGTGAGAAAAATAACATCAGGATAATAACGCCATTTAAAGATGTTTGTAGAAATTTAAAAGGTGCTGGCACTATCCACACTATGCAGGGCAAAGAGGCTGATGTTATTGTATTTGTGTTAGGGGGAGCTACAAATGGCGCTAGAGCATGGGCTGCTAGCAAGCCAAATCTGCTAAACGTGGCGCTAACAAGAGCAAAAGAGGTTATTTATATAGTTGGAAACCGAGAAAATTGGGCTAGTTTGCCATATTTTGAGGTGGCAGCTAGAAAGATAGACAAAGGATAAATTTGAATCATTTTGCAAAACGCATAATCCCGTGCCTCGACGTAAAAGATGGCAGGGTCGTAAAAGGTGTAAATTTTGTTGGACTTGTCGATGCTGGAGACCCAGTCGAGATAGCTAAAAGATACAACGACGAGGGTGCTGACGAGCTTTGCTTTTTGGATATCACAGCCTCTCACCTTGGCCGTGATACGATAGTTGATGTGGTAAAAAAGGTCGCAAGCAAGCTTTTTATACCCCTAACCGTTGGCGGAGGCATACGCACGATAGATGATATCTCTCGACTTTTAAATGCGGGCTGCGACAAGGTGAGCCTAAACTCATCAGCGATAAAAGATCCAAATTTGATCGACGAAGCGGCTAAGAAATTTGGCTCGCAATGTGTCGTCGTAGCGATCGACGCTAAAAAGATCGAAAATGGTTATAGCGTTTTTATAAATGGCGGCAGGATCGATACCAAAAAAGATGCCTTTGCTTGGGCAAAAGAGGTCGAGTCGCGTGGAGCAGGGGAGATATTACTAACGTCTATGGACAACGACGGCGTCAAGCAGGGCTTTAGTCTGGAGCTGACAAAGATCTTTAGTTCGCTTTCTATACCGACTATCGCAAGTGGTGGCGCTGGCAAGATGGAGCATTTTAAAGATGCTTTTGAAGCTGGGGCTGATGCGTGTTTGGCGGCTTCGATATTTCACTTTGGCGAGATCGAGATAAAAAAGCTAAAAGAGTATCTTAAGGCAAATGGCATTGAGGTCAGGCTTTGATGTTAGTTATCTCAGCTGGAAAAAACGAAATTTTTGACTTTGCCTTGCCGATGGGGGTGGGGCTAGTCGATATGGCGATAAATTTGACAAAGTTTTTGCAAAAAAGATCGTGTGTGGGAGCAGATGAAAAGAGTATAAATTTAAAAAACATTGATCCACACTATCTTGCAAAGATCGAGGCTAAATTTGCAAACTCATCAAACCCAGAGCTGCAAAATCTAAGCCAAAATTTATCAAAAAATCCCGAGCGAAATTTATATCAAATGCCAGAAAAGATAGTTTTTGTTGGTTCGGCAGGTCTATATAAAGATGGTGAAATTTTGCAAATTTATGAAAGCTCGGTTGGGGCAAATATTGAAATTTCTAGCATAGAAAATAGATCTTATTCGCCTATCGAGTGTGAAATTTCTTCTATCGTTTCACGTGGAACTATCAAAATAAATTCATCAAATTTCATAACGACAGACAAAAATTTGGCTCATAAGATGTTTGAAAATGGATATTTTTTAGAAAATATGGAGTTTTTTTCTGTTCTAAAAGTGGCTCAAATTTTTAAAATTCCAGCTTATGGAATTTTCGTAGCGACAAATTTTTGTGATGAAAATGCGCATGCTGATTTTATAAAAAATCACTCTGCTGCTAAAGAGCTACTAACAAAATATGTAAAGGAAAATATGTGAAAAATTTGCTTGATCTTAGCATCGAAGAGTTAAAAGAGCTAGTCTCTCCCTCTTTTAGAGCGACGCAAATTTATGAGTGGGTATATAAAAAAAATGCGACAGAATTTAGCCAAATGCTAAATTTACCAAAAGATATGCGTCAGGATTTGGCTGAGAAATTTTATCTTGATCCTCTAAAATGTGTGAAATTTGAGCAAAGTAGTGATGGCTCGATCAAGTATCTTTTTGAGCTAAAAGATGGTCTAAAGATAGAGAGCGTTTTGTTACCGATGAAAGAGGAGATTAGCGACGAAGATGGCAAGATCAGTCGCCATGCTCGTTATACTGTTTGTGTTAGCTCGCAGGTTGGTTGCAAAATGGGCTGTGCTTTTTGCCTAACAGCAAAGGGCGGGCTTGTTAGAAATTTGACTGCAGGCGAGATAGTAGGGCAAATTTTATGGATAAAAAGGGAAAATAACATACCATACGAGAGGCGCATAAATGTCGTTTATATGGGTATGGGTGAGCCACTTGACAACCTTACTAACGTTAGTAAAGCGATCAAAATTTTAGCTCTAAATGAGGGTCTAGCCATATCGCCACGCCGCCAAACCGTTTCAACTAGCGGCCTTGGCAGCCAGATAAAAAAGCTTGGCGAGATGGACCTTGGTGTCTTGCTGGCCATATCGCTACATGCTGTTACTAACGAGCTTAGGAGCCGCCTGATGCCGATAAATAAGGCGTATAATATCGAGGCTGTTATGGACGCTGTTAGGGGATTTCCTATCGATATGCGAAAGCGTGTAATGTTTGAATATCTTGTTATCAAAGACTTAAACGACAGCGTTAGTGATGCGAAAAAGCTGGTTAAACTGCTACATGGTATCAAGGCAAAGGTAAATTTGATCTATTTTAACCCGCATGAAGGTAGTGAGTTTGGACGGCCTGAGCTTACTAGCATGCTAAAATTTCAAGAATATCTAAGGGATCATGGCGTCACTTGCACGATCAGACAGAGCAAAGGGCTTGATATAAGTGCGGCTTGCGGACAGCTAAAACAGCGAAATGAAAATCCAAAATTCAGAGCTAACGTTAGCGATAAGAACACAGCTAAAACAGAAGAAAAACCGACTAACGATAAAACTAACGTGAGTAAAAAATGACAGCTCTTGATATCGCCGAGATAATTTTTATAGTGCTGGTTGCTGGTGTTGGACTTGGACTTATCATAAAAGTTTTGAAAGAAGAAAACAAAACTTCAAAATAAATTCTAAAAATTTGGCATGAAATTTTGTGTGAAAAACAAAAATACAAAGTTGATTGCCAAAATTTAATTCACAATGCGGTGACACTAAAAATCTAATTCTATTTTTCAATAAAAACTCTATTTCAAATTTAAAAGCAAAATTATGAAAAATTTTATAGATTATTTTTACTAGAAAGATTTTTTAAAATTTAAATAGTTTGATTATTTGCTTCTTTTGCAAATTTATAAAACTCACTTTCGGCGTCAAATTTGCTTTTTATCTTGTAAAAAATTTCACCAAATTTAAATGAAATTTCGTCCGAGTGAAGTAAGAGTCTTTTTGCACCAGTTAAATTTATCCGTTCACTCTCGCTCATCTCTTTGTCTAAAATTTTCTCGATCTGCGGACGCGACAAACCATAAAGTGGTTCGCCAAGGATCTTGTGTTTCACATGAAACAAATGCAAGCGAATTTGATGCTGCCTGCCAGTGAGTGGGATAGCCCGAATTAAAGTCGTATCGATATCGTCAAAATATTTGATCGGCAAAATTTTAGTCACAGCGCTCTTGCCGTTCTCACAAATTTGCATTCGCATTTTCACATCGTCGTAGTTGTTTGCCAGATCCATCTTAGCATCGATCGTAAATTCTCGCTCGATCTTGCCTTGCACCATCGCGACGTAGCTTTTAGAAACCTCTCTGTTTTCAAAGATTTTCTTTAGCTTTATCGTAGAATTTCTATCTTTGCCCACGACTATCACGCCACTTGTTTCGCAGTCCAGCCTATGTGCCACGCTCGCATCTCGCTCAAAAAGTGTGTAAATTTCATCATTTAGCGAGTACTCGCAGTGCCTGCCATTTGGATGGCTGAGCACCCCGCTTGGCTTGTCAAATACTGCAAAGCTCTCACACTCAAAGATCGGCTTTAGCCCCTTTGGCACCGCCTCATAGTCGATCAAAAAGACATCACCGCACAAAATAGCATTTTTCTCGCTCACGACACTGCCGCCACAGATCAGTCTGCCTTTATCGATGAGGCGCTGGGTTTGGCTCATGCTAAAGCCGTTTTGCAGTAAAATTTCGTAAGCTTTTTTATGATCTGCAGTGGCAATAAATTTATTTACGTAGGGCAAAAATGATCCTTTTGAAAAACGAGCTATCTTAAGCCCAAATTTATAAGCGTATAACCGACATTTCAGCCCGGATTTTATATAATCAAAACTTAAATTTAGAGAAATTGCACGACGTGATTTCTGGCTTAAAGAGCCAAATTTATACTTTCAGGACAAAAGCAAACTAATACAAAAGGTTCAACAATGGTCGAAAGATACTCACGCAAAGAGATGGCTGAAAAGTGGAGTATACAAGCAAAATACGACGCTTGGCTCAAGGTAGAAAAAGCTGCCGTTAAAGCTTGGAATAAGCTTGGCTTCATAAGCGACAGCGACTGCGAGAAAATTTGCAAAAATGCTAAATTTGAAGTGGCTCGCATCGACGAGATAGAAAAGACGACGAAGCACGACGTCATCGCATTTTTAACAAGCGTCAGCGAGAGCCTTGGCGATGAGAGCAGGTTCGTACACTACGGCATGACCTCAAGCGACTGTATCGACACAGCTGTCGCACTTCAGATGAAAGAGAGCTTGGAGCTCATCATCAGCGACGTTGAGGAGTTTATGCAGGCAGTCAAAAACAGAGCAAACGAGCACAAGCATACGCTCATGGTCGGCAGAAGTCACGGCATCCATGGCGAGCCGATAACTTTTGGACTTGTGCTTGCCATCTGGTATGACGAGATCGCAAGGGCATTAAAGCTCATCAAAGACGCAAAAGATACGATCAGCTATGGCAAACTCTCAGGCGCTATGGGAAATTTAGCCCATGCTCCGATGGAATTTGAAGAGCTAACATGCGAGGAGCTAGGTCTTAAGGCTGCCCCAGCCTCTAACCAAGTGATCCAGCGCGACCGCTATGCCCACGTGGTGAGCGCTATCGCTATCTTAGCTTCTACTTGCGAGAAGATCGCAGTTGCCATTAGGCACTACCAAAGGACCGAAGTTTATGAGGCGGAGGAGTACTTTAGCCCAGGACAAAAGGGCTCAAGCGCGATGCCGCATAAACGCAATCCAGTCCTTAGCGAAAACATCACCGGCCTTTGCAGAGTGCTACGCTCATACGTCACTCCTTCTCTTGAAAACGTCGCCCTTTGGCACGAGCGCGACATCAGCCACAGCTCGGTTGAGAGATTTATCCTGCCAGATATGTTTATCACGGCTGATTTTATGCTGGTTCGTATCAAAAATTTGATAGCAAATTTAGTCGTCTATCCAGAAAATATGATGAAAAATTTAAATTTAACAGGCGGACTAGTCTTTTCACAGCGCGTGCTTTTACAGCTGCCACAGCGTGGAATTTCTAGAGAGGACGCCTATAAGATCGTTCAGCGCAATGCTATGAAGGTTTGGGCGGACTTGCAAGAGGGCAAAAAAGCGATAGACGAGCAAGGTCACAGCTTATTTTTACAAAATTTACTAGCCGACGAGGACCTAACTAAGAGCCTTAGCAAAGATGAGATCAAAGAGTGCTTTGACTACAACTACTACACCAAAAATGTAGATAAAATTTTTAAGAGAGTATTTGAAAAATAATGTCGATACAAAGACACTTAAATAAAATCGATACTATAAATTTGGGTAGTTTTTATACTCCTAAATTTATAGTTGAAATTGCCTATGAGATGTTGGAAAAAAATGTAAAATTAAGAGATTTTACATTACTTGATAGCTCTTGCGGATACGGTGATTTTTTCATAAAAAAATTACGTTATATTGGGGCTGATATAGATGATATAGCTCTAAAGTCTGTTCCAAAAAATGTTAAGAAGTTTCATACTAATTCGCTATTAAATTTATGTAGAGAAAAATTTCATATCTCTCAAGATGAACGACTTATAATAATAGGCAATCCACCATATAATGATAAAACCTCTAAAGTTAGGAATAATGTAAAAAAAGAAATTTTTGATATTGATGCAAATCTTAAACACAGAGATTTAGGAATTTCCTTTTTGCGTTCATTTGCGGAGCTTGACCCAGAATTTGTATGTGTTTTACACCCTTTATCGTATCTAATAAAACAAACAAATTTTAATTCTCTTGCTAAGTTTAAAAGTAATTATCGTTTAATGGATGATTTAATAATTAGTTCGGAAATATTTACGCCAAATTCCAGCACTTTTTTTCCTATAATAATCGCATTATATGAAAAGAATTGTTTTGGAATGAATTATGATTTTATAAAAAATTATAAATTTAAAACTTACGAGGGGAAATCGTTTTGCTTAAATAATTTTGATTTTATAGGTTCATATGTGCAAAAATATCCAAATCATCGTGATAAACGCGAACCAGTAGCATATTTTCATACTTTAAGGGACATCAATGCTCTTAAACGCAATCAAACATTTATGAAAACACCAAATTTAAATTCAGTAAAGGTTTTTAATGAAAATCTAAAATATTACTGCTATATTCATCATTTTAAAAAATTTGCTTCGAATTTACCTTATTATTTTGGGAATTTGGATGTTTTTATAGACAATGATGAGTTTTTAAAAATTTCGGATGAATTTTTAAATATAGAGGATAATAAAAACATAAATAAGTATTTTAAAACTTTAATAAAAAATATACAAGGAGAGACTAATGAAAACCATTCTAGACGATAAAGCCATAGAAGTGATTAAAAAATCTGCAGGTGATAGTGGAGGCTTCCAAACACTTATGAAGAAGTTACAAAATCAGCTTAGTGATCATATTTTGACTTACGATAGCGATGATTTGGAAAAACTAAAAAGATATAAAGAATACGGCGTTGGCGGTTTTGAAAATAGATGCGAAACCGTTTTAAATTGCATAAAAAAATAGAAAAAGATCAACATGAAAGTTATAAAACGTAATGGCAGAACAGAAGAGCTTGATATCAGCAAGATCAAAAAATACACAAACGAAGCGGTCCTAGGCCTTAGCAACGTAAGTCTTAGCGAGCTTGAGGTAGATGCGAAAATCCAGTTTAGAGATATGATAACGACTGAGGAAATTCAGCAAACTCTTATAAAAACAGCAGTTGATAAGATCGACATCGACCGCCCAAACTGGACATTTGTCGCTGCGAGACTATTTTTGTTCGACCTTTATCACAAAGTGACTGGCTTTAACGGCTACAACCACCTAAAAGACTACCTAGTAAAGGGTGAAAAGGTAGGCCGTATCATCCCTGGACTAAAAGAGAAGTACGACCTTGAAGACCTAAATGCTTACATCAAACCCGAGCGCGACTTGCAGTTTGCATATCTTGGTATCAAGACCCTTTATGATCGCTACCTCATCAAAGACAAAAGTGGCATGCCGATCGAGCTGCCACAGCATATGTTTATGGCGATCGCGATGTTTCTTGCGCAAAACGAGCTAGACAGCCAAGGCTGGGCTAAGAAATTTTACGACCTCATCTCTAAATTTGAAGTGATGCTAGCCACCCCAACGCTTTCAAACGCAAGGACTACACGCCACCAGCTAAGCAGCTGTTACGTAGGCAGCACGCCTGATAATATCGAGGGCATTTTTGATAGTTACAAAGAGATGGCACTACTTTCAAAATTTGGCGGCGGTATCGGCTGGGACTGGAGCAAGGTGCGTGCGATGGGCGGCAGTATCGACGGACACAAAAACGCAGCTGGCGGTATCATACCATTTTTAAAAGTGACAAACGACATCGCAGTAGCGGTCGATCAGCTAGGCACTAGAAAGGGCGCGATCGCTGTTTATATCGAGCCTTGGCACATGGATGTGAGCGATTTTCTCGATCTTCGTAAAAACTCAGGCGAAGAGAGACGCCGCGCGCACGAGCTTTTCCCTGCGCTTTGGATAAACGACCTATTTATGAAGCGTGTCAAAGAAAATGGCCGCTGGAGCCTCTTTGACCCAGCTCAAGTAAGCGACCTTTGCGACCTTTATGGCGAGGAGTTTGAGAAGAGATACTTAGAGTATGAAAACGACGAAAATATCCAGAAAAACACCATCCTTGCAAAAGAGCTTTGGAAGAAAATTTTAACTAGCTATTTTGAAACGGGCATGCCATTTTTATGCTTCAAAGATAACGCTAACAAAGCAAATCCAAACGACCACGAAGGCATCATCAGAAGCTCAAATTTATGCACTGAAATTTTCCAAAACACAGCGCCAAACTACTATAAGATCAAGATCACTTATGAAGACGGCGGCGAGGAGCTATTTGACGAAGAAGAAGACGTCACGGTTGATAGTGGCATAACTAAAAAAGCCAAAAAGCTTAGCGCGCTTGATAGCCTAAAAGGCAAGCAAATTTTCATCGTAGAAAAAGAGAGTATCGAGGGCAAAACGGCAGTTTGCAACCTTGCGAGTATAAATTTAAGCAAGATAAACAGCAAAGAGGACATCGAGCGCGTCGTGCCGATAGCTATCAGGATGCTTGATAACGTAATAGATCTAAATTTCTATCCGCACAAAAAGGTAAAACACACAAACCTAGCCTCTCGCTCGATCGGCCTTGGCGTCATGGGCGAGGCGCAAATGCTAGCTGAGAAAAACGTAAAATGGGGCAGCTATGAGCATTTGGCGCTAATAGACAGCATAATGGAAAACATAAGCTACAACGCGATCTACGCTAGCTCAAATTTAGCCGTAGAAAAGGGCATATATCCAAAATTTGAAGGCTCAAAATGGAGCAAAGGCATCATGCCGATAGACACCGCAAACGAGAACGCAAAAGCCCTTCTAAACGACAAAGGCGGGCTATTTGACGAAAATGTCTGCGACTGGGACAAGCTAAGAGAGAAGGTCAAGCGTGATGGCATGAGAAATGGCTACCTAATGGCGATCGCTCCAACTAGCTCGATCTCGATCCTTGTTGGCACCACTCAGACTATCGAGCCAGTCTATAAGCGCAAGTGGTTTGAGCACAACCTAAGCGGTATGATCCCAAATGTCGTGCCAAATTTAAGCCCAGATACTTGGCAGTTTTACACGCCAGCTTACGAGCTTGATCAAAGAATTCTTATAAAAGCAGGCGCTATCCGCCAAAAATGGATCGATCAAGGTCAAAGTTTAAATATCTTTATGAGCTTAGACAAGGCAAGCGGCGGATATCTAAGTGAAATTTACACGCTTGCATGGGAGCTCGGACTAAAATCAACCTACTATCTACGCTCAGAATCGCCAGACAGCGAAAAACTAAACGACGTAGCTGACCGCTCGATCGAGTGTGAGGGATGTCAGTAGTTAAATTTAAGAGAGAAATTTCTCTCTTAAATTTTTTAAATTGTCTATTAAATTTATAAATTTACGGAAGTGTCACAAAACTTAATTTTATACCAAGCTCATCTGCTAGCTTGCCTAGCTTCTCGCTCTTTTCTATTCCTGCTGATATACAAAACTGCATACCATTTACGTTACGCTCTTTTAGTCTCGTAAAGACATTTGACATGAGTGACTCCGTTTTCATCCCACTTTCGCCGTAGATGACAAAGGCATCCACACCTTCTTGTATTTTATCCGTTAGATTGTTGTAAAAACCTCCGTCGTTGTTTGAAACACTAGTTGTTGCGCTAGCTATCGCATCAGCAAGAAAGCCACGACTTGGTACTAGCATAATGACTGTACTATCTGATTTTAGGGCGCATTTTGCAAAGCTTTTCATCATGCCATCTTCGGGTGATCTTACGCCGTTTGATGCCGCACAACCAGCTAAAAGTAGACCTAGGGCGAGCATTGTGATTTTTTTCATTGAAACTCCTTTTTTTGAAAATCGACTAATATTAACATAAATTAAATAAAGATCTATATGGAAGAAAAATTTAAATCTACTATTTTAAAAACTAAAACTAAAATAATTATTTAAGTAAAAATGATCAAATTTTAATTTAAAATACTTAAAACACGCAAAAATATACTTAAGAAAACTCTCTAAAATTTTATATTTTTTGATAAATATTATTAAACAAAATAAAATAAGTTTTCTATATTTTAAGCTTTCTTGTCCTATACTTTTAAACTCCATATCAAAAAATAATCAGAAAAGAGCAAGTGATGCGTGAAATTTTAAAACGAGATGGCACAAGGCAAGAATTTGTAGCATACAAGATAGTAGATGCTATAAAAAAGGCATTTGCCAGCGAAAATAAAGCTTACGACGAGCAAGTTTTTACAAATGTAGTCCAAGATATCTTTCAAAAATCAAGTGCGATAACAGTCGAAGACATCCAAGATGCGATAGAAAAAGAGCTATTTGACGGCGGACATTTTGAAGTTTTAAAGAGCTTCATGCTCTACCGCCACACCCACAAGCTCCAACGCGAGCAAATTTTAGGGCTAAACGAAGATACGACCTATATAAACTCAACCCAAACGATAAATGAGTACATAAACGGCACCGACTGGAGAATTTCTGCAAATTCAAACACAAGCTACTCAAACGCAGGCCTTATAAACAATACCGCTGGCAAAGTCATAGCAAACTACTGGCTAGACGCTGTTTATAGCAAAGAAGAGGGCTTAGCGCACAGAAATGGCGACTACCACATCCACGATCTTGACTGCCTTACAGGATACTGCGCTGGCTGGAGTTTGCGAGCTTTGCTAAATGAGGGTTTTAATGGCGTTCGTGGCAGGGTCGAGAGCAAGGCGCCAAAGCACTTTAGAGAGGCGCTTTATCAGATGGCAAATTTCTTAGGAATTTTACAAAGCGAGTGGGCGGGCGCTCAGGCGTTTTCTAGCTTTGACACCTACCTAGCACCTTATGTTTTCAAAGATGATCTAAGTGACGCCGAGATCAAAAAGGCGATAACTAGCTTTATTTTCAACCTAAACGTCCCTGCACGCTGGGGACAAAGTCCATTTACAAACGTAACCATAGACATCACTTGCCCAAGCGACCTAAGGGATCAGATCCCAACGAGCGATGATATACACCTTTTTACAAATGTAAAAGATGAGAAAATTTTGAAAAAAGCAAACGAGCGTGGCAGGAAAAATTTAGTCGATATGACCTACAAGGACTTTGAGCCTGAGATGGCGCGCATAGATAAGGCATTTTACGAGGTCTTAACAGCTGGCGACAAGTGCTCACAGCCTTTTACATTTCCTATACCAACGGTAAATATCACAGAGGACTTTAACTGGGATAGCGAAGTAGCCGACGTGCTCTTTGAAAATACCGCAAAAATGGGCTCAAGCTACTTTCAAAATTTCATCGGCTCGCAATACACTTACGACGAAAATGGCAACAAGATAGAAAACGAAAATGCCTACAAACCAGGCCACGTGCGCTCTATGTGCTGCCGCTTGCAGCTTGATCTAAGAGAGCTTTTAAAACGTGGTGGCGGTCTTTTTGGAAGTGCTGAGATGACTGGCTCGATAGGCGTTGTCACTATAAATTTAGCCCGCCTTGGCTATAACTACAAAGGCGATAAGGTCGCACTTTACAACAGACTAAGCTACCTTTTAGACCTAGCTAAATCAACCCTAGAGAAGAAGCGTAAATTTATCCAAGAGATGTATGACAGAGGGCTTTATCCTTACACGGCTAGGTATCTAAAGCACTTTAACAACCACTTTAGCACGATCGGCATAAATGGCATGAATGAGCTACTTAGAAATTTCACTGACGACAAAGAGAACATCTCAACTAAATTTGGACGAGAATTTGCCCTTGAGATGGTTGGCTTTTTACGCGATAAGATAAGGACATTTCAAGAAGAGAGCGGAAATTTATACAACCTTGAAGCAACTCCAGCTGAGGGCACTACTTACCGCTTTGCCAAAGAGGATAAGAAGCGCTACCCAGACATCATCCAAGCAGGCGAGGGGGATAATATCTACTACACAAACTCAACCCAGCTACCTGCAAATTTCACAGACGACGCTTACGAAGCGCTTGATCTGCAAGATGAGCTACAAAGCGCCTACACTGGCGGCACCGTCTTTCACCTATATATGAAAGAGCGCATCAGCTCGGCTAAAGCTTGCAAAGAGCTTGTAAAGAGTATAATCTCAAACTACAAACTCCCATACATCACGATAACGCCGGTCTTTAGCGTCTGCGCAAAGCATGGCTACATAGCTGGTGAGCATGAGTTTTGCCCGCTTTGTGATGCAGAGCTGATAGAAAATGAGAAGAAAAAATCCAAATAAGGAGAGAAAATGACAGAAAAAGAGATCTTAGAAAAAGTGCAAGATAAACGCACAAGATGCGTGGTCTATACTCGTGTTATGGGCTATCACAGACCAGTTGAGAGCTTTAATCTTGGCAAAAAAGGCGAGCACAAAGAGCGTGTTAAATTTGACGAATACGCAAGTTGCTGCAAAAGATAAATTTCTTGCCTAAAAACAATAATAAATTTAAAAAAATAAACTAAAATGCAAGCCAAAGGCACGCCATTGTGCCTTTTAGTTTAAAAAAGGGTCAAAACTTGCAAAAAATCTTTAGTATAACGCCATTTACGACGCTTGACTACCCAGACAAAGTGGCAGCTGTCATTTGGTTTGCAGGCTGCAATATGCGCTGTGGATACTGCTACAACATCGAGGTTGTAAAGTCAAATGGCACTATAAGTTTTAGCGAAGTTTGCGACTTTTTAGACCGCAGGGTCGGCAAGCTAAACGGCATAGTCTTTAGCGGTGGCGAATGCACAGCACACCCTCTTTTTTTAAGGCTAGCTCGTGAGGTAAAAGCGCGCGGCTTTAGCTTAAAAGTTGATACCAACGGCTCATATCGTGACGTCTTGAAAGAGGCGATAGATGAGGGGCTGATTGATTACATCGCACTTGATTTTAAAGCTCCAAAAGAGAAATTTATAGGCATCACTGGCTCAAATTTATATGAGAAATTTGCCGCCACGCTTAGGTATCTGCTTGAGATAAATTTTAAATTTGAAGTTAGAACGACCGTGCATGCGGACTTGCTAAGTGAAAAGGATATCTCCGAGATGTCTGAGCTACTTTTTGAACTTGGGTATAGAGGGGATTATTTCTTACAAAAATTCTTTAACACTGGCGAAAATTTTGGAGGCTTAGGCGATCCAAAAAATAGCTTCGATCCAGATAAGATCACATCAAAACTACCTATCAGACTAAGAAATTTCTAAATTTAGCGTAGATAAAAATAGCTAAAAATAAGAAAATTTAACTAAAATTTACCCCAAATCACAAAAGCAAACAAGGAGAAAACTATGCAAAATTTCAGCTTTTTAAACCCTACTAAAATAGAATTTGGCAAAGACAAAGAGCAAAACATCGGTAAATATATGAAAGAATTTGGCGCAAAAAAGACGCTCATCATCTATGGCAGCGACAGGATCATGCAAAACGGGCTTTTTGACGTTGCCACAAAGAGCCTAAGCGCAAATGGCATCGAGTTTTGTAAGATAGGCGGCGTGAAGTCAAACCCAGTGCTAAGCAAGGTAAATGAGGCTATAAATTTAGCTAAAAAGCAAGGCGTCGATAGCGTGCTAGCCATAGGCGGCGGCTCGGTGCTTGATAGCGCCAAAGCCGTAGCTGCTGGTGTGAAGTATAACGGCGATGTTTGGGACTTTTTTACTGGCAAATGCCCAAAAGAGGCGCTTATGATCTTTGACATCATAACGCTTGCTGCAACTGGCTCAGAGATGAACGGCGGCGCAGTCGTCACAAACGAAGCCACAAAAGAGAAATTTGCCATGCACGGCGCTTGTCTCTACCCAAAAGTTTCAGTTATAAACCCGCTTCTTCAAGCAAGCGTTAGCAAGGAGTATTTGGTCTATTCAGCCTCTGACATCATCGCTCACAGCATCGAGGGCTACTTTACGGCGAGCGTCCAGCCTGAGATCATAAATTTATACATCGAAGCAAATATCAAAACCGTCATGAAAACGACTGAAATTTTACTAAAAGAGCCTGAAAACTACGATGCTAGAAGCGAGTTTGCCTGGGCTGCTACGATGGCGCTAAATGGCCTAACTTACGTTGGCACGGCTGGCTACTCATATCCAAATCACATGATCGAGCACGCCATAGGTGCAGTCGTGGATTGCGCGCACGGAGCTGGGCTAAGTGTGGTGATGCCAGCTTGGATGAAGTGGTATAAGAGTAGAAATTTAAAGGCATTTAAGCGCTTTGGCAAAGAAATTTTTGGCGTAGATGACGCAGACGAGGCTATTAAAAAGCTAAAAGAGTGGTTTAGCAAGATCGGCACGCCAACAAGCCTCATCGAAATCGGCGTTGATGAGTCAAATTTAGACGAGATCATGGCGCTAGTTTATGACTACGCCAAGAGCAGGGGCTTGGAGCAAATTTATACAAAAGAGGCCATAAGCGAAATTTTTGCCTTAGCGAGATAGAATTTATCCAAAATTTACAAAGGATAAACATGAAAAAAGTCGCCCTTATAGCAGGAGCCAGCGGCGCTGTGGGAAGTGAAATTTTAAAGGGTCTTTGCGAGAGTGAGCACTACAACAAGGTGGTCGCCCTTGTTAGGCATGAGCTAGAATTTACCCATGAAAAGCTTGAAGTAAAGATAGTAAATTTTGATGATTTTAAAGATGAGGTGCCATTTATCGCTGATGATGTATTTTGCGCGCTTGGCACGACGATGAAAGCGGCAAAACACAAAGAGCAGTTTTACAAAGTCGATGTGACCTATCCGATAAATTTCGCCAAATTTGGCTTGGAGTGCGGCGCAAAACGCTTTGTTTTACTCTCAGCTGCAGGCGCAAATAGAAAGTCAGGCTCATTTTACCTAAAGGCAAAGGGTCAAGCAGAAGCAAAGATAAAAGAGCTTGGATATAGCTCATTTCATATCGCTAGACTGCCACTTATCGAGGCTGAGAGAAAGGACTTTAGGCTTGGCGAGTATCTAGCGATAAAGGTGTTTAAATTTATCCCAAAAGGCTTTTTTGACGAGTATCGTCCGATGAGGGCGGCTGATATCGCTAAAGTGATCGTGCAAGTAGCACAAGATGACCACAGCGAAGGTGTAAAAATTTATAGTCCGGAGGAATTTACAAAATGAAAAAATATATAGTGATCACTGGGGCAAGCTCAGGCATAGGAGCGGCTGTGGCAAAGGCATTTGCAAGGCGCGGGGAGAATTTGATCCTTGTTGCAAGGCGTGGCGAGCTTTTAGAAAATTTAAAAAGCGAGATAGCTAAATTTGCAAATGTCGATGTGGTTATAGAGCTTTGCGATCTCTCAAAGCAAGAAAACGCCATTTCTCTTTGGCAAAAATTAGAAAAATTTGAGCTAAAAGCGCTTATAAACAACGCTGGCTTTGGCGACTACAACAAGGTCGGCGAGCAAAATTTAGACAAGATCACGCAGATGATAAATTTAAACATCATCTCACTTGTCACGCTCTCAACGCTCTTTACTAAAAAGTATAAAGACAAAGATACACAGCTTATAAACATCTCTTCAACAGGCGGCTACAAGATCGTGCCAAACGCCGTCACATACTGCGCTAGCAAATTTTTCGTCAGTGCCTTTAGCGAGGGACTTTACCACGAGCTAGCACAAGATAAGCAGGCAAAGATGCAAGCAAAAGTGCTGGCCCCAGCTGCTACAAAGACAGAATTTGGCATGGTGGCAACTAGCAAAGAGAGCTACGACTACGACAAAGCGTTTAAAAAGTATCACACGAGTGAAGAGATGGCGGAGTTTTTGCTTCGCCTTTATGATAGCCACTACTGCGTTGGTTCGGTCGATAGAGATAGCTTTGAGTTTTCACTGCACCAGCCTAAATTTGACTATGCGATCAAGTATAAGCCAAAAGATAACTAGGCGTTAAAGCAAAAGTAGAACAAAAAAGGTAGATCATGAAATGCGTTAGAGTTGCTATTTTAGGGGTTTGTTTGGTAGGCGCTTGCTTTGGCGGCGAGCTTAAATTTGATGAAAAGAAATTTGAGCTAAAAAGCGTGCAAGTTGGCGATAGGACGCTTAAATTTAGAGCTTATGAGGGCATAGTCTATGTGGCAAAGCCAGCTAGCGACTATGAGGTGCTAAATTTTTATGTGCCAGAGGGTAAATTTAGCGACCAAAAAGGGGCTATCTTTATGCCAAACGCGATCGGTGGCTACATGAGCGCAATGCCACAAAAGCCAGAAATCCAAAATGAAAAACCAAATGCCACCCTTGAAGCGCTTCTTAGAGGCTACGTCGTGGCAAGCGTTGGCGCTAGAGGCAGGACGCTAAAAGATGGCGAGAAATTTATCGGCAAAGCGCCAGCTGCGATAGTCGATCTAAAAGCGGCCGTTAGATATCTTAAATTTAACGATAAATTTATGCCAGGCGACGCAAATAAGATCATCTCAAACGGCACGAGCGCAGGAGGTGCGATGTCGGCACTTCTAGGCACTAGCGCAGGCGCAAAAGAGTATGAACCATATCTTAAAGAGCTAGGCGCTGCAAAGGCGGACGATCAAATTTATGCCGTCTCAGCCTACTGCCCTGTTACAAATTTAGAGCATGAGGACGAGGCGTATGAGTGGATGTTTGGGGATTTGGATAAATTTGAAAGGATAGACTTCTCAAGTCTTGACGCGACTAGCTTTAACGACAGGAACAAAAAGCCAAAGATGATCACAGGCGAGCTAAACGCCACACAAAAAGAGCTCTCGCGCGAGCTAAAAACTAAATTCCCAGCCTATCTAAACTCGCTAAATTTAAAAGACGCCAAAGGCCACGCGCTATGCCTTGATGAAAATGGCGAGGGCAGCTTCAAAGAGTATATAAGCGCCCTCATCTCAAAGGCATTTACCACTACAAAAAACAGCGATAAAAGTACGCTTACGCCTAAATTTATAACTCTTGACACGCAGGGCTGCGAGCTTGGATATACGTTTAAGCTAGAAGACTTCATCGCCTCGCTAAAACGTGCCAAAGCGCCAGTTGCCTTTGACGGCCTAGCTCTTGAAAATGCTGAAAACGACCTTTTTGGCGACAGCAAAACGCCTGCAAAGCACTTTACTAAATTTGCCAAAGAGCGAAGTGGCGGCGAGATGGCGGAGGCTAGCGTCATAAAGATGATGAATGCGATGAACTACACCGCAAACAAAGAGGCGGCGAAATTTTACCGCATAAGACAGGGCACAAACGACACCGACCTGGCCCTTGCCGTGCCTGCTATGCTCGCACTCTCGCTTAAAAATGCTGGCAAAGAGGTTGATTTTGAAGCGGTCTGGGGGCAAGGACACGGCGGTGACTACGATCTAGACGAGCTTTTTGCTTGGATGAAAAGAGTGGAGCAGAGATAAATTTAAGGAGTTTTGATGTTTAAAAAGCTATTTTTACTAGCGGTTTTGGCGGCGTTTGCCTTTGGGGCAGAGGCGAAAGTGAGCTTATATGAGCTACTTTCAACGCCAAATAACAAGAGCTTGCTAAAGCGTCTTGGCAGGGAAAATATTCTTAGCTCAAAGAGTGAGCTAGGCACGCAGGCGATCTTTTTTGCGAGCGCAAAGAGCAAGCCAGAGCTATTTTACGTGCTTGAGTTTTACAAGGACGAGGCGGCTTATAAAAAGCATCTAAGCTCGGCGCATTTTAAGAAATTTGCAAGCGCGAGCGCTGAAATTTTAGCTAGCAAAAAGGCTATAAGCGTGAAAAAACGGGCTGCGTTTTCTAAAAATTTAACGCCAGAGCGCTTAAAAGATGCCTACTTTCACATCACAAATTTAAACCTTTTAGCAAAGAGCGATGCGAAATTTGAAAAGATCATCAAAAAGTATATGCAAAAAAGCGTAGATGATGGTGCTTACGCGCAGTTTGCCTTTAGTCAAAAAGAGGCACCTAATAAGTGGGTGCTGGTTGAAATTTACAAAGACGAGGCTAGCTTTGAGAGCTACCGCCACAGCGAAAACTACAAGGCTTATGCCAAAGAGCGAGCTGGGCTGATAGACGAATTTGACGGCTTTGGCCTAAAAAACGAGACCTCATTTAGCAAGGTAAAATTTTAGGAGATGTTATGAAGAAAATTTCACTTTTTTGCGCACTTGCACTCATTGGCAGCACGGCTTTTGCCCTTGATAGGGCTGGATGTGAGAGTTTAAAAGATGTGAAAATTTTAAACAACGAGATGATAGACGCGGTGTGGAATGAGAGTGGCGAAGTATCAGCCGATAAGATGTCTGCGCTAACTGGTGGCAGTAAAAACACTATCAAAGCAAAGCCTCACTGCGTGGTGCATGGCAAACTCTATAAGCGCACCGGCAGTGATGGCAAAGAGTATGCGATTGATTACGAGCTAAGGCTGCCAGAGCAGTGGAATGAGAAGTTTTTATTTCAAGGCGGGGGCGGTATGGACGGCTTTGTAGCGCCTGCTCTTGGCGCAGTGCCGATACGCACAAGCACAGCCACGCCAGCATTTCTTAGAGGCTACGCGGTGGTTACTACAAACTCAGGACACCCAGAGCCAACGGCTGAGTTTGGGCTAGATCAACAAGCAAGGCTAGACTATGCCTATCAGGCGATCGGCAAGGTCACGGACGCAGCTAAGCAAATTTTAGCCGCCGCATACGCCAAAAAGCCAAAACATAGCTACTTTATGGGCTGTTCAAATGGCGGCAGGGCAGCACTAATCGCAGCCCAGCGCTATCCGCTAGAATTTGACGGCGTCATCGCTGCAAACCCTGGCTTTAGGCTATCTCGCGCGGCGATCGCTCAGCAGTGGGACAACCAAGCTCTTATGAAGATAGCTCCGAAAAATGAAAAAGGCGAGAAAATTTTTGCAAATGCCCTAACGCAGGACGACCTTAACAAGCTAAGCCACGCCGTGCTAGAAAAATGTGACGGCTTAGACGGACTAAAAGATGGGATCATCAATGCGTGGGAAGCGTGCAAATTTGATCCAAAAAGTCTAAATTTAGCGAAGCAAAAGATAGAGGCGATAGAGAAAATCTTTAACGGAGCCAAAAATAGCAAGGGCGAGCAAATTTATAGCGGCTGGTTTTACGACTCAGGTGTGAGCGCTGAGGGCTGGAGGCAGTGGAAGCTAGGAGACTCACAAAGTGCTAAGCCAAACGCTAGAAATATCACGCTTTCAAGCGGCTCGGTGAATTACTACTTTTTAACGCCAGCGCAGCCAAATTTTGACACGATAAATTTTGACTTTGACAAAGACACGCCAAAGACTTTCGAGACCGCAGCGATAAATGACGCCATCTCAACAAGCCTTAGCACATTTAGCGCAAATGGCGGTAAGCTAATCATCGTAACTGGCGTTTCAGACCCAGTTTTCTCGGCAAAAGATCAAAGAGATTGGTTTAAAAAGCTAGAGGCTGATAATGAAAATAGCCAAAATTTCGCGGCATTTTTTGCGCTACCTGGGATGAACCACTGCGGTGGCGGCAACGGCATAGATGACGTCGATCCGCTTAGTGCGCTTGAAGCGTGGCATGAAAAGGGCGAAGCACCAAAGAGCATGCTAGCCAAGAGCAAGAGCTACGCTGGCAAGGAATTTTTAGTGTGTGCCTATCCAAAGGTAGCTACATACGTGGGTGGCGACGCTAGCAAGGCAAGTAGCTTTGTTTGCAAGTAAATTTAAGAAAGTAAATTTAAGGGGCAAAAATGAGTGAAATTTTAGTCGTATCAGGTCATACAGACCTTGAAAATTCATTTGTGAATAAGATCATTTTAGGCGAGCTAAAAAAGCACTTGCCAGAGGCTAAATTTGACATGCTAAGCGAGCTTTATAAAAACTACGTGATCGATGTAAAAGCAGAGCAAGAAAAGCTAGTAAAAGCTGATGTGATCGTGCTTGTTTATCCATTTTTCTGGTACGGCGTGCCATCACTTTTGCAAAAGTGGCTCGAAGATGTGCTAGTTCATGGCTTTTCTCACGGCAGCACGGGAGATAAGCTACGTGGCAAGAAGCTGGTGCTTTCATTTACCTCTGGCGCGCCTGAGGAGCTTTATAAAAAAGAGGCACTTCAGCGCTATGAGATAGAGGAATTTTTACCGCCACTTAGGGCATTAGCAAATATGTGTGGCATGGAGTTTGCAGGCTATGTTTATAGCGGAGGGCTATCATATCAGAGTAGGCACGATGAGGCAAAGCTTACTTTGATGAGGCAAAAGGCGCTTGATCATGCAAAGGGGCTAGAGGAGCTGATAGGTAAAATTTCATGATACCGGCGAAATTTTATAGATATGTTTTTGCGTTTATAATGTCAGCATGTATGGCGCTTATAATGTCCTTTATGCTGACATATTTTAACCTAGGCTTTATTGACGGCTTTGTGCAAATTTGGCTAGCAGCTTATCTAAAAGCCTTTATGGTCGCCTATCCTGTGATATTTTTCATAGCGCCACTGGCTGCAAAACTAGCAAATTTGATATGTAAAAGCGAGAAGTAAATTTGAAGTGTGGCTAGAGAGCCTAGCCACGTGAAGGTTTATTTTAAAAGACCTTGTTTTTTCATTTGGTCCATTACTTGAGCAAACATCTCTTTAGCTTGTTTGCAAGTAGCGTCTTGTTGCTCTTTTGGTAAAGAAGCTAGTTGATCCATTGATTGTTTCTTTTGATCTTCGTACATTTTTACTTGTTGCTCTTGACCAGCTTGTTTGTAAGCTTCTACCATCTTATCGATGTCTGAGAAGTAAGACTTGCAAGTATCTGTAAGATCTGCAGCGTTTAGGCTTAGTGCAAAGCCAAGAGTGGCTAAAACTAGAAGTGATTTTTTCATATTTTCTCCTTGTGAAAATTTAAAGAGATTATATAGCTTTTTTATTTTAAATAGATTTAAATTTATTAAATTTAGCCAAGACTGGCGCCTTGGCTAAATTTTTTGGCTTTTTAGCCTAAGAATTCGCGCTTGAAATACTCTTTTGGAGCTTTGCAAAGTGGGCAAGCGCCTGGAGCTTTTTTGCCTCTGTGAACGTGTCCGCACACTTCGCAAACCCAGATGTCTTCTTCGTCGCTCTCAAAAAAGCCCTCTTCATCAAGCATCTTTTTAAGCTCTAAATACTCTCTTTCATGCTCTACTTCAACCTTGCCGATCGCGTTAAATAGCCTTTCAACATCTCTTAGCTCTTCTTCTTTTGCGATCTTTGCAAAGTCTGGATACATCGTCGTATGCTCGTAGTTTTCGCCAGCTGCAGCGTCAAGTAAATTTTTATCCATCTTGTCGATCGGATCGTTCATCATCTCGTGATACTTCTTAAATTCAGCCCTTGCGTGCCATTTCTCGTTTTCGGCTGCCTCGTAAAAGTGTCTAGCTATCGCGTGATAGCCTGCTTCTTTAGCTAGGTCGCCGTAAAGCTCATACTTGTTTCTAGCTTGTGACTCGCCAGCAAATGCCTTCATCAAATTTACCGCTGTTAAATTTTCAGTGATGCATTTCATCTCTTCGCCGCAACAGGTTAATGTGCCGCCTCCAACTTTTTGAACCTCGATCTCGTTGCCGCATTTCTCGCATTTGTATGTTTCGTATTGTCTCATTTTGACTCCTATTTTGATAAAATTTGAGCGGATTATAACCAAATAATCAAAATATGTAAATAATAATTTTTATTGATAACGTATATTATTTTTATAAATTTGAAGTTATAATAAGACAAAAATTTAAAGGCATAAGATGACTACAACGATTGATTTTAAAAATGCTGACTATGGATTTATCGAGCTTATAAAAGAGATGGCTAGGCAGGCAAATGTAGAATTTGAGCAAAGAGATAAGGTCTCAAGGCTTGACAAAGCTATCAAAGAGATCGAAAATGGCGAAGTAGAGAGATTTAAAACATTTGAAGAATTTGAAAAGAGCCTTGATGCTTGAGATAGAGTATTCAAAGAGTTTTAAGAAAGCTTTTAAAAAGCTAAATGAAAATGAAAAAAAATTAACTAAAGATATCATCTGGCAATTAGCAAATAACGAGGAATTAGCATCAAAATATAAAGATCACGCTCTTATTGGAAGCTATAAAGGTTTAGAGAGTGTCATGTTAAGCCAGACTTGCTCTTGATATATAAAAAACAAAACGAAATTTTACTTCTTACATGCGTTGAAATAGGAAGTCATAGCGAACTTTTTCAATAAATTTAACAAAAAACCAAATCCATCATCACAAATTTAAAAAAGACAAATTTCAGCCAAAATTTATTCTAGCGTTAAAAGTGCGGTTGAGCTTGGTTGTAGAATAACTCAAAATAAATCATCCAAAGGAGATCATCATGAGTTTTCTATCTAAATTTAGTAAGGCTATCTTTGCTGTTGCGGTAGCTGGTGCGATCAGTGCTAGTGCATTTAGTGAGGGCGAGGACTACGTCAAGCTTGAAAAGCCACTAAGTGTCGGACAAAATACGCTAGTTAAAATTTTTAGCTACGCTTGCCCATTTTGCTACAAATACGACAAGAGCGTCACTCCAAAGGTAGTTGAGAAAATCCCTGGACTAAAATACGAGCCATTTCACCTAAAGACAAAGGGCGATTACGGCGAGGTTGCGAGCAAGGTCTTTGCCGTGCTTATCGTTATGGACGAGGCAAAGGGAGTGAGCTTATTTGATGAAAATTCGCTATTTAAAAAGGCTAAATTTGCCTACTACAAAGCTTATCATGACAAAAAAGAGCGCTGGGGTGATGGCAAAGACGTTGAGGGCTTTTTGAAAACCGGACTTGATGCAGCTGGCGTTAGCAAAGCAGACTACGAAAAAGAGCTAACTAATCCAAAAGTGACTGAGCTACTTAAAAAGTGGGATGAGAGCTATGACGTGGCTAAAATTCAAGGCGTGCCAGCATTTGTCGTAAATGGCAAATATCTCATCATGACAAAATCAATCAGCTCGCTTGACGGCATGGCAGCACTCATCGAAGAGCTTCTTAAAAAATAGGGCGCCACATGAGCTTTTTTAAAAAAATGGCTAAATTTCAAGACTCACGCATCTCTTGGGCGATCCTAGTCTTTGTAAGCGTCGCGCTTGTCGTTATCGCGCACTCGCTCTTTCAAAACTACGCCTATATGCCTCCTTGCGAGCAGTGCGTCTATATACGTTTTGCCTTTTTGTGTATGGCACTTGGCGGCGTGATCGCTATCATAAATCCAAAAAATTTGCTCTTTGCTCTAGTTGGCTACGTCTTTGCCTTTTGGGGAGCGGTGCAGGGCATAATGTATAGCGTAAAGCTAGCCAAAATCCACGACGCGGTGCATGGCGATGATCCTTTTGGCGTGCAGGGCTGCTCGACTGAGCCGCACTATCCATTTGGCTTGCCACTTGAGAAGTGGGCGCCTGACTGGTTTATGCCAACGGGTGACTGCGGCTATGACAGCCCTATGGTGCCTGATGGCGCGGTGCTAAGCGATTTGCAAAAGAGCATAGTGGATCTTTATGTCGATGGCTGGTATCTTGTGCCGTCGTCTAAATTTATGTCGATGGCCGATTGCACGCTGCTTGGCTTTGGCATTTGCTTTGTTGTGCTTGCACTTATGCTTGTTTCAAAGCTCTTATCTTTTAAAAATTAAATTTTAGTTAGCCCTATTTTTGGGCTAACTTAGGATATACTGCGCGCATGGGTATTAATTTAAAATCACAAAATATTAAAATTTATGCGATCATCTTGCTAGCGAGCCTCTTTGTCGTGCTTCTTGGGCTAAATAGCTACAACAATGCAAAAGAAAAGATCATCGAGCTATCTGATAAAAACAATATCGCAGTCAGTAAAAACATCGTTAGCAACTTTCAAATTTGGCTTGATGAGCGCTTAAATTCACTCATCCGTGCGTCAAAATTTATCCAAAACTCTAGCATCATTGATGACGATACTAGGGTGGCAAATTTCATAAAACTCTTTAAAGAAAATGCGAAAGAATTTGATCTCATGCAGCTTCTAAGAGAGGATGGCGAGATCTTTGTAGATGATCAAAAGATCTCAGAAGAGGTGATGTCAAAGCGTGAGCGAGCAGGGCTTATCTGGTATGTCGAGACAAAAAATACAAATGCCCCAAGCGTAAATTTCATGCAAAATCACAAAATTTTAAAAGACTCAACTCTAAATTTATGCGTGCCAGTTGAAAAAGACGCGAAATTTGAGGCGGCACTTTGCGGTGTCGTGCGCATAGGCACTATCTTTGATAGCATTAAAAACTTTAGCCTTGCGCCAAATTCTTACTCATTTTTAGTAACTCACAGCGGCGAGATCCTCACATCGATGGCCGATATAACGCTTAAAAGAGAGATCGAGGAGAAATTTAAAGAGCTATTTTTAAAAGATGAGGACATCACTAGCCTAAAGATAGGGCAAAATTTGATCCAAGTAGCCGAGATACCAACGATGAACTGGTTTATCGGAGCTGGCACAAACAACGAAGAAGAAATTTTAGCCATGACAAGAGAGGCGCTAAAAAACGCTCTAAATTTACTCTTTGCCTTCGTCGCACTTGCATTTTTGGCAAACAGCCTGCACAACTTCATGTATAACAAGATAAAAAAGGTGCAAGACGAGTACGAGACCTTGCTGGCGCACAGAGCCAGGATGAGCGAGGCTGGAGAGCTCATAAGTGGCATAAGTCATCAGTTTATCCAGCCAGTAAATTCGCTAAAACTGATGCTAAGCTCGGCGATAATGCTAAAAAAAGAGGGCAAACTAAGCGATGAGGAGCTTGTAAATTTACTAGAAAAAGGGCAAAGCTCGATCGAGCTTCTTTCAAAAACAATCGAAATTTTTAGAAATTTTTACAAAAGCGCTGAAAATGTTAGCGAATTTGATATCCAAACAAGCGTTAGAAATTTAATAACACTTATGCACACAGAGCTTAGCCGTGCAAATGTGAGCGTGAAATTTAGCGGATTTGAAGAGATGAAGGTCTGTCAGATAGAAAACATCATCCAGCAAATTTTGCTAATCCTAATCCACAACGCAAAGGACTCACTCGTTGAGAGCTACAAAGATGAGCCGCTAAAACGCGTGATAGAGCTTAAATTTAGAAGCTTTGAAGATAAGTGCTACATCGGCGTTTATGATAATGGTGGCGGCGTGAGCTACGAGATGAGTAAGAAAATTTTTACCTGGCTAAACACCACCAAAAAGCAAGGAAATGGCATAGGACTTTACTTTGCTAAAAAGCTCGCGCGCGAGAAGCTAAATGGCGACATCACGCTTGCGCACAACCTAAAGCCTACGATTTTTGAGCTAAGCTTTGATAAGAATTTAAAGGGTTAAAAGATGCAAGAGGCACTAGAAATTTTCTTAGTAGCTGAAGATGACGAGATGGCAAGGGAGCTCATCATCACTGGGCTTAAGCCATACTGTGGTCAGGTCGTAGGCGCAAAAGATGGGCAAGATGGGCTGGAGAAATTTAAAAAACAGGGTTTTGACATCGTGATGAGTGACATTCACATGCCAGTGCTAAATGGCTTTGAGATGATGAATGAGATAAAAAAGCTAAAACCTCATCAGAAATTTATCGTCTTTACTTCATACGATAGCGATGAAAATTTGATCAAGAGCTATGAGCAGGGGGCGACCTTGTTTCTGAAAAAGCCTATCGATATAAAGGATCTTAGATCGATGCTGATAAGCCTAAGCTTCGAGCGAGATGAGAAGCTAGTGCGCCTAAGTGATGAGGTGAGTATAAATTTAAAAAGAGAGAAAATTTATAAAAACGGCAACGAGCTATATCTTAGCTTTTTGCAAAATAAGATATTTTGGCTATTTGCCTACAACCTAAACAAGCTTGTCACCTACGAGATGATAGAGGAATTTGTCTATGAGAGCACCGAGGTGAGCAAGGCTGCTATACAAAATGTAGTGCTTCGCCTAAAACGCGAGCTTGGAGTGAAATTTAAAAACATCAGCGAGAGTGGGTATATCTTAGTTGTACCATAGTACAATAGACAAAGCTTTTTTAAAACAATAAAATATACTATTATTGAGATAAAACAAAAAAGGTGAAGAATATGTCAAACAAAATAGGTATTATAAAAAGCATCTCACAAGGAGCAAATGTAATCGCAACTGCAAAGGACGGCACTCAAAGAGTGTTAAAAGTAGGCGATGAAATTTTTCTTGGTGAGACTATACAAACAACTGATTTTGACTCAAAGGTAGTCATAACTGCAAATGATGGTAAAGATATCGCACTGATAGGAAAAGATACTCTAAATTTAGACAAGAGCGTAGCTCACAACGAGAGCTTTGGAAATGATAGCGTAGCTGATGTAAGCGCTATACAAAAAGCACTTCTTGATGGTGCAAACATTACAGATCTTGAAGAGACTGCAGCTGGCGGTAACCAAGGTGGTAATGCTGGCGGAGACGGCGTAAGCTTAGGTGCAGCTAGCTTTGAAGAGGGTGGTCACTACTCAAATATCACTGATGATTATAGAAATTTACCTGACTCAAATAGAGCCTTTCAAACTCCAGAAAACTCAATCGGCGGCTACAATGACGGCAATGACGCAGGCAATGTAACTCCTGTTGCGCCAGTCATACCTCCAATTAGCGTTGATATCAAAACTTTAACTGATGATTTTGGAACTATAAAAGGCGATTACAGCTTAGATGCGCCAAGCGTACCTCGCACAAATGACGCTACTCCAACCATAAGTGGCACAGTTGAGCCTACTGCTGTAAGAGCGGTTGTTAGCGTACTTGATAAGAACGGGCACGAAGTCTTTACAAAAACTCTAAATCCAAGCGACTATGCTGATGGTAAATTTAAATTTACAACTAATGAGTTAAGCGTAAATGGTAGCCATGATGGCGATTATGAAGTAAAAATAGTAGCAACTGGAAGAGACGGCAATACTGCAACCGATACTGGTAGCTTTGTGCTTGATACAGTTGCTAAAATAACTATAAACGTTGAAACTGAGATGAGTCTTGTAAAAGAGTCTGAGATGAGTAGCGGACTAAAAGGAAATTTCTGGTTTAACCACATCTATGAAGAAGGCGTAAGAGGTACTGAGCTAAGACCTTATGCCTTTAATAATACAACATACGCTCATAACGGCATGAAGCAAAATGACTTTGTCGAATACTATATGAATAACACCAAACCTTGGGCAAGCTTTAAAGCAAAAGAGCTAAATTTCCAACAAGGTAAAGGCGGCGATAGAGATAATGTTGATAGCGATGCTGGAACAGTCTCAGGACTAGATGGCGCTCATAATAAGATAGGCACGGTCGATCTTGATGGTAATGTAGTAACTCCAAATAATGAGTGGGTAGCTCCAAATTTCAAAGCGCTTGAGTACTTTATCGACAACGCAAAAGGTAGTGAAATAATACGTCTAAGAGATGCTCCTAATGGCAAAAACACAACGGCTGGTGCGATGATAAATTTAAAAGGCACTATGTATCTTGAGCCAGGGGATTATACATTTGACGCAAAAAATACTGATGATAGCGTGAGATTTAAAATTGATGGCGTTACTATGGTCGATTATGACACTATCCACTCAGAAAATAGTGCCACAGTTACAACTTTACACGTTGATAAAGCAGGTTACTATAACTTTGATATGAGCTATGCAAACTATATCTTTTGGGGCAAGTTAAAACTAACAGTTTCAAAAGATGGCGGACCTGAGAGCATACTTGGATCAGAGGCAAGTGGCATAAAACTAAATTCAACTGACTTTGACAGCTACATAGATCCTGAAACAAGAAATGTCTATAAAGTCACTCAAAAGATCACAGGAACTGTCGCTGACGTAGAAGATGGACAGATCGTAACTATCACATCAAGCACAGGCGAGAGCCATACAGCTAAAGTGATAGATGGTAAATATGAAGTTGAGTTTAAAACAATCGATCCAAAAGCGACATACACAGCTAAGGTTAGTGACCTTGTAGGCAACGAGGCGCAGGCAACATCAGCTAAGCTAAATGTCGCGACAGACCTAATAGACGCGACTGATAATGACGCAAGTGGCAGTATTAACAACAAACAAACAAATACAGGCATAGATGACGCAACTAAATATTATAAATATACAATTGATGACATCACTCAAACTGATAAATTTTCATCTAATGCACCACTACCAGTCTTAAGCGACAAGACTCCGACATTTACAGGTGAGATAGATAAAAACGCAGCCAGCGCTGAGATCGTTGTGCTTGATAAAGACGGACATAAGGTCTTTACAAAAGTGCTTAATCAAAGCGAATTTTCAAATGGTAAATTTGAAGTTACATCTGATAGCTTAGAGGATGGCAACTATAAGATCAAAGCAACTGCTATCTTTAAAAATGGCGATAACGAGACAAAAAGCACGGTAGTGAGTGATTTTGTGGTTGATAAGACACCGGTTACTATAGAAAACATCAAGGTTATAGAAAATGACAATGATGGGTTAAAACATACGATCAAATTTAACCTCAAAAACTATGAGGATGGCGATAAGATCGAGAGTATAAAAATGATAAAAGCTGACGGAACTACTGAGATCGTCCCTTTTGACGCAACTAAGCAAACTAATGGCGTGCTAAGTATTGAATATAATAATAGGATAAAACTAGGCGATAAGATCGAAGTTGAGATGACTGATAAGGCAGGCACAAAATATACTCATGTAAATGAAATTTTAGTTCCAACTATGACGCAGTTTGAAAATAGTAACGACACAACTACAAATGCAAACAACCGCTCAGCTGAGAAGTCATGGAGTACTATGGATATGAGTGAGAGCGGCTTTAGAGCCGATGGCTCAAGGATCGTTTCAAATGATGCTGTCCCATATATAAGAGCTGTAGTGCCAGATGATAGAGAAATACCTACAAGTAATTTTGTAGCAACCAATGTTGATGCTGGTGTGATAAAAAATCTTGCAATTCAATCTAGAAATGAAGGTCCTATTAGAAATGTAACACCAGAGCATTATGATAGGATCACTGGCTTTAATAATAAAATATTTAGCGGCCTTGAAGGAATGCAAGATGGAGTTTATAAACTTTCTATCGATGGCAAATATGGAAATGGCGATAAATTTCTTTTTAACTCTATAAAATTTACGATCGATGCAACAGCTGCAACGATAGATAACTCAAATTTTAACTACGATGCAGCAGCTAGAAAAACCACATGGAGTGGAAAACTAAGTGAAAATGGAGTTGGTCCAAGCTACGAGCTAAGAGAGCACTTTGAAGAGGCAGCAAAGGGCATAGCTTTGAAAGATAGTATCACTATAAGAGATACTAATGGCAATATAATACAAGCAGATAGTGTGGATATAGATGATGATGGGCACTTTAGAGCTATATTTAACGGCGAAGTAAAAGCAAGTGATGTCTATCTGCAAGTTTCTGATATTGCTAAAAATACAAGAGTAGTTGCAGACAATAACAACGATAATGTTATCACAACGACTGAGGGCAACGATATCATAACCGTTGGAGATGGAAACAACAGGATCAACGCAGGACGCGGTGAAAATGAAATTCGCACAGGCAATGGCAACAATATAATCATCACTGGCGATAACAACGATGTCATAACCACAGGAAGTGGCAACGACTATATTGATTCAGGCTTAGGCAACTATAATGGTTCAAAAATAGGCGATAAGGTAAATGCTGGAGCTGGCGATGATAGAGTTGTGTTTAACTATAACGGAGGTATGTCGCTAGTTCAAAGACTTGATGGTGGAGAGGGCACTGATACGCTCATCATGCGTCCAGTTGCAAAGGATAGCACTATTGATTTTAATAAGATAAATGGTAAAGAATTTAATAGCACTGTCCAAAATTTTGAGAAAATTCAACTTGGTGCAGATGCTGATGGCAACGATAATCAAGCCATTAAAATGTTAAATTTAAAACCAGATGATGCTTTAAGTATTACTGACAACATAAATACTATCTTAAAAATAGATGGCAAAAATGATGACAGCATCTCTTTAAAAGGATTTACACAAACTAATGACCAAACTAATGTCGAGCATGGATATACAAGATATGAGGGTCAAACAAGCTCAGCTACTCCGACAACTATCTACATAGATGTCGATAACGACATAAATAAACAACTTGTATAAAATTTGGGCTTTTTAGCCCAAAATTCTTCTTTTAAATTTCTATTTTTACTCCCAAAAAACGCCTTTAAAAACCATCTTTGTACCAAAGTACAATATACAAATTTAATAAAAAACACTAGAATAAATCAAAAATAAAAATAAGGAATAAAGATGGCAGCTATAGCCGGCAAGGTAAAAAGCGTCACATCTGATGTTATAGCGATAGATAAAAACGACCGTGTAAGAGTTCTAAACGTAGATGATGAGGTTTATATAGGTGAGAGTATAAAGGGCGAGAGCCAAAGTGCGAGCGTGACTATCACTGCAGTGGATGGTAGCGACATATCTTTAAATGGATATGACACGATATGGCTTGATAGTAGCGTGGTAAGTGCTGATACTAGCGCTGAAAATAGCATCGATACTGACGCGCTTTTTAGAGCGCTTCTTGGAGAAAACTACGCTGAGATACTTGATCAGATGAATGAAAAAGTAGAAGATATGTTTGCAAAAACGCAGCCAAATGAGACTGAAAATAGCTCAAATAGCCTTGAAAGCAGTGAAAATTTAGTGCACAAGCATAGCGCAAATGATGAGATTTTATCTGACTCAAACGAGCTAAAAGTAGATAACTCTTATGAGCATGCAAATTTTGACGCAACTACGATATATATCGAGATCGATAACGATATAAACAAACTTTCATAAATTTGAGCCTCTTGGCTCAAATTCTTTTAAAAACTCAAATTTAACTAACATCTCTTATAATAAAGCAAAATTTACAAAAGGAAAATGATGAAGAAAATTTTAATCATCGCAGGCTCTTGCAATAGCGGCACAGCAGGGCTTCAGGCTGATATAAAGACATGTGCTAGGCTAAACTGCTATAGTGCAACGGCAGTCACTTCGCTAGTTGCTGAGACCACAGACGCGATAAAAAGCGTAGTTTGCTTAGAGCCTAGCTTTGTTAAAGACCAGCTTTGCACGCTTGCGGAGGAATTTAGCTTTGATGCCATAAAGATCGGCATGCTCTTTAGCGAGGAGATAATGGACGTGGTGCATGAGTTTTTGCTCACCCAAAAGTGCAAGATCGTGCTTGATCCAGTCTGCGTCTCAAAGAGCGGCCACAAGCTCATAAAAGATAGCGCAGTAGAGAAGCTAAAAGAGCTAATGAAGCTTGCCACCGTCGCCACGCCAAATTTAGACGAGGCAAATGTCCTTTTTGGAGGGAATTTCAAAGATCTGCCTTGCGATATCATCGTGAAAAAACATGTAAGTGAGGATAGCAGCATAGATATGCTTTATAGAAAAGATGGCTCACTGCAAAATTTCAAAACCCCGCTTGCTAGTCCGCTTGTGATGAGCGGCACTGGTTGCACTTTCTCAACGGCGCTTGCTTGCTACCTTGCAAAGGGCAAGAGCTTGGAGGAGGCCATAGGGCTTTCAAAAGAGTATATTTGTGAGATTATAAAAGAGAGTATCGACACAAAGCTAGGCAAAAACCGCCTACTTTGGCACGGAGCAAAGTAAAATTATTCTCACAAGATCATGGTAGAATATGATGTTGTGAGGTTTTTAATGTTATAAGATTGCTATTTTAACTTTCTTATTATATAAGTAAAATCTTTTTTATTATTCATTAAATAATCTATACCGCTAGTTAAAATTATCTCAACTTTTCTATCTATTAAAATATACCTATCGTGAAAGCCATTTTGATACGGTGATATATTATTGGCTGAGTAGTCTTTTACAGTATAACTATTATGGATTTGTTTTATCGTAGTTTTTTGATCTTGATTTAATCCAAAGCATTCTAATGTTAGTCTTTTTTGAGGAATACACTGTTCTATAAAATCTTTAAAACTCTTAAAATTATTGCCCATATATTGATCATAGATAACAATATAATTGGCATTTTCGAGCAATGCTTTAATATGTGCAATAGCTTTACCTCGTGATGATGATTTGAATGTACCGGTTAAATTATTTTCTATCTCATCGCCATTTATATTTACATATGGAAAATCATTTTTTGTATTTGATAAACAAATTTTATATATAGTTTTTAAGAGTGCTTTAGATAAATCATCATAAATATGGGTACTTGATACTAATTCGGATTTTAAATCATTATCTAATATACTGAACTGTTCTTTTGTTGGTAGAATTTTAGGCTTATAATAATGCAAAAATTTCTCTATAGTATCATTATTTACTGATTCGCCGTGTTTAAATTTGATAAATTCTTGCAACAAATCATCTTCACAACACATAGAAAATACCATTACATTATCTCCAATAATTCACCAAGACTAACATCCAAAAAACCAGTAGGAAAATTGATTTTTTCTTTTTTAAAATTTACCAAATGCCCATTTTCATTTATATCAATTATTTCAAATTCTTTATTTGGATCATCTTTGTAAAAAAATCTCACATCATTGGCATTAAATTTTCTCTTATAAATCTCATACCTTAATTTGTGTAAAAAATATTCTGAGTGAGTTTCTATAATTAGCTGAACTTTATTTTTTGATACAATTTCCGCAAAAAAACTAGCCAAATTTGATATAGCTTTTGGATGCAGATGAATTTCTGGGTTCTCGATCATAAAGATGTCATCTGGTTTTAACCATAAGGCAACAATTAGTATTCTTATGACATAACTTACACCAGTTCCAACATTAAAAGTAGAAAGAATATTTGAGGTAATAAGACTAGATTTATAGCCTGCTTTTATATTTGAACCATCTATATCTTCCGTATAAAGCTCAATATCTAAATCTAAAATTTTTTTAATCCAATACTTAAGATTACCAGATAACGTTTCGTCATTATTATGATCTGCCACAAAACTTACAATTTGATCTTTATATTTTTGAAAAAAACCAAAAACATTTTTACCATTTATTCCAAATTTTATATTTTCGCTATAAGTTGCTATATCTTCTTGTCCTATACGATTAGAACTAATATAGTATAAATTATCTTCAAAAACTAAAGGAGATTTCTCATTTATAACCCAATTACTGTTACTATCACATTTTAATATGTATTCTCCATTGTCCATTTTTATTTGCAATGTAACTTCATTGCTGTTATTATTAAAATTTCTAATTTCTTGAAATTTTTTAACCTTTATTAATGCCTTTTCTAGTTCCGAATTTTGGTTAGAATAATAAGACAATAGTAAAATACTCTGCATTAATGTAGTTTTGCCAGATGAATTAGTCCCAGTAAATATAGTTAGCGGCTTTAATTCAATTTCTTGATTGTTTATACTTTTAAAGTTGCTAATTTTCATTTGTTGTATCATTGTAAACCCCTATAAATTTTTCTACACTATCGAATCTGAATTTAATATTATCTTTACTATCTATTCCATACGTAAACCTTTCTGGTTTGTCAAATTCTTGCGTCTTAAATTTCTCCAATTCTTCTTTGTCTATTTCTATATTTTTTTCCAAAGCCAGCATAAACATATATGTTATACACTCAAATAAACCCATGTTTATAGGTCTTTTTCTATTATTGCCATCTTTGTTCTTAAATCTAAAAACACTATCTCCATAGTTATCAGATATGTATTGCATTGTTTTATCAAATGCATCTTTTAAGTATTTTATTTCATCAAGAGTCTTTGTGTTGATATACTGCATGACATTTTTTAAAAAGTCATCAATGTCAGAACTAAAATCGATTTTTTTCCTAAATTTATCTGTTCTAAGCAAATAGAAAGCAACAAACCTAAGAATTAGATATCTATCTTTCATTGTGGTTGCATTTAGAGAATATCCTGTTGCGTGTTTAAAACTTTCTAGTTCACTCATTTCTTTTATAAGTTTAGTTGATGTTCCTTGATATAGAGCATTTCTCATTTCTTGATTGTTTAATTTTGTTCCGCCCCTATTTAGTCTGTCAAATATATTAAATTTAACCCTCTCTGGTGCCGGAGGTAAAATAGTGTAAATGTCTAATTGGTAATCTTCTATTTTATTTTGTTCATATACTTCAAGATCTTTAAAGTATTTATTATTTAAGGTTCTCAATATTTCTAATTTTTCTAGTTTAAAGTTATTGTTTAAAAAATCTGCCATGCAAGTTAAACGTTGTCTTCCATCGACAACTTGTTTGATACCCTTTTCATCCTGAAATAAGTATATAACAGGTAATGGTATCCCCATCAGAATAGATTCTATTAGTTCACTTTTTTGTTTTAGACCCCATCTTCCTTCATCTCTTTGAAAATCTGGGTTTAATACAATATTGCCTTTTACAGGGTCGTCGTATTTTCTTTTAAATTCAAAAACACTCATTCTACCCTTATCTATTCTTATTTCCTTTAGTGGGTATACTGTTTCAATATTTTCTGGACCAAGACTATCTTCGCCCTCAAAATCAAATAAATTATTATCCATAACTGTCCTTTATATAAAATTTTAAGTATCGTATTTTTTATGCCTCTAATATCGCTCCGTTGCTTGCGTTTGTGACTAGTTTTTGATACTGCCTTAGCCAGCGAGAGGTTAGCGCTTTATCGACTGGCTTAAATTCCGCTCTTCTCTTTGCGACCTCAGCTTCGCTTAGGCGAACGTTTATCTCGTATTTATCAACGTCTATATCGATGATGTCGCCATCTCGTAGCAAGCCTATCATGCCGCCCTCAGCTGCTTCTGGGCTTACGTGGCCGATGCTTAGACCCCTTGTCGCCCCGCTAAAGCGACCATCCGTGATGAGAGCTACGTCCGCGCCAAGTCCTCGTCCCATGATGAGCGAAGTAGGGCTTAGCATCTCTTGCATGCCAGGGCCTCCGCGTGGGCCTTCGTAGCGGATGACGACGACATCGCCTTTATCTACTTTGCCACTTGAGATGCCAGCTATCGCTTCATCTTGTGAGTTAAAGCAGACCGCTTTGCCGCTAAATTTACGCTCGCCAACGATGCCAGCTGTCTTGATGACACAGCCTTGCTCGGCTAAATTTCCAAACAAAATGGCAAGTCCGCCGACCTGAGAATAGGCATTTTCCACCTTGTGGATGACGCTTTCGTCTTTGATGTCGCTAGATTTTACGCGCTCGCCCAAAGTCTCGCCGCTAACTGTTAGGTTGTCCAAATTTAGCATGCCGTGGTCTCTGCGTGAAATTTCTTTTATCACTGCATTCATACCGCCAGCTCTGCCGACATCCTCCATATGCACGTTTGGCAAGCTTGGGCTGATCTTGGCGATGTGAGCGATGTTTTGACTGATCTTATTTAGCTCTTTGATGTCTAAATTTACGCCAGCTTCTCTTGAGATGGCTAACATGTGAAGGACGGTGTTGCTGCTGCCGCCCATCGCCATATCAACGACAAGTGCGTTGCGGATCGCCTTTTCATTTAGTATGTTTCTTATCTTAAATTTCTCATCAAGGGCGATCTGGCAAATTCTGCGAGCAGCTTGTCTGATGAGCTCCTCACGCTCTGGAGTTAGCGCTAGGATGGTGCCGTTGCCAGGGAGCGCTATACCCATCGCTTCGCAAAGTGTGTTCATAGAATTTGCCGTAAACATACCGCTACAGCTGCCGCCACTTGGACATGCGTTGCACTCGATATCTCTTAGCTCAGCCTCGTCTATCTCTTTGGTTTCAAATTTGCCAACCGCCTCAAACGCAGTCGCAAGATCGATCGGCCTGCCATCTTTTGTGTGGCCTTTTCTCATAGGACCGCCGCTTACGACAATGGTCGGGACATTGACCCTTAAAGCACCCATAACCATGCCAGGGACGATCTTGTCGCAGTTTGGCATACAAACAAGCGCGTCAAGTGCGTGCGCGTTCATCACAGTCTCAATAGAATTTGCGATGATCTCGCGGCTAGGCAAGCTATATAGCATGCCTCCATGCCCCATCGCGATTCCGTCATCCACGCCGATGCAGTTAAATTCAAACGGCACACAGCCATTTTTGCGAATTTCATCTTTTAAAATTTGTGCGTATTTGTTTAAGAAAAAGTGCCCAGGGATGATCTCTATAAAGCTGTTTGCAACGCCGATAAATGGCTTGGCAAAGTCATCGTCTTTTAGCCCAGTCGCACGTAAAAGTGAGCGGTGTGGGGCTCTTGTGTAGCCTTTTTTGATTATATCGCTTCTCAAATTTGATCCTTTTTTTAAAATTTGAGAGGATTTTATCACATCTAAAGTATCAAAAATTTTAAAAGTTTTTACAAAATTTAAAAGAAAATTTTTAATAAGTTTTATAACGAAAATAACACGTTAAATTTAACTCTCTCTTAAAAGATAAGATAGATAAAATGAAATTTGCCTCATTTTGATCAAAATGATGTATAAATTGATAACGTAAAATTGTCATATATGTGTCACAAATGCCGAATTTAAGGGCTTTATTGTACCTGGATACAATAGACATAAATTATAAAATTCATTAAAATGCTAGAAAAAATTTAACAAGGATAACCATGTCAAACAAAATAGGTATTATAAAAAGCATCTCACAAGGAGCAAATGTAATCGCAACTGCAAAGGACGGCACTCAAAGAGTGTTAAAAGTAGGCGATGAAATTTTTCTTGGTGAGACTATACAAACAACTGATTTTGACTCAAAGGTAGTCATAACTGCAAATGATGGTAAAGATATCGCACTGATAGGAAAAGATACTCTAAATTTAGACAAGAGCGTAGCTCACAACGAGAGCTTTGGAAATGATAGCGTAGCTGATGTAAGCGCTATCCAAAAAGCACTTCTTGATGGTGCAAACATCACTGATCTTGAAGAGACAGCAGCTGGTGGTAACGCAGCAGCTGGAGCTGGTGGAGATGGCGTAAGCTTAGGTGCCGCAAGCTTTGAAGAGGGCGGACACTACTCAAACATTACTGATGATTATAGAAATTTACCTGACTCAAATAGAGCTTTTGACTCTTTTAATAACCCAGTTGGCGGCTATGCAGACGCTAACGACGCTGGTGCTGGCAATATAGGCGGATCAGCAGCTAACACTCCAGTGGCTATCAAGATATCGCTTGAAGGCAACGGCGAGGCAAGAGAGGCAACTCCAAACGAGCATCTAGTCTATAACCTAGGCTTATCAGCTGCCACAAGCTCGACTACACCTACTGATCTAACGCTAAATTTAAGTGGTGCAAGTGCAGGCAGAGACTACTCAAACGTTATGGAGTATTCACTTGATGGTGGAGATAGCTGGACTACGATACAAAATGGCGGCACGATAAGTGGTGTTGCGCCAAGCGATATCGCAAATGTAAAGGTTAGAGTGCAAGTGATTGACGACTACGGTCAAACAGCAGGTAATCAAAACGAGGGCACAAGTAGCGAAGATCTAGGCGCAAATATCGCTCCTGGTATAAAAGACTATGGCGTTTATAAAGAGGGCGTAACTCTTAGTGTGACTACAAACAACGCTGCTATCACATCTGGCGAGGCTGAGGGCAAGATCATCGATAATGATGATAAGATCGACATCACACAGGATATAAATCCAGATGATTACGAAGGTGTAGAACCTACCATAAATCGCAGCTTTATAAACTATGATCCAGACAATGGCAACAACACTATGAAAACCATCATCGATACAAAAGATGGTGATGATACGATAACCATAAAAGAAGGTGTAAATTTTAGAAGCGGGATATACGATCTAAAAAAAGATGCCAATGATGTCATAAAAATGGGCGATGGCGACGATGTCCTTAATATAGAAAAAGATGCTGATGTTAGTTCTACAAAAATAGATATGGGCAATGCTGGTGGAGAGAACAATCAAGACACAGTAAATATAGATAGCGCTACCATAGTTGATACAAGGATCACAAGCCATAATGGCAATGATGTATTTACGATTAAAGAAAATTCTTATTTTGACAATGTCTTGTTCAAAACAGGCGATGGCAATGACACTGTAAATTTTGAGAAAGATTCAAGTATAAAAAATACAAAAATAGATACTGGCTCTGGTGATGATGTAGTTAATATAAAAACTGATGTTTGGGCATTTGCGGATAATGGTGGAACAACTAACGAGACTGAGTATGCAGGAAGCAGAACTGATGGCTTTATAAGAACAGGCGATGGTGATGACACTATAAATGTTACTGATGCAAGTATCAGAAGAACTGATATCGATACAGGCGATTCAGACAAAGGCGATATGCTAAATTTCATCAGTGCAGGCATATATGACTCTGAAATTAAAAGTGGCAATGGAAATGATAAATTTATTCTTGAGAATACCGAAGCAAATATTGTAGATATCTACACAGGCGAGGGCAATGATAGCCTAACTATCAAAGGTAGCACCAAAATAACAAATAATAGTGCCGAGCATAATAACCCTATAAGCTCACCAGCTCACGTGGCAAATCCAGTAGCTAACCAAGCTGGAATTCACTCAAACTACATAGAGATGGGCAAAGGTCGAGATACATTAACTATCGAAAGAGGCGCTGAAATTTCAAACACTAAGATAAACACTAGCTCAGCTGATGCTGGAATAAGTGACGATAGAGATATTGTAAATGTTACTGGCGCTAAATTTAACAACGCTGCCATTGAGACTGGATATGGCGATGATGAGATAAATTTAAAAGATGTCACCATGATCTCAAACGATGGATACAGCACATATATCGGCGCAGGCAGCGGAAATGACACTATTAACGTCTCTGGAAATAGCTCATTTGACAAGGCTATCATTTACACGAACGGCGGAGATGACCATGTAAATGTCGATGGTGATGTTTCTATGGTGGATTCAAACATTATGCTTGAAAATGGCAACGTAACACTAAATGTCGCAAAGGCTACTGGTCTAGTTGATACAAACATAGAGGGTGCAGGCGTTGGAAATGCTGGCGTAAAAACCGTGACTATCGATAACGCTGAGCTTAGAAGGGTTACTATAAATACCGCAGATGACGGCGATAGCGTGACTATCGGAGCTGGCACTCATGACAACACTGATGTTAAAATTTTCACTCAAGGCGGAGACGATACGATAAATATCAACGCTGATCTAACTGGCACATCAAGTGTAAATTTAAGTCCAGCTGCGGGTGAGATGGCTCACAATGATGATGCATCAAACATCAACTCAGGCAAAGGCAACGATACTATCAATATAGCTGATAATGTAACACTAACCAACACCTACCTTTCAGGTGGTGACGGCAGCGACTTAGTCGATCTTGGCAAGAATGTAAGCCTAAATGGCACTGCTATAAATGGAGGCGACGGCATAGATACGCTAAAAATCCACGACGACTCGTTTAACACAACAAATGCCGGCAAGATAAGTGGTTTTGAGGTACTTGATATGTCTGAAGCCAATGAGCATTTTACATTTCAGCATGCTTCAGATATCGCAAATTTCATAAAAAATGTCGGTGGCGAAGGTGCGACATCGCTGATCGTAAAAGGCGTAAAAGGCGTTGGTACATTTACAGAGGGCTCAGCTGAAGTAGCAAATGCTTCTACTGAAATTAGCAACGGATATGTATATAGCGTAAATGAAGGCGGTCAGACATTTACGCTTACTATACAAAATGTCAATGTAAATGAGTTGTTGCCATAAATTTTTAGACCCATTTCTTGGGTCTAAACTCTTTTTAAAAACAGGATCAAAATAAAATATATAAATATAACTATATCGTACCTAGGTACAATATACAAATCAAAAAATTAATCATAAAATATTATTGAAATTAATTTTATATTAAGAAGATATTTTGTTAATTTGTTTGCATTGAAGGGAGGGGCTCCATGCAAAGCGAGAAGACAAAAAATTTACTTGATGAAGTAAATGAAACAATAGATTTTATATTTAGAACCTGTAACAGAAATGGTGGCACGAAGAAGGCTTTAGAAGATAAAAAGCTAAGTAGAGAAATTTTAAAAGATAAATTTAAATCGATCTTTTCAAAATTTGGCCAGATAGATGAGGCTAGTTTTAAGAGTGCGATCCTTGCAAATGAGGAAGCAAAAGAGCTAAACGAGATAGCGATGGCTCTTGAGATAGACGAAGATGTAAGCTTGCTAGAGCTAGAGCGAGCGATAAATTTTGACCTAACTAGCGTCAAAGAAGAAATTTATAAATTTCAACATAATAACTAATATACTTCGGTGTGAGAGGGGGTCTCACACCAAAATTTAATAACTAAACACTTCTGGATTGATAACCATCGCTCTATAAGCGACATCATCTCTTGATGCAGAATCCACATCCATTTCAAATTTTATATCATTTGTCTTTGGATCGATCTCGACTAAGACCATTTTTATAGTCTTGTCAGGACGTAGTAAATTTACATTTGAGCTTGAGATAAAGTAGGTGCTTTTATCCTTTTGCCACTCGACGTTGCTAGTAACTGCACTATAAAAGTCAAATCCGCGCTCCTTGCCAAACTGCCAAGTCTGCTCAACCGTGCCCTTTTTCTCATCTATCTTATACTCAACCGCGCGGGAGTATTTATCCTCTTTAAAGGCTGGCTGCTCCATGCCTCTAGCATCGCCATTGTCAAAGACACTTATATGCTTTATATCGCCCTTGTTTTCGTATCTTGGCGTTAGCCATGCGGTGTGCTGCGTCCATGACCAGTCAAATTCGCCTTCGCATTTTGAGTTTTCACATTTTATTTTATTGCCTTTACTATCGACTGGAGTTAGCACTTTTGCTTTAAAGTCTTCGCTCCAGCCCTCAGGCGAGGCTAGTATCCATTTTACTTTCTTGTCGCGTCCTATCTTTACGATGCCTTGGTGGCGAAGCGAAAGGATGATGCTATCATCGCTTTCATCGTATGAGATAGAATTTACATGCGCCCAGTTTCTGCCTGTGCCAGTGGAGGTGATATCGCCAAATGGCTGATCGTCGCTTATCTTGATCTCTTTTGCGTCCATGTCGATGTTTAGGCAAACAGCCCTAGCATCAAGCGCCTTTATGAGGTTGCTACGATAAACATTGTTGCCAAAAATTTCATTTAGATCCCACTCTTCTACCACTTTGCCGGTGTTATCGACCTCGATGATGTGGTCTCTTATGGTGTGAGAAATTTTGCCATTTTTGTGATGGTAGTTGTATTTTGCTACTCTAAGAAGTGCGTGATCATCTTTTAGTGGCATCACCTCGTGGCTTAGATCGATGTAGCCTCTAGGTAGTGGGCGGTTGTAAATTTCTTTTCCCATTAGATCATATCTAAGATATCTTTGGGCCATGCCAAAGCTGATGTCGCCGTTTTTGAGCTGATGAAAACCCATCATCATGCCTCCATCCATCACTCTTCTCTCGCTGCGGTCGTAGAATTTCTGATAGTCAAGGTACCATCTGACCTCGCCCTTAGTATCTACGATGTAGTTTTCGGTAAAGTCGTTCCAGCTAGCAGCTCCGCCATTTTTCCAATCAAGCGGTTTATAGACGCTTGTAATTGTGTTGTTTATAAGATAGAGCCTGTTTTTAAAGGCAGGATCGACCTTTTTGACGCGAGTTTTTTGCATGTGTGAGAACCTAAAATCACGGCTATATGTGACGATCGGTTGGGCGTAAATTTTATATGTCTCTACCTTTTTAGCTCCGTTAAATGTATAACTAAGCACGACCTCGTTTAGATAGTCAGGATAAAGTCCCCAAATAGGCACGCCATCATGCGTGAGCAAGGCATGTTCTGAGACGTTGTAGTCGATATCTATGCCGCCATCTGGCTTGCCCTTTACTTTGACGTGGATATCTTTGATGTCCTTGCCAGCTCTATCGATGATAGCAGTTAGCGGCGATACGTCGTATGGGTTTATAAAGACTGAGCCAAGCTCTCCTTGAACCTTTACTTGATGAGCTAAGACTCCAGCGTTTAGTGGAGCACTAAAGCCAAAACCACTCACCAAAACAGCCGCAAGGGCAACAGAACCTAAGAAATTCTTGCTCATTTTCGCTCCTTTAATAAAATTTAATGATATCTTACTATCCAAATTTCACGCAAAACTAACGCTTATATAAAAAGAGGCTTAAGTAAATTTATAAGAAAGTCGTTTTAAGAGGTAAAAATAAAAAGAAGAATTTAGGAGCAAATGCCCCTAAATTTTAGTTATTTGCGTCAAATTTCTTGAGAGAAAAGAGAACAAATTTGTAGCTAATAAATAGCGTTACTGGCCAAAGTATCAAAAAAATTCCTGCTTCTAACATCTTTTATCCTTAGTATGCGTGATGATCGTTTTTGATCTCATCTTGCGTGATCTTCTTGCTATCTATCGCTCTCCAGACGATGAAGATATAGGCAAGCACTACTGGCACTAGTAAGCTAACATAGGCCATAACGCCAAGTGTGTAGTGGCTAGAGCTTGCATTTTTGATAGTTAGCGAGCTAGAAAGGTTGCTAAATGACGGATAAAATGCTGTGCCATTTAGCCCTGTTATCAAAAATAGCGCGGTCACAGCAAGCGTTACGCCAACGCCATAAGCAAAAATTCCACGGATGCTTTTTGTAAATGCTCCTTGGAAAATTCCAACAAGCACCAAAAGCACGCCAACAAGTAGTAGCACGCCAGCGACAGGCATCTCGATCAAATTTATGGCATATTTGTAAGCAACAAGGCTAACTACGCCATTTGCGTCGTATGCAAAGCCATCTTTTGTAAGTATCCAAGCAAGAAAGCCTAGGAAAAATGGCAAGAATAGCACGGTGTTGATAAGTAGCTGTTTTCTAGCGTTTTGTATAAATTCGCCATCAGCGATGTTGTTTATAAGATATAAGCAGCCACCTACGCGAGATAAGAAAAACATCGCTATACCAAGCAAATACAAGTAAGGATTTGCCAATGCTTCAAGACCGCGAAATGGAGTCTTCCACTCGACAAAATTGTGCTCATTTAGCACAAAGTCGCTGCCACTAAAAAATGTACTAACCGCCATGCCGATAAGGATAACGCCAAGTGAGCCATTTATAAAAAGGAAAATTTCATAAGTCCTAGCGCCCAAGAAGTTATCAGGCTTTTTGCGGTACTCGTAGCTTACAGCTTGGATGATAAAGCAAAATAAAATAGCCAGCCAAACCCAGTAAGCGCCACCAAAACTAGTAGCGTAAAATAGCGGGAACGCCGCAAAGCACGCGCCACCAAACATAACAAGCGTTGTAAATGTAAGCTCCCATTTTCTACCGATAGAATTTATGAGCATATCTTTTTTAAGCTCGTCCTTGCCAAGGCTAAAGATGAGCGACTGACCGCCTTGAACAAACATCATAAAGACCAAAAGTCCGCCAAGAAGGCTAACTATAAACCACCAATAAATTTGTAAATTTTCTAAGCTTAAACTATGCATGATCGTTAAATCCTATCTTTATTTGCTTAAGCATGATCTTGATCTCGGCTATCAGCAAGACCGTAAATAAAACAGCAAATAATATAAATGAAATTTTGACATTTGAGTCAGATAAATTTGTAGCTCCGACGCCAACGGTCATGAGATCTTGTATCGCCCATGGCTGACGACCGACCTCTGCTACTATCCAGCCAGCCTCAGCTGCGATGTAGCCAAGCGGTATGGTAAAGAGGCAGATCCACAAAAATGCTCTTATGTTTTCAAATTTATATTTTCTTGAGAGATTTAGATAAAGAGTGATAGCAAAAAGAGCTATGAAGTAAGTGCCAAGTGTGACCATGATGTGGAAGCTATAAAATGTAAGTGCAACTGGTGGCACAGCATCTTTTGCATCTTTAAGATAGCCATATCCTAAGAAATTTAGGTTGCTCTCTAAATTTGAAAGCGAGCTTTTCATCAAGCTCTCGTCATTTGCTTTTTTAGCCTCTTTGTAGTTTTTAAGAGCTTCGATAGCTACTTTGCCCTTTGCCATCTTCTCTTCTACGCTTATTAGATTGTGCTCGCTGTTGCCGTAAAGTAAGTCGTTTATGCCCGGTGTAAATGAGTTAAGCTCTCTGTTTGCCATGATGCCAAGTGCGTAAGGTACTTTTATCTCAAATAAAAATGCATCGCTCTCATCGCCAAGCTTTTTAGCTGGATTTAAAATACCAGCAGCAACTAGGCCAGCGTTTTTCTCGCCCTTATAAAGTCCCTCCATGGCTGCAAGTTTCATAGGCTGCTTTTGAGCTGCAAGATATGCGCTCTCATCGCCGCTAAGTAGCAAAAATGCCGAAGTGATAAGACCAAATGCACTAGCAACTACGATGCTTTTTTTAGCTAGTAAGATGTGGCGTTTTTGGATCAAAAACCAAGCAGAAATTCCTATCACAAAAAGAGCTGAGATAGTGTAGCCACTAGTTACTGTGTGTAAAAATTTAGTGATACCAAGTGGATTTAGTGCGACTTCGAAGAAATTTTGCATCTCCATTCTAGCGGTATCTGGGTTAAATTTCATGCCTATTGGATACTGCATCCAGCCATTTGCGATCAAGATCCAAAGTGCGCTTAAATTTGAACCGATCGCAACAAGCCAAGTTGAAAATAGGTGAAATTTCTTGCTAACTTTATCCCAACCAAAAAACATAATGGCAAAAAATGTACTCTCCATGAAAAATGCTAGCAAGCCTTCAATCGCAAGTGGAGCGCCAAATATATCGCCTACAAACCAGCTATAATTCGCCCAGTTTGTACCAAACTCAAACTCCATGATGATGCCAGTAGCCACACCGATAGCGAAATTTATACCAAAGAGCTTTAGCCAAAATCTCGTTATCTCAAGCCAGGCCTTATCGCCAGTTTTGACATATATCGTCTCCATAATGGCGATGATAAAACTTAGCCCCAACGTAAGTGGGACAAACAAAAAGTGGTAAATGGCAGTCAGCGCAAACTGAGCCCTAGACCAATCAACAAAATCCATCTCAGACATTTTATTCCTTTATTAAATTACGAATTACAAATTCGCTTTTTTCTTCGTCGGTTTGAAATTTGGTATTAAGAGTTTCATCAAAGATGAAGACCTTTAATATCCCAAACATAATGATAAGCTTTATCGCTATGAGAAGCCATAGTTTCTTGCCTATTTTCATATTTTTAAAGCCGTCTATATATAAAGAGGCGATGTTTTTTAAGCAGTTTTTAATCATGATGTCGAAGTCTATAACAAAAAAACTTAAAGAATAATTTTTAAAAATTGCAAGATTAATGCCTTACTAAATATTTAAGGGGTATAATCGGCAGATTAAAAAATAACTAAAGTTAAGGAAATTTGATGGCAAAAGAGACGAAGTATATTTTTATCACAGGTGGTGTTTTAAGCTCACTTGGAAAAGGCATCGCAGCTGCGTCTATCGCGACATTACTTAAAAATTCTGGCTTAAAGGTGAGCGTTTTAAAAGCTGACCCATATATCAACGTAGATCCAGGCACGATGAGCCCACTAGAGCACGGCGAAGTCTTTGTCACAGACGATGGCGCTGAGACTGATCTTGACCTTGGTCACTACGAGAGATTTTTAGATGAGAGCCTAAGTCAGGACAATAACTTCACAACGGGCAGAGTTTATAGCTCGGTTATCGAAAAAGAGCGCCGTGGCGACTACCTTGGAAAGACTATACAAGTGATCCCTCACATCGTTGGCGAGATCGTTGATCGTATCAAAAAAGCAGGCGAGGGCAAAGATGTGCTCATCGTTGAGATCGGCGGAACCGTTGGCGACATCGAGGGCTTGCCATTTTTAGAGGCGATAAGAGCGCTAAGAGTAGAAGTTGGCAAAAAAAGAGCGCTAAATATCCACCTAACGCTTGTGCCATTTATCAAAGTAGCTGGCGAGCTAAAAACAAAGCCAACCCAGCACAGCGTAGGCGAGCTAAGACGCATCGGCATAACCCCAGATATCATCATCTGCAGGTCTGAAATGCCACTAAACCGCGAGCTAAAAGATAAGATCGCAGCAAGCTGTGGTGTGGAGAAAAACTGCGTCATAGAGAGCTTAGACAGCGCAAGTATCTATCAAATTCCACTTTCATTTTTAAAGCAAGATATATTAACACCGATCGCTGAAAATTTAGGCTTTGGCGAGCTAAAACCAGACATGGCAAACTGGGATAGCCTAGTAAAAAGGATCATCGCTCCAACAAACGAAACTACAATCGCCTTTGTAGGCAAATATATCGATCTAAAAGAGAGCTACAAGAGCCTAACTGAGGGCATCATCCACGCTGGAGCAAATTTGGACGCTAGGGTAAATTTACGCTGGATAGATAGCGAAAAGATAGAAGAGAGTAATGTAAATGAGCTTTTAAAAGATGTGGATGGCATCTTGGTAGCTGGCGGCTTTGGAGAAAGAGGCGTTTTAGGCAAGATGCAGGCCATAAAATTTGCTCGTGAAAATAAGATCCCATATCTTGGAATTTGCCTTGGTATGCAGCTGGCACTAATCGAGTTTGCAAGGGATGTTTTGGGCTTAGAAGATGCAAATTCTATGGAATTTAACAAAGAGTGCAAAAATCCTATCATATATCTAATAGATAGCTTCATCGATGCTCACGGCAAAAAGCAAATAAGAACGCACACAAGCCCACTTGGCGGCACTATGAGGCTAGGTGCTTATAACTGCGACATCAAGCCAAAGACACTTTTGGCTGAAATTTATGGCAACGCAAAGAGCGTAAAAGAGCGCCACCGCCACCGCTACGAGGCAAATCCAAAATACAAAGAGACCTTTGAAAAGGCTGGTCTAATAGTAAGTGGCGAAAGCGACGGACTAGTAGAGGCGATCGAGCTAAAAGGCCATCCGTGGTTTGTAGGCGTGCAGTGTCACCCTGAATTTACTAGCCGCTTAACTAGACCAAATCCTGTGATACTGGGATTTATAAAAGCAAGCTTGGCTAATCACGTAAAATGATAAATTTATAAAAAGCATTTAAGTAAAAATAAAGTATATGATACATAGAATTGCATCATAATTACTATTGAAGGGATTAATATGAAAAATTGTGTTTTAAAAGGTGTTTTAGCACTTTCACTTGCTAGCTCATTTGCATTGGCTGAAGGTGGATTTGCTGGAGTTGAAGGTGGCTATGATTTTAACTCAAAGCTAACTGGTGGTTTAAAAGATAATAGACCAAACATAGGTATAAAGGGTGGTTATGACTTTGATATAGCTAGAGTCTATGGTGGATACTTCTATCACGCTAAAGCTAAAGATAGCCATGGCAGTATAGTGGATGCAAAATGGACAAATCATAAATTTGTAGTAGGTGGCGACTATACACCAACTATAACCGAAGACTGGAAATTAATCGCTGGTCTTTACACTGGTCTTTCAACAATAAATTTTAATGCATATAACAATAAAGGTGCTGTTATAGAGATGTATGATGTTACAAAAGTTGGTTGGCTATTGGGTGCTAAAGTAGGTGGCGAGTATAGTTTTGATAAAAATAATGCACTTGAATTTGGCTTAAAAACTGATAAAACTTGGTATCCTTCAGCGTATAATCTTGATTTTAAATCTACAGATGTTGGCGCTTATCTAGGCTACACATATAAATTTTAATTTTTGGGGTCTTAAGACCCCTTATTTTTACTTAAAATTTCTCTCATTTTTTACTTCAAATTTACAATGGCTAATTTATAAAGAGTATCAATTTAACAAAAGTTTTTTGCCCTAAAAATCTTACTTTCAATGAAAATTATAAGAAATTAAATTTCAAAAAGATATAATCAAAGCATTCAAAATAAAGACGAAAGATTACGATGAAAAAAAAGCATTTTTGTTGCCAAATTTTTGGCAGTTTGGGCGTAAATTTAAGTGAGCAAATAGCATTAGTAAAAGTTGGCAGGGCGTCAAAAAGTCCTTGCCAAAGCTATGTTAACTAAAGAGGATATTAGGAATTTACTAGCACGTAGATTTTGTAACGACATACACAAAAAACTTAGTGAAATTCCAACGCCAAGCGCCCTAAAGGATATCTACAAAGGCGCTAATCGCATCAAAGAAGCGATCGAGAGAAATGAACACATCGCTATTGTTGGCGATTATGACGTTGATGGCGTGGTTTCAAGTGTGATTTTAGCCGAGTTTTTTGATGATCTTGGCGTAAAAAACTACCTAGTAAAGATCCCAAACCGCTTTAAGGACGGATACGGCTTAAACCCTGAGATCATCGACGAGCTTGCAAACGATGTGAGTCTAATAATCACCGTCGATAACGGCATCTCGGCTAATGACGCCGCCGCTATCTGCAAAGAAAAAGGCATCGATCTTATCATTACAGATCACCATATGCCACCAGCCGTTCTGCCAGAAGCCTACGCCATAATCAATCCAAAACAAGAGGACTGCAACTTTCCAAATATCGAAATTTGCGGTGCTGAAGTGGCTTGGTATTTGGTTGGAGCGCTAAAGGATGTTTGTAAGCTAAACTACGATATGAGCAAGTTTTTAGAGCTTTTAGCCATCGCGATAATAGCTGATATGATGGAGCTAAGAGATATGAACAGGATGCTTGTTCGCATGGGTATTTGCAAGCTAAATGCCTCGAAGCGCTCGGCATTTTGCGTCATAAAAGAGTTTTACGGCAAGGATAAATTTGAGTGTGATGATATCAGCTTTCTTATAGCGCCTCTTATAAATTCAGCCGGACGCATGGACGATGCGATGAACTCATTTAACTTCTTGCGTGCAAAAAGCATAGAAGAGGCTTATAACTACCTTGATACGATTATCGAGTTTAACAACTCCAGAAAAGAGGAGGAGCGCCAACTCTTTGAGTGCTCGCTAAAGGACGTAAAAGAGGACGATGAGGTCATCATCACTTGGGGCGAGCAGTGGCATGAGGGCGTGATAGGCATTGTAGCCAGCCGCCTGGCAAAGCACTTTGCAAAGCCAGCTATCGTCTTTAGCATAGACAAAGGCCGCGCAAAAGGCAGTGCTAGAAGTGTTGGTAAGCTTGATATCTTATCACTCATCGCAAGTCACGAAGATCTGCTAACAAGCTACGGCGGTCACAAAGGTGCAGCAGGGCTAACTCTTGCGCCTGAAAATTTGGAAAAATTTAAAGATGAGATAAATAAAAGCTGCTCATGCCTAAATATGCAAGAGTGCAAAAGTTCAGACGAGCTACTTGGCGACATAATGCCAAGCGAGATAGACTTTGAGCTACTTGAAATTTTGGAATTTTATGAGCCATACGGACAGAAAAATCCACGTCCAGTCTTTAAGATAGAAAACGCTGTCGTAAAAAATGAAAGGCTCATAGGTAGGGATCAAAACCACTTAAAACTTATCTTGCAAAAAGACAACAAAACGCTTGAGGCGCTATTTTTCAACTTCACAAAGCACGTTAGAGTAGGCGAAATGATAGATATCATCTTTTGCGTATCTAAAAATTCATTTCGCGGGCTTGTTACGCCACAGCTTCTCATAAGAGAAATTTTATAGCATTTTGCCTAGTCGTTTGAAATTTAACGACTAAATATTTTTAAAACCAAAATGCTGACTACACCCCAAACATCACAGAAAACTTTAAAGCCGTACTTGGCGGTTATGCTGGTCTTGGTTATCTAAGTGTTAGACAAAGCTTTGAAAACGAAACTAGCAAGAAAAATTTCAAAGGTTTGTTGATTGGTGCAAAAGCTGGCGGTCAGTACTCATTTGACGCTCACAACGCGCTTGAGTTTGGCTTAAAGGCTGATAAGACATTTTATAAGAAAAATAGCGGCGCTCAGCTAAGAGATACAAGTGTGGGAATTTACACAGGCTACACTTATAAATTCTAAATTTATGGCAAGGCTTATGCTTTGCCTTCTTTTGCTTACATAGATGATTTGTTAAATTTTTAACCTATCCAAGCGACCTTTAAGCGGGGGGGGGGGGTAGAATAAGTTTTACTTTAAAAAAAGGAAAAAAATGAAAACAAAATCACTCTATCTTATTATGGTATCTGCTATCTTTAGTGGTTGCACTCTCCCAGATCTGCCTAGCCTACAAACACCAACAAATGGCAGCCAAAGTGCAACAATAATCACTCCGTCCGTTCAAGATAATGTATCTAAAGCTAAAGTCGCAAAGGAATATCAAGCTAAATTTGATAGTGCAAAGCCTAGGATGCAGGAATTTTTAGCAAATATGGCATGCTATAAGGCCAATAAAAATGATAAATTTATGGAAGGTGGCACAAGGGCGCCTGCGCTACGAAAAGATGATAGTCTTTTAAGAACATTTAAATATACATATGCTGATTGTGCCAATATTTTGCGTATAGAAAATATTAAATTTATCGCCAAAAACGCATTTAGTTTTGATGTGATATTTATTACCCCAGATAGCGAAGAGGTAGCACAATTTGATGATATTATATTTACGCAGCACCCTAGCGGTGAGTGGCTGGTTAGGTGGTAGTTGTAGAGGTAAAAGCCTCTACTCTCTGCCCTCAAGAAGTGGCACAAAAAGACACTCGTCTAAAAACTCTTTTTCTAAATTTCCATCTTCATCTTTTCTAAATTTAGCGATAAACTGCTTGCCATCTTTTTTCATCGGAGCGACCAAGATACCACCATTTTTTAGCTGGCTAAATAAATTTGGCGAGATCTCATCAGCAGCAGCCGAGAGCAATATGCGATCAAACGGCGCGTAGCTTCGCCAGCCGTTGTTGCCGTCGTCATATCTTACGTGCACGTTTTTGATCTTTAGTGTCTCGAAGCGTTTTTTGGCCTCCATGGCTAGCTTTTCTATGCGCTCGACGCTAAAAATTCTATGCGCGAGCTTGCTTAGTATCGCTGCTTGATAGCCGCTGCCACAGCCTATTTCTAGGATGTTATCCACGTTTTCACACTCTAGCGCCATCGTCATCTTTGCCACCGTTAGCGGCGAGCTGATCCACTGGTTGCCAAGGATGGGTTGTGCGTCAAGCTTGTAAGCATGCGCAGGGATAGGCACGAAAATTTCGCGCTCAGTCGTTGATATCGCGTCAAACAAAAGCGGACTTAGCATGATCTCGTCGGCTATGTCGCTAGCTAAATTTTGGCATTTTATCGCTTCTAATTGGGTCAAAATTTCTATCCTAAACAAATTTTAAATCGCTATTATACGATTTAAAGCTTATCTTAAAATTTATAAAAGCCCTAAATTTTTCTTTATCTGTGTGATCAAATTTGCGTCAAAAACTGCGCTTGCTTCTAGCGTGCCATCTGGCAAAAAGACCCCAGCGGTCTCAAGATCTAGCGAGCTTGAGATCATGACGTAGCAGTTATTTGCGATGGCTAGCGCCTTACAAAGGCTAAGGTAGGCTTCCTCTCTGGCTTTGCCCCACATGGCTGGCACCATGATGATGTCGCACCCCTTTAGCTTTGCCCAAAGCCTGCTATCACGCAGCTCAAAGCATACCAGCACGCCAAGCTTTAGCCCTTTGAAGGTAAAGGCATTTATATCGCTCACTTCACCGGCGGCAAAGATCTCGTGCTCCAAATTTGGCCTAAAAAGCTCAGCCTTAAATTGCGAATGAAAGACGTTGTTTGAGTTAAGAAGCAAAAATTCGTTATAAATTTTTGGTTGGTGCGGATTTAGATTTGAAATTTGAGCGAGCCCTGCGCTTTTGTTTAGGCTGCTAAGGTGCGTAAAACCAAGAAATTTATCTGGGCTAAGTGCCTCTTGCAAGCGCTCAAGCAGCATCGCATCAAAGCTGCCTATCATGCCACCAAGCATCGCTTTGTTCGCCCCAGCAAAAAAGCCGTCAAAGTCGTAGCCACTTATGCAAAGCTCGCTTGCAAGTAGGAGAGAGTTTTCAGGTGCAGCCTCAACTAAATTTGCAAGCTCCTCTAGCCGCTCGGTAGCATTTCGTGCCTTTAAAGTTAGGCTTATTAGGTTTAAATTTTCGCTCATTTATTTTCCAAATACAAATATAGTTTGCTTTGGTGCATGACAATCTGCTGGTATCCTAAAATCCATATCCGTTCCACCGATATCAGGTGTTGGCTTTAGCAAAACAGTTATAGCTGTGATCTTGTCATCACGCTCTGAGAGCGGGTCGTTAAAGACCCAAACTTCATACGAAAACGAGGTTTTATCGTCAAAATATACCACTCTAGTCTCTTTTAGGTCGCTATATTTGAAGTTGCACACCTTATTTATCTCTTTAAAAACATCAACAACAAGCGCAGAGCCAATAGGCGCTAGACTTGGCCAAACATCGCCAGCTGGCATGCTTTGGTAGGTGACGGCATCTTTGGTTTCGTTAGTTTTTGCAAGTATGTAAGGGTTAAAACTATTTAATAAATCCTTATTTGCTATGCTAATGGCTCTTTCATTGCTACTACTCGCACATCCAGCCAAAAGCACGCAGGCAAGGGCTAAGATGCCATTTTTAAAAGTCATCAAAGCTAATACTTCCCTTGCTGTAGTTTGTCACTTTCGCTTCAAAGAAATTTGACTTTTGGTCGTTAAATTTAGCAAAGTCATCGACCCATTTGATCGGGTGAGCGACGTTGTACTTGCGTTTTAGACCGATCGCAACTAGGCGTTGGTCGATGAGATAGTGGATGTACTGCTCGATGATATCATCTGTAAAGCCCATTATCTGGTTTTGGGTGATGTATTTGCCCCATTTGATCTCTAAATTTCCAGCTTTTTCAAACATATCATAAATTTTTGCCTCAGTCTCAGGCGTGAAAAGATCAGGTCTCTCTTTGCGGACTGAATTTATCATGTTCTGAAACAAAAGCAGGTGCGTGATCTCGTCGCGTTGGATAAAGCGTATCATCTGCGCTGAGCCTAGCATCTTGCCAGCGCGAGCTAGAGCGTAGATCGCTGTAAAGCCGCTATAAAAGTAGATGCCCTCTAAAATTTGGTTCGCAACCATCGCAAGAAGTAGCTTCTCGTCAGTCACTTCGCCTGCAAGCTCCTCATAAACGCTTGAGATATAGTCGTTTTTCTCGCGCAAAACGTCGTCGTGCTTCTCCATCTCGTAGATGAGGTCGGTGTTGTCACAGATCGCCTCGACCATGACAGCGTAAGACTTGCTGTGGTTTGCCTCTTCATAGGCTTGGCGGCTTAGCACGGCGTTGATCTCTGGTGCGGTGATGTAAGGGTTGATGTTGTCAGCTAGGTTGTTTGTCTGAAAGCTATCCATCGAGATGAGCTGGCTCCAGACAAGGTCATACATGCGCTTTTCAGCCTCTGTGAGGTTGTAGGCGTAGTCACGCACGTCGTCTGTTGTATCGACCTCTTTTGGAAACCAGGTGTTGGCTTCCATAAGGTCCCAAAGCTTTAACGCCCACTCGTATTTTGCCTTGGTGAAATTTAAAATGCCGTGTGGGTTGCCGTTAAAGACTCTTCTGTCGGTCAAATTTTCATTTGAACTTGGGTTGTAAATGCGTTTTCTGTTCATAAATTTCTCTCTTGTTTGTGGTAAAAATTTCTTAAAATCTTACCCAAAGCAAGGTAAAAATTTACTTTTATTTAGACGGCTTTGCTCCTTTTTATGGTCATCAAAAAGCCAGTTATTATGAGTAAAACGGCGATCACGCAAGAGATGGCAAAGACGATCTGACCGACCTCGCCAAACATCTCTCCAGTGTGCAGGCTAAGCACCTTGCGACCAGCCTTTTTTGCCTCTGGGATACTTTCAGCCTTGCTAACAAGCTTATTTTCTTTGATCTTGCCAGCGCTTGCGTCAAGCTTTAGCTTGCCCACTTGGCTCTCGCTAGTTTCGTAGTTTATCGTGTAGGTGCTTTGGTTGTTTTCAGGCACGTTTATCGTGAGTGATTTTAGCTCTAGTGTGACATTGTCTTTAAAAATTTGCTCCGCAGTCTCGATCTCTTTAAATTTCTCGTCGCTTATTGGGATTAAATTTCTCTGAGGCATTGCCCTTTGTGCCTGGCTTGGTTTTAGCTCGAAAAATACGCTATTTACACCGCTTCTGACCCAGCCATAAGACCAGTAAAGACCAGTTAGCGACATCACGACAAGCAGGATCGCCACGTAGGTGCCAAGGCTCGTGTGGAGGTTGTAAAAGCAGGCGTAGCCCTTTGTGTTTGTTTTGATCTTTAATGAATTTAGCAAATTTCGCTTGATCGCTGGTGCGTAGAGGATGAGGCCGCTGATGGCAAGAAGCGCCATGATGATGGAGCTAATGGCGACTATTTGCTTGCCGATGTTGGCTGGGACTTTGCTATCAAGCAGGGCAAGGCCTAAATTTCTATGTAGGCTTAGTATTATCATGCGAGTTTTCTCGCCCCAGTCCTCGCTGATCACCTCGCCGGTGCGGGGATCGACAAAGAAATTTCGGAGTTTTTTGTCTTTGGTGACGCTGATGCTATAAGCTTTGTTTTCGCCGCCGATTTGCACGTTTTCAAGAGTGTCAAATTTGATCTCGCTTTTTGCTTTGGCGAGGATTTCGCTTAAGCTTAAATTTGGCTTTTCGCTAGGTGCTAAATTTATATATTTTTCATTTATCGCAGACTTGATCTCCTCTCTATAAGAGGCAAATGGCGCTGCAAGTGTCATGATAAGTAGCGGTATAGTCGCGATCAGACCGATTATTAGGTGGATGTTGAAAATGATTTTGTTACGCTTGAAAAGCATATATCTCCTTTTAATTTTAATAACGAATATTAATTTATTTTTTGTTAAGCAGAGATAAAATTTAGAAGATTATTTTTAAGTTACCTGGATGTGATTTTGGATTTTGCGGCTGGCAAAAGTAGCTCAAATGTTGAAATAGCCGCATTTAGATCTTTTTTGTCTAAAAATTTAAACGGCCTTAGCAGATAGAAAAGTGGCTTAAATTTCACTATTAAGCGCAAAGAGTGCTCGTAAATTTCGCTGCCATTAGCCTTAACATACTCATCAATCGCCTCTTTTACAAGCTTGTTTGAAATTTTTTGTCGGTAGAGTTCATGGATGAAAACTAGCAGATCACGGCACTTTCTAAGCTCTAGATCATCGCTAAAAAATTTTGACTCAAAATCAAGAAATTTTATCTCGTCATTTTTTATGGCGATATCCCTAAGTGCTGGGCGTCCGTGCACGAAATTTAGTGCGTGAAGTCCAGCTAATGCGCGGGCTGCTTTTAGCAAAATTTCATGCTTAAAATTTTCATCGGTGCTATATTTAAATAGTCTAGCAACTGGCTCACCAACATCTTCTATAACGAAAAATTCATCACTTTTTAGCACTAGTTTTGGCGCAGGAGCATTTGCTTCGTTTAAAATTTCAAGCTTTTTTATCTCAGCCGCAAATGACTTATAAGGGTTTGGTTTAAAAATTTTAGTTAAAAAGCTGCCTTTGATGCTCTTTTCAATGCGTTTTAACCAAAATTTTTGCCCATCAAATTCAAAGCTAAATACACGCTCATCATGGTGATTTTTTAAAATTTCATTTACATATTGTTTTAAATTTTGCATGTTGTAAATGTAGCGAAAGAATTCTAAATTTTTACATATATTTGACGTAAAATTTCATGAAAAACGTGAAAATATTTGTTAGCAAAAAAAGGAGTAAAATCATGGTGGAGTTAAGCGAAAAATGATTTTAGCTTTAAAGTCCGTTATTATCGTATTTTTAGAAAATTAAAATCAATAATTTTTACACTCAAACTTACACTCGAGTTTTTTAAGGTTCAAGCGATTAAATTTTTGGTTATGAAAAGTTTAATTTTCAATACAAAACTATCATAAGCACCTAAAATATGGGATTGTAAAGTTGTAAAGTTAAATGGTTTAAGTTTCGGACGCTTAAAGTAGTCGTTTTGGCTTAAGAAAAATTAGTTTTCATCTCTTTTTTGCTCGAAAACTTAATTAAGGTTATTTTGTGAAACATTACCGCCTTATTACGTTTCACGCTTCCCACTCGTTACCCTTGTAAATGCCTAAAAGTTTAATGGCGTCTTTGTCAATCAAGTAGGGTATTACATAGCCTTTGGCGATTAGCTCTCTTTTGTCGTCCGTTATCGCTCGTCCTAGTCGTGGGTTGTCGCTCAAAAGCTCCACGGCGTCTAGTAACTTGCTAACGAAACTCTGCGCCCTGCTTGGGCTATCCTTTGCAATAAAGTCAAACACTGCTTTTAATTCGAGGTTAAAACGTGCTGTGCGCTTAATTACCATTTGGCTATCTCGTCGCGTATTCCATCCAGCGGATAGGTTTCAAGCTCTCCGCGTCTGATAGCCTCAACGTCCGCTTCATATTCGCTAAAGCGCGATTGATATTTAACCTCATCGCTTAGGTTTAGCTTCACGCCGTCAAATTTAGCTAGCGTTATTAATATCTCTCTTGCTTTTTCTATGAAATCGGCGTTATCTGTCCGTATTGTTAATGTCTGCATTTGTAACCCTTTCTTTTGATTATTTTAGCTTGTATTGTTAAAAGGTGGCTTAGTATTCACTCTTTGGCATTCACTTTTATTCACTAACTACCCACTTTATACGCTTATTGCGTGCTTACTAGTATTCGCATGGTATTCACTTAGGCGCTCATTTCTATTTCTGATTTTTGAGTTTGTGCCGACAACAGCGTTATTTGAGCTTCAACTAAGTGCTCATTTTTGTTCCCTTTTTTTAGCGGTAACTTTTTGCTTTTAGCCTTGTTTTTATCGTTGTTTGTATGGTAACTTTTCCCACTTACTATTTAAAAGCTCGCTCGCTCCAGCCTTTGCGTATTGGGAAAGCTTTTGCTGTTTCTTTGCTGTTTTATGCTTTAGTATTTAAATAAATAGCCGTTTCTTTACATCGCATTTTTTACATATCGTTTTACGCTCGCCTTTGCTCTATCTGGCTTCATTCTATTTTGCATAATCCACGTGTAAGCCTCTAGGGGTAAAGCGTAAATTTTGGCTAGCTCTTTATCGTATTTACCCACTTTCATAACTCTTAGATTATTAATAATAGTTTCGTCCGTGTAAGGGCTGTTAAATACTTTTAGGATTAAAAAGGCTATTTCGGTTAGATAATAATCATCTGCTCGCTTCTCCCAGTCTGGATAAAACTTGTCAAGGATTTTGAAAAAGGTTTCTAACGTGTTTAACTCTTTTGGTAGCATTGATTTAGCCTTTTTGATTTTTTCAGTATTTTATGCAAAAGGCTGTTTGTCCTCTCGTGAAGTGATGAGGTTAGGGGCTAGCCTCGCCCCACTTAGATTAGCTTGCTTGCATATCGTTTTGCAAGCTCGCACCTTTTAAGGGCTTGTGCCATTTAAAAATCCCTTTGGCTTCTAAGGGATTATTTTTGTTAAAGTCCTCTTTGTTTTTATCGCCAGGGCTTAGGCGGTCAAGCTGTTTTTTCAAGTGCTTTACTTGTGCTTCTGCGTGCCTGAGCTCGTTAATGTAATAATCTACGAATAGCCACGCCTTAGCACCTGCTTGGTAAATGGCTTCATCTCTGCTAACGTCCTGGCTTTGCTCTAGTGTGCTTATTAGCTCATCAAAGCTTCGAGCCTTTTCAAGCTCGTATAATTTTGCGTATCTCTTAGCTGTCATTTTCTTTGCTCTTTAGTCGCTTTCGTGTCTTTTAGTGCATAATCGTCAAGCGTTGAGGCAATATCGAGTAAAATACCACTTAGTAGGTAAGTAGCGTTTAGCCTCTCATTGTCGTCTATGCTCTCGTGTTTATTTGCTAGTGCTAGCATTAGCGTCGATACTTGTCTTAATACGCAAGTTATTTCAACGCCTAACTCAAAATTCTTATTGATTTCGTTAAAAACTAACTTCATTTTTGCTCCTTTAGTGATAATGTGTTTTTTAGCTCTGCGTTTTCTTTTTGTAGCTCTGTCATCTCATCGCACAAGGCTACGTAATTACTAGCCAGCTTCTCAAACTTTGCTTTTGTTTGCTCTATCTCGGTTTTTAATTGCTCGTTTTGCTCCTCTGATTTGGCAAATAATGCGTTTGCTCTACCTGAGTTTTGAAAGGCTCTATCTCTTTCACTTCTTAGCGCATGGCTCTCATAAAATAGCGAGTATGCTACATCGTAAAGCGTTTGTTCGCTTGCCTCTGTGTTGCCATTGTTCTGCTCGATAACAAACTCATGAAACCTTTTAATTACTGGTCTGTCTGAATTAGTTGGGATTAACATTTGTTCTCCTTTAAAAGTATATTTACGCTATTAATTTTAAGCAAAATCATAACGATACTTAAAAGATTATTAACTAAAATAGCATAACAATATTTTATTTTTATTTTTTATTGCGTTATGCTATTATTTCATAAAAAAATAAAGGCTAAAAAATGGATAAAAACGAATTTCAAAACTTGTTAAATAAAGCTGGTATCAATAAAAAACGACTTAGTGAATTATCCAACATCCCTTACACAACCGTTAATGCTTGGGGGTCACGCACTCCATATCCACCTTATTTAAAATTTATGCTTGAAAATTACATTAAATCGCTTGATATGGATAAAATCGTTGAGGTAGTTAAGCCCTACACTGAAAACAAAGAGGATTAATATCATCTTGTAACGAGTTCGTCCGTTACATGTAACGTTACACGTGTTACTCTCTAGGGTGTCATCACAACTGACCCCCTTTAAAAGCTACCGGTATTTAATTCCCCTAGCTTTGATCTTAGCTCTAGTTGCGTAAAATACAATATTCTTTAACATTTAGGGGCGTTTTTGATCTAACTAGATACGCCCTTTTAAAAGCTACCTAAATCTAACTTACCCAGATCAAAGCTACCGCCTAGAATAGGGCTTTTATGCTCTTTCTAATTTCGCCTTTTGGCTTATCTTGCTCGTTTTTTTAACCGCCGACCCCGATTATTTTTAGCCCTCTTGATAATTAATTTTTTCATTTAAGGATAAGGGGAGATTTTTTGTAACAAAAAGGTCATTGTAGGGTAGTTTTTTAAGGGCACACTATACGTTCGTTTTCTTAAATCGTGATTTTCGCTCGTGCGCGGCTTGCGTGCAAAGCTCTAGCCCCTCGGTGCTGGCTTTGATTTTTGATTTTAAAAGATAGACGAAAAACGTTAAAAATATGGCAAGCGGTGGCAATCTCTGCAATACCCTTTTTTATGAAAACTTAAGCAAGCAAAAAAAGGGCTGTTTTGGCTTAAGGTTAAAAGCCGTTTTCATTTTTTTGTAAAGCGATGAGGTAGATTAAATCTAGGTCATCTTTTAAGGCTACCTATATTAAATATAGCTAGCTTTTACGTTTCACTTTCAAGGCTCAAGCGTTGATAATAGGGTTATTTGGGTTTCATTATTAGAGCTAGTTAAACGGATAGCCTATTTTTAGGGGTCGGCTCGTGTCCTTAATTTTAAGGGGACGGACAAAGCTCATATTTAAGGGCTTTGCTACGTAAGCCAAAAATTAGACTAACGCATAAAACATCCGTGCGTTGAGGTAACGAGCCAAAATCTCGGCTGGTTATGCTCTTAGCTCTCTTTTGTTCTCTTTTGACTTGTAGGGCTTGATTATGCCTTGTTCTTTGGTGGTCTTGTCTAGTATGGATTTAAACTCATCTAGGGCGTAAGGGAGTTGTAAATTTAGCCTTTGCTTGAGAGGCAAGGGATTATCTTTGCTTTTAGGATTTATGCTTACTACGGCTTCGGCTCGGTAGATAGGCAAGTTTAGATTATTCTTTTTTGCCTTGTCGTAAAAATACACTCTACTTAATACATCGTTGTTTTTTAGATACTTGGTATTCTCAAAGCTAATAACCTCATCGCAAAAGTGGTCAAGGTTAAAGGGGCTATCCTTATCAAAACATAAATCAATCGACGAAACGTTATTAATCACGCCTAGAAGCTCCGCTATTAAGTTTTTTGGTGGTGGTGTCTTGTTATACTGCCTAAGTCCATAAACTTCAAATAACGCCTTTTGTGGCTCATTGCCTGCGTTTTTTAATGTAGCGTAGAAAATAGGCAAGTCACTAAGAGCATAAATATTAACTATTTCATAATCTCGAAACTCAAAACGGCGTTCTATCTTGACGGCTTTTGCTGTTTGCTTATCCAGCTTTTGCCATTTTTTGCCATACTTTCGAGCGACTGACTTTAAAAGGTCGATTTTTTTATGGGTCTTTTGAATGATAGTTTTTTTGAAAAATGTAGCCCTTATCGTATCTATGTAAATTTTGCTCTCGGCTGTGTTGATAATGCTCTCAACTTCTGCTAAAATATCCACGTTTGTAACCTTGTTAAGGGTGGCTGACTGCTCCACCCTTTTTTACTCAGCTATCTACTTTTAATCGCATTTATTAATTTTTCGGCTAGCTTTACTTGTCCCCTTGGCGTTATTAGGGGTCTAAAGCTTAGACACCGCTCGCCGTTTGGTTTTGTAAATGGTCGCGGTTTGCGTCTAAAATAGCCCATATTTAGATATTTTTGCAAAGGTTCGTTATTAAACATTAAAATCCCTAGTTCGCGCATTAGAGCGAATAAGCGCGTTCCGCCTATGTCTATACCCTTATCTTTATCGCAAAGGATTTTCGCATAATCGCCTATTTTAATACTGCCTTTACTGCTTTCAATTGTCTTAGCATATTCAATATAAGGCTTATTTTCTATCGCCTGAGCTTCGAGGCGGTTATTTTCCTCTAGTGTGTCGGCGTATCTTAGGGCTAGCTCTGCAAGTGAGCGAGGATTATCTAAAAAATCTTGAATAGTAGTAGGGCGGTTATTAGGCGACAATATAAAATCGCTCGCCCAGTCCCTAAAGGCTATTGTCTGAGGTGTTTCTTTTAGCTTAAAGCCTAGAGTTACCACGCCTTTTTTAGTCCAAAAAGTCTGCATTGCATTACCTGTTGCATTTTGCAACAGATAAAAATGCACGTTCTCTTTAAATTCATTTCTAGCTTTTTGGGAGCGGATAGCCTCCTCACTTACGCCAAATCCGTCTGCGACTTGCTTATTAGACAAGCTCCACGTGTCTTGATACTCCAAAACCTCTAAATCTAAATTATTAAACGTTACTATTGCTTTCATCGTTGTATCCTTGCTCCGTTAATTCTCTTATCTGCTTTCTTAGGTTTTTGTTGATGTAAAATAGGTCGTAAGCCATATTTATTAACCCTTGTGGTGCTTCTTTCACACTAGAAACGCCATAAGCTCTTAAATGGCTAGTAAATTCTTTTATTTTTTTCGGCTCGATAGCGATTATCGCTCCGCCTTTGCCTGCTGTTGTTATTTCTAACCTCATCTTATTATCCTTTCTTGCGTTGAAGTGCATTACTCGACAGCTTAAAATTTAGCCGTCGGATTTTGTCCTCTAGCTCGTTAATCTCTCTTGCTAGCTGTAGCGATGTATCGTAAAAGTTAAGGGCTACATCTAGGGCGTCATCGGTCTGCTTGCTAGTTTCGCCCTCTTTTATGGCTTTAAATAGGCTAGGGTTACGCTCTTTTACTATTAGCATAAAGCCTAAGTAAAAATCCTCTTCGCTCATATCGTCATATTTTGGCGTGTAGGCGTTCATCTTTCGCCCCCTTGTGGTAATGGTCTGCCCTCGTTTTGTCTTTTGTTAATAAAGGCTTCTACCTCATCTCTTTTAAAGCGTTTTGTAACATTTGTGAAAAAGATAGGTTTCGGAAAGTCGCTTAATTTCTTGTATCTGTAAAGTGTTGATACGCCTACGCCTAAAAGCTCGGCCGTTTCTTTTGAGCTTAGTAATGTTTTATCTTGCATTGTTTATCCTTTTTGATAATTTTTCAAAATAATTAAGCCTGAATGCTTGCAAGCTTGATGTGCTTAAATTGATTTGATATGAGAATATTAATAAATAAAAATGTTAATAGCTAGTGTAAAAGTAGCGTTAAAATCGATGCTAGAAAAATAAAAGATGTTTGTTTTTTAATGTAGATTTTTAAAAAATTTCATTAGTTTTAATGTAAAAAATAAATTTCTTACATCAAAAGCAATGTAAGAAATTTTTAGAGGTATTTTTTATGCTTATTTGTCGGATTTAAGCCGTATATTTGGTTTATTGTTAAAAATATTTCTTATGGTAACCCTTAATTGTTCTATTGCTTTGGCTAGCTCAAGAGGGGACGAAAAGGATTTATTTTTTACACGTTCTAAAGCACGATGAAAAGACCCATCAAATTTACGATTTGCTATTGTTGGATTAATCTCCCACGGCGTATTTATACCTATCTGACATTTTAAGCTGTGTATTAACTGATTAATACAACGGTTATCTCTATTTAACATATTAAGACCAAAAGAGCTTAATTTTTTTTCTCGTCTTCATCATAAGTAAAAAAACTCTTTTTAATATCTAATAGCATATCAATAGCTTTTTCGGCTTTTTTGCGTGCATAGTCTTTTTCTGTTTGTTTGCGTTTCTTTTTATCGGCTATTGCTTCTAAATCCTTAAGATAAGAATGTATTAATATTTTAATACTATGACGCACCGTAATAACTTCGCTTGTAATAATATCCCCTAAAAATATTAAACTTTCTTTTAATTCGTAAATACTAGCTTCGTTTTTAAATTGTGGGTATTTGTTAAAAAGTCTTAAAATTATTTGTAAAACTTCATCTTTTAATAACACTTCTCTTTTTGGTGGTTCTGGTATCTTAAATCTTTTTATTTCGTTAAAATTTACTTCTAAAATCTTTTTTTCTAATAATTCATCTAAAGGATTTTTGTTTTCTGCATTCATTTATTCCCCTTTCACTTCGTCCAGATAATCACTCCACCACTGCATAAGCTCCGCCCTCTCGTCCAGCCTTTGGCTTCGGTCGTAAATTGCTTTTACACTGCTTCGCTCTTTGTGGTCTAGGCAAAGCTCTATCACGTCACTACTAAAGCCGTGATTTTTGATGTTTTCATTTAGTAGCGTGCTTGCTGTTGTGCGTAAGCCGTGAAATACCATCTCATCGCCAAAGCCTAACCGCTTAATCGCCTGGTTGAGGGTGCTATCACTTAGCGGTCTTGTCGCACTTATGCCACTAGGAAAAACAAAATCGCCCCTTTTGTGCTCTAGCATTGTTTTTAAAAGCTTCTTAACCTGCTTACTCATTGGCATATAAAAAACTTCTCTTAACTTCATCGCCTCGGCTGGGAATGTGATTAAATTATCCTCAAAATCTACGTATTGCCATTTTAGTTCTCTTACGTTTGCACTACGTAAAAAGGTATGCACGCCAAATATTAACGCCTGCTGAGTGCAAAACGAGCCTTGATAGTCCTGCATTGCTCTTAATAGCTCTTTTAGCTTGCTTGGCTCGGTTATTGCCTTGTAGTGGTTATTTGATGAGGTCTTAAAAGTATCATTAAAAATAATATCTCGTGTTGGATTGTGTTCGATGTAGCCCTTATTTACTGCCAAATCTAAGATTTTACGGAGTAGCCTAAAAGTCCGCTCTGATGTTTCGTGTGTTATGCCCTTTTTGATTTCTTGTGCTTGTATCTGCTCGATTACTTGCATATAATCTCTACGCTTTAGAGCGGTTATCTCTTTACTGCCTAAATAAAAGATGAGATGATTTTTTACACGCCCTATTTGCTTCTTAGTCGATACGAGGCTTTTGCTCTGCTCTTTGTCTATCCACTCATCGGCTACATCTTTAAACGTGATAGCCTTTTGCTTGGCCGTGGCTGTCTGCAAGTCCTCGCCCCTATCTCTTAGCCTCTCAAGCTCCAAAGCTTTCGCTCTTGCTTCTGCTAGCGTGATACTTGGGTATTTGCCTAGCCTGATTTGTTTTGTCGTTCGCTTTTCGTCGCTATCTTGATATTTGAAATAAAATGTTTTGGTGGTTTCTTTTTGGGTCTTGTATGCAAGCACGTATAAAAATTTTACTCCGTCATCTTTTACCCACTCACGATTTTTATTTTTGAGTATAAATTTTTTTAGTGCCAAATCGTTCGCAAAGCTTGCCATTTCGTAACCCTTGTTTTTGAGTGTAAAAAGTTAGAAAAAATATTTTTTTACACTCAGATATACACTCAAAAGAGTGATATTAGGTGAAATGCAATGATAAGAGATGAGAGCTTAAAAAGTGGTAAAAGCCCTAAATTTGGGCTTTAAAAAGCTTTTTTTGATAAGGTTTGAAAACCCCTGAAATCGTCTGTTGGTGGAGTTAAGCGGGATCGAACCGCCGACCTCTTGAATGCCATTCAAGCGCTCTCCCAGCTGAGCTATAACCCCAAAAAAGATTTGGTATTTTATCTTTTTATGCCTTACAATATTTTGAAATTTACATTTTGCAAAATAAATTTTTAAGCAACTTTTGGGTAACATTGCAATTTTTAACGCGGGAATAGCTCAGGGGTAGAGCACAACCTTGCCAAGGTTGGGGTCGCGAGTTCGAATCTCGTTTCCCGCTCCATTAAGTTTTGCCCGAGTGGCGGAATGGTAGACGCAAGGGACTTAAAATCCCTCGGTAGTTTTTACCGTACCGGTTCAAGTCCGGTCTCGGGCACCACCAAAAAGTGGCGACATGGCCAAGTGGTAAGGCATGAGCCTGCAAAGCTTTGATCCCCGGTTCGAATCCGGGTGTCGCCTCCAAACTTCAAAAATAACCAAACTAAAGGGTTAACAATGAAAAAGTTACTTTTAATAGTATGCGTGGCATTTTTTGCGGTAGGTTGTTCAAATACTTGGCACGGCGTAAAAGAAGATACTCACAACGCCAAAGAATGGACTAAAGAAAAGATCAATGACGGAGCTAGTTACGTCAAAGAAAAAACAGAATAATTTTTAGTGGTTATAGCAAATTTTAAGCAAAGTTGGCTATAATCACAAATCTTTAATTCGGGAGATGGCTGAGCGGTCGAAAGCGGCGGTCTTGAAAACCGTTGAGGTGTGAAAGCCTCCTGGGGTTCGAATCCCTATCTCCCGGCCACTTCAAATTTTAAATCGCTTTTTAATTTTCAATCATTTTTATTTTTAATTTTTTAGAATTTGGGCTCAACATAACTTAATATAAACATGACCCGTGTTAAATTGTGGCAGAAGCTGTGTTCTTGGAAAAGATAAAAATAGCAGAATTTTAATCTCAAAAAAATGTGAGAATAAAGTAAATTTAACGCTTAGATGAAAATATACAAAAGTTACCTTGACACTAAAGAGCAAAAGGCAATAAATGTGCCTTGCCAGATGGCGAAACAAGCGTCATTTTAAGTAATAGCAAGGTCGCTGTAAGTGCCATAAAAGAGAGCGTCTTGCCAGAGGGCAAAAACGTAGAGGTTTTGACGATACAGTCCATTAAAGGCCTTGAAGCGCAAAATGTCATCATCCACAACTTTTTGCCGTTTTTGCAAACCATATATAAAAATGAAAGGGCGCTTTTTTATAGAAAAATTTACGTCTTACTGACTAGAAGCCGTGAAAATTTATACATCTCGCTGCCTAAAAATTTGGATGAAAATTTGCCAGATGAGATAAGACAGGTAATAGAGGTCATCAAAAAATACGCAAGCATCACGCAAGATCTGCCACCGAAAAATGAAGAAATAAAAGAGAAATCAAGCCTAAAACTAGCCTCTATAAGGCCAGTTTTAAGGGGTGTAAAAGAGGTTGGTGAGCTAGTGGTGACGGGCAGTCAGCTCTTTGCCATCATAGCTGGGCTATTTGCATAGTAAATTTTAATGGCAGCCGCAGCCACAACCACATCCGCCGCTTTGTTTTATCGCGTCAAAAACTGCGTCGTAGTTTGGCTCCTGGGTCACTTCAGGGACGATTTGTTTGTGGATGATGACGCCATCTTTGATGACAAAGATCGCTCTTGCAAGTAGGCCTTTTAGCGCCCCGTCGCTCATTAGCATGCCGTAGTTTTGGGCAAATTCGCCGTATCTAAAATCGCTTCCCACACGCAAATTTGCTATGCCTTCAGTCGTGCAAAATCTCCCCATCGCAAATGGCAGGTCGTTTGAGATGATGCTAAGTTTTACGCCGTGTTTTCCAGCCACTTTTTCGTTAAATTTACGTGCTTCTGCCGCACAAACGCCAGTATCAAGAGAAGGCAAACAGACAAGCACCTCGATGCCGTTGTTTCCGCCCACGCTAAATTCGCTAAGATCTTGCGCTACGACTCTTGCCTCAGGCGCATAAGAGCCGACAAATAGCTCATTTCCGCTTAAATTTACCTCACTGCCTTTAAATTTTGTAGTTGCCATGATTTCTCCTTATTTTTTAGCTTTTTTAAATGCTTGATCAAGGTCGGCTATTAGATCATCGACGTTTTCGATGCCGATGGCTAGACGAAGCAAATTTTGCTTTATGCCGATCTTGTCTAGTAACTCTTTTGGATATGCCTCGTGCGTCATCGTAGCAGGCCTGCAGATAAGGCTCTCTATACCACCAAGGCTCACTGCTAGATCAAAAATTTCTAGCGCTTTTACAAATTTATTTACATCATATTTTTCATCAAGCTCAAATGATATAAGAGCGCCGATATCGCTTGCTTGAGCCGCTTGCATCTTGGCCTCTTGCTCGCTGTATGAGCCAGGGAAATGCACCACGCTAACGGCGTCATTATTCTCTAAAAATTTGATGATTTTATGGGTATTTTGCGTTTGTCTATCAAACCTAACGCTAAGCGTTTTAAGCCCACGTATTAGGTAGTATGCATCCATCGGGCTGATGATGCCACCAAGCGTGTTTTTGGCAAATTTGATCTTTTCAGCCAAAGCATCGTCGTTTAGCGTGACGATACCAGCGATCACGTCAGCGTGTCCGCCGATATACTTTGTAGCGCTATATACCACGATGTCAGCTCCGTGCTCAAGCACTTTTTGATAATAAGGCGTCAAAAATGTGTTATCCACGATGACTAGAACGCCCTTTTTGTGAGCGATCTTTGAAATTCTAGCGATATCAGTCACTCTTAAAAGAGGATTTGAGGGAGTTTCGATGAAGATAGCTGCCACGTCGTCGCTTATATCATCTTCGCTTAAAAAATTTAGATCATCTATAAATTCACTCTTTATGCCGTGGCTTTCAAAAACGCTCGTGACATATCTATATGTGCCGCCATAGACGTTGCTATTTAGCAGGACTTTTTGCCCTGTTTTTATAAGGCTAAGTGCAGCTGCAGTTGCTGCCATGCCTGAGCCAAAGCTAAATGCGTATTTGCTGCCTTCAACCTTAGCAAAGATATCATCAAATGCCTTTTTTGTAGGGTTGTTGCCGCGTGAGTAGGCAAATTCTTGAAAATTTTCAAGGTCATCTTGCACGAATGTGCTAGCTAAAAATACTGGCGGAACGACCGCTTTGTTTGGGTTGTTTTTAGCTTCGATGCCTTTTACGATGAGAGTGTCTAGTTTCATAAATTTCCTTTTTAAAAATTTACGAAATTTTACATGATAAAGATTAATTTTCCCCAAACCCACCCAAAATATAGCCAAATCAGTAAGTGGTAGTAAAAGTGCTTTTTAAATTTGCATTTGTAAGATTGCTAAGACTAAATTTAAGCTTTTGCCTGGTCTTCGCAAGCCACCAATATATGGTTTTTACTCGCTTTTGGCTAAATTTTTACCATAAATTTTACTCTACTAGATCAACCGCCCAGTTTGCCTCCTGAAGCTTCATCTCAAGCTCTCTGATCTCTTTTGAAAGTGCATCTACTTGCTTTTGAAGTGCGCTCACATCGACTGTGCTTAAAATTTTGATCTCGCTGTTTGAGTAAAGATCGACCTTTTGACTAGCACTCGTGGCAAACTCCCTAAGCACGTTTGCTTTTAGCACCAAAGCGTCCTTTTTAGCGATCATCTCAGTGAGGCTCATACCATCAAATTTTGCGCTTGCGTTTGTTAAATTTATAGAGCAAATGAGCGTAAAAAGCTCGCTTGTTAGCTTGTCAAGCTCTTTTAAAAGCAGATTTGGATCCTCGCTTGGACTTTCATTCTCCTGCGTTTTTGCATTGCTAAGTAGCCTAACTTTTAGCTGTTCGATGCGCTTTTGCGTGTCAGATCTTAGGATGAGAGCCTGAGCTAGTTTCATCATTTTTCCTTTTTGGGTATTAAATTTTTAAATCATCTTAGTATCTTTTGGGTTATAATTGATTTAAAATTTTATTTAAGGAAAAGCTATGAAGTACGATTTTGACACATTAGTAAGCAGAGAAGGCACCAACTCATCAAAATGGCGTATGAAGAGCGATGTTTTGCCGATGTGGGTTGCAGATATGGACTTTAAGGCCGCACCTGAGATCTTAAGCGTCTTGCAAAAGCGCCTTGATAACGGCGTCTTTGGCTACTCTTTCATCCCAAAAGAGTGGAACGAAGCGATAAATAGCTGGTGGCAAAGACGTCACAATGTTAGCTTTGAAAACGAGTGGATGTGCTTTTGCACTGGTGTCATACCAGCTATCTCAACTGCTATTAGGAGATTTAGCAGCCCAGGAGATCAAATTTTAGTGCAAGCGCCTGTCTATCACGTCTTTTTTAACTGCATCAAAAACAACGGACGTGAAATTTTATCAAACGACCTCGTCTATAAAAATGGCTCTTACGAGATCGACTTTGACGACCTTGAAGCAAAGCTAGCCCAGCCGCTAACTACCATGATGCTTCTATGTAATCCTCACAATCCAATAGGCAAAATTTGGGACAAAGAGACGCTTAAAAAGATAGGCGAGCTTTGCTATAAGCACGATGTTTTGGTCATCAGCGATGAAATTCACTGCGACATAACTGATCCTGGGCTAAACTACGTGCCATTTATCAGTGTGAGCGAGGAGTGCAAAAACAACTCCATCACGTGCATCTCGCCTACAAAAGCCTTTAACATAGCTGGCCTTCAAAGCTCAGCCGTCGTCACGCCAAACGAAAAGATCAGATCAAGGCTAAATGCCGCTATCAACTACGATGAGGTCGGCGAGGCAAATGCCTTTGCGATCATCGCCGCAATCGCTGCATTTAACGAGGGCGAAGCGTGGCTTGATGAGCTTAGAGAGTATCTTTTTGAAAATAAAAAGGTCGTTGCAAACTTCATAAAAGAGCAAAATCTGCCAGTGAAGCTCCTACCATCGAGTGCGACCTATCTTTTGTGGCTTGACTGCAGTGCGTTTTGCGAGGATTCGAGCGAGTTTATGAATTTCTTGCGCGATAAAGCTGGACTTTGGCTAAATGACGGCAACGCTTACAGAGGAGATAGATTTTTCCTTCGTATGAATATCGCAACGCAGCGCGAAAGGGTGCTTGAAGGGCTAAAACGCTTGCAAAATGGTATAAATTTATACACTTCAAAGAGATAAATTTTGGCTGGGTGGCTTTGAAATTTAAGCCGCCCTTTCTTGATACAAAATATCTACTGGGGGCATTTTTGACCCTCACATTTCTTAAAAACCAAAGTAAGTATTACTCGTAAAATTTAAAGTCTAGCGAACCTATGCTATTTTTTGGTCGCCTTAAATTTAAGCATGGAGTTGTTTAGTCATAGCAAGACAGCTTGTAAAGCTAGTTTTTTACTATTTTATTTTTTTTCTAGCATGCCTTGGAGTGCCAACAAGAGTGTCTTGATCGCGTTTGGGGAGTTGTTTTGAAGTTTTAAGTAGCTTTGGATCATATTTAAATTTGAAATAGAGAAATTTAAGAGCAAGATATTGCCGTTGGTTTTGATTTGCGTTAAATTTAAAGCAAAAAGCCTTTGAACGCGAATGTTTAGAGGCATTTTCAAAGCAGTAAAGACCGCGATCATTTTGAGAGTATCAGGGTGGTTTTAAATTTAAAGGCGTGAAGTTGTTTTATAGCGCTAAATTTAAAGTAAAAGCCACCACACCAAAGGGTGGTAGCTAAAACGAGTATTTTATGTCATTTCAAAGCTATAACCATCGCGCCTATTGATTACTAAATTTAGCAACTCAAAAGAAATTTGAAAGTGAGATATCTTGTGCCAGCTTTAAATTTAAGAAAACTCGCTTGGTAAAACGAGATTTTAAGCCGTTCGCATTATCTTTTTAAAAGTGAGTTTGCTGAGAAATTTGATGATTTTAAAATTTATAAAGCAGAAATTTAAAGGCGGGGGAGCTCCCGCCAGATATTATTTATGTAGTTCTTTTGTGTAAAACTCAACTGAGCCAAGACCCTCTTTTTGTGCCCACTCGTAAGCTTGGCTTACAAATTCCCAGTTTATGTTCTCATAAAATGTCTCTAGGTATTTTGGACGAGCGTTGAAGTTGTCGATGTAGTAAGCGTGCTCCCACACATCAACTACTAGAAGCGGCACTTTGCCATCGCTCACTGGAGTTTTTGCGTTGCTAGTTTGTACGATCTCTAGCTTTTTGCTGCTTGGGTCAAATACAAGCCATGCCCAGCCTGAGCCAAAAAGCGTTGTAGCTGCTTTTAAAAACTCCTCTTTAAAATTTGTGAAATTTGCCTCGATCGCTGCTTTTAGCTCGCTTGACATCTCGCTTTTTTTAGCGATGCAGTCCCAGTAAAAGTCGTGGTTATAAACTTGAGCTACGTTGTTGTAAAGGCCGCCTTCGCTATTTTTTAGAATTTCATAAAATGATGCGTTAGCAAATTTTGTATCTTTTATGAGATTGTTTAAATTTGCAACATAGGTTGCGTGGTGCTTGCCGTAGTGGTATTCACAGGTTTTAGCACTTACTACTGCATTGTGGTTTGCGTCAAACGGAAGTTTTCTTAATTCAAACATAATAATTCCTTAATAATAAAATTTGTTATTTCGCATTATAGCCACAAAAGATTAACAAACAAAATCTTTCAAAATTTAAGCCAAAAATAGGGCGTTTTTTATAAAAGCTAATTTTTTCATTTATAAATAATGAGCGAATTTATTTGATAATTTTATGGTTAAAAGAGTGAAAATTTATATCCTAAAATAGCAAATTTGGCTTTGCAAAAGAGAGAAAAGTAAATTTAAATTTCTCTAAATGTAAAAAATAATATAAAAATATGTGTAGAAACGTAACAGAAATGGACTATAAAAATGATAAATAA